>CAJFQZ010000004.1 GCA_904419285.1 Lachnospiraceae bacterium UBA1818
GAAACCGACACTGGTTATCGCCCATAATAAAACACTGGCCGCTCAGTTGTACGGAGAATTCAAGGAGATGTTCCCTGATAACGCAGTGGAATATTTTGTGTCCTACTATGATTACTACCAGCCGGAGGCCTACGTTCCTTCCTCCGACACCTACATCGCCAAGGACTCCTCCATCAACGACGAGATCGACAAGCTCCGTCTCTCCGCCACCATGGCGCTGACCGAGCGGCGGGATGTCATCATCGTTGCCAGTGTGTCCTGTATCTATGGTCTGGGAAACCCGGTGGATTACCAGAACATGGTGATCTCGCTGCGTCCGGGAATGATAAAGGACAGGGATGAAGTCATGGCGAAGCTGATCGAGATCCAGTATGACCGCAACGATATGGACTTTCACCGCGGAACATTCCGTGTGCGCGGCGATGTCCTGGAGATCATCCCGGCGTATGAGAGTGATACTGCGATCCGCATCGAATTTTTCGGAGATGAGGTGGACCGTATCACGGAGATCGATATCCTGACAGGAGAGATCAAGGATGAGCTGAAGCACGTGGCGATCTTTCCTGCATCTCATTACGTGGTGGATAAAGAGAATATCAAGAGGGCGATCCATGATATCGAGGAAGAGCTGGATGAGAGAGTAAAAGAATTCAAACGGCAGGATAAGCTTCTGGAAGCGCAGAGGATCGCGGAGAGGACAAATTTTGACATTGAGATGCTCAAAGAGACTGGTTTCTGTTCCGGGATCGAGAATTATTCCAGGCATCTTGCGGGGCTTGCCCCGGGACAGCCGCCTTATACTCTGATTGATTATTTCCCGGATGATTTTATCATGATGATCGATGAGTCCCACAAGACGATCCCCCAGATCGGAGGGATGTATCACGGCGATCAGTCAAGAAAGTCGACACTGGTCGACTACGGATTCCGGCTTCCCTCGGCGAAGGATAACCGTCCCTTGAATTTTGAAGAGTTTGAGAGTAAGATTAATCAGGTCCTGTTTGTCTCAGCTACTCCGGGACCATATGAGGAGGAACATGAACTACTCCGTGCAGAGCAGGTGATCCGCCCGACCGGCCTTCTTGATCCTGAGGTCACAGTGCGCCCTGTGGAGGGACAGATCGATGACCTGATCGGCGAGATCAATAAGGAAGTGGCAAAGAAGAATAAGGTCCTGGTGACCACGCTGACCAAACGTATGGCTGAGGATCTGACGGATTATATGCGTGAGGTCGGAATCCGTGTCAAATATCTGCACTCAGATGTGGATACACTGGAGAGGACCGAGATTATCCGGGATATGCGGCTGGATGTGTTTGACGTCCTTGTGGGGATCAATCTTCTGAGAGAAGGACTGGACATCCCGGAGATCACGCTTGTGGCTATCCTGGATGCGGACAAAGAAGGGTTTCTGCGTTCTGAGACCTCATTGATCCAGACGATCGGACGGGCAGCTCGTAATGCAGAAGGACATGTCATCATGTATGCAGATACGATTACCGAGTCCATGCAGATGGCGATCGATGAGACAAGACGCCGCCGGGAAATCCAGATGAAATACAATGAAGAGCACGGCATCACACCGACTACAATCCAGAAGTCGGTACGTGACCTGATCAGTATTTCGAAGAAGGTGGCGTCAGAGGAACTGCGCATGGAGAAGGATCCGGAGTCTATGAGCAGAAAAGAACTGGAAAAGCTGACCGCGGATCTGACAAAGCAGATGAAGAAGGCAGCCGCAGAGCTGAATTTCGAAGCGGCTGCAGAGCTGCGTGACAAGCTGATCGATCTGAAGAAAATGCTGAATGACATGGATTGATGACTGATAATAAGATGCTGATAAGGAAGGATATACAATGGGAAAGAAAATGGACGCCCGTCAGTACATTAGGATCCGGGGGGCGAATGAAAATAATCTGAAGAATATTGATGTGGATATCCCGAGAAATGAGCTGGTTGTTCTTACGGGGCTGAGCGGTTCGGGAAAATCGTCACTCGCATTTGATACTATCTATGCTGAAGGACAAAGAAGGTATATGGAGTCTCTGTCCTCCTATGCGCGGCAGTTTCTGGGACAGATGGAAAAGCCGGATGTGGAGAGTATCGAAGGGCTTTCGCCGGCAATCTCGATCGATCAGAAATCTACCAACCATAATCCCAGATCCACAGTGGGGACTGTGACCGAGATCTACGACTATTTCCGACTTCTGTATGCCAGAGTGGGAATCCCACACTGCCCGAAGTGCGGGCGAGAGATCTCCAAGCAGACGGTAGATCAGATGGTGGATCAGATCATGGCGCTTCCGGAGAGAACAAAAATACAGCTCCTGGCGCCGATCGTCCGGGGGAGGAAAGGAACCCATGCAAAGCTCTTCGACCGTGCAAAGAAGAGCGGATATGTGCGTGTCCGGGTAGACGGCAGTATGTATGAGCTGTCTGAAGATATTACTCTTGATAAGAATATCAAACATAATATAGAGATCATTGTGGACCGTCTGGTAGTAAAACCGGGAATTGAAAAAAGACTGACGGATTCAGTGGAGAGTGTGCTTCATCTGGCGGAAGGACTTCTCATTGTGGATGTCATCGGCGGAGAGCCCATGAATTTCAGTCAGAGTTTTTCCTGCCCGGACTGCGGGATCAGTATAGAAGAGATCGAACCGAGAAGCTTTTCCTTCAATAATCCGTTCGGGGCCTGCCCGGAGTGCTTCGGACTCGGATACAAGATGGAATTTGCGGAAGAGCTGATGATACCGGATCCGTCCCTGTCGATCAGCCAGGGGGCGATCAAAGTAATGGGATGGCAGTCCTGTACGGACAAGTCGAGCTTTACCCATGCGATCCTGGAGGCTCTGTGCAGAGAGTATCAGTTTGATCTTGATACTCCTTTTGAGCAGTATCCGAAAAAGATCCATGATATCCTGATCCACGGCACCAACGGCAGGAGCGTAAAAGTTTTCTACAAAGGGCAGAGAGGAGAAGGCGTCTATGACGTGGCATTTGAAGGTCTGATCAAGAATGTGGAACGAAGGTATAAAGAGACCGGTTCTGAGACTGTGAAAGCAGAATATGAGACCTTCATGAACATCACGCCATGTTCGGCGTGTAAGGGCCAGCGTTTGAAGCCGGGAGCGCTTGCGGTCACGGTGGGAGGCAGGAATATAGCAGAAGTGACCTCTCTCTCCATAGAAAAGCTGCAGAAATTCCTCGCAGAGCTGGAGCTGACAAAGACACAGCTGATGATCGGCGGACAGATCCTGAAAGAGATCAGGGCAAGGATTCAGTTCCTGATGGATGTAGGCCTGGATTATCTTACGCTGGCGCGGGCGACGGCAACACTGTCCGGGGGAGAAGCCCAGCGGATCCGGCTTGCCACACAGATCGGATCCGGTCTGGTCGGCGTCGCATATATACTGGACGAGCCCAGCATCGGTCTCCATCAGAGGGACAATGACAAACTGCTCGCCACATTAAAGCATCTGCGGGATCTGGGAAACACTCTGATCGTTGTTGAGCACGACGAGGATACGATGCTGGCAGCAGACTATATTGTGGATATCGGGCCGGGAGCAGGGGAACACGGCGGCGAGGTCGTGGCCGTGGGAAATGCCCAGGAGATCATGAAAAATGAAAGATCGATCACCGGGGCGTATCTCAGAGGAAAGATAAAGATCCCTGTTCCGGAGGAGAGGAGAAAGCCGAGAGGATTCCTGAAGGTGGTCGGAGCCGCGGAGAATAACCTGAAGAACATCGATGTGAAGTTCCCGCTGGGCGTTATGACCTGTGTGACGGGAGTTTCCGGTTCCGGAAAGAGTTCTCTTGTAAATGAGATCCTGTACAAACGGCTTGCGCGGGATCTGAACCATGCAAGGACGATTCCCGGAAAGCACAGGCGGATCGAAGGGCTTGAACAGGTGGACAAGGTAATCGACATCGACCAGTCCCCGATCGGCAGGACTCCAAGGTCTAATCCTGCAACATACACAGGAGTGTTCGATCTGATCAGAGATCTTTTTGCAGCGACTCCGGATGCGAAAGCAAGAGGATACAAAAAAGGAAGGTTCAGTTTCAATGTAAAGGGAGGCCGGTGTGAGGCCTGTGCCGGGGACGGCATCCTGAAGATCGAGATGCATTTTCTGCCTGACGTGTATGTTCCATGTGAAGTATGCGGGGGAAAACGATATAATAGAGAGACACTGGAAGTGAAGTATAAAGGAAAGTCGATCTATGATGTGCTGAACATGACTGTGGAAGAAGCACTTGAATTTTTCGCTCATGTTCCCAGCATCCGCAGGAAGATGGAAACGCTCAATGATGTGGGGCTGTCTTATATCCGTCTGGGGCAGCCGTCTACCGAACTCTCGGGAGGAGAGGCGCAGCGGATCAAGCTTGCAGCCGAACTGAGCAAACGGAGCACAGGGAAGACGGTATATATCCTGGATGAACCAACAACAGGGCTTCATTTTGCTGATGTTCATAAGTTGACAGAGATCCTTCGCAGGCTGGCAGCTGACGGTAATACCGTGATCGTAATAGAACATAACCTGGATGTGATCAAAACGGCGGATTATATCATAGATATCGGACCGGAAGGCGGCGATAAAGGCGGAACAGTAGTGGCATGCGGCACTCCGGAAGAGGTGGCGGAAAATGAAAAATCCTATACAGGAAAGTATATAGACGCAATCCTTAAGAAAAAATAAAAATGAAAAAAGGGGTTTCCATTTTTTGAAAAGTCTATTATACTAGTGGTGCGGACGGCAGGAAACGTCCTTTCCGCCCGTTTTACATGAAAAAGATGAATTCCCCCGGGGAAAAGAGATACATGTTTTCCGGCACAGCAGCAATGCCGTGCCGGAAACTGGTTTGCATAACATCTGCAGACCGGCAGGGCAAGGGTATAAAGAGTTTGGAAGGGAGAGTTAATATGTCTGTGGATCTTGGAATAGATTTGGGAACCGCCAGTGTGCTGGTTTATGTTAAGGGAAAAGGAGTCGTACTGAAAGAGCCTTCGGTTGTTGCGTTTGACCGGGATACGAATGTCATCAAGGCGATCGGAGAGGAAGCGCGGCTCATGCTGGGCAGAACTCCCGGTAATATTGTTGCAGTGCGTCCTCTGAGACAGGGAGTTATTTCCGATTATACAGTGACAGAGAAAATGATCAAATACTTTGTACAGAAGGCGCTGGGAAAACGTACATTTAAGAAACCGCGCATCAGCATCTGTGTGCCAAGCGGCGTGACTGAGGTCGAGAAGAAAGCCGTGGAGGAAGCGACTTTCGCCGCGGGAGCAAGAGAGGTGCATCTGATCGAGGAGCCGGTGGCGGCTGCCATTGGAGCCGGGATCGATATTTCAAAGGCATGCGGAAATATGATCGTCGATATCGGAGGGGGTACGGCGGATATCGCCGTGATCTCGCTTGGGGGGACGGTTGTCAATACTTCGATCAAAGTGGCCGGAGATGATTTTGACGAGGCGATCGTGCGTTATATGAGGAAGAAGCATAATCTTCTGATCGGAGAGAGAACGGCAGAAGATATCAAGATCAAGATCGGTACCACATATCCTCTTGTGGAGGAAGAGACAATGGAGGTGCGTGGACGCAATCTTGTCACCGGGCTGCCCAAGACGGTCACGGTGACGTCATCAGAGACAGAGGAGGCTTTGAGGGAAGCCACCAGTCAGATCGTGGAAGCGGTCATCTCCGTGCTTGAGCAGACTCCGCCGGAGCTCTCAGCGGATATTCTGGACAGAGGAATCGTTCTGACCGGAGGCGGAGCAATGCTCCGCGGTCTGGAAGAGCTGATCGAGGAGAAGACAGGGATCAATACAATGACAGCGGAGGACCCGATGAAAGTTGTGGCGATCGGAACCGGACAGTTTGTGGAATTTATGAGCGGAAGAAAAGATTTTTAGAGAATATTCATGCCATACGCAGAACAGAGAAGGTGATTGGAAAGGGGTGTGCACAGCAGACGCACCCCTTTTCTGCTGTCCGGAGGAATGACTAAAGTATAAGGAGAGAAGGGAAAGCGGTGGAGGCTGTAACAGGGTATGTTGATCATATCGTATTCCGCAATGAAGAGAACGGATATACGGTGTTTAATCTGGAGAATGATGACGGCGAGCTCACCTGTGTGGGCAGCTTTAATTTTATCAGCGAGGGAGAACTGCTGGAGCTTCAGGGGGATTATGTCAACCACAATGTCTACGGCAGTCAGTTTAAAGTCTCTTCTTACCGGATAAAAGAGCCGGAAGATCTGGTATCCATCGAGCGTTATCTCGGATCAGGAGCGATCAAGGGAGTGGGCGCTGCTCTTGCCGCAAGGATCGTGAGGCGGTTTAAGGAAGATACCTTCCGAATTATAGAGGAAGAGCCGGAACGGCTTGCGGAGATCAAGGGGATCAGCGAGAGAAAGGCGCGGGAGATCGCGGTACAGGTGGAAGAGAAGAAGGATATGCGCAAGGCGATGATCTATCTTCAGAAATACGGAATCTCCCTCAGTCTTGCTGCAAAGATCTACCGGTATTACGGGATGAAAGTTTACAAAGTTCTGGAGGAGAATCCTTATCAGCTGGCAGACAATATTGAAGGGGTAGGTTTTAAGACCGCGGATGAGATCGCCTCGAGGATCGGAATCCATACAGATTCGGATTATCGGATCAAAAGCGGTATTTTTTACACACTGCAGCAGGCGGTGGGAGAGGGGCATATTTATCTTCCGCAGCAGGTTCTGCTGAAGAGAGCCAGTTCTCTGCTGGAAGTAGAGATTCAGAATATCGAAAAATATGTCATGGATCTGTGTATCGAGCGCAAGACAGTGATGAAAGAATCTGACGGTGAGATACGGATCTATCCGTCCCACTATTATTATCTGGAACTGAATACGGCGAAGATGCTCCATGATCTGAACATAGACTGTGAAATGCCGGAAGAGATGATGGAGAGCCGGCTGAAAAAGGTGGAAAAAAAGGAAGAGATCGAGCTTGATCCAATGCAGCACCGCGCCGTGATAGAATCGATCAAACATGGGCTTCTTGTGCTCACCGGAGGTCCGGGAACGGGAAAGACAACGACGATCAACACGATGATACGATTTTTTGAGAGTGAAGGGATGAGCATTCTTCTTGCAGCGCCAACGGGAAGGGCGGCAAAGCGGATGACCGAGGCGACAGGATATGAAGCTCAGACGATCCATCGGCTTCTTGAAGTGAGCGGCAATCCGGAGGAAGAAGGAAATTCCGGCGGCTTCCTCAGAAACAGGGAAAATCCTCTGGAGACAGACGTCCTGATCATTGACGAGATGTCCATGGTGGACCTGCCGCTCATGCATGCGCTTCTCTCGGCGACCGTGCCGGGGACAAGGCTGATCCTTGTGGGAGATGTGGATCAGCTGCCTTCCGTCGGCCCGGGGAGCGTGCTGAAAGACATAATCCGGTCAGAGTGCTTCCCTGTCGTTCGTCTGACAAGGATTTTCCGTCAGGCGGGAGAGAGTGATATCGTGGTGAATGCACATAAGATCAATGCAGGAGAGCCGGTTATCCTGGACAATAAAAGCAGAGATTTCTTCTTCCTGCGGAGACAGAATGCGGACGTCATCATAAGTGTGATCATCACTCTGATTCAGAAAAAGCTTCCCGGCTATGTCAAAGCCAGTCCGAACGAGATCCAGGTCATGACGCCTACGAGAAAAGGGCTCCTGGGAGTAGAGAGGCTGAACGTTATCCTTCAGCGCTATCTGAATCCGGCAGAGCCAGGGAAAGAAGAACAGGAGATAGGCGGAAGGCTTTTCCGAGTGGGCGACAAGGTAATGCAGATCAAGAATAACTATCAGCTGGAGTGGGAAGTGTGCACAAAGTTCGGGCTGACTGTGGATAAAGGACAGGGGATTTTTAATGGAGATATGGGTGTGATCACGGAGATCAATCCGTACACGGAAACACTGGAAGTAGAATATGATGAGGCGAGAAAAGTCAAGTACAGCTTCGAAGCGGTGAATGAACTGGAGCATGCTTATGCCATCACAGTACATAAATCACAGGGAAGCGAGTATCCGGCTGTTATTATTCCTCTCCTGCCCGGACCGAGGATGCTGTACAACAGGAATCTTCTATATACAGCGGTCACGAGAGCAAAGAGGTGCCTTACGATTGTAGGGAGTGATGTTACATTTCAGGAAATGATACAAAACAAAAGCGAGCAGGAAAGATATACCAGCCTGGCAGAGCGTATCAGAGAGTTCTAGATCTTCTGTACCCGCCGGTCTGTCCGTTCTGCGGCAGGATCAGTTCAGAAGGGATCTGCTCTGACTGCAGGAAGAAGCTTCCTTATATCAGGGAGCAGGGATGTATGCACTGCGGAAAGCCCCTGCGGGAGGAGACGGATGAATACTGTCCGGACTGCAGAAACAGAAAGTCCTATATCCGCCAGGGGAGGAGCGTGTGGCTTCACAGTGGTTCTGTGCCGGGAGCGGTCTACCGATTTAAATATCAGAACAGAAGAAGATACGGCAGGATCTTTGCGGAGGAGATGGCGGGATGCTGCGGCGGAATGCTCAGAAAATGGGAGATTAACGAGATTATCCCGATTCCTCTGCATTCGTCCAGAAAACGTATGCGTGGATACAATCAGGCAGAGATCCTGGCAAGTGAACTTTCCTTTCTGACGGGAATCCCTGTCAGAAAAGATGTTCTCCTCAGGATCAGGAAGACGCAGCCCCAGAAACAGCTGGATGACAGGGAGAGAAGACAGAATCTCAGAGGTGCGTTTGCTGTGGCCAAGGGCTGGAATCCGTGCAGAAATGCTCTGCTGATCGACGATATCTATACGACTGGAAGTACAGTCGAGCGGTCTGCAAAAATGCTCAGAAAAGCAGGATGTGAAAATGTCTACTTTTTGACTATAAGCATTGGACAAGGTCTCTGAGTATATGATATACTAAAACATAATGGGTTGCCGCTATCTGTATGAGCGGATGAATAACCCGCGCAGCGGGGGCAGAAGGATGTGGAAACAGAGTCATGTTGGATAAAAACAGGATTCGTCTGATGACGAAGATGGCGATATATGAGAAAGAATATGCAGAAGAGGATCTAAAGATCACAAGTTATTATAAAAAAGATTATTCCAGTTTTAATACCTGGATCACACTCATATGGATTACCGCAGGCTATGTTCTTGCCGGCGGTCTGTTCCTGATGTGCAATGCGGACGGGATCCTTGAGGGTATCACGATTCTGAAGCTGGTGATACTGACCGCGATCGCCGCGGGAGGATACCTTGCCCTGATCATTTTATATGCCATAGGGGCAGGCAGATACTACAAAAAGAAGCACACCAGAGCAAAGCAGAGAGTAAAAAAGTATTACAGGGATCTTTCCCGTTTAGAAAAGATGTATAAGAAGGAGCAGGAGAGAGCATGAGTACATTACTTGTTTTAAGAGAAAGATTACGGAAGCTGTACGCGGAACATACAATTTTTATCGTGAAGATCCTGCAGTTTATTATGGGACTGCTTCTCTTCTGGATGATCAATTCCAATATCGGTTTCATGGAGACGGCATCCTCTGTATTCTGCACGGCCGGGCTGGCGGTGATCTGTACATTTCTTCCGGTCGCCATAATGATGATCGCTGCGGCCGGACTGATCCTCGTGCAGTTTTATGCATTGTCCATGCCGATTGCCATAGTGTCTTTTATTATTTTCCTGATCATGTATATCTTTTATTTCAGGTTTGCTCCGAAGAAAGGATGGTTTGTCATTCTTGCAGCACTTGCTTTCGGGCTGAAGATCCCGTTCGTGATCCCGGTCGCGTTCGGTCTGCTGGGAACTCCGGTTCTGATCGTTCCGGCAGTGTGCGGTATTATTTCATACTATATGGTGCATTTTGTTAAAATTTCTGCAGCTGCGCTGAAGAATGCCGATGCATCCAGCATGGTAGACAGCCTGATGAGTTTTACAAGGCAGGTCCTTGCGAACAAAGAAATGTGGGTGATGGTGATGATCGCGGTGATCGGAATTCTTATCGTGAATGCGGTCAGGAACCGGCCGGTGGATCATGCCTGGAAACTGGCATCAGCTGCCGGGGCAGCAGCGTGTGTGATCGCCGGGGCGGCAGGCAATATGCTGCTGGATCTGAATGTATCGTATACGGTCCTGATCGTGAGTGCGGCACTGGGGCTTGTTTTGGGATTTGTCCTGGAATTTCTCTTTCTCTCCGTGGACTATTCCCGCACAGAGAATATGCAGTTTGAAGATGATGAATACTACTACTACGTAAAAGCTGTTCCAAAGATCGGAGTTCCGGTTCCGGAGAAAACGGTCAAACATATCACGGAGCATCAGTCTCAGGAAACGATCGTTATGGACAGCGCCGTTCAGGATCAGACTGCCCATCAGAAAGGCAGTGGACAGGATGAACAGATAAGAAGAGAGATGACAGATCAGGAGGTCGGAAGGGAGACTGACGAGATCCTGCTCACAAGAAGCCTGAGCAGAGAACTTGGACTGGACCGCGAAAATGAAAACAGGGAATAAAGTACGGAAGATTTAGTTATATGTGAAGAAATGAGGCGGCAGTATACGCTATGATGGATTGGATAAGAACTTATTTCAGCAATTATGCGCATGATCCATATATTCCCAGTATACAGATAACAGATGTGCTGGAGATCCTGATCATGACAGTGATCGTATACGAGATCATGCTTTGGATTAAAAACACGAAGGCGTGGATGCTTTTAAGAGGCATTATCACATTGGGAGTGTTTATTCTGGTGGCTTTTCTCCTGCAGATGCATACAATCCTGTTTCTTGCAAGAGAGTCGATCAGTGTGCTGGCGATCGCAGCTGTGGTCGTATTTCAGCCGGAACTGCGGCGTGCGCTGGAAAAACTGGGGGAGAGAAATCTGCTCAGCAATATTAACCCGTTTGACAGGAATAAGACGAATCAGAGGTTTTCGGATGATACGGTGGAGAGTATCGTGAAGGCCTGCTTTGATATGGGAAGTGTCTGTACAGGCGCGCTGATCGTGGTGGAGCAGGAGATTCAGCTGACAGAGTATGAAATGACAGGAATCGAGCTGGATTGTAAAGTGTCTGCACAGGTGCTGATCAACATTTTTGAACACAATACGCCGCTGCATGACGGCGCTGTTATCATAAGAGGAGACCGTATTACATCGGCCACCTGCTATCTTCCTCTTTCCGACAATATGTCGATCAGCAAGGATCTTGGGACAAGACACAGGGCGGCTCTGGGAATGAGCGAGGTGTGCGATGCGTTGATCATCGTCGTTTCGGAGGAGACAGGTCTGGTGTCTGTGGCTTCAGGCGGCGAACTCTCGAGAGGCGTGACGGCAGATGAACTGAAAGAACGGCTGAGCCAGATTCAGTATAGAAATTCCGAACCCCGGAAGTTTACTATGCGGAAAGGATGGCGCAGATCATGAAAAAGTACAAGCTGACAAGAAATCCGGGACTTAAGATCATTGCATTTGTCTTTGCAGTCCTTCTCTGGCTGATCGTGGCGAATGTGGATGATCCGGTGGCAAGGAGGACATACTCGGATATCCCGGTGGTCTTCGCAAATGACGACATTATTTCCCAGGAGGGAAATGTATATCAGGTGCTGGACGAACAGAGTGTGAGTGTAGTAGTTTCAGCAAGAGGGTCTGTGCTACAGGACATTCATTCCGATGATATCGTTGCGACGGCAGATATAAAAGAGATGGACACAGATACAGGCCTTGTGCCGATCCAGGTAACGATCAATAATCTAAGCGCAGGAAATGATTATCAGTCGGCAGAGGCACTTCCGAGAAATATCCGGATCCAGGTAGAAAAGACAGGAAAGAAAGTGCTGTCCCTGTCAGTCGACCATACAGGAGAGCCGAGGGATGGATATGTTTTAGGAGATATGACAGTAAGCCCTGAGCAGATAACGATAACCGGTCCGGAATCAAGGATCGAACAGATCGATCAGGCAGTGGCATTGATCGATGTGGAAGGAATCTCAAGAGACAGCGATGTGACAGCAGAATTGAGGCTGTATGACGCATACGGCAATCAGGTCAGCACAAATCAGCTGTACAATAATCTCGGTGACGACGGAATCACGGTACATGTTGAGGTGCTGCAGAAGAAGACGGTTCCCGTAACATTCAATGTCTCGGGAACGCCGGCAGACGGATACCGGTATGTGGAGTGTACAAGCGAACCGGAGAGCGTGCAGATCTGTGGTAAGAGCGACGTGCTCCGCGAGGTGGATTCCATTGAGGTTCCCGCGGATGTCCTTAATATAGACGGAGCGTCAGAAAACATGACAGAGACAGTGGATATCACGCCGTATCTGCCGGATGGAGTGGAGCTGTTTGAGGAATCATCTGGTAAAGTCTCTGTCACAGTGGTGATCGAAGAGGAGGATACAAGGACGATTGACTTTATGGTCAGTTCCATAAGGATTACCAATCTGTCGGATGATCTTCAGGTGTCTTATGAGCCGGATGCAGAGATATCCCTTCAGTTCAGAGGAGAACAGGATCTTCTCGATGTACTGGATATCAGCAATGCGGTATCCATGAATCTGAAGGATTATAAACAGGCGGGAACATACAATATCCCGGTCGAGATCGACGTTCCGGATGGAATCGAGGTGGTCGGAGAGCCGAACGTATCGATCACGCTTCAGGAGAAAGAAAATGCGTCGGATACGAATGATCAGGAAGAAAGTGACAATACACAACACTGAGAAACAGGGCTTCTGTAATTGAAGGAAAATAAGCAGGATAAGGAGTTGGTTGGAATGGTAAGCGGTAAAGTCAGGATAAAGAACCCTACCGGTCTTCATCTGAGACCGGCCGGTCTGTTCTGTAAGACCGCAATGCAGTTTGAGAGCAAGATCACAGTTCATAAAGAAGGCAGAAATGAAGATGTGACTGCAAATGCAAAGAGTGTTTTAAGTGTGCTTGGAGCATGCGTGAAGAGTGGAGATGAGATCGAGATCGTATGTGAAGGCGCAGATGAAAAACAGGCGCTTGAAGTGATGACGCAGCTTGTGATAGACGGGCTGGGAGAATAGCCTCGGGAGGAAAATGAGATGAGCAGAGCGACATTAGTGATCATGGCGGCCGGGCTGGGCAGCCGTTTTGGTGCGGGAATCAAACAGCTGGAGCCGGTAGGACCCGGCGGAGAGATCATTATGGACTATTCGATCTATGATGCACTGGAGGCAGGGTTTGATAAAGTGGTCTTTGTGATCCGAAGAGATCTGGAGAAAGATTTCAGAGAGGTGATCGGAAGACGGATCGAGAAGATAACAGAAGTAGCGTATGCATATCAGGAAGTGGAAGATATCCCTTCTGAATTCAGAGAAAAATTTCCGGACCGGACAAAGCCGTGGGGAACGGGACAGGCTGTCCTGTGCTGCAGAAATGTGGTTGACAGCCCATTTCTCGTTATAAACGCAGATGATTATTATGGCAAGGAAGCATACCGGGAGGCGTATTCCTATTTGACAAGTATGCCAAAGACTGGTAAAATACAGATTTGTATGGTTGGCTTTGTGCTGAAGAATACACTCAGTGAGAACGGCGGGGTGACGCGGGGTATCTGCCGGGTAGACGACAGCGGAATGCTGACCCAGATTGTGGAAACTCATAATATAGAAAAAAGTGGAGAGAACGCGGTAGTCAGGGAAGGAGAAAAAGTGACATATCTTGACATTGATTCTCCGGTATCCATGAATATGTGGGGACTTCCCGCAGACTTCTTTAACATCCTTGAGGAGGGATTCCGGAGGTTCCTGAAAGACACACCGCGGGATGATTTAAAAGCAGAGTATCTTCTGCCCACCCTGATCGGACAGCTTTTACACGAGCAGAAGATCAGTGTAAAAGTTCTGAAATCCAGGGAACAATGGTTCGGGGTGACATATAAGGAGGATAAAGATGCGGTAGTAAGTGCTTTAAAAAGATTGACGGAAGAAGAGAGCTACCCATCCGTTCTGTATACTATGGACAGATAAAGGAAGCAGACTAATGTCAAAAAAACGCAGAGCAGCCGTCAGGGCTGAACGAATGAACAGAAATGCAAATAGAGCTTCCAGGCGTTCGAGCAGAAATCGATTCGGAGTGTTCTGCCTTATACTGCAGACAATCCTCAGCCTGGCATTTATGGTAGTGGTACTATTTCTTGATATGCTCCCGATGAGATATCTGGCGATGATCGCACTTATTTTATTCTTCTTGTGGTGTATCACGCTGAATTCTCAGGTGGCACGCCGGAAGAGGGGGACGATCGGAAAAGTTTTCAGCCTTGTTGTCGTATGTTTTCTGTCGATCGGAACGTATTATATCGCCAAGACCAATGATGTGATCGGAATGATCACAGGCGGCAGTTTCAGAGTTGACAACATGGTCGTTGCGGTGCTTGCAGATGATCCGGCAGAGGGGATCGAGGATGCGGCGGATTATACATTCGGGATCCAGCTCGAGCGGGGCGCGGAGAATATGCAGGCTGCAATCACAGATATTCAGGATGAACTCGGTTCCGATATCGATACAGCTGAGTATGACAGTATTCAGGAACAGGCCCAGGCTCTTCATGACGGAGAGGTTGATGCCATCATTTATAATGAGGCATATACTGATGTTCTGGAGGAAGGATTTGAAGGTTACAGCGACAGCGTTAAGATCATATATACGCATGAGATCAGAGTTGAGATGAACTTTGGGGGAAATGCTTCGGATGACAGCCTGACGAAAGAGCCGTTTACTGTCTATATCAGCGGTATTGACGTGTACGGTGATGTGTCGCAGACAAGCCGGAGTGATGTGAATATTATTGCTGTAGTCAATCCGAATACGCATCAGATCCTTCTGGTGACGACACCGAGAGACTATTATGTCGAGATACCTGGTGTGTCTGAAGGACAGGAAGATAAACTGACGCATGCGGGGATCTATGGCATAGACGCGTCAATGGCTACGCTGGGGGCATTATACGAGACGGACATTAATTACTATGTGAGACTGAACTTTACCTCTCTGATCGATATTGTCGATATCCTTGGCGGAGTGGATGTCTATTCGGATATGGCGTTCTCAACCGGCTGGGAGTCCGGGTATGAGATGGATGTCCAGGAAGGATGGAATCATTTTAACGGAGAGCAGGCTCTTGCCTTCAGCCGTGAGAGAAAGAATCTTCCGGACGGTGATAATCAGAGGGGAATCCATCAGCAGGCTGTGATTACGGCAATGCTGAAAAAAGTACTGTCGCCGACAATGCTGCTGAAAGCAAACAGTATCTTGAACCAGGTGAGCCAGGATGTAGAAACGAATGTCTCGCAGGCACAGCTGAATTCGCTGATCAAGTATCAGCTTGGAAGTAATGCAAAATGGTCAATTCGTTCAGTTGCGGCTACCGGAACAGCTTCGCGGGAGTACTGCTATTCATCCGGCGATACTTCGCTGTATGTAACCATTCCGGATTATGATGTCGTCAACGATATCATTGATCTGGTCAATGTAGTTGAAGAGGGCGGAACCTTGGAAGATACCGAGGAGTTAAATTGACAGATTAAGAGTGCAGGGGTGCAGAGGCATGCCTGCACTTTCCCATTTTCTGGAAAAAACTCCCTCTTGAATGAAAAAAAGAAAACTGATATTGTTAATAAAGCGGCTGTGCAGGCTTAACACTGTGAAATACAGTTTTACATAGATATTCTTAAGGAACAGGAGTGCAAAGGATGAAAAAAATCATTTCAAAACTGACGGCTGTGATTCTGCTGATATGTATGATTGCAGGAAATATTCCGACAGGTGTTGTGTACGGGGCTGAGAGTGGACAGACAGGCAGCGGACAGACGACGGTATCTGACGAAAGTGAGGGAAACGCTGAGCCTGACGGACAGACGGAGGCGGAAGATAATAGTTCTGTGTCACAGGGCGATGAAGCCGGTGAGGCTCAGGCTTCGGAAAACGAAACGCCTGATGTCTCAGAAGAAACACAGGAAAGTAAAGTTGAGAACAGTGCTGTTCAATCAGAGGAAAAAGAGCAGGCTACAGAAGAACAGCCGGAAGAAATTGATACATACTCTGAAGAACAGAATGATCTTCATTACATTTATATTGAAAGCCCATATCTCCAAACACCTGGGATACAGCGGATCGTATTTTCGTTTGAGAATGCATTTGAAAACTATGAAGGAATATCAATTACTGTAATGAATACAGAGGGGGTTCAGGAAGACTGGGCGCTGTCCAGAAATGTGGATAATCTTTATCTTTTTGAAAAGCAGTTTGACGATGAAACCTCTACCGGGGTCTATGAGGTGATCAGCTTTAATGTTGAGCGAAACGGAGCTGTTGAGAGGATTGATGCCGACGCCTTCGAGACAGAGGCTCAGTTTGGTGTAAACCAGGAGTATCAGGGAATTGAAGAACTCGCACCGATCGATGAAGAGCAGGCGGCAGAAGCTGCAGACGTAGACGCATCTGTAGTTACGATCGATGAGAATGGGGTAACTGAAGCTCAGGACAGTATTGCATCTGCACTGGAAGAAGCGGGCGCGTCTACACCGACCACGTTTTCCGATATCTCGGGTCGCAGCAGTGACATTGTGGTTGCCTTAGATCCGGGACATGATTCGACTCATGCCGGAGCGTCTGCTTTCGGGCTCAGGGAGGAAGATCTTACATTAAAGATTGCAAATTACTGTAAAGAAGAGCTTGAGACGTATGCAGGCGTATCTGTATTTATGACCCGTACAAGTTCGGCGTGTCCGCATCCGGGAGGATCGTCCGGAAGTGATATTGCGGAAAGGGCTGCCGCAGCAGCTGCAGCGGGAGCTAAGATTTATGTCAGCTTTCATTTGAATTCTTCAACGGCATCCAGTGCGGCAGGCGCTGAGGTTATCATACCGAACAATAACTGGAAACCTCAGGTCGGCCAGGATGGCAGGGCTCTGGCGGAGCAGATCATGGCTGAACTGACAAAGCTGGGATTGGCTGACAGAGGAATCTACAGTAAAGATACAACGATTAATGAGCGATATCCGGATAACAGTCTTTCAGATTACTTTGCAGTCCAGATCTACAATAAAGAGAATGGCATTCCGGGTATTATTGTTGAACATGCATTTATCTCGAACAGTAATGATGTGAACAGGTTCCTCGCCTCTGAATCAGGGCTGAAGCAGCTTGGTGCTGCCGATGCGGCGGGAATTGCAAAATATCTGGGATTATCCAAGATGGGAACAAAGGTTTCTGTGAAGGAAGGCACTTATGTGATCCAGAGCGCGCTGGTCTCGGATAAGGTGGTGGAAGTTCCGTCTGCAAGTCAGAATGCCGTGTCCATTGCCCTGGGAAGCAAGGATGAGAGCAAGTCATCCCA
The DNA here is from genome assembly GCA_904419285.1 of Lachnospiraceae bacterium UBA1818. Taxonomy (GTDB): domain Bacteria; phylum Bacillota; class Clostridia; order Lachnospirales; family Lachnospiraceae; genus Mediterraneibacter; species Mediterraneibacter caccogallinarum. The sequence goes on from CAJFQZ010000004.1 coordinate 17,395, forward strand.
GAGATTTGAAATTGTAAGTACAGGAGACGGATATTACAATATTATAGCAGAACATTCAGGGAAAGCTCTTGAGGTAAAAGGCGGCTCGTCCGCTGCCGGAACCGCAATACAGCAGAATACTCTGAATCGAAATTCGCTGGCGCAGAAGTGGTGTTTTATGAGCGCGGGAGACGGATATTATTATCTCTGTTCAGCGCTCGGGACATACATGGACGTTCAATCTGCAGTCAATTCGTCAGGGACTCCGGTGTGGACCTATACATTTAACGGAAGTACAGCTCAGAAATGGAAACTGACAGAGTCTGATTATCATCCGATCGCGAATGGTACATATACGCTGGGTAACGGGCTGAATACAAACCTGGTTCTGGATGTGGATTCGGCATCACAGGCGGATTATGCGAATATACAGCTGTATACTTCCAATAATACGTCTGCACAGAGATTTGAGATTACTTATGCAGGCGGCGGATATTACAAAATCATTGCCGAGCATTCGGGAAAGGCTTTGGATATACTGAATGCATCCAATGCCGGCGGCGCGAATGTACAGCAGTATACGTGGAATGGCAGCGATGCGCAGTTGTGGAAGTTTGTGGATGCAGGAAATGGAATGTATTATGTGCGTTCTAAGCTGGGGACTGTGCTGGGACTTTCAAAGGAGAGCGCAGCAGCAGGAACGAATGTCTGCATGCAGAATATGAGTCAGACAAATTCAAAAAAATGGAGAATTACGGAATCTGAGAGCAGGCCGATAAAAGACGGAAAATATGTAATATCAAATATCCTGTCAGAGTATCAGGTACTGTGTGTGAAAAATGGGAATGTTGAACTTGGCACATATGCGGGAACCGGAGATCAGATTTTTAATATCATTTATGTAGGAAACGGATATTATAAGATTGTTTCCGAAGCAACTTCAAAATCATTTGATGTTTACAGCGGGCTTGCAGCTGCTGGTACGAATTTGCGAGAGTGGACCTGGAACGGCAGTGATGCACAGTTGTGGAAATTCATAGAAAATGGAGACGGAAGCTTTTATATCAGGTCGAAGCTCGGTACGGTAGTTGATGTGTCGGGTGGCGTGATTCAGGCGGGAAGAAACGTGCAGATGTATACTATGAATGGTTCCTCTGCACAGAAATGGAAGCTTGATTCGGGGCGCGCATCGGTCGATACTATAAGTATAGAAAATGGTACTTATACGATCCAAAATAGTACAAATACGAAACAGGTGCTGGATGTTAATTCTGCCTTAACAGGTAATGGAGCTAATGTGCAGACATATGCATCGAACAATACATCGGCACAGCGGTTTGAGGTCCTGTACGTGGGAGACGGATATTATCAAATTCTGGCGGAGCATTCCGGCAAGGCCCTGGATATTCTCAATGCATCAACAGCCGGTGGGGCGAATGTCCAGCAGTATGATCAGAATGGGTCAGATGCACAGTTGTGGAGATTTATTGATGCAGGCGGCGGTACCGTTTATATTCAGTCAAAATTAGGGACGGTTCTGGACATAAGTGGAGCTGTTGCTGCGTCAGGGTCTAATGTTCAGATGAGTTCCGGTATGGGAATGAAACAAAGTCAGAAATGGGTTCTTGAAAAATCAGAGTACAGGCCGGTTGAGGACGGACTATATAGTCTGCGCAGTGCAGTACATACCGAATATGCTGTAGATATAGCGAATGCGTCTAAAGCGGATAATGCAAATGCATGGCTGTACTATTACAATGGTTCGGAACCACAGCAGTTTGAAGCAGAGTATGTCGGAAATGGATATTATAAACTGACGGCTAAGCATTCGGGTATGGTTTTAGAATGTGATTCTTCCACATACAAAGCAGGAGCAAATGTGAGACAGGGTGTGTGGGACGGCTCGGATGGCCAGCTCTGGAAGTTTGTTTCGGCGGGGAACAGCAGTTATTATGTGAAGTCAAAAACGGGAACCGTTCTTGATATCAACAGCGCTGTATATGCTGCCGGCACAAATGTCCAGACATATAAGGCGAATGGGACGGATGCCCAGAAATGGAAGCTGAATAAGGAGTATGAGAGAGTTGATATAGAAGAAGGCGTCTATACAATTCAGACTTCATTAAACAAAGAACGCGTTTTGGATATACTGGGAGCTTCATCAGCAAATGGGGCAAATGTTCAGATATATACCAGCAACGATACATCGGCTCAGCAGTTTAAAATTACAGCAGTCAGAGACGGATATTATAAAATTGAGAATATGTCCTCCGGAAAGGTGCTTGATATTGCGAATGCATCCCGTGCTTCAGGGGCGAATGTACAACAGTACAGCTGGAATAATTCTGATGCACAGCTCTGGAGATTTCTGGATGCAGGAAACGGGAAATACTTTATCCAGTCAAAACTTGGAACGGTTCTGGATCTTCTGAACGCGGTTACTACTCCCGGGAATAATGTTCAGGCCTATGAACTGAACCTTTCAGACGCACAGAAATGGGTGCTGAGAAGCGAAGAGGTATTATATAGAATAATGGGAGAAACATCCGTTACAGTTTCTCAGATGGTATCTTTTTACAAAGACAATGCAAAGGTATCCTATCCTTACGGCAAAACAGATGTACCTACGATCAATGAGTTCTGCAAGATTTACATAGAGGAATGCGAGGCGGAGGGCGTAAAAGCTGAAGTTGCATTTGCACAGGCTATGATGGAAACAGCTTTTCTGAGATTCGGCGGAGAAGTTGACAAAGATCAATATAATTTCGCCGGTCTCGGAGCAGTAGGAAATGGAGTTAAGGGAGAGAGTTTTCCAGATATCAGGACTGGAATACGAGCGCAGGTTCAGCATCTGAAGGCCTATGCATCAACTGAGCCATTAAAGCTTGAACAGGTGGACAATCGCTTCGGATACGTGAAACGCGGTGTGGCTGAGTATGTGGAGTGGCTTGGAATGCAGGAAAATCCGAACTCAACAGACAGTGTAAAGTATGGATGGGCTTCGGTAGAAAATTATGGGTATAACATAGTGAATTTATATATTACTCCGATGAAGGAGTATTAAAAGAAAAGGCTTCCCAAAGAGTGTGATCTGAGGAAAGCCTTTTAGATTAAATGTTAAACTGCATGGCTTGAAATAGAAAAACAGATATTGTATACTAACTAAGATATTGTCCAAAACAGAAACTTATTTATTTTGTTTAGAATAGGAATTTATTAAGGAGATAAGTGTAATGTTAAAAGGAAAAGACAAAGAGAAACTTTTCGTCAATATCGGAAGCATGATATCTGCTTTTGCGGCAGTGTTCTCTGCAAACAAAATTCTGACTGACGGTTCGCTCCGCCTGTCTGACAGCGTGATGTCTGTCATATTGTTTGCCGCGTTTTTTGCTGTTATAAAATATGCCATAGAAAAATGTCAGGAAATTTCGTGGGCATTTGCAGTTGTTTCGGGAATCTTGTTTGCGGTTTTGTGGGTTCTTGGCGATAACCTGACTTCATCAGATTATACGATGATCGCATCGTGGAGAACATGGGCAAAAATAGTGCTGATAATCCCCCTTTTTATATCCGTTTTTCATATTCTGGAAAAGATGATTTTTCTGGCAGCAGAAAAATATAGAAACAGAACAGAAAATAGCCTTTTGAAAAATGATAAAGCGGGATTCATAATAACCTTCGTTCTTATATTGATCAGCTGGATCCCGGTTTTCCTCGCGGCTTTTCCGGGGATTTATGCCTATGATGCTGTTACCCAGACCGCTGAATTCTATGCGGATGCAGGATTGAGCGGGCATCATCCCATTGCGCATACGGCTCTTTTATGGGGACTGATCTCTCTTGGCAGGACTTTGTTCGGTTCTTATGGTGCGGGAATGGCTCTGTATTCTATCGTGCAGATGCTTATCATGGCATCCATTTTTGCTTATGTGATCCATATGCTGAAGAAATGGAACTGCCCGAAGATCATCAGAGTGTGCTGCCTCCTTTTTTATATGTTTGTTCCGGTACATTCTGTGCTGGCGATCAGTGCAACGAAGGACGTTCTTTTTTCAGGTTTTTTCACTCTTGTCGTTCTTTTTCTGGTGGATTTCAGTATGGATGCGGACAGCTTTATGAGGTCTCCGTTCAAATGGATTCGGTTTATACTTGCAGTATTCGCCATGGCGGCATTCAGGAATAATGGGATCTATGCGTTCGTTGTCTGTATACCGTTTATTATCTGGACAGGCAGAAAGTATTGGAAGAAAGCGGTGGCTTTGTGTCTGTGCTGCATATTAATCTATGGAGTGTACAGCGGTCCGGTTAATACAATGCTGGGCGTGGAACCGGGAAATTTCAGGGAAGCATTAAGTGTTCCTATCCAGCAGCTTTCCAGAGCAATGCTGTATAATTCGGATGAGCTGACAGCGGAAGAAAAGCAGAAGATAGCGGAATTGATTCCGGATTATATGAATTATACTCCAAGAATATCCGACTCGACAAAAGGAACATTTCAGACTGAAAAGATGAAAGAAGATGTCATCGGATTTATAAAACTGTGGATCAGTGTCGGAATAAAAGCTCCGATCACCTATATTGATGCATTTATGAGCAACAGTATCGGGTTCTGGTATCCGGACATGCAGTATCCTGATTCGGGAGCGTTTCACGCGTATATCGAATATGAAAATACGCCCTATGACTTCCATACGGGTGGAGAATATGTCATGGATGATTCTTTTCTTCTGATCGAAAGAGACAGTAAACTGCCGGCGTTGGACAGGGCTCTGCACAACTGGGTCTATGATGTGAGCCACCAGCGGATCCCGGTTATTTCAATGCTTTTCAGTGTGGGAATGTATGCCTGGATCCTTCTTATCACAGTGATTTTATGCATCTGCAGGAAACAGTGGGAAATGCTTCCTGCCTGTATGTTTTTAGTCGGTCTCTGGCTGACGTTACTGCTGTCGCCGGTTGTCGTATACAGATATGGATATGCTTTGGGAATCTGTATCCCGGTTATGCTGGCAGTGTGCCTAAAATTCTGCTGTGGCACTGCCAAATGTGCGGGTTTGGCCAAATAAGGATGATTGTCTTGAAATATGCGGATGAATGGCGTATACTTATACAGAATGTAAAAAATAGAAAGAAAAGGTGGAGCTAATGTATATAAAAAATATATTAGACAATTTTAAAAAGTATTCGTTTTTGTTGAAACAATTGGTTGCCAGAGATTTTAAAGTCAAATATAAACGGTCTGTGCTGGGAGTTCTCTGGAGCCTGTTATATCCGGTGCTGATGATGGCTGTCATGGCAGTCGTGTTTTCAAATGTGTTTAAGTTTTCTGTTCCGGGCGTGAATTACCTGGTTTACCTGATGACAGGCTTAACCTTCTTCAACTACTATAATGAGGCATCAAATCTTGCAATGAGTTCGGTAGTAGGGAACTTCTCTCTTCTGAATAAAATTTATATTCCGAAGTATATTTTCCCTTTGTCAAAGTGTCTGTTTGTGGGGATTAACTTTCTGCTGACGTTGATTCCGCTTTATGCGGTTATTCTTCTGAGCGGAAGCGGGGAGACAAAATGCCATATTACGGTAATCCATCTGCTGCTGCCGTATTCTTTCCTCTGCCTGCTCATATTTACAATCGGCATTAGTTTTATACTGTCTACAATATCCGTTTTTTTACGGGATATGTTTTACATTTATGGAATTGTTCTTACGATTTTGTCATACTTTACACCGATTATGTATGACATTTCCATGCTGGATCCGATCATTCAGAAAGTGCTGAAGCTGAATCCGCTGTATCATTACATTACATTTGCAAGAACAATTATACTGTATGATCAGGTTCCTTCACTGAGGAGTTTTGTGATCTGCGGCGCATCCTGCTTGATCGTATTTATTGCGGGTGTAATAATATTTAAGAAGAATCAGGATAAATTTATCTATTATATGTAATATAAATTTGGAGGAAATTATGATTGAAGTTCAAAACGTGTCAATGCGGTTTAATCTGGGAATCGAGAAAAATAATTCTCTTAAACAGATGGCAGTGGATTTGTTTAATAAAAAGGCAAGAGAGAAGAAAAAAAAGAATAATGAATTCTGGGCGCTGCAGGATGTGAGCTTTAAGGTAGAAAAAGGAGAGGTGCTTGGCTTTGTCGGATCGAACGGAGCCGGAAAGTCGACATTACTTAAAATTGTAGCCGGTGTTATGAAACCCACAAAGGGAAAAGTACTGGTTGGCGGAAATATCTGTCCGATGATCGAACTGGGGGCAGGATTTGATTTGGATCTGAATGCAAGGGAGAATATCTATCTGAATGGTGCTGTCATGGGATACTCCAAGAGCTTTCTGGACAGTAAATTTCAGGAAATCGTAGATTTTTCTGAACTGCAGGATTTCCTTGATGTGCCGGTGAGAAATTTCTCCTCAGGTATGGTTGCCAGACTTGCTTTCTCGGTAGCTACGATTGTTGATCCTGAAATCCTGATCGTGGATGAGATTCTGTCAGTAGGAGATTTGAACTTCCAGAATAAGAGTGAGAATAAAATGAGAAGCCTGATTTCCGGAGGAACTACTGTTCTGTATGTGTCTCATTCTATAAAATCAATTGAAAGTCTTTGCGACCGCGTAGTATGGCTTGAGCATGGAAAAGTCATTATGGTGGGAAAGACGGATGATGTCTGCAAAGCTTATTATGAGAGCCAGATGGGCAAATAGGATATTTATACTTGAACAGTGAAAGGTGACTTATGGAAAAAATAATTTTGCATAAAGAAGATTTTGGAGCTGACGGACAGCTGCTTAGAAATCCAGATACAGAAAAAATGATTGTTGCGTCAAAAAAAAGCGTATATCTGAAAGATGCAGAGGCGAAGTATTGTAAGATATGTTTTAAAGGAAATGCTGAAAATGCCGGCGGATATTTGATTATTAACGGGGAATATGATGTCCCTGTTAATTCTGTTTCTGTCATGGAGATCAAACCCCCGGTTTGTATGGATATAGCAATTGCGGTCTCAGCAGAATCTGAACTGTATATTGATGAAATATCATTTGAAGAACTGGACGCCTATGAAGATCTCACAGAACAGTGTGATGAAGAAAATAATGTACTAGTGATTACGCCGGACTATCCCTCCAGTATTAATCTTTATCTCTGCGCATTTGCCCATTCACGCAACAGGGAGTATCTTGAAGCAGGGGTGCATTTTCAGGTGGCATCTATCTCTGTAAACAACTGGTATGAAACCGTATATACGATAGACGGTATCCCTGTTTTTCAGGGAACCTATGAATCGTTAAAGAAGCTGCTCAGTACGCGCAGATATAAAACGATAGTGACACATTTCGTAGAAGAAAATTTGTACAGCGTATTTGACGGCTATGTCTATCCTACAGATCAGCTCATTTTTATCTGCCATGGGCCTGAAACCACTTACCGGTTTATTGAAAATATTACGAGACCGTATTTTACCAGGCCTATTACGAAATCTGCACATGAAGAGTCATTTAATTTAAGGGATAAGTTCCTTAAGAAGTATTCTCAGATGGAAAATGTGGAGTGGGTATTTGTCTCTGAGTGGCTGAAGGAGTTTTCGGAGAAGCATCTGTGTCTGAAATTCAAAAACAGCAGGGTTATCAGTAATGTTATAAATGAGTCCCTTTTCCCGTATCAGCCGAAAAAGGCGGAAGACAGGAAAAAGATACTTATTTTGAGAAAATTTGATAATATCATGGTCCATTCCGTGGATCAGAGTGTGAAGGCTATTCTGGAACTGGCGAAAAGAGACTTCTTTAATGAGCTTACATTTGAAGTGTATGGTGACGGAAAGTATTATGATGTATTGATTGATCCGATCAAAAAGTTCAAAAATGTTCATCTGCACAGAACGTTTATTCCAAACGACAGAATCTCAGAGATTCATAAAAACTGCGGAATTCTGCTGATCCCGTCCAGACATGACACACAGGGAGTCGCCATGGGGGAGGGCGCATCATCAGGTCTGGTAGTGGTCGGATCCAGAGTGACATGCATCCCGTATTTTATGAATCAGAAGAAATTCCATACTCTGGCGGATCCGGAAGATCCGGTTGAACTTGCAGATATCATAGAACGGCTTTATAGAAACCCGGATGAATATCTGGAAATCAGCAGGGGAATGTCAGAGCATATCAGGAGCCTCTGCAGTACATCTCAGACTGTAAAAAAAGAAATAGATCTGATCAATGAAAAGATAAAGCTTGCGGAAAGCAGTACGTTACAACTGAAAAAGCTTCCGGCAGAACAGCCGGTTCTGTCCATTGTCGTACCGGCGTACAATGTGGAAAAATATCTTGAAAAATGCATTGTTTCACTGCTGAATTATGAAGAAAGCTATAAAACAGAGGTTATTGTTGTCAATGATGGCTCAACTGACAGAACAAGTGAGATCGCAAAAAAAATGGCAGCGGTTTCGAATGGCATCGTGAAAGTCATTGACAAGGAAAATGGCGGGCACGGATCGACGATCAATGCCGGATTGAAAGCCGCGACAGGAAAATATTTCCGCCTGATTGATGGCGATGACTGGGTAGACAGCGGAGAATTGGAAAAATTGGTCTCAATTTTGGAAAAGGAAGACGCTGATCTTGTACTTACAAAGGGATCTTATGCGTATATCGAAAAAAGCTTATTTGAGACGATCGTAGATTATGATACTTTGGAAGAAAGCCGAAAATACCATTTTGAGGATTTGATCTATTACGGTTATGGATTTAAAGAACACGGCCCACTGCTTTCCACTTCAAATTATAAGACGGAATTATTAAGAAAGGCAGATTTCAGAATCAGTGAGAAGAAGCCGTACGTTGATATGGAATTTAATTCTTTCAGTATTCAGTATATCGATACGGTAAAGTTTTACGATCTCGACATCTATCGGTATTTAATTGGCCGGGAAGGACAGACGGTTTCTAAAGATTACTGGAGAAAGAAATATAAGGATCATGCATTTATAATCTTCAATATTTTGAATACAATAGCAGGAAAAGATTACAGCAGGGCAAAACGAGAGTATATTAACCGTTATATTATTTCGCAGATGGTAGATTCTCAGGTATATATGTACGATGCGGTAATGGCTTGGGATGAATTAGATGCTTTCCTGAGCAGGCTTCGAAAGTTTACAGATGCTTATCAGGCATCGATCGACTACATCAACCAGAAAGAGGGAAATTCTCAGCTTATTCTGGCAATGTATAAAAAACATAATGGAAACTCTCCGATAATTATTCCTGGTATTTGTGAGACAATTCATGACGCAGAATTATTATCTAAAAGAGGGGATAAGCATAAGTCAATTAAATGGTACCTTAAAAAAGGAATAAAATGTGTCTTCCCATATGGAATTGTACGAATCATTGTACGAAGAAGAAATGGATAAGCCAGATTCCGCGACAGTTTTCTAGCAAACCAGTTTGACACTTTGGTTTTTGGGGGAGTCTTCTTAGTTATTTGATGTAGTTGGAAAAAAGGCAGTTTTATCATTGATAAAGGAAATTTTTGAAGAGCATTGCTCTGCTTCTATAGAGAGCGGGAAAAAGGGTATATTCTCTTGTATTAAACACAAGCAAATTGGCTTTCACGGGCTGAAAAATTGTGTGTGCATTTCAAATTATCAAAGAGATTTGCAATAGGATGAATAATTAGGCATACAAAGAAATGTGTACTGTGAGGTAAAAAGGTATGAAAGTATTGACGATATTGGTTCCTGTATATAATACGGAAAAATATATCAGGCGATGCCTGGATTCTCTGCTTGTTCCGGAAATGCTGGAAAGTATCGAGGTTCTGGTTGTAAATGATGGAAGTAAAGACCGTTCACCGGCGATTGCGCAGGAATATGCAGAAGCGTTTCCGGAAACAGTTGTTCTGGTAAACAAGGAGAATGGCGGACATGGGTCCACCATAAATACTGGAATAGAGAGAGCAAAAGGAAAATATTTCAGGGTGCTCGACAGTGATGACTGGTTTAATACCGCAGAATTTGTTGAGTATGTAGAGAGACTGAAGAATGAAGATGCTGATCTGGTAGTCACTGATTACCGGAAGGAACATACCTATAACAGCGAATCCGAGTATTTTGAATATAAAGATCTTGAAGATGGCCGATGCTACAGGCTGGATGACATTGATCTGAAAATACTCAACGGTGAATACTTTGTTATGGCAACATCAGCCTATAAAACAGAGATACTTCGAAAATCAGGCCTGAAACTGCTTGAAAATACTTTTTATGTTGATATGCAGTACAATGTTGTCCCGATCACGAGAGTGGAGACATTTGTATATTACAGGCTGGATATTTACCGCTACTTTATCGGGAGAAAAGAACAGAGCATGAATATGGACAATTTTGTCCGCAACCAGGAGCATCATAAGAAAATGATCAAATGGCTGATCGAATACTATACAGCGATTTCGAGTAAGCTGTCTCCAAATAAAAGGGAATATATAGAAATCATTCTTACCTACACATTAAATACACATTATTCTATTTACTGCGAGTATGACAAAAATCATAAGAGAGCGTATACGGAGATCATTAATTTCGATAATTATCTTTTGAAGAAAAATAAGCACCTCTACGAGAGACTGAACTGCATGGCTTATGTAAGATATAACAGGAAGACAAAGTTTAAATTTGTCAGGATAAACGGAAGCAAGTGGTATGGAGTAATGGCACTGGCAAGGCGCCTGAAAGGAAATTAAACATATGAAAAAGATATTAGTCATCAGCTGGTTTTATCCGCCGATCAATTCTTCTGAGGGACTGGTAACCTATAAACTGCTGAGAAATTCAAAACTGCAGTATGATGTATGCATGCAGGAGTCGAATGCATCCTGGTCGTATGGGAAAAATGAGAAACTTCCGGAAGCTGCGAATGTAACAAGGATACCGGTCGCGGCAGATGATCTGGAAATGTGGAAAGAAGCGGCGGTAGAATATTTCAGGAAAAACAAAGAAAAATATGATATTGTTATGACTCGGTCCATGCCTCCGGAATCTCATATGATCGGCCTTAAGATCAAGGAGATAAAACCGGAAATCATATGGATCGCTTCCTTCGGCGACCCGATCGCAAATAATCCGTTTGTCCTGAAGGATATGAATACTTTATCTCCATATTCACACAAATTCCTCAGAATGGGTATCAGAGAACTGATATCACCTAAACGCATATTGAAAAATGCATTGTGGAAGAAGAGGACAAATGACAGTCTTGAGCCCTTCCGCAGGGAACAGAAGCTTGAGGAAGAAATATTAAAGCAGTGTGATCATGTTATTTTAAATAACAAGTATCAGGAAGTCTATATGCTCGGCAGTTATGACGAGAGTATCAAAGGCAAGGCACTCGTGCTGCCTCACAGCTATGACAGCACACTGTATCCTGAAACTGCAGGAGAGAGCAAAGAGAACAAAAAGATCAGGATGGTCTATATAGGTCATCTTAATGATGTACGAACGCCGCATCTGCTGTTTGAGGCCGTAAAGCAGCTCAAAGAGATGAAAGCTGATCTTGCCGACCGGCTTGAGATTCAGCTTTATGGAAATATGTCTGATAAAGAAAAAGTTTATCTGCTGGACAATGAACTTCTCGATATTATACAGATAAAGAAACCGGTAGATTACAGAACAAGCCTTGCTATTATGAAGGAGAGCGACTGGCTGATCCACATTGATGCCAACTTGAGCGGTGTTCTGGATGAGAATATATTCTTTGCGGCAAAGCTTGCAGATTATATCGGCGCCGGAAAGCCAATTTTTGGTATTACAATGTTTGACGGTGCAGGTGCTGATGTGATCAGAGATGTGAATGGACTGACTGTCTCTTATACAGCGGATGAGATAAGAAATTATCTCTATCTGATCGTTTATAAGAATTACACAATACAGATGGAAAGTGGAAAGAATAAAGAGCAGTATAATGCAGTGAACGTGGCAGCGCGCTTTGATGAATTTGTAAACAACAGAGTTCTGCAGTAACGGCAGCTATTGAGGAGTAGAAGATGAGAAAGATAAAAGTAATGACTGTATTCGGGACAAGGCCGGAAGCGATAAAAATGGCTCCTGTCGTGAAAGAACTGCAGTCACGTGATGAGATTGAGGAAATAACATGTGTTACAGCACAGCACCGGCAGATGCTGGATCAGGTCCTTGAGACATTTAAGATCACGCCGGATTATGATCTGGATATCATGAAACAGGGACAGACATTAAACGATGTGGTACAGAGAGTGCTGGGGAAGATCGGAGAAGTGCTTGAGAAAGAAAGACCGGATATTGTGCTTGTACATGGTGATACAACGACAACATTTGCAGGAGCTCTGGCAGCATTCCACAGCCAGATTGCGATCGGGCACGTTGAGGCAGGACTCCGTACATGGAACAAGTATTCTCCATATCCGGAAGAAATGAACCGTCAGATGGTAGGATGTCTTGCAGATATGCATTTTGCTCCGACAAAAGTCAGCGCACAGAATCTTCTTCGTGAAGGCAAGGATGAGAAGAATATCTATATTACCGGCAATACGGCGATTGATGCAATGTCTACTACTGTAGACAGTGATTATAAGAATCCTATTTTTGACTGGATCGGAGAGGACCGCATGATTCTTCTCACGGCGCACAGAAGAGAAAACCTTGGTGATCCCATGTATCACATTTTCCGTGCGATCCGCAGGATAGTGGATGAGTTTGATGATGTAAAAGTTATTTATCCGATACACTTGAATCCGCGCGTAAGAGAGATTGCAAATGACGTTTTTGAGGGTTGCGACAGAGTCCGTCTGATCGAGCCGCTGGAAGTATTTGATTTCCACAATTTCCAGAATAAGAGCTATCTTATAATGACAGACAGCGGCGGAATTCAGGAAGAGGCTCCTTCGCTTGGAAAACCGGTACTTGTCCTTAGAGATACAACTGAAAGACCGGAAGGGATTGAGGCGGGTACGCTGAAACTGACCGGAACGGACGAAGAAGTGATCTACCGGGAGACAAAAAGGCTGCTTACGGATCCGGCAGAATATAATTCAATGAGTCATGCGAGCAATCCCTATGGAGACGGCCATGCAAGTGAGAGAATTGTAGATGCTATCATAGAGAGATTCAGCTATCTTTTAAAATAAAGGAGACAGATTATGGACAGAAATGTGAAGTATTTGATCATTGGAGCGGGTATTTCAGGTCTTACCTTTGCAAATTACGCGAAGGGAGATTATCTCATCATTGAGAAAGAAGATGAAGTCGGCGGATACTGCCGTACGATAAAGAAAAAGGATTATGTCTGGGATTATGCAGGGCATTTTTTCCATTTCAGCACAGAAGAATTCAAAAAAAAGTTTCTTGACAGTGTTGATCCGGACGAGATTAAGTACAAGGATAAGAATACAAAGATTATGTATAAAGGAAAACTGATCGACTATCCGTTCCAGACGAATATTCATCAGCTTGATAAACAGGAGTTCATTGACTGCCTTTACGATCTTTTTCACAGAAATGAGAAGAAAGAATACAGCAGTTTTCTGGATATGCTGTATGGAAGATTTGGTAAATCTATCGTAGAAAAATTCCTCAAACCATACAACGAGAAGCTGTATGCGATCGATCTGACAACATTGGACAAAGATGCAATGGGCAGATTTTTCCCATATGCGGATATTCCGGCGATCATTGACAATATGAAAGCAAATAAGGACAGTACTTCTTACAATAATACCTTTTTGTATCCGAAATCAGGAGCAGGTTCCTTTATCCAGATTCTTTATGATGCGCTGGATAAGTCGAAAGTGCTGCTGGGGCACAGAGTGACAAAAATTAATAATGACGAGAAAACAGCTGAACTTGATGATGGAAGCAGGATCAGATATGAGTACCTGATCAATACTTCACCTCTGAATGAGTTCCTTACCTATTTTGACGGCGAAGAGTTCAGAAAACTGAGAGATTCGCTCTCTTATAATAAGGTGCTGGTATTCAATCTCGGGTTTAACAAGAAATCTAAATTTACAAAGGAACACTGGTTCTATATCCCGGATAAAAATGTTAATTTTTACCGTATCGGTTTCTATGACAATATACTTGATGCTGACAAGCTCAGCATGTATATAGAGATCGGCTATAATAAGGATGATGTGATCGATGCGGACAAACAGCTGGAGCTGACTCTTGAAAATCTCAGAAAGCTGGGAATCACAGATGAAGATATGAAACTGGAAGAGCACTCTACGATCATAATGGATCCTGCTTATGTTCATATCAATACTGAGACAGAGAAGAAGGTACAGGAATTTAAGGACAGAGAGGCGCAGAATAATATCTATACGATCGGAAGATACGGAGCATGGACATACTGTTCAATGGAAGATTGTATGGTAGCAGCTAAGAAACTTGCAGAAAAGCTGCAGTGAGAGCCAGGCAGGAAGTATGACAGAAAACATAAAACAGTTAAGAAAGAGACAACATCTGACAACAGCCTTGAGTTTCCTCTTAGGATTTCTGGGGACATGCGGCATTGCTTTTTATGGAAAGACAGGGTCTGAAATTAGTGTTTATCAGGAAAACTTTACGAACAGTGTCCTGTATCTTGCACTGTTTTATCTGTTGACAAAAGGCTGGAAGAGCGTCTTAAATACAGCAGAAAAGAGAGTATCTGCAGCAGCTGCCATAAGCGGGTTTATATGTGCAGCGCTGCTTGTACTTGGCGCTCAGCTGGATTATGACAGCTCGATTCAATGGAATTACGCTACAGTAGTAAAGATCATCCTGCTGGCACCTGTGCTCCAGATGCTGATCTGCTTATTGTTTTTATATGTTGAAAGACATAAAGAACGCGTTCTGGAATTGAATATCAGTGCCGGAATGCAGAAGGTTATTGTATATTTTGCTATTTTAGCAGTATGGGGAATTACCTATCTTGCACTTTTTCCCGGAGTTTACGGATATGACGCTCCATACCAGATCCTGCAGGCATTAGGAGAAATGGAAGTTACTACTTATCAGCCTGTTCTGCACACTTTTATTATGGGAAAATGCGTGCAGCTTGGGCACATTCTGTGTGGAAGCTATGAAATCGGCCTTGGTATCTATTCATTTCTTCAGATGGCATTTCTTGCCTATGCAGCGATGAAAGTATGCATGTATGCATGTTCGAGAACAAGAAATTATTTATGGCTTCTCGGGACAGTTCTGTTTTTTGTACTGTTTCCCTTACATGGCGTGCTGGCGGTATCTTCTACGAAGGATATAATATTTACCGGTATCTTTGCATTGATCTTCATCAAGGTTTTGAGGTTGACGGAGAATCCGGAAGGCTTCTGTGATTCAAAGAAAGATATTATTGAGTACTGCATTCTGCTGTTCTTTCTATTTTGGTTCAGGAGCAATGGAATTTACATTTTAATTTTTATGATTCCATTCCTTATTATCCTGCTGAGAAAGCATAGAAGAATATGGAAACGGATGCTGCTGTTCACTGTCCTGCCAATAGCGGCTTTTCTCATCACAGAGAATGCTGTTATGACAGTTTTTGACATTGCTCCGGGACCGGGAATCAGAGAGATGCTCAGCATTCCGTGTCAGCAGCTGGCAAGGGCTTATGATTATCATTATGATACTTTTACGGATGAAGAAAAGAAAACTCTATTAGAAATCATTCCGGAAGAAAATTTGGAATATCATACCTCCAGGCAGATGATATCTGACAGCATTAAAGTGGGGCTGGATACTGAAAAACTGATGGAAGACCCGCTGAAATATATTTCCTTGTATTTCAAGATTGGATTAAAAAATCCTAAAAGCTACATTGAGGGTGCCATGCTCAGCTGTCTGGCTACGTGGTATCCTGATAAATACTATCAGGATGACCGCCAGTATCATCCCTATATTGAAATTGATATGATAGACGCTAAGACATATAATTCCAGATATCTTGAGCTTGAAAGATACAGCGCCATTCCCGCGTACGAGAAAGCACTGACAGATTTATTTCAGGAAGCGCAGTGGATGCGGATCCCGATCATATCTTCATTGTTTACTCTGGGGACATACGTGTGGATCCTGTTCCTTTGTTTTGTGTATATTTTGGTCAGGAAGGCATACAAATATCTGCTTCCGATTAGTCTTCTGATCGGATTGATCATCACGATTATCCTGGGGCCGGTATCGCTGATCAGATACGGGTATCCGCTTATATTTATAATACCGTTAGTGCTTACGCTATTCAGGATAAAAACAGTGAACAATAGTGGTGATGAAAGAATTGAGAGATAAATATGGAGGAACTGAAAATGGATAAGATAGCAGTCCTGATTCCGTGTTATAACGAGAGTCAGACGATTGAAAAAGTAGTAACAGACTGGAAAAAGGAGCTTCCGGAGGCTGTCATCTATGTTTATGACAACAATTCTACCGATAACACGGCAGAGATTGCCAGAAATGCCGGAGCGGTAGTGCGTTACGAGTATCAGCAGGGAAAAGGAAATGTCATCCGGAGAATGTTCCGTGAGATTGATGCGGAATGTTACGTCATGGTGGACGGGGATGATACCTATCCGGCAGAATTCGGACGTGAAATGGTTTCTAAAGTACTTGACAGAAAGGTTGACATGGTTGTGGGCGACAGGCTTTCTTCCACTTATTTTGAAGAAAATAAACGCCCTTTCCATAATTTCGGAAACAGCCTTGTGAGAGGAACGATCAATCGGCTTTTCAAGAGTAATATCCGGGATATTATGACAGGTTACAGAGCGTTCAGCTATCTGTTTGTAAAGACATTTCCGGTGCTCTCCAAAGGATTTGAAATCGAGACAGAGATGAGTATTCATGCGGTTGAGAAAAATATGCTGGTGGAGAATGTGATCATTGAATACAGAGACCGTCCGGAGGGCAGCGAGTCCAAATTGAATACTTATTCCGATGGAGCGAAGGTCCTCGGAACAATCGCGCGCCTGTACAAAAATTACAGACCGTTCCGGTTTTTCGGTATCGTGGCACTGCTTCTCATGATTATTTCAGCGGTTATGTTTGTACCGGTGTTAGTGACGTATATTCAGACGGGTCTTGTGCCGAATTTCCCGACACTGATCGTGAGCGGATTTGTGGCTCTGGCTGCGATCCAGTCGTTTTTCGCAGGACTGATCCTGACTACTCTGGTAGAGAAGGACAGACAGGACTTTGAGTTCAAACTCCAGATGGCAAGTAACGGAAGGAACAGGGAAAACGATGAAGAGAAATAGCAGGAATCTGTTTCAGCAGATCATCAAATTCGGATTTGTCGGAGGAACTGCTTTCATTATTGATGCGGGTGTACTGTTTATACTGACAGAATTCTTTAATATTCATTATCTGATTTCCGGTGCGATCTCGTTTACCGTGTCTGTGATATATAATTATATTCTCAGTGTCAGATGGGTATTTGACGCCAGAACAGATGTGAATAAAGCACAGGAACTGACAGTATTTATCGGTCTCAGCGTGATCGGTCTCGGACTGAATCAGGTGTTGATGTGGATCTTTGTTGACAAGCTGAATATTTATTATATGCTGTCAAAGATCATCGCGACAGCGATTGTGATGGTATATAACTTTATTACAAGAAAACTGTTTATTGAACGAAAGAATTGAATTTTTGTCAGGACTCAGACGATTTTCGATGAGAAAACAAAACGGGAGAATAAAATGAAAGATCGGAGAAGAATGCATCGAAGATATTATCAGAAACGTTTAAAACACAGAAAACATAAGCTTCGAAAAACAGTCTTTGCAGTACTTATCCTTCTGTTTGCACTGCTGATCGGATTATTGGTGAAAGTCGTGTTGTTCCCGAAGGAAGATGGAAAAGAAAAGAATCGGCACGAAGACAATACTTCCGCAGATTTGACAGGGGATGATCAGAAGGAACAGAAGAGCACGGCGGTTATTACCCTGAATGGTGAGAATTCGATTGAGATTAAACTGGGAGAAGAATACATTGATCCCGGATATTCTGCAGCTGATAAAGACGGGACTGATCTGACAGCTCAGGTCCAGGTAGACAGCAGTGCGCTGAATCGTGCAGGAGAACAGCAGATTATTTACAGCGTGAAGGACAGTAAGGGACGGGAGGCACAGGCGGTCAGAAAAGTGACGGTGCTTCCGAATACAGAATATGATACTCCGGGACTGCCTATATGTATGTATCATTATGTGTATGATCCGGCCAGTCCGCCGGACAATCTGGACAGCAACTTTATCTCCACGGATTCTCTGGCGGAGGAGATGAAATATCTCCATGATAATGGATATTATTTTCCGACCTGGCAGGAAGTGCGGGATTATGTAGACGGAAAACTGATCCTTCCGGAGAAAAGTATTGTCCTTACTTTTGACGATGGACCGAATTATATGTATCTGGGGATTCCGATCCTGGAGCAGTACCAGACTCCGGCCACATCTTTTGTGATCACAAGTTACTGGAATGACCGGGAGATGCTCTATGGATATGCGAGTGATTATCTGACTTTTGAATCTCATTCTCATAAGATGCACCAGGGCGGCGGCAGTATCGGACATGGCGGGATTTACACAGCGATGACCAGGGAGGAAGTACTCGCTGATTTGGAACAGTCTTTTGAAATCTGCGGAAACAGAGATGCTTTTGCTTATCCATTCGGGGATTATACGGAAGAAGGCTGCAGTACTCTGGAGGAGGCAGGACTGCTCTGTGCTGTAACTACGGAGAATGCAAAATGTTATCCGGGGGATAACCCATATATTCTCCCGAGGGTGAGGATGCTTGGCACGCAGACACTGGCTTCCTTTATTTCGGCAGTTAATTGAAAAGAAAGATATAATGCAGATGCACAGATGCGTCTGCATTTTTTAATGAATTGTAACATATTTAACATTTGAGTCATAGAAATCTTGAAAAATGAAATGATATATAATATAATTTGTTTCAGTTCACACATGTCAAAATGTCTAAGAGTGTGTAAAGTCAGCCATAATCTGGCTCATGTAATAGATTCGAAAGAAGAAAGGACATGACATTTATGGAATCGAAGGGATTGGAACAGTATAAACGACTGATCCGTTTTGCATTTAATATTATTCTGTTGATCTGTCTGATGGGGATATTCATCCATGTCTGGGATATGAACTACAATGATGAGATCGTGTTTCCTTTCTATTATAAAGGTTATCTGATGATGGGGGCGTTTTATGCCTTTTTCTTTGTCATTTTTTCTTATATTCTCGGGGGTATGAAGATCGGTTATCTGAAGAGCAGCAGCCTCCTGCTGTCGCAGACGATCGCTCTGTTCGCGACAAATGTGTCCATCTATCTTGAGACAGTGCTCCTGTCGGCGAGATTTGTTAAGGTCGTTCCCATGATCGAACTTACAATGGTGGACATTTTCATCATAGTTCTGTGGACATTTGTGGTCAACCGCATTTTCAGAAAGCTTTTTCCGCCCCATTCCATTATCCTGCTGTATGAGGAATATGACCCGACGCCGCTTCTCAAGAAGGTCAATTCGAGAAGAGACCGGTATATTATCAAGAAATCCATGAATGTGGAAGAGGGCTGGGAGAAGGTTACCGAGGAAATCATGAATTATGATGCGGTGTTCCTGTGCGATATCCATTCTCCGCTGCGTAACAGGTATGTAAAATTCTGTTATTCAAAAGGCATCCGTTCCTATATCACTCCGAAGATATCTGATATTATTATCAGGAGTTCAGAGAATATACATCTTTTTGACACGCCTCTCCTGCTTTCGCGCAATCAGGGGTTCAGTTTTGAGGAAAAATTTGTCAAGAGACTGATGGATATCATCATTGCATCACTGGCGCTGATCATCACCTCTCCGATCATGCTCATCATCGCAGCGGCGATCAAGCTGTACGACGGCGGTCCGGTCTTTTTCCGTCAGGACAGATGCACGATCAACGGGAAAGTGTTCTCCATCCATAAGTTCCGCAGTATGATCGAGAATGCGGAAAAAGAAGGAGAGGTCATTCCGACGACGGAGGATGACCAGAGGATCACTCCGGTCGGCAAATTTATCAGGAAGACCCGTCTGGACGAACTTCCGCAGTTCATCGATATCCTGAAAGGCGATATGAGCGTAGTCGGCCCGCGGCCGGAGAGAGTGGAGCATGTACGCCAGTATACTGCGGAGATCCCGGAGTTTGAATACAGACTTAAGGTGAAGGGCGGTCTGACCGGCTATGCACAGATTTACGGGAAGTATAATACAAGCGCGTATGACAAGCTGAAGCTTGACCTGATGTATATACAGAACTATTCGATCCTGCTGGATCTGAAGCTGATCATTATGACAGGGAAGATCGTGTTCATGAAGGAAAGTACGGAAGGATTTGAGGAGAAAAAATAGATGGCAGTCCGGATGAGAACCTATTACGATAAGGCATATAAAGGAAAAAAGAAGGATTTCCTGAACCTTCTGAAAGAGAGGATCGACAGTGGGAGAAGGACGTTTGTGGTCACCGCAAATCCTGAGATCTTCATGCTGGGAAGAAAACTGCCGGAGATGAATGAAGCGCTCAGCGATGAGGAGACGCTGATCGTCCCGGACGGAATCGGCGTTATCCGCGGCGGAAAGCAGCTGGGGTACGAGTTCGAAGAGCGGATCCCCGGAGTAGAGATCTGTGAGGAGCTGTTCGCCTATGCGGATCAAAAAGGGCGTTCGCTCTATCTGTTCGGCGCAGAGAAAAGTGTGCTGGAAGATCTTGCGGCACGGGTCCGCAGGGAATATCCCAATGCGGTGCTGGCAGGCTGTACGGACGGCTACGTGCAGGATAAGGAGAAGGTGTTCCGTGAGATCGTGGAAATGCAGCCGGATATTGTCCTTGTGGCTCTGGGAGCTCCGAAGCAGGAGCTGCTGATCCACAGATATTACCGCCGGGGAGAAAAAGGGGTTTTTATCGGAGTCGGCGGAAGCTTTGACGTGCTGAGCGGACGGAAGAAGCGCGCGCCGTCTTTTTTTATCAGACATAACCTGGAGTGGCTTTACCGCATTGCGAGCGAACCGAAGCGGCTGAAAAGGTTCTGGGACAGCAACATTAAATTTTTGTTCGAGTTAAGGAAAGAAAAACATGGGAATCGGTGATAAGCTGAAGAAAGTACGGCAGCTCGGCGCTGCCGGCAGTATGAAGATGGCGGCTGTAAAGTGGAAGAAGATGGAACTGACGGAGGGAGGTCCGACAGCTCCGGGGCGAAGGGCCATACTAGATAAAATATTCAGCCGGGATTACAAAAGGATCGTTATTTTTGAAAATCATTTCGGATATCGGAATATCATGATGCAGAGGCCTCAGCATCTCCTGAAAAATATGGGAGACAGCGATACTCTGGTCCTGTACAATTCCTATTATGATATTGATTTTGAGGACAGAGGCAGGATCACGCGGATCGACCGCTCGGTCTACGTTCTTGACCTGTTCTATTTCAGAAGATATCTTCTGGAAGCGGCAGAGAAGATAGAGCACAGATATCTGATGGTATATTCTACGGATACGGTTCCCGTTTCGCGGATCACCCAGTATCTCAATCTGGGTTTCAGAGTGATTTATGAATATGTGGACGACATCAATCCGGAGCTGATCTCTCCGCGCAGGATAGGAAAGATCATGGAGCGCCACCGCTTCCTGATCGGAAGTGAAGACGCGCTGGTCGTTGCGACTGCAGACAAGCTGTACGATAATGTGAGGAAAATGAATGGGGCGGCAGAGGCGGTGCTGATCCCAAACGGGGCGGAGTGCGGCAGGTTCCTGCCGGAGTCCGTGACTGATGACAGGGAATACCTCTCATGGCTGAGGCCGGATAGCATCCATGCAGGATATTATGGAGCCCTGGCAAGCTGGGTAGATTATGACCTGCTGGCAGAGCTTGCGGAAGATGAACGGATCCAGATCATTCTGATCGGTATCGAGCACGATGATTCTCTGGCGAAGAGCGGCCTGACGGAAAGAGAGAATGTCAGGTATTTCGGCAGGAAAGAATATGCGTCCCTTGCAGGTTACGTTCATTATTTTGATGTGTGCATCATCCCGTTCCTTGTCAATGAGATCACCATGGCGACTTCTCCGGTCAAACTGTTTGAATATATGGCGATGGGAAAACCGGTGGTGACCACAGACCTTCCGGAGTGCAGGAAATATAATGTGGTAAAAACTGCCGGTACGAAGGAGGAATTTAAAAAGGCGGTTTATGAATGTTATGAGCAGCGGGAAAATAATGAGATTAAGGAAGGGCTGAGAGAGTGCGCCTGGGAAAACGACTGGTCCGCAAGGGCAGAAGAACTGAAGCGGCGGCTGTCTCAGTGGGAGAACGATGAGAGATAAGATTAGTAAATTAAAGAATCTGATAAAAAAATACGGCTTTGCCGGAACCGTGAAGAAAGCAGCCGACTATATCCGTTCCAATTATCTGGTAAGGATTTCTCTGAGAGAGCGGATCATCATTGCGCTGCATAAGAAGAAGATCGCGGCGAAGATCGACCGGATCCTTGAGAGGGATTCTTATGACCGGATCGTGGTATGGCGCAGTTCCTTCGGATGGAACGTGCCGCTGTATCAGCGCCCGCAGCATATCTTCAGCAATTTTGCAAAACAGAGGACCCTTGTTTTTTATGAAGTGACAAGATTCACAGACGATGTGAAGCGGATGAAAAAGCAGGCGGACAATCTCTATCTTGTGAATTATGCGAACAGCGCGTTTTCAAAGATCCTTCATGAGGAGATCGAGAAGAGGAAGGAGCCGAGATATCTGCAGTTTTATTCCACAGACTGGACCATGCCTGCGAAGAAAGTCAGAGAATATATGGACCGGGGATACAAAGTGGTGTATGAATACATTGATGATCTGAATCCTCATCTGGCGGGAACAGACCAGCTTCCGGTCAACGTGAAGGAAAAGTATGAAATGGCGATGAGCACGCCGGAGATCTTTGTTGTAGTGACCGCGGGCGCTCTGGAGAGAGACGTACTGGAAAAGAGAGGTCCCGGGAGACTTGTCTATTCCAGCAACGGTGTGGACTATGATCATTTTCACGACAACTGTGATGAGAATTTCAGGCTGGACAGGGAGTTTGAGTCGATCCTGGAGAAAGACCAGCCGGTCATCGGCTACTACGGTGCTCTGGCAAAATGGTTTGATTATGATCTTCTGAAGAAGATCGATGCCTGCGGCAGATACCAGGTGGTGCTGTTCGGCATTAAATACGATGATTCCTATGACAGGTCCGGCGTGGACAAGTGCAGGAATATTCATTTCTGCGGCGCGAAGGACTATGCGGTGCTGCAGAATTATGCATCCAGGATTGATGTCCTGACGATCCCGTTCCTGATCAATGACATAACGAGGGCCACATCTCCTGTAAAACTGTTTGAATATATGGCTCTGAACAAGCCCATCGTGACGACAGATATGGATGAATGCAGAAAATATGAGTCGGTGCTCATCGGCCATGACCACGATGAGTTCCTCGCACAGCTCGACCATGCTCTTGAACTGAGATCAGATCCACAGTATCTTGAGCTGCTGGACAGAGAAGCTCTTGCCAATACGTGGAAGGAAAAGGCAAAATGCATTCTGGACGAGCTGGCAAAATATGAATAGATTTGGGTGAAACGGTTGAATCCTGCTGAAGATTGTTGTACTATTTAATGCAGGTAAAAAATAATATTCTGGTAAAGGTGTGTGGTTATGTCGAAAAACGTGAGAAGGCGCGGCAGATGGCGTGCCCGTAGAAAACAGGGAAACTGGTTCACCAGAATGAAGGTGTGGCAGAGAGTGCTGGTCTGCTTTGCGGGAGTGCTGGTCTGTCTTTCAGCATCAGCCGCAGTCTATGTGGCTGCCCAGTGGGGCAAGATCGATACACGGGAGATCCAGGCAGAAGATCTCATCATCAATCAGGATCTCCAGCAGAATGCGGATATCGATCTCGGCGAGGGGTACACGAACGTGGCTCTCTTCGGTGTGGACTCCAGGGACGGTAATCTGGGAGAGGGAAACCGGACTGACTGCATAATTGTGGCGAGCCTGAACAATGAAACGAAAGAGATCAAAATGGTCTCGGTATACAGGGACACGCTTCTGGATCTTTCGGACGGGACATTTCAGAAGTGCAATGCGGCATACAGCTACGGCGGTCCGGTCATGGCGATCAATATGCTGAACAAAAACCTGGATCTTGACATTCAGGACTATGTGACAGTGGACTTCGGCGCGATCGCCGACGCGATCGATCTTCTCGGAGGTGTAGAGATCGAAGTTACGGAGGCTGAACTTCCCTACATCAATCAGTACATCCCGGAGACAGCGGCTTCGGCGGGAAAAGAAGCGCACTATGTTGAAAGTGCAGGGCTGCAGCTCCTGGACGGAACACAGGCCACCACATATGCAAGGATCCGGTCAACGGCAGGCGGAGATTTTACCAGGACAGAGCGCCAGCGCACTGTGATCGAAAAGATGGTGGAAAAAGCAAAGAGTGCGGATCTTCTCACAATTAATAGTATTATCAATAAAGTTTTTCCACAGATCTCTACGAGTTTTACTCTGGCTGAGATCCTGAATTACGCATCTGCTTACAGTGAATATAAACTGATGGGAAATATGGGATTCCCGGCTGACAAGTCTACGGATACGATTTCCGGATTCGGAAGCATCGTGATCCCGGAGGATCTGACATCCAATGTTGCGCAGGTCCATGACTTCCTTTTCGGTACGACGGGGTATCAGCCGTCATCTACAGTCACACAGCTGAGTGCGGATATTGCGTATACTGTCAGCTCGGCGGGGGCATCCTCAGGGGACAGCAGCGGCGACAGCTATTATGACAGCTCCGCTTCCGACGGGTATGATGATTATGACAGTTCCGGCTACAGTGACAGCTATGATTATTCTTCAGAAGAGGAAACGGAATATACACCACCTTCATGGGAAACGCAGTCTCCGGAACAGCCAGAGCCGGCTCCCGGAGGTGAGATGGACACAGGCGGAACTGGAACAGGCAGCAGTGATGGGACCGACAGCGGCGGTTCAGACGGAGGAGAATCTTCCGGAATGGATACCACACCGGTCGAATAATGTCGGAATATTCAGAGATGGGGATAATTCTGGACAAACTTTTGCAAAACGTGTATGATAGTAAGCAGATATGCCTGAAGTATTCAGCTTTCAGGCAGAGAAGAATAAAGACAAAAGAGAGGGAGCTTACATGAAATTGATGAAGAAATTAACCGCGGTTCTGCTGTCAGTTTTTCTTGCCGTTCCGATGTTCGGGATCATCGCGAATGCGGCAGAAGGTACGCTGATGTTCTCAGACCCGGAGACACAGGTAGGAGAGACGGTGAGCGTTGATCTTGTCGTCAGGACACAGGGAGAGGCAATCGGCGATGCTGACATTACAATGAATTATGATACGACGGCTCTGGAGTTTATAAGCGGAGACGGAGTAGAAGCTGACGGATCAGGAACGCTTTCCTATTTCGGAAGCGGGACAGGAAGTCAGACAGAGCTTCGGACGACAATGCAGTTCAGAGCACTAAAGGCAGGAGAGACTTCCATCACAGTCACCGGAAGTACTGCATATCTCTATTCTGATGAGACTCTGGATCTGGATGAAGGTTCATCTGCGATCCAGATCGCAGCGGCGGCTGACGGAAGCACGTCAGTGGATCCTTCGGCCAATGCGGGGACGACGGCACAGCCGGCGGACAGCACACCGGGCGAGACAACAGATATTGTTGTAGAGGTGGCTGGACAGCAGTATAATTTTTCGGAAGCATTTACCAGTTCAGACCTGCCGGCCGGGTATAAAGAGACAACTCTGACATTTAACGGAGCTGAGAGAAAGTTCGGAGTGAATGACGCAGGCGTGTATCTCGGATATCTTGTGGACTCTACAGGAACCGGCAGATTTTTCCTCTACAATGAAGAGGATGCCACATTCGCTCCCTATGTAGAACTGAGTATTTCAGATACAACTTCCATTGTTCCTCTGGATGAGCCGGATGCGGTATCCCTTCCGAGCAGCTATCAGGAAGTGGAGATGACCATCCTGGATCAGAAATTCCCGGTATGGTCCAAGTCCGGGGAGGAGCGCTTCTATGTCATGTATGCGCTCAATACAAGGACCGGTGAGAAGGGACTTTATCGGTATGATACGGATGATGGGACATATCAGAGTATTGAGACACCGGCCCAGGAGGAAAATCAGCCTGCAGAGACATCGCTGCTTGACAGGATCGGAAGGATCATGAGCGACTATACTATCGTCGTTCTCATTGCAGCGGGCGGTGTGCTTCTCCTGCTTCTTATCCTTATGATCGTGTTTGCGGTCAAACTGGTTCACCGGAATCAGGAACTGGATGACCTCTATGATGAATATGACATTCCGTTTGATGACGAGGATGACGATGACGGAAATGTGGCGCCGACCGTACAGAAGAAATCCCGAAGCCAGTTCGCTGTCCGCAGAGAAGATGAGAAAGTGGAGGAAGAGCCGGAAGAGCCCGAATCGGATGAAGTACCTGAGGGCGAACCGGAAGAGTACTACGATGAAGATACGGAGTACTATGATGAGGATGAAGAAGAGTATTACGACGCCGATGAGGAATATGATGACGAGTACGATGATGAATATGACGATGAGTATGATGACGAAGATGAAGAAATAGAGGACAATTTCCCGGATGATACGGAAGACATAGGAAAGAGAAAGAAATCTCCGGAGAGTGATGAGGATAACTTCGACATTGATTTCATCGACGTGTAGAAATCGAATATAACAACTATTGATAAAATGAGGCAAGGATGCGGTATCACACGCTGATTGTCTCATTTTATAAATTTGAAGGGAGAAAATTATTATGTGTGGTATTGTAGGTTATGTTGGAGAAAAGCAGGCGGCCCCGATCCTTCTTGACGGTCTTTCCAAATTGGAATACAGAGGGTACGATTCTGCAGGGATCGCTGTATTTGACGGTGAGAAGATCAATATGACGAAGTCAAAGGGGCGCCTTAAGGTACTGGAGGAGCTCACCCATGACGGTGCTACCATGCCGGGAGTACTGGGAATCGGGCATACAAGATGGGCAACTCATGGGGAACCGTCAGATATTAACGCGCATCCCCATCTGAACAAGGATGGCAGCATTGCCGTCGTGCATAACGGTATCATAGAAAACTATCTGAAACTGAAGAAAAAGCTGACAAATAAAGGGTATGAGTTCATTTCCGATACAGATACAGAGGTTATCGCCCATCTTCTTGATTACTACTATGACGGGAATCCTCTTCGTGCGATCACTAAGGTCATGCACCGTATGGAGGGGTCATATGCGCTGGGAATTATTTTCAAAGATTTTCCGGATGAACTGTACGCGGTGCGCAAGGACAGTCCTCTGATCGTAGGGCATACGGAGACCGGAAGCATCATCGCATCAGATGTTCCGGCTGTCCTGAAGTATACACGCGATGTTTATTTTATCGAGAATGAAGAGATCGTGCGCATGGAGAAAGACTCGATGGAGTTTTTCAATGTTGATGAAGAGCAGATCGAGAAAGAATCTGTCCATATTGACTGGGATGTGGACGCAGCGGAAAAAGGCGGATATGAGCATTTCATGCTCAAGGAGATGTATGAACAGCCGAAAGCGATCACAGATACATTTTCTCCCCGCATTAAGGGAAATGATATTGTGATCGAAGAGCTGAATATGACTGATGACGATATCCGGGCAGTCAAAAAACTGATGATCGTTGCCTGCGGATCAGCCTATCATGCCGGTGTGACCGGTAAGTATGTGTTTGAGGGCATGGCGAGGATCCCGGTGGAAGTGGATCTGGCCAGCGAGTTCAGATACCGTGACCCCATCCTTGAGGAGGGGACTCTCGTGATCGTGATCAGCCAGTCAGGGGAGACTGCTGATTCACTTGCGGCGCTCAGAGAATCTCAGGAGAAAGGCGCCAAGGTGCTTGGCATCGTAAATGTAGTGGGGAGTTCCATTGCCCGGGAGGCAGATAATGTGATGTATACCTGGGCAGGGCCGGAGATCGCAGTGGCGACTACAAAGGCGTACTCCTGCCAGCTTATCGCACTGTATCTTCTTGCCATCAAATTTGCAAAGGTAAGAGGAAAGATTACGGATGCAGAGGTGAAAAACTATATCGAAGACCTGAAGAGGCTTCCGGATCAGGTTGAGCTCCTTCTGAATAACAAGAACAGGATCCAGAAATTTGCAAACCGTTACCTTGCGGCAAAGGATGTGTTCTTTATCGGAAGAGGGATCGATTATGCGATTTCCCTGGAAGGCTCGCTCAAGCTGAAGGAGATCTCCTATATCCATTCTGAGGCGTATGCGGCGGGAGAGCTGAAGCACGGTACCATCTCGCTGATCGAGGATGGGACGCTTGTGACTGCTGTGCTCACTCAGGATGATCTGTTTAAGAAGATGATAAGCAATATCGTTGAGGTACGCACAAGAGGAGCTTTCGTGCTCGCTGTGACAACGGAGGGCAATGATGAGGTTAAGAAAGCAGCAGATTATGTGATCTATATCCCGAGGACAAACAAGTATTTCACAAACTCACTTGCGATCATTCCGCTGCAGCTTTTCGGATATTATATTTCTGTTGGAAGAGGCTGCGATGTAGATAAACCGCGAAATCTTGCAAAATCGGTGACTGTAGAGTAAAAACATGAAAGATTAATCGAATGAACACAATTTCATCACAATACATCAGTATTATTATACTCGTGAAGATGAAATACAGGAGAGGACGGGTAATCTTTTATGGAAAACCAGTATAATTACTATAATAATAATCAGGAGAACTCAGACAACAGTTATCAGTATGGCGGGCAGTACTCACAGCAGCCCCAGCAGGATCCGCGGCCGCAGAAGGAGAAGAAGCCGCGAAAAAAAATGCCGAAGGCTGTTGCAGTGACAGGGCTTGCACTCCTGTTTGGCGTTGTGTCGAGCGCGACGTTTCTGACATCAAATATTATCGGGGAAAAAATTCTCGGGCTTGACGATTCGTCACGGAATACATCAAGTTCCACAAAGTCGGTGAACAGCAATGCATCCCTCTCTCAGACATCAAGCGTTGTCACGTCGGATGTTTCAGATATTGTTGACAGAGTGATGCCTTCCATCGTGTCGATCACGAATATGAGCGTCGAGGAAGTCAGGAGCTTTTTCGGAGGGGTCACAGAGCAGACCAGTGAGAGCGCAGGAACCGGGATCATTATTTCCCAGAATGATTCTGAACTGCTGATCGTTACAAACAATCATGTTGTTGAGGGAAGCAATACACTGACGGTCACTTTCGAAGATGAGACGAGTGTGGAGGCGAATATCAAAGGAACAAACGCAGAGCATGATGTGGCGGTGATCGCCGTTCCTCTTGAGTCTATTCCGGATGAAACAATGGACGTGATCTCGGTTGCGACACTTGGTGATTCGACTGCTCTTAAGGTCGGTGAACCGGCGATCGCGATCGGAAATGCTCTGGGATATGGTCAGTCTGTGACGACAGGCGTGATCAGTGCGCTGAACCGTTCGGTATCTGAGACGGATTCACAGACAGGCCAGACAGTTGAGAGCAGTGCAAAGCTGATCCAGACAGATGCCGCCATCAATCCCGGCAACAGCGGCGGTGCACTTGTCAATGCGAGCGGCGAGGTGATCGGAATCAATTCATCCAAACTTATCGGAGAGACAGTGGAAGGGGTCGGATATGCAATACCGATCTCGGATGTTTCTGATCTGATCCAGGAACTGATGAATCAGGAGACAAAGACAAAGGTGGATGAGGCTGACCAGGGTGTGATCGGCATCACGGGAATGGATGTGCCGGCCGAGTATTCGGAGCAGCTTAATATGCCGAACGGCGTCTATGTGACAGAGGTCAGTCCGAATGGCGGCGCTGCGGCCGCTGGAATGACAAGAGGCTGTATCATCACTGCGATCAACGGTACATCCGTTGACAGTATGTCAGCTCTTCAGGAACAGCTCCAGTATTACGCAAAGGGTGAGACTGTGACTCTGACGATCCAGGTGCCGCAGACGAACGGGGAGTATGCTGAACAGAGTGTGGAAGTTACTCTTGGCGCGAAAGAATAGCATACCCAGATATACATGATAAGATGAAAACTGATGAAAAGCCATGAACAGATGCGCGGGCAGGACAGGAGTCCTGTCCGCACTCTGTTTATGGCTTTTTTCAGGATACAGTCTTTTCTGTACAGACCCAGCCCCTTTGAGTTCTTTTCGCCGGAGCCTGTGTAACTGTACCCTGCCGAAAAGGGGGCTATTTGTCGAATTCGGGGTTAAATGCATAGAAATTACGGCTGTCAAGCTTTTCCTGCACGAGCCGGAGGCTTTCGCCGAATCTCTGGTAGTGGACGATCTCCCGCTGCCGCAGGAAGCGGATCGGATCACAGACCTCAGGATCTTTTACGAGCCGGAGGATATTATCGTAGGTTGTGCGGGCCTTCTGCTCAGCGGCAAGGTCCTCGTGGAGATCCGTGATCGGATCGCCTTTTGACTGAAATACGGTAGCGGTCCAGGGCATGCCGCTGGCAGCCTGCGGCCAGAGAGCAAGGGTATGGTCCACGTAGTAGGGTGCAAATCCGGATTTTTCAATCTCTTCCGGAGAAAGATCTTTTGTAAGCTGGTAGACGATCGCGCAGATCATCTCCATATGAGCAAGTTCTTCTGTCCCGATATCTGTGAGTATCCCCGTTACTTCTTTGTAGGGCATGGTATATCTCTGGGACAGATATCTCATGGAAGCGGCAAGCTCGCCGTCCGGTCCGCCAAACTGGGAGATGATGACCTGGGCAAGCTTCGGGTTAGTTTTAGTGATCTTGACCGGGTACTGCAGTCTTTTTTCATAATTCCACATAGATCAGCATCCTCCTTCCTGCCACGGCCACGGTTCGTTGACCCAGTTCCATCTGTCTTCACAGGAGACATCGGCTGTGTCGACCGTAAGCGGTCCGTAGTTCTCTGAATACTCCTTCAAGGCGCGGTTCCGCTGGCGGCTGTAGTCTTTGAAATAAGCCAGAGCTTCAGTGTCGCAAGGGTGTGTATCCAGATAGAGTTTTACCTCGTCGACCGCGAAGCTGACTTGATTGATGTGAGAGAGAAGCTCTCTGCGGTTCATTCGGCTGTTCACTGGCAGCGTCCTCCTTTCCCGAGAAACGGTTTGTCAAGGTCTTCAAAAATCGTACCGCGCTCAAGTGCTCTGCAGGGTTCATAGAGATTCTGCCACAGCTGCCAGGGAACATAGGCCATGGCAGGAGGCATTCCGCGAAGGGAATCACTGCGGCAGCTCCCGCAGTCATCCTGTCTGTATCTGGAAGAAGCGCTGCTCTGAGGTACGGGGACAGAGCGTCGGACGTTACCGCGGTTCCCACAGAAACCTGCGTTTCGAGCCGGCTGTGCAGTGCGGGAGACGGAATTTCCGGTCTGCCGGGCAGAACACATATTATTCTGACAATTTTGCATTTTGGATTTTCCTTTCATAATATTTTACACAATTATAGTATGGAGAAAAAATAAAAAATGTTACGCTTTACTTTTCGGCGGAAATTATATATAATGTATTAGTCAGCGGGGTATGGCTCAGTTTGGTTAGAGCGCACGGCTGGGGGCCGTGAGGTCGCAGGTTCGAATCCTGTTACCCCGATTATCCCTAAAAGCAATGATATGAATATGCGAGGAGGTGTATTCGTATCATTGCTTTTACCGTTTCTGGCTTAAGTGCGGGCAGGGAGTTGTTTTTGAGGATAAAAGAGGATATAATAATTAAGATTTGACGGAAAGAAGGAGAAATGGCTATATGTGTGGATTTGCAGGTTTTGTCGGCAGTGTGGAAGACAGAGAGCAGGTTCTTGTAAATATGATGAATACGATCATCCACAGAGGTCCTGACAGTGAGGGCAGATACGTGGATGAGGATGCAGCGCTGGGATTTCGCCGTCTGAGCATCATTGACCTTTCCTCAGTGGGCGATCAGCCGCTCTACAACGAGGACAGGAGCATGGTCCTTGTCTTTAACGGTGAGATATACAATTATCAGGAGCTCCGTGCAGAACTGGTGGAGGCCGGACATGTATTCGTCTCCAACACAGATTCAGAGACGCTGATCCACGGGTATGAGCAGTGGGGAGAGCATCTGCTGGACAGACTGCGCGGAATGTACGCGTTCGTGATCTGGGATACAAAGAAGAAGAAGCTGTTTGCCGCAAGAGATGTCTTCGGGATCAAGCCGCTCTATTATGCGCAGATGAACGGAACGCTGATGTTTGCCTCCGAGATCAAGGCATTTATGGAGCATCCGAAGTTTGATAAAGTGTTTAATGAGGATGCGCTGGGAAATTATCTGTCCTTCCAGTTTGTACCTACGAACGAGACCTTTTTCAAGGGAGTGTTCTGCGTACAGCCGGGACATTATCTCACCTACGAAGACGGAAAGCTTGAGATCACAAGATATTTTGAACCGAATTTTACGGGCAGCTGCAGAAAGCCGTTCAAGGAAGTTGTGGATGACGTGGAGGCTGTCATGAAAGAATCCGTGGAAATGCATAAGATCAGCGATGTAGAGGTTGCCTCCTATCTTTCCAGCGGTGTGGATTCCAGTTATCTGACCTATCTGGGACAGGTGGACAGAACGTTTACCGTGGGATTTGATGAAGGAAAGTACAGTGAGATCCAGGATGCGAAGGAGTTTGCGGCCAGCATCAACATGAAGAATGATGCCAAGGTGATCACTCCGGATGAATACTGGGACAAACTGTCGGATATCCAGTACTATATGGATGAACCGGTCGCGGATCCCGCGGCTGTAGCCCTGTATTTCCTGAGTGCGGAGGCGTCGAAGAAAGTGAAAGTCGTTCTTTCCGGAGAGGGATCGGACGAGCTGTTCGGCGGATACAATATTTACTGTGAGCCTCTGGAGCATACGTCCTTTAACAAGATACCGATGGGGATCCGCCGCATCCTCGGAAAGTTTGCAGAGTACTGTCTTCCCCGCGGCATGAAGGGAAGGGGATTCCTGATGCGCCATGGCAAGACGCTGGAAGAGAGATATTTTGCCAATGCAACGAATATCTTTACCGAGCGGGAAGCGAATAAGATACTGAAGAAGGGCTGCACTCCGGGCATACAGAAAGTGACGCGGCCGCTCTATGACAGAGTGAAGGGAAAAGATCCGGTGACCAAGATGCAGTACGTAGATCTTCATCTCTGGCTGGTCCACGATATCCTGATGAAGGGGGATAAGATGGGAATGGCCAATTCACTGGAGGTGCGCGTCCCGTTCCTTGACAAGAAGGTGCTGGAGCTTGCAGAGACGCTTCCGCTGAAGTATAAAGTGCGGGCGCCGAAGACCAAGGTCGCGCTCAGAGCAGCGGCGGAGCGTAATATCCGGAGAAAGACGGCGGAAAAGAAGAAGCTCGGCTTCCCGATCCCGATCCGTGTCTGGCTGAAAGAGGATAAGTATTACAGTAAGGTCAGGGAGATGTTCCAGTCTGATGCGGCAAAGCGCTTTTTCCGCACGGACCTTCTCCTGAAGATGCTGGATGATCATAAAAACGGAAAGAATGTGAATGAAAAGACGGACAACAGCCGTAAGATCTGGACGGTATACGTATTCCTTGTTTGGTATGACCGGTTCTTTGAGCACGGCAAGCCGATCCATCCGGCTATGAATGCAAGATAGGTGATGATATATGAGAAGCAGAACTGTACAGCCGGTCAGACGGCGTGGACAGAAGAATAGTGGAAGGGACAGGAGACGGCGCAGGAGCAGCCTTGGCGATACACAGCCCCTTCGTCCGGTGAATCCGTCCGCGGGCAGGAGAGTGAGCGGAGACACAGAGCCCATGCCGGTCATCAGGCAGTATTCGGGAGGCTATGCCGGGGAAGGGCAGTATGGCGGCCGCGGGCAGGAGAGCGGCCGCTCAGACCGGGGCAGATATCAGCGGATGATGGAACAGAGGCGCCGGGTGGTGCGGACACCCAGACCGCAGGCGGCCCGCTCCGCGGCACGGCGCCGTCCTCAGCCGTCGGCGCTGAGCTCTGTCATACACAGGCTGAGGCACGGAACACAGATGAAGGAGCAGTACTTTGACTTCGACCTTCTCCTTATTGTTGTCTTTCTCATGTGCTTCGGGCTGGTCATGCTGTACAGTACAAGCGCTTACAGCGCACAGCTGGATTTCGACAATGACATGTACTATTTTTCGAAGCAGGCGCTGATCGGCCTGGCGGGTATCGTCGTTATGATCGCGGTGTCAAAGATTGATTATCATCTCTATGGCGCTTTCGCCGGGGAGATATTTGTCTTTTCCCTGTTTATGATGGCGCTGGTGAAATCGCCTCTGGGAGTGACGGCGAACGGAGCCAGAAGATGGATCCAGCTTCCCGGAAATCTGACGCTGCAGCCGGCGGAGATCACGAAGATCGCCGTGATCCTGTTTATTGCCTATGAGCTGTGCAGGCTGGGAAAGAAGGCGTCCTCCGTGGGAGGAATCATAAGAGTCTTTGTGTTTGGCGCGATCGCGGCAGGAGGCGTCCTGTTCCTGACAGATAACTTGAGCACAGCGATCATTGTGATGGCGATCACGTGTGTGCTGATCTTTGTGATCCATCCCAAAACAAAGCCGTTTCTTGTTTCCCTGGGAATTGTGGCCGCGGCAGCAGGAGTGGTGATCGCAATCCTCTCAGTGACAGCGGCGAACAGCGATAATTTCAGGCTTCAGAGGATCATTTCCTGGCTGAACCCGGAGGCAAGCGCGGACAGCGGAAGTTTCCAGGTCATGCAGGGGCTGTATGCGATCGGCTCCGGAGGCTTTTTCGGGAAGGGACTCGGAAGCAGCACCCAGAAGCTGGGAATCCTTCCGGAGGCGCAGAATGACTGGATCCTTGTCATTATCTGTGAGGAACTCGGCGTGTTTGGCGTTCTGGTGATCCTGTGCCTGTTCGGTTTCCTGCTGTACCGGCTGATGTTCATTGCGCAGAACGCGCCGGATCTGTACGGATCACTGATTGCGACCGGTATTTTTGTACATATCGCTCTTCAGGTCATCCTGAACATTGCGGTTGTCACCGGAATCCTTCCGTCAACGGGAATCATCCTGCCATTCATCAGTTACGGAGGAACGGCGGTCCTGTTCCTTATGGCTGAGATGGGGATCGCGCTCGGAATATCGAGAAGGATCAAGCTGGAGGGATAAAGAGCCGGATGAGGATCCGGGAAAATCATATACAGGGGAAGAAAGATGTATGAAACAGATCTTTCTTCCCCTGTATTTTATTTGACTTGTTCAGGATCATTCAATTCTGTCCGGAAGATGAAAAAAGGACTTCCCAAGCGGATCAAAGTGTGATATATTCATATGTTGTATTTAAAACTACATGTAATGGAAAAACAAAATGCAATTTGTGGTTCGGGAGGATATGTTATGGATTATAGAATCATTGTTGACAGCTGCGGCGAGCTTACAGAAGAGATGAAGGAGAGCGGGATATACGAGACAGCGCCGCTGAGCATGGAAGTGGGCGGTGTCACTGTGATTGATGATGAGACTTTTGATCAGGCGGATTTCCTCAGGCGTGCTGCGGCCAGTCCGGAATGTCCGAAATCATCCTGCCCGTCCCCGGAAAAATATATGGAACTGTACTGCTGCAGTGCAGAACGGGTATATGCAGTAACACTTTCTTCCGAGCTGAGCGGCTCGTATAACAGTGCTGAACTGGGAAAGAAACTGTATGAGGAGGAACACGGCGACAAGAAGATCTATGTATTTAATTCCAGATCCGCATCGGTGGGAGAGACGCTGATCGCCATGAAGATCCGCGAATGTGAAGAGAAGGGGATGTCTTTTGAGGAGGTCGTTTCGACAGTTGAGTCCTATATTGAAGGGCAGCACACGTATTTTGTCCTTGAGAATCTTGACACGCTCCGCAAGAACGGTCGCCTTACAGGAATCAAGTCCTTTGTGGCGAGCGCTCTGAACATCAAGCCGGTCATGGGTTCCACTCCGAAAGGGACGATCTGCCAGCTGGGACAGGCGCGGGGAGTGAAGCGCGCGCTTGTCAAGATGGCTGACTGCATCCAGAAAGATGCGGTAGATCCGTCGCAGAAAGTTCTCGCTGTCGCCCACTGCAACTGTCCGGAACGGGCAAAAGAGGTGAAAGACCTCCTTCTGGAGCGGTTGAAGGTGAAGTCCAGTTTTATTGTGGATACCGCGGGGATCAGCACGATGTATGCGAATGACGGCGGGATAATTGTTGTATTATAGCTGATTTTGTGTTAAAATAGCTATAATTCAGCGTGACGGAAGGAGTAACGGCAAAATGAGTCAGGAAAAAGTAGACAGATATAAGAAGGAAAAGGCAAACCGGAAGCAGACCATGCGGAAAGAGCGGATGATGAGCATAGTCCGCAAGACAGTTCTCGCTGTTGTGGCGGTGGCGCTGGTTGCATGGCTTGCATATTCAGCGTATGATATCCATGAGTCGAACAAGGAGAGAGCAGTTGCAGAAGTGAACTACAGTGCGGTTACTGATTATCTGAACAGTCTGTCCGAATAGGAAAACACGCCTCTGCGGAGGGTGAAAACAGCGTAAACACAAAATATGGGGTACAAGGAATTTCCTTGTACCCCATATTTTTGTTTTGCCCGGAAATCCTGCAGGATTCAGTGCTTTGCGGCAGGTCTGCTGAAACATGAAAATTTCAAAAAAGGGGGTTGAAAAAGGGAACGCAGTGGTTTACAATGGGGACAAGTGGTGAGAAGTGGTGGACAGTGGCATAAAGTGGGGAGCGATGTGGAGGCTCACATTTAGAGAAAGGGTTCCGGATGTTATTAGGAGAGTTTAACCATAGCATTGATGAAAAGGGCAGACTCATCATCCCGGCCAAGCTTAGGGATGATCTGGGAGACAGTTTCGTGATCTGTAACGGACTGGAAGGATGCCTTTTTGTCTACTCTCAGGAAGAATGGAACAAATTCGTTGCCGAGCTTGAAACCTTACCACGGATGAACAAGGATGCCAGAATTTTCAAACGGTATTTCTTCGGAAGCGCTTCGGAGGGCAGTTTTGACAAGCAGGGGAGAGTGCTTGTGCCGCCGTCGCTGAGGAAAGCGGCTCACCTGGAGAAAGACGTGGTCCTGGTGGGAGTCCAGGATCGTGTTGAGATCTGGGATAAGGCTCTCTGGGAAGAGCGCAGCCAGGTCAGCGAGGAAGATCTGGACGCGATTGCAGAGAGGATGGAGGCCATCGGGATCAGGATCTGATGGGTATCTTCTCGCATTTCTGTGAAAAAATAACAGCACAAGGAGGAAATCATGGCATTCGAGCACACATCAGTCCTGCTGCATGAGACAGTGGACGGGCTTAACGTCAGACCGGACGGCATTTATGTTGATGCAACGCTGGGCGGAGGCGGACATGCTTCTGAAGTGTGCAGACGTTTAAGCGACAAGGGGAGATTAATTGGAATAGACCAGGACGCCGATGCGATCGAGGCAGCGGGAAAACGCCTGGAAGGCTTCGGGGAGAAGGTCACGATAATCAGGAGCAATTATTGTGATATGAAGCCAAGGCTCCATGAGCTGGGAATTGACAGAGTCGACGGCATCACGCTGGATCTGGGAGTTTCCTCCTATCAGCTGGATACGGCAGAACGAGGATTTTCCTACCGTGTGGACGCACCGCTTGATATGCGGATGGACCGGCGGCAGAAGATGACGGCGAGAGACATTGTCAATGACTACAGCGAAGCGGAGCTTTACCGCATTATCCGCGATTACGGGGAAGACAGATTTGCAAAGAATATTGCGAAGCATATCGCGGCTGAGCGGGAGAAAGCGCCGATCGAGACAACGGGACAGCTGAATGAGATCATACGGCATGCGATTCCGATGAAGGTGCAGAAGACATCCGGCCATCCGTCGAAGAGAACGTTTCAGGCGATCCGGATCGAGCTGAACCATGAACTCGATGTGCTGAAGGATTCGCTGGATGACATGATCGACATGTTGAATCCGGGGGGACGGATCTGTATCATTACATTTCATTCGCTGGAGGACAGGATCGTAAAAAGTGCATTCCGCAAGAATGAGAATCCGTGTACCTGTCCAAGTTACTTTCCGGTCTGTGTCTGTGGGAAGACATCTAAAGGGAAAGTGATCACAAGAAAGCCCATCCTTCCGTCGGAGGAAGAGATGGCGGCGAACAGCCGATCCAAGAGCGCAAAACTGAGGATCTTTGAACGGGGTTCGCTTTAAGGGAGTATTTGAGACATAATCTGCACAGGCTTTTAGAGGGAAGCACGTGCAGGAACAACAGCATCCGGCAGGGAAGGGGAGAGCCCGAAAGGATGGATGAGACTGGGAAAGGAGCTTTTCGCAATGGCGGCAGGAAGACGTACATCGGATTACAGAAGAAGAAATATTTCAAGTATGGACCGGAGACAGTTCTATGTGTACGGAAGTGCGGTGCAGCAGGCGGAGGCTCTGCCGAAGAGAAGACCGGAGACACACAGGAGAAAGGCTCCGCAGCATGTGAGCCGCCAGGTGGTGAGAAACAGGAACCGGGCGATGAATATCAATCCGGCGTATGCGGTATTTCTTGTTGCCGCAGCGTTCTGCGCAGTTTTCCTCTGTGTGATGTATCTGAGGCTGCAGTCAGAAGTGGTGAATCATTCGGAAAACCTTACCACTCTGCAGGAGGATCTCGCGAATCTTACAGAGGCAAACAATACAGCGTACAACGCGGCTGAGGATTCTGTCAATCTGGAAGAGATCCGCGACAAGGCCATGAATGAGATGGGCATGGTATACGAGTCACAGGGAAACGTGATCGAATATGAAAGCCCGGCCAGCGGTTATGTAAAACAGTATGACAGCATTCCGGAGGACGGTGTGCTTGCCCAGTCACAGGATATTTCAAATTAAGGATTATTGAAAATGGCTGGAAGAAAAAGAAGAAAAAACAGATTTGAGTTTTTGACGAAAAAATTTCCAATCAGAATGCAACGGAAGCTGGTAATGCTATTTATGGCAGTTATACTGGCTTTTGTTGTTCTTATCGGCAGGATTACCTGGATCAATGTCACAAAGGGCAGCAGGTATACGAAGATCGTGCTGGATCAGCAGAACTATGACAGCAGGACGATCCCCTATAAGCGCGGCGACATCGTGGACCGCAACGGGACGAAGATCGCAACCAGTGAACGTGTCTATAATGTGATCCTGGATGTGGTCGTTATGACGGATAAGGAAGAGTATATTGAACCTACCATCGAAGTGCTCAGGGACTGCTTCGGCATTGACGAGCAGAAGGTGAGGGACGTGATCAAAGAGCGCCCGGACACAAGATATGCGGTCCTGGCGACGGATGTGGACTACGAGACTGCACAGCGGTTCAAAGAGATAGACGAGGACGATGAAAACTATCCGAATGTGCAGGGGGTATGGCTGGAAGACGACTACACAAGAACATATCCCTACGGTTTCCTTGCAAGTGATGTGATCGGGTTTACATACTCGGGAAATGCAGGAGCGATCGGGATAGAGAGCGCCTACAATGACGTCCTTAACGGCACAGACGGAAGAGAGTACGGGTACTTTGACAGCGATTCTTCCGTGGAAAGAACGGTGAAGGCTGCAAAAAACGGAAACACAGTTGTGTCAACGATCGACGTGACGCTTCAGAGTATTGTGGAAAAATGCATCCTTGAGTTCAATGAAGCCCATGCCGGCGAGGCGAGAGAGGGAGAGCCGGGAAGCAGGAATACGGCAGTGATCATCATGAACCCGAATACAGGTGAGATCCTTGCCGAGGCATCTTATCCTAATTTCGATCTCAATGATCCGAGAAATCTGTCCATCCTTTACACAGAAGAAGCGTGGGATGCCATGAGTGAGGATGAGCAGCTCGACGCCATGAGTGAGCTGTGGCGCAACTTCTGTGTCAGCGACGCTTTTGAACCGGGATCTACGATGAAGCCGTTTACTGTAGCGGCGGGGCTGGAGACCGGGACATTGACGGGCGATGAGACTTATTACTGCGGAGGATCGCTGGAGGTGGGCGGCGTGAATATCGGCTGCCATCTGCGGAGCGGCCACGGGACAGAGACGGTCCAGGATGCTGTGGCTAATTCCTGCAATGTTGCGCTGATGAATATGGCTGAGGCGATCGGAGTGGAAAATTTTACGAAATACCAGCATATCTTCGGATTCGGAGAGTACACGGGCATTGACCTCCCGGCGGAGGCGGACACCTCGGCTCTGCTCTTTACGGCGGATACGATGACGCCCATCGACCTGGCGACAAACTCCTTCGGACAGAGCTTCAATGTGACGATGACACAGATGGCGTCTGCGTTCTGTTCTCTGATCAACGGAGGATATTATTATGAACCTCATGTGGTAAAGCAGATCCAGGATGAGGATGGCAGCGTGATAGAGACAAAGGATCCGGTGCTTTTGAGAAAAACCGTTTCCTCTGAGACTTCGGAACAGATCAAGACATATCTGAAGGCAGTAATGGATTATGGAACCGGCCAGAGGGCGCAGGTAGAAGGATATGACATCGGCGCCAAGACGGGGACTGCGGAAAAGCTGCCCCGGGGCAATGGAAATTATCTTCTTTCCTATATCGGCTATGCTCCGCAGAAGAATCCGGAAGTTATGATCTATGTTGTCATTGATGAGCCGAACGCAGAGTCCCAGGAGAACAGCGCGCTTGTCCTGGACCTGTCAAAGCGGATCATGGAGGAGGCTTTCCCGTATCTCGGTATTACTACCATCGAGGAGAGTGAGGCTGAGGAAGCGCAGACCGGAGCAAGCTTCGGCGAGACAGAATATTCAGACTACGACTCAGAGTATGAGGATACTTACGATAATCCGGACGGAGCCTACATTGATGAAAATTACGATCCGGACCTGGATGACTGGGCTGACACAGACACAGGCGAATGATCGGAAAAGAAATATGAATAACCCTGCAAAAGAGATAATAAATTGTAGAAATATCTTTTGCAGGGTTTGTTTTGTTATGAAGAATAAGACTTATAATAAGAAGAAAATCCTTGTGGTGTTTCTGTGTGCGGTAGTCATGATCTTCAGTCTGATCGGCAGGCTTGTCTATCTTATGATCTTCGACGCAGAATATTATCAGGAGCTGGCCCAAGACCTCCACGAGCGCGAACGGGAGATCAAGGCGGCGCGGGGAGAGATCGTGGACAGGAACGGCGTGGTCCTGGCGACCAATAAAACAGTGTGCACCATCTCCGTGATCCACAGCCAGATTGAAGATCCTGACCGGGTGACAGAGGTGCTGGCTTCAGAACTTGGGCTTGATGCAGCAGAAGTGCGAAAAAAAGTAGAGAAGGTTTCCTCCATGGAGAAGATCAAGACGAATGTGGAGAAGGAGACAGGAGACCGGATCAGGAATTATGATCTTGCAGGAGTGAAGGTGGACGAGGATTATAAGAGATACTATCCATACAATGAGCTGGCTTCTAAAGTCCTCGGGTTTACAGGGGGCGACAATCAGGGAATCATCGGCCTGGAGGTAAAATATGAAGCATATTTAAAAGGAAAGAACGGAACCATCCTGACTACCACTGACGCCAGGGGGATCGAGCTGGACGGGGTGGCGGAGGACAGGATCGAACCGGTCGCCGGGGAGACGCTGAAGGTGAGCCTGGACTACAATATTCAGTCGTACTGTGAACAGGCGGCGCTGAAGGCAATGGAGGAGAAACAGGCGGACAGTGTCTCCATCCTGCTCATGAACCCGCAGAACGGGGAAATCTACGCCATGGTAAATGTGCCTGAATTCAACCTGAACGACCCTTATGAACTGAATACGGGGGTGGATGTGGAAACACTGTCTGATGAGGAACTCCAGGATCAGCTCAACCAGATGTGGAGGAACGGGTGCATCAATGATACTTATGAGCCCGGATCTACATTCAAGATCATCACCTCTTCCGCCTGCCTGGAGGAGGGTGTCGTGTCGCTGGACGACACCTTCATGTGTCCCGGTTACCGCATTGTGGAGGACCGGAAGATCCGCTGCCACAAAGTGGGAGGGCATGGGAGCGAGACATTTGTACAGGGTATCCAGAACTCGTGTAATCCGGTGTTTATCGACATCGGCCTGCGGCTTGGCGCAGAGAAGTTCTACGACTATTTTGAAAAATTCGGACTTCTCAGCCTGACTAATGTAGACCTGCCGGGCGAGGCGGGGACGATCATGCATAAAAAAGAAGATATCGGGACCGTGGAGCTTGCCACGATGACGTTCGGACAGTCCTTTCAGATCACGCCGATCCAGCTTGCCACCACGGTGAGCTCCATCGTAAACGGGGGCAGGCGGATCACCCCTCATCTCGGGATGGCGGTCCTTGACAGCGGCGGAGAGGTGATCGAGGAGTTCGAGTACGAGGTGCAGGAGGGAATCGTCTCGGAGAAGACGTCCGAGACGATGCGTACGCTCCTGAAAAGCGTAGTCGAGGAAGGATCGGGAAAGAACGGGTATATTGAAGGCTACTCTATTGGAGGAAAAACTGCAACCTCGCAGACGCTTCCCCGCAGCGCTAACAAATATATCGCCTCGTTTCTCGGATTTGCCCCGGCGGAAGATCCGGTGATCCTGGGGATGGTCGTGATCCACAATCCCCAGGGCGTGTACTACGGCGGCACGATCGCAGCCCCTGTGCTGAGGAGTATTTACGACAATGTCCTTCCCTATCTCGGGATTGAAAAAAGCTGACCGATGGGTTATACTGTATTGGAATTCAGCCGTGCGGCAGGAGAAAGGCGGGCAGCCGTACAGTCCGGCGCGGCTGAAATTGTTGATAGAGACAAAAGAGATGAAGAGGTGGATTTATGAGCAGTCATGTAGTGATTCCGGTATTGATCTCATTTGCGGTGAGCCTTGTGCTGGGCCCTGTGGTCATACCGTTTTTGCGGAAACTGAAAATGAAGCAGACAGAGCGTGTGGAAGGGGTTCAGTCTCATCTGAAGAAAGCGGGGACTCCTACGATGGGGGGAATCATAATCCTCGCGGCTATTATCGTGACGTCCCTGTTTTATGTGAAGGACTATCCGAAGATCATCCCGGTGCTTTTCCTGACAGTGGCGTTCGGCCTGATCGGCTTTCTCGATGATTACCTGAAGGTCGTCCTGAAGCGTTCCGACGGTCTGCTCCCGATGCAGAAGATGGCGCTTCAGATCGTTGTGACGGCGGTCTTCGCATTCTATATCGTGAAAGTGGCACATATCCCGCTGACCCTGCTTGTCCCGTTTTCCGGAGGATTCTACTGGGATATCGGATGGCTGGCGGTTCCGGTCCTTTTTGTTGCCGTGATCGGGACGGTCAACGGCACGAATTTTACGGACGGACTGGACGGTCTGGCATCAAGTGTAACGGTTCTCGTGGCAACCTTCTTTACTGTTGTGGCGGTCGGAACACAGAGCGGCATTGAGCCGATCACCTGCGCGGTCGTAGGGGCGCTGCTGGGATTCCTTCTGTTTAACGTATATCCTGCCAGCGTGTTCATGGGAGATACGGGTTCGCTTGCTCTGGGCGGATTTGTGGCAGGAACTGCGTATATGATGCAGATGCCGCTGTTTATCATCATTGTCGGATTTATCTATCTGGTAGAA
This sequence comes from Lachnospiraceae bacterium UBA1818, assembly GCA_904419285.1. Classification (GTDB taxonomy): domain Bacteria; phylum Bacillota; class Clostridia; order Lachnospirales; family Lachnospiraceae; genus Mediterraneibacter; species Mediterraneibacter caccogallinarum. Next base: position 61,119 of record CAJFQZ010000004.1, read on the forward strand.
GTGGCTTCTGTAATACTTCAGGTTACTTATTTTAAGAAAACCGGGGGAAAGCGCCTGTTTAAGATGGCTCCGATCCACCATCACTTTGAGCTGTGCGGATGGTCGGAGACAAGAGTGGTCGCTGTATTTTCCGTGATCACGGCGCTTCTCTGCCTGATCGCATTAATGGGGGTATAGAAAATGGATATCAGAGAAAAGAAAGTACTTGTATTCGGTTCCGGGATCAGCGGGGAATCTGCCTGCCGTCTCCTTCTCAGGGAAGGTGCGGAGGTTGTTCTCTATGACGGGAACGACCGGCTGGACCGGGAAGAGATCCTGGCGAAGATATCGCCTGAAGAAGGACAGAATGTGGAGATCCTGCTCGGCGAACTTACGGGACAGCAGCTGGAAGGACTTCTGGACGAGCTTTCGCTTGTAGTCATGAGTCCGGGGGTTCCGACCGATCTTCCGATCGTGGAGCAGATGCGCGCGCACGGGCTCCCGATCTGGGGAGAGATCGAACTAGCCTACGTGTTCGGCAGAGGAGATGTTCTGGCAATTACAGGGACGAACGGGAAGACGACGACAACAGCCCTGCTTGGCGAGATCATGAAAAATTATAAGGACAGTGTCTTTGTGGTTGGAAATATAGGCAACCCCTATACGAGCGCCGCTTGGGAGACCACGGAGGAATCGGTCGTGGTGGCGGAGATCAGCAGCTTTCAGCTGGAGACGATACATACATTCCACCCGAAGGTGAGCGCTGTCCTGAATATCACGCCGGACCACCTGAACAGGCATCACACGATGCAGGCATATATTGAGGCGAAAGAGCGGATCGCGGAGAACCAGACGGCAGAGGATGTGTGTGTCCTGAACTATGAGGACGAGGAGACCAGGGCATTCGGAGAAAAAACGGGCGCGCAGGTTCTATATTTCAGCAGCCGGCGTAAACTGAAAAAGGGAGTTTATCTTGAGGATGGGAATATCATCTGTGATATCGATGAGAAGATCCCTGTGTGCAGTGTAGATGAACTGAATATTCTGGGCACGCACAACCACGAAAATGCGATGGCAGCGGTCGCTATGGCCTATGCCTATGGCACGCCGATGGAGATCATCCGGAAGACGCTGAAGGAGTTCCAGGGCGTGGCGCACCGGATCGAATTTGTCGCGGAGAAGAACGGTGTGGCGTATTATAATGATTCCAAGGGGACGAACCCGGACGCCGCGATCAGAGGCATCCAGGCGATGAACCGTCCTACGGTCCTGATCGGAGGCGGCTATGACAAAGAGTCTTCCTACGATGAGTGGATCCAGGCTTTTGACGGAAAGGTGAAGAAACTGGTCCTTCTCGGAGCAACCCGGGAGAAGATCGCCCAGACTGCGAGAAGGCTCGGATTTAACGAGATCGAGATGGCAGATACATTTGAAGAGGCATTTGCAAAGTGCGTAGAGTGTGCGCAGCCCGGAGACGCAGTGCTTCTGTCTCCGGCATGTGCGAGCTGGGGCATGTTTAAAAATTACGAAGAACGCGGAGATAAATTCAAAGAACTTGTAAATCAGCTGTAGGGAGTGGATTTTTATTGGAGCGTTCTGTGAAGAAACGGCGGTATGACGATACGCTGCTTGTGACAGTGCTGATCCTGGTTGGGATCGGCCTGGTCATCCTGTACAGCACCAGTGCCTATAATGGGCAGGTGAAGTTCCATGATTCTCTGTATTATCTGAAGAAGCAGGGATTCGCCACTCTTCTGGGGCTTGCGGGGATGGCTGTGACCGCGAAGATCGACTACCACAGATGGGTGCCGCTGGCAGTGCCGGGGTATCTGGCGGCGATCCTCCTTTCCGTTGCCGTCATGTTCTTCGGAGATGAGTATAACGGGTCCAAAAGATGGCTGTCTTTGGGCCCGCTTTCTTTTCAGCCTTCGGAGTTTGCAAAAGTGGCTGTCATCCTGTTCCTGGCATGGCTGGTCAGCAGAAATGTCAGGAGAATGGGAAAGTTCTCGACGCTGGTCCTGGTGATGCTCTCCGTGCTGCCCATCGTCGCACTTGTCGGCGCGAGCAATCTGAGCACTGCGATCATCATCCTGGGGATCGCGGTGATCGTCGTTTTTACGGCAAGTCCGAAGTACTCCCAGTTTATCTGGATGGGGACGGCAGGGATCGGATTCATGGCGGTCTTTCTGGCGCTGGAGAGCTATCGGCTTGAGCGTCTGGCGATCTGGAGGAACCCGGAGAAGTACGAGAAAGGCTACCAGACGCTCCAGGGACTTTATGCGATCGGAAGCGGAGGCCTGTTCGGGAGAGGACTTGGAAACAGTGTGCAGAAGCTGGGGTTTCTTCCTGAGGCACAGAATGACATGATATTTTCCATTATCTGCGAAGAACTGGGCCTGGCAGGAGCCTCGGTGATCGTCCTGCTGTTCCTTGTACTGATCTGGCGTTTCTTTGTGATCGCGACCAAGGCGAAGGATCTGCTCGGGGCGCTGATCGCATCAGGGGCGATGGCCCATATGATGATCCAGGTGATCCTGAATATCGCAGTCGTGACGAATACGATCCCGAATACGGGGATCACACTGCCGTTTATCAGCTATGGAGGGACATCTGTTGTGTTTCTGCTTCTGGAAATGGGGCTTGTCCTGAGCGTGTCCAATCTGATAGAATAGTACCATCGCCTGTATCTAGAGTCTTTTTCGGCGGTGCAAGGAGGAATACCATGAAGAAAAGAAAGCACAGGAGAAAAGCATGGAAGATCGTGCTGGCAGTGCTGGCGGTCGTGATACTGTTCGCCGCGATCGTAGTGTTCGGTTTCCGGACCCGGTCGATCGAGGTGGAGGGCAATGAATATTACGGCGAGAGCTCGATCCTGGCATGGATAGAGAACGATAAGCTGTCGGTCAATACCTTATATCTTTTCTTGAAATACGATTATCTCGGGGCGGATGTGCCCACGGCAGTGGAGAGCATGACGGTCTCACTGAAGAATCCCTGGACGGTCCACGTGACAGTCCGGGAGAAGGAAATGCTTGGATATGTAGATTATGACGGCGCTTTCCTGTATTTTGACAGGGACGGAACAGCGTGTCTGCGGACGAAGGAAGTCCTGGACGGAGTTCCCCACATTGAGGGGCTCGTATTTGACGTATCAAAGGTGGAGCTGGGGAGCGTGCTCCCTGTGGAGGACAGCGGCATATTCCGGAGGATCATGGACGCGACTGTATATATTGCAAAATACAGCCTTGTCCCGGACAGGGTCGTCTGTGTTGACAGCGGTATCGCACTGTATTTCGGCAGCGTGGAAGTACTGCTCGGAGAGGATAATTATGAAGCGCGGCTCGCACAGGTGGAACCGATCCTGAAAAAGATCGCGGAACTCTATCCGGATACGGCCGGTACGCTGCACCTTGAGAATTACGATGATTCGTCGTCAGCGATCAGGTTTGTACCTGCTGTCTAAAAAATCAGAAAAATAAGAAAAAATCTATTGATTATTTGCCAAAAAGACTTTATTATATACTTATTGAATTATAGCGTTCAATCAAAAAAATCGGGATGTATAAGAAATTAATAAGACGACAAAGGAGGAAATACTCTTGTTAGAAATTAAAACCAACGAATCGGAAGCGGCTGCAAGAATAATTGTTGTCGGAGTAGGCGGAGGCGGAAACAACGCCGTGAACCGCATGATCGATGAACAGATCGCAGGCGTAGAATTTATCGCAGTGAATACAGATAAGCAGGCACTGCAGCTCTGCAAGGCACCGACACTGATGCAGATCGGAGAGAAACTTACGAAAGGTCTTGGCGCCGGGGCACAGCCGGAGGTAGGAGAGAAAGCGGCGGAGGAAAGCTCCGAAGAGATCTCAGCAGCTCTGAAGGGCGCAGACATGGTATTCGTCACCTGTGGTATGGGCGGCGGAACCGGAACAGGTGCAGCACCTGTTATTGCACGCATCGCAAAGGAGCAGGGAGCACTGACGGTAGGAGTCGTGACAAAGCCTTTCCGTTTTGAGTCCAAGACAAGGATGCAGAATGCTCTTACAGGAATTGATAAATTAAAGGAAAACGTTGATACGATCATCGTCATACCGAACGATAAGCTTCTCGAAGTCGTTGACAGACGGACAACAATGCCGGAAGCACTGAAGAAGGCGGACGAGGTCCTTCAGCAGGGTATTCAGGGTATCACAGACCTGATCAATGTTCCGTCACTGATCAACCTTGACTTTGCTGATATCCAGACTGTCATGAAAGATAAAGGAATCGCACATATCGGAATCGGTTCCGGGCGTGGAGATGACAAGGCGCTTGAAGCAGTCAAAGAGGCTGTTGCGAGCCCGCTGCTTGAGACAACGATCCAGGGCGCATCCAACGTCATCGTCAATGTATCCGGTGATATCACTCTTATGGATGCATCCGATGCAGCAGATTACGTTCAGGAGCTTGCAGGAGAGAGCGCAAGCATTATCTTTGGTGCAATGTATGATGATACGAAGTCTGATGAATGTACGATCACTGTCATTGCTACAGGCTTACATAATGTAGGCGGCAGCGCTTCCAAGTTAAAGGCAAGACTGGAAGGACAGAAGAAAGTCGGTTCAGTGGTACCGGGCGAGGGACGTACGGCAGGCTCACATGACGCGGAGAGAAGAAGCTACGGGACAGGCGCTGCAAGACAGCAGGGCGGAACGATGCCTACGCTTCAGCCGAGAACACCGTCCAGCACAGTAAAAGAGCAGACGATCAAGATTCCGGATTTCTTTAAGAAATAGGCGGACATGCATACAATATGATTTTGAAGGGAACTGTCAGAGGACAGTTCCCTTTTTCTGTATCAGGGACGGATCTGAAGGATGCTCCCTCCGAACAGAATTTCTGATCCGTTTTCCTGAAGTGGAATACTTATATCCTTCGAAAGAAATTATTTTATCTAATGTAACAGTTCAGTCCTTCGGCGGGTTCCCGTCAGAGCTGTGTCGAAATATATTTCCGGCGGAATGCCATCATCTGACAAATTTCAAACAATCCCTGTCTTATAATGAATCTCATACAAAGGAGAAAGAAGGTGAGGCATGTACTATGAACTTTATATAGACGTGTTGTTCCTGGAAAATTTCATGATGGACAGTCTGCTCCTTTTAGCTGTAAATCGTGTACTGAAATGCGGCCGTTCTTACGGACGTATCTTTCTGGGAGGCGCGCTGGGAAGCACGCTTACCTGTCTGGTGATCGCGGTTCCGTTTCCGGCAGTCATCAAACTGGTCTTTTTTCATATCGTGATCAACAGCCTGATGATAACCGCAGGGTTGAAGATCAGCAGTATAGTGCAGTTTGTAAAAGCATTTATCCTGCTGTATCTTGCTGCGTTTGTATTCGGCGGGATTCTGCAGGCATTCCGTCCGTACATCCGTTATGCGGGTCTGTTTTACGCGGCAGCAGTGTTGTGCTATTTTGTGTTTTCAAAACTGTGGAATGTGGCGGCAGCGCTGTTCAGAAAAGACAGGGATATCCTGGAGGTGACGGTCTACACGGAGCAGGGGGGATATCTGATGCGGGCACTCCTGGATACGGGAAACGTGCTGACAGATCCGGTCACAGGAGAGCCGGTATGCATCCTGGATCCGGATTCTGCCAGGGGTATGTTCGAATCTGCGGAACAGATGCAGGGATTCCGCTATATCCCTTACCGGTGCGTGGGAGGAGAGAGTATTATGAAAGTTTTCAGGGCTGAGAAGATGTGTGTTCGAGGAGACGGTGAAACGTGGGTAGAGGAGCCGCTTCTCGGAATCGGCGAGAGCAGTCTCTGTGAGCATGGCGGCTACCAGATGATCCTGAATCCGGACATATTTGTGCGCTGAGCCAGAGCGGATGCAGATACAGAAGAAAGCAGCGCAAGATACATTTCTGAACAGAGAACGGCCGGAAGAAAATGAATACTTGGATGATTGGGAGGAAGAATAAAAGAATGGTTGTAAAAGTAGCAGTACCGCAGCAGTTTAAACTGAAAGTGATACCGGACATCAGATCTCTGCTCTTCGGCGGGCAGAAGGAGATCCACTATATCGGAGGAACGGAGATCCTGCCGCCCCCGCTGGAGGGGACAAAAGAGACGGAGGTGATCCGGAGGCTTGGGACAGAGTACGATGAAGAAGCCAAAAAGACACTGATCGAGCACAATCTGCGCTTGGTCGTATACATAGCGAAAAAGTTCGATAATACAGGAGTCGGCGTGGAGGATCTGATCTCCATCGGAACGATCGGACTGATCAAGGCAATCAATACGTTTAATCCGACGAAGAAGATCAAGCTTGCCACTTATGCGTCCCGGTGCATTGAAAATGAGATTCTGATGTATCTGAGAAGGAACAGTAAGACGAAGATGGAGGTCTCGATCGACGAGCCGCTCAATGTGGACTGGGATGGAAATGAACTCCTGCTCTCGGACATTCTGGGAACAGAGGAGGATACGATCTATCGTGACCTGGAAAATGAGGCGGAGCGAAGACTTCTTATCCGTGCGCTGAACAAGCTGAGCAGCAGGGAAAAGCTGATCGTCCGGATGCGTTTCGGCCTGGACGATCCTGACGGGAAGGAGAAAACGCAGAAGGAGGTGGCGGATCTGCTCGGGATCTCACAGTCCTATATTTCGCGTCTCGAGAAAAAGATCATGCAGAGGCTGAAGCGGGAAATGGTCAGATATGAATAGAGGGAGTTTGGATTCCGCACCTGAGGGACAGAAAACTGTGCCTGCAGGTGCGGAATCTTCTGAAAACAGGTGTATTCTGCATCTGAAAATGTTACAATAAAAGAAAAATAAAAAGGGTTGGTGAGGCTTATGAAGCTTACTTTTGTTGGAGCGGCCCATGAAGTTACGGGAAGCTGTCATTTCCTTCAGGCGGCGGGAAAGAACATACTGATCGACTGTGGAATGGAGCAGGGACCGGATCTGTATGAGAATCCGGGGCTTCCGATCCCGGAGAATGAGGTTGACTATGTCTTTCTGACACACGCCCATATCGACCACTCCGGTATGCTTCCGAGACTGGCAAAGCGGGGATTTAAAGGTCAGATCTTCGCCACATTTGCGACAGCGGATCTCTGCAATATCATGCTCCGCGACAGTGCGCATATCCAGGAGTTCGAGGCGGAGTGGAGAAACAGAAAAGGGAAACGTGCCGGCCGTCCGGAGTATGAACCGGTCTATGTAATGCAGGATGCCCTGGATGCGATCGAGATGCTCGTACCCTGTGAATACGGCGAGCGGATCACGATCTGCGATGGCGTTCAGATCAGGTTTACCGACGTGGGACATCTCCTCGGTTCAGCAAGTATTGAAGTTTGGGTGACGGAAAAAGGCGTGACGAAGAAGATCGTGTTTTCCGGCGATGTGGGAAATACGGATCAGCCGATCATAAAGGATCCCACCTATACCGAAGCGGCGGACTATGTGGTGGTAGAGTCGACCTACGGGAACCGGATCCATTCCGCCGAAAAGCCGGATTATCTTGGAGACTTTACAAGGATCATCCGGGAGACTTTTGACCGGGGTGGAAATGTAGTCATTCCTTCCTTTGCGGTGGGCAGAACACAGGAGATGCTCTACTTTATCCGCGAGATCAAGGAAAAAAGGCTGCTCAGCGAATATCAGGATTTTGAGGTGTACCTGGACAGCCCGCTTGCGATCGAGGCGACCAAGGTCTTTACGAAGAACATGAGGGACTGCTTTGACGAGGAAGCGCTGGCGCTTGTCAATGCGGGAGTGAACCCGCTTGTTTTCCCGGGACTTCACACTTCAACTACCAGCGATGATTCCAAGATGATCAATTTCATCGAGAAGCCGAAAGTCATCATATCAGCTTCCGGAATGTGTGATGCGGGAAGGATCCGTCATCATCTGAAGCATAATCTCTGGAGGCCGGAATGTACGATCCTCTTTGTGGGGTATCAGGCGGCAGGAACGCTCGGGCGGCGTCTGCTGGAGGGAGAGAAGAACGTCAAACTCTTCGGCGAGCCGATCGAAGTACATGCCCGGATCGAGAGCCTTCACGGTGTCAGCGGTCATGCGGATATGAACGGACTTCTGAACTGGATCGGCGGGTTCAGGACACCCATAGAACGAGTTTTCGTTGTACACGGTGAGGATACGGTGACAGAGGAGTTTGCGAAGACAGTGGAGGAGCGGTTCGGATATAAGGCATGGGCTCCATTTCCCGGCTGTGAAGCGGACCTTCTGTCCAACGAGATCGTAAATGAAGGCGTACGCATTCCCGTCAAGGCGAAAAAAGCGGCTCAGCGCAGGGCGGATACGGCGTTCGACCGTCTTGTGGAAGCAGGAAAGAGGCTTCTTGACATTATTTACAGCAACGAAGGTCTGTCCAACAAGGACAAGGCGAAATTCGAGAGTCAGATCAACAATCTCGCCGATAAATGGGAGATGTAGGGCAGCTTTTGTCAAGGTCTAAAAGTTTATAAAATTTTCGGGCGTTTCGAATATCTTAAAGGCAGAGTGAGAATCATTCTAAGTAGAAAATGGCTTAGGAGGATTCTTACAATGATGGTAAATAAGGTTGAACTGTGCGGGGTAAACACATCAAAGCTTCCGCTCCTGAAGGAGGAGGAAAAGGAAGCGCTGTTTGCCCGGGTTCAGGCAGGGGACGAAGAGGCGCGGGAAGAGTACATCAAGGGAAATCTGAGGCTGGTCTTAAGTGTGATCAAGCGATTTGACGGGAGCAATGAGAATGCGGACGATCTGTTCCAGATCGGATGCGTGGGACTGATGAAGGCGGTGGATCATTTCGATCCCACAAGGATGGTCAAGTTCTCCACCTACGCGGTGCCCATGATCATAGGGGAGATCCGCAGATATTTAAGGGACAACAGTTCTATCCGGGTGAGCAGATCCTTAAGAGATACCGCGTATAAAGCGATCTACGCCAAGGAGGGGTATATCCGCCGTCATATGAAGGAGCCTACCGTGCAGGAGATCGCAGATGAGATCGGCATTTCCAAGGAGGATGTAGTGTTCGCTCTCGATGCTATCCAGGCTCCCATGAGCCTGCATGAACCGGTGTACAGTGACGGAGGCGACGCCCTGTATGTGATGGACCAGGTGAGCGACAAGAAAAACAAGGAGGAGAACTGGGTCGAGGAGCTTTCTCTTGAGGCTGCGATGGAGCGGCTGAACGAGCGGGAGAGATACATCATAACGCTCCGCTTTTTTGAGGGAAAGACGCAGATGGAAGTGGCGGAGCAGATCAACATCTCCCAGGCGCAGGTGAGCCGTCTGGAGAAAAATGCACTGAAGGTCATGCGGCAGTATCTTCTCGGTGAGTAGAAGGAAAGCGGAGGAAGGTATTGAAATTTTCAGAGCTTCATACTATGATATGGGTGAAATACAAAAGAAGATTATGGAGGAAGCCATGTATAAAGCATGTATATTTGATCTTGACGGAACTTTGACGAATACACTGGATTCTCTGACATATTCAGTTAATGAGACCATGAAGGAGATCGGCCTTCCGCAGATCACGGAAGATCAGTGCCGGATGTTTGTCGGCAACGGCGCAAAAGTCCTCATCGAGAAGACTCTCCGCGCGGGAGGAGATACATCTCTTGCACACTTTGATGAGGCGATGGCAGCATATCAGAGGATCTTTGACGTAAACTGCACATATCATGTATCACCTTATCCCGGGATTGCGGAGATGCTGGGAGAGATGAAGGCTATGGGACTTAAGCTGGGAGTGCTCTCAAATAAGCCTGACAGACAGGCAGTGCACGTTGTCCGGGCAATATTCGGCGAAAACGTATTTGACCGGGTGCAGGGACAGCGGGAAGGCACTCCGAGAAAGCCGGATCCGACGGCAGCGCTCCAGATCGCATCCTCGTTCGGCGCTTCTCCGGAGGAGACGGTCTACATCGGGGATTCAGAGGTGGATGCAGCTACCGGCAGAGCAGCCGGGATGAAGACGATCCTTGTCGCCTGGGGATTCCGCGGAGCAGAAGCCCTCAGAGCCGGAGGAGCGGAATGCATTGTTGATTCAACAGATGAGATCATGGATATCATAAGAGGATAAGGAGGGAGCGGGATGAACGGTTACAGTGAAGAATGTCTGAAGACTTTCCTGAAGGAGCAGGGACGGCTGTTTGACGAACCTGTGGCAGAGACCCTGGAGGAGGCGGAAGCTTTTCTCGAAGACTGTATGGCAGTGATAGTGGATTCTCTGGCTGAGGTGAGGGAATACTTTGAGGAGAGCGGCGCGGATGTGGATCACATGACAGAAGAAGAGCTGGAGGATGCATCCGAGGTGTTTGCGCTCCCGGACGGGACTTATCTGATCGTAGAGGGATGAGAGGAACAGGCGCATTCCGGCGCCCGGAAATCTTGAAAAGTCAAGAAAATACCAGACAGCAGCAAGCCGCAGTTTATTCGACTGCGGCTTTGTTTACGGCTTCTTTTATAGCGTCCAGTATCATCTGTGAAGTATACGGGGTATCCTCCGGAAGTGTTATGTTGTCCAGCGACTGGGTCTCATAGACCTGCTCGGCGATGTCTTCTATGGCCGGCTGGATGAGCGGGAACATGGTCGCGACTGTCTCATCCAGATTTGAAAAGCGGATGGAATTGATGCGGGATTCGTCTACGGATACCTCCACTTCCAGGTTTGCGTTATTCAGCGTGAGCGAGGATGTATAAATACCCGGAGTATACTGTTTCTGTGCGGCCGTTTCTTTTGTCCCGCCGTCCGGCCGGAACATGACGGCAAGGAGGATGATGAGCAGTATCCCCAGTGCTGCGAACACGGCAGTATAAATGATTTCTTTCATGTGCAGGACAATGATCTTTGTCTTGGAACCCATAGAGTTACCTCCCTGTCTGCTTCGCTGTTCGTTCTCATGACTCTCAGCTGTTTTTTATAAGTGTATGACAGGAAATGGGAAAATATTCACCGCTTTTGCGTGACAAACATTGAGCCATGCTGTAAAATAGAGTGCGATTCTTAACTGGAGAAAGGATGAGTTGAATGTTTATTATAGCCGGTCTGGGCAATCCCACAAAGGAATATGAAGGGACAAGGCACAATGTAGGATTTGATGTAATAGACAGGCTGTCTGAGAAATATAATATAGCTGTGGATACAAAGAAGCACCGTGCGCTGATCGGGAAGGGAATGATCGCAGGACAGAAGGTCATCCTCGCAAAACCTCAGACGTATATGAACCTGAGCGGGGAGAGCATCAGGAGCCTCCTTGACTATTATAAAGTGGACGAAGAGCATGAGCTGCTCGTTATCTATGACGATGTAAGTCTCGGAGTGGGGCAGCTTCGGATCCGTGCCAAGGGAAGTGCAGGAGGACACAATGGGATCAAGAACATTATCGCCCATCTCGGCGGACAGGTGTTCCCGAGGATCAAGATCGGTGTAGGAGAGAAGCCGCCGAAATATGACCTTGCAGACTATGTCCTTGGGCATTTTTCAAAGGCGGAGAAGGTCTTGATGGATGAGGGATACGACAATGCGGTCCGGGCAGTGGAGATGATCGTCTCCGGTGATATCGAGGGCGCAATGAATGAATACAACAGAAAGAAGAAAGAGGAAAAGTAAAAGGGCAGGGTGAGGAGTATGCAGGCTTTTTTGGCCCCGCTGGGAGAACTGGCGGACTACCAGGAAATGCTGAAAAACAGAAGAAAAGGTGAAGGGATCATCCAGGTGGCAGGATGTGTGAACTCCCAGAAGACCCACCTGATGTATGCGCTTGGCGATGGCTGTGAATACAGAGTCATCGCTTTTTCGAGTGAGGAAAAGGCAAAGAAGGCGTTTGAAGAATACCGGTTTCTGACAGATAATGTATACATGTATCCCGCAAGAGACCTGCTGTTCTATCATGCGGATATCAAGGGAAAACTGCTGACTGACCGGAGGATGGAGGTCCTCAGGGCACTGCTGGAGAAAGAGCCGGGGACGGAGATCACGGTGATCACGACAATGGATGCATTTCTGGACGGACTGCCGTATCCTGAGGAAGTCCGGGGACAGCGGATCAAGGTCGCGGGAGGAGATACCATCGATTTCACTGACTTTCAGTCAAAGCTGTCAGAACTCGGATATGAGAGGGAGAGCCAGATCGAGGGGCCGGGACAGTTTGCCGTGCGAGGGGGCATTCTGGACGTCTTCCCGCTCACGGAAGAGCTGCCGGTCAGGATTGAACTCTGGGGTGATGAGATTGATTCGATCCGGAGCTTTGACGTGGAAAGCCAGCGATCCGTGGAGAATCTGGAGGAAGTGACGATCTATCCCGCGGCGGAGAACTGGGAGAAGGGTCTGGGCAATGTCTCTTTTCTCGATTATTTTCCGAGAGAGAAGACGCTTCTTTTCCTGGATGAACCGCTCCGGCTCCAGGAAGAAGGAGAGTCGGTCGAAGAAGAGTATTTCCACAGCAGGGAGAGCCGGATGGAAGCTGGGATGGAGGAAGAAGAGGAAGGTCTCACTGTGTTTGAGACTAAATCGGTCATAGAGAAGATGAACCGGTACAGCGGCTTCGGCTTTACCACGCTGGAGTCGAAGTGCGGCATGTTCAGGGTGCGGGAGTCCTACAGCATCCAGGCAAAGGGCGTGAACCCGTATAACGGCAGCTTTGAGCTGCTGACCCGGGATCTCAAGCGGATGAAGCGGAACGGATACCGTGTGGTCCTCCTCTCAGGGTCAAGGACCAGGGCAAAGCGCCTGGCGGAGGATCTAAGAGACTATGATCTGAGCAGCTTCTACAGCGAGGACATGCAGCGCCAGGTCAACCCGGGAGAGATCATGGTGTCCTGCGGATATGTGGCGGAAGGCTACGAGTATCCCATGCTTAAGTTCGTCGTGATCGCAGAGTCGGATATCTTCGGGAGGAAAAAGAAAAAGAAGAGACGGCGCCGTGCATACGAGGGGCAGAAGATCCAGGACTTTGCAGAGCTCAAACCCGGCGACTATGTGGTCCATGAGAACCACGGACTTGGGATCTATCAGGGCATCGAGAAGATGGAAGTAGATAAAGTCACGAAGGATTATATGAAGATCTCCTACGCGGAGGGCGGAATCCTCTACATCCCGGTGGCACAGATGGATCTGATCCAGAAGTATGCCGGGGCGGACGCGAAGAAGCCGAAGCTGAACAAGCTTGGAACGGCTCAGTGGGGAAAGACAAAGAGCCAGGTGAAGAAGGCTGTCCAGGCTGTGGCGAAGGATCTTGTGGAGCTCTATGCTGCCCGGCAGCAGTCAGAAGGATTTGTCTATGGGCCGGACACGGTCTGGCAGAAAGAATTCGAGGAGATGTTTCCCTTTGAGGAGACAGAGGACCAGCTCCAGGCTATTGAGGATACAAAGCATGATATGGAGAGCACGAAGATCATGGACCGTCTGATCTGCGGGGATGTGGGATACGGAAAGACAGAGATCGCCATCCGCGCCGCGTTCAAGGCGGTCCAGGAGGGAAAGCAGGTAGTCTATCTGGTTCCCACCACGATCCTTGCCCAGCAGCACTATAATACGTTTGTCCAGAGACTGAAGGATTTCCCGGTCCGCATTGACCTTCTGTGCAGGTTCCGGTCTTCATACCAGCAGAAGAAGACTGTGGAGGACCTGAAGAAAGGGCTTGTGGACATCGTCATCGGCACCCACCGGGTACTGTCGAAGGACGTCGAGTATAAGGATCTGGGGCTTCTCATCATTGACGAGGAGCAGCGGTTCGGCGTGACCCACAAGGAAAAGATCAAGAAACTCCGGGAGAATGTGGACGTACTGACGCTCACAGCGACGCCGATCCCGCGGACGCTCCACATGAGCCTGATCGGGATCCGGGACATGAGCGTCCTGGAAGAGGCTCCCATGGACCGGATGCCCATCCAGACTTATGTGATGGAGTACAATGATGAGATGGTCCGGGAGGCGGTCGAGAGAGAGCTCTCCCGCGGCGGACAGGTGTACTATGTCTACAACCGCGTCAGCGATATCGCGGAGGTGGCGGAGCGCATCCAGAAGCTTGTCCCGGAGGCGAATGTCTCTTTCGCCCACGGGCAGATGAACGAACGCCAGCTGGAAGATATCATGTATGATTTCATCAACGGGGACATTGATGTGCTGGTGTCCACCACAATCATTGAGACCGGGCTGGATATCCCCAACGCGAACACCATGATCATCCAGGACGCAGACCGGTTCGGCCTCTCCCAGCTCTATCAGCTGCGAGGGAGAGTGGGGCGCTCCAACAGGATGGCATATGCCTTTCTTCTCTACCGCAGAGATAAGCTCTTAAAAGAGGTGGCGGAGAAGCGTCTTGCCGCCATCCGGGAGTTCACGGATCTGGGCTCTGGGATCAAGATCGCCATGCGGGATCTTGAGATCAGAGGAGCTGGAAATCTTCTCGGAGAAGCCCAGAGCGGACACATGGAAGCAGTGGGATATGACCTCTACTGCAAGATGCTCAACGAGGCGGTGCTTCAGCTGAAAGGGACCGGGGAGGAAGAGAACTACACCACTACCATCGATATCAACATTGATGCATATATTCCGGAATCTTATATTAAAAATGAATATCAGAAGCTGGATGTGTACAGAAGGATCGCTGCCATCGAGACGGAGGAAGAGATGGACGATATGACGGAGGAATTGATCGACCGGTTCGGCGATATCCCGAAGAAGGTTCAGCAGCTCCTTCATATCGCGGCGCTGAAAGGCCTGGCTCACTCTGCCTACGTGACGGCAGTGGAGCAGAAAGGGCAGGACTATAAGTTTACCATGTATGAGAAGGCGAAGATCGATCCGCAGAAGATCCCCGCGCTTCTCCAGGCCTACAGGAACTCGCTCGTCTTCCGTGCGGAAGAACCGCCGTATTTTCTGTATCAGAAGCGGGGGAGGAGCGGAAAAGAGACGGGACAGGACGTGCTCCAGCTGCTGAGGAAGATCCTGGAGGATATCCGCAGCCTGCGGATGGATCAGTAGAAGCTTACAGCATAATGAAAAGATTTTTAGATACTAAAAGTTCAGCCGGAAGGAAAGGGCTGAACTTTTATTCTGAATATGTATATTTTGTGATTTCCACTTGTTAGAATGCCCAAAACGGAGTATAATATTCGAGAATGTTATGAGCATTCTGACAGGATGTTCAAATATGTGTACTTAGGAGGATGTTATGATGCGATTAGGAAAAAGGGCGGCAGTTGTTACGGCTGCGGGTGTTCTGGCAGCGGCGTCCGTGACGGGCTGCAGCGGCTCTATCGATACAGATGCGGTGGTGGCTACAGTCGGCGATGAGGACATCACGCTGGGGGTTGCCAATTTCTATGCCAGACTTACACAGGGAGAATACGAGACTTACTATGCGTCCATGATGGGGATGACAGCGGAAGATATGTGGGCTCAGGAGTATGATGAGGACAATACATTTGAGGAGCAGACAAAGGACAGTATTATGGAGAGTCTGGAAGATATGTATGTGCTCTCGCAGCATGCGTCGGATTATGATATTGCACTGACAGAGGATGAGGAGAATGCGATTTCCGATGCTGCAGATCAGTTTGACGCAGACAATACGGATGAGGCGAAAGAGGCTGTATCCGGTTATAAGAAAGATATCGAAAAAGTGCTTGAACTCATCACGATCCAGAATAAGATGGATGGCGCGATGAAGGAAGGCGTGGATGAAGAAGTCTCAGATGAAGAGGCTGCTCAGAAGAGTATGCAGTATGTACTCTTTTCCTATACGACGACAGATGATTCTGGAAATTCAACGGAACTGACAGATGATGAGAAGGCGGCACTCAAGACAACAGCACAGGGACTGGTGGACAGAGTGAGAGCCGGCGAGGACTTTGCGGCAGTGGCGGAAGAGCTTGGCGTTGAGGCGCAGACCGCAACTTTTGATTCCGAGAGTACAAGTCCGAATGAAGATCTGATCGCAGCGGCAGATGCGCTGGCAAATGAAGGCGATGTGACAGAGCTCGTCGAGACGGACAATGGAATTTATGTGGGTGAGCTGACCAGCCTTCTTGACCGGGAAGCTACTGACGCAGAGAAAGAGACGATCGTTGAACAGCGCAGGCAGGATCAGTACGATTCACTTCTGAAAGATTGGAAGGACGCAGTCAAGATCGAAGTGAATGACAGAGTATGGAAGAAAGTAGACTTCATTGATCAGGGAGTCACAATCGTAACTCCGGAGGAAAATACCGATACATCCGGAGATTCCGGAAACGCTGCGGATGGAAATACAGATGCAGCAGACAGCGGCACTGCAGATGAGAGCGGAAGTACGGATGACGGAGCAGACAGCAGCGCAGAATAGAACCGATAAGACAGAAAAAAGAGGCGCCGGGATCTTCCCGGCGCCTTTGTTCTGTAGATAAAGAAGGACCAGAGCGAAAAGATATGCGTTCCGCGCCGGTTCTTCTGATCATTTTAGATGTATTCCAGTTTCTCAAAGTAGTGCATCAGGATATCAGCACAGTTCTCAACTCCGAGCTCGGATGTGTCGAGGATCATGTGGTAGTCGTTTACATCACCCCATGTCTTCCCCGTATGTTCGTAATAGTAAGAAGCTCTCTCTTCATCAGTTTTCTCAACTTTTTCCTTTGCATCTTCGTAGCTCAGACCGTCTTTTTCCATGATCCTGTGAATACGATCCTCCTTGTCGGCGCATACAAAGATATTCAGGACGTTCATGCGGTCCTTCAGGATATCAGAGGCACACCGTCCGAGGATGATACAGGGCTTTTCGGCAAGCTTTCGTATCGCTTCGGCTTCGCTTTCATACATGTGGTCATTGAGTTTTTCCTCGATATAAGCTTTGTCATATACAGGAATACCCAGTCTCTCGGAGAGCTCTCCGGCAATGATGCTCGCTCCCGTACCGAAACGGCGGCTCATAGTGATAACTAATTTCATAGGAACTCCTCCTTCGTAAACAGAATAAAATGTAAAGCATTTATTATTATAACACTTCTTCTGCGATTTGTCTGCTGACAGATTTTAACTCTTCAAGCTGTGCGTCCTTCAGGGATGATTTGATCGTCACACTGGTATCCAGCAGCGTCATGTTCTTCATCTCTGCGACCTTGGCAGTGATCAGTTTGGTGGACTGGGGAGCCCATGTACCGTTTCCGAGGACTGCTACAGTACGGTTCTGGAGCGCGAGAGCCTTCATGTCTTCCAGATAGTTGTCCATCAGCGGGTAGATGCCGTTGTTGTAGGTCGGCGCAGCGAGGACGATGTGGCTGTACTTGAAGCTGTCCGCGATCAGTTCGGATACATGAGTCTTGGAGATGTTATGCATCCGGATATCCTTAACACCTTCCTCAGCCAGCATTGCGGCGAAGACATCCGCCATGTTCTCTGTATTTCCGTACATGCTCGCATATGCGATCATGACGCCTTTTACTTCCGGTTCGTATCTGCTCCATGTGTCATATTTCCCGATGATGTAGTCAAGGTCTGTTCTCCAGATGGGACCGTGCAGCGGGCAGAGCATCCGGATATCAAGAGAAGCGGCTTTTTTCAGGACGTTCTGGACCTGCATGCCGTATTTGCCGACGATGTTTGTATAGTAGCGGCGGGCTTCATCGAGCCAGTCTCTGTCAAAATCAACTTCATCGTTGAAAATATTTCCGTTCAGCGCTTTGAAAGTTCCGAAAGCGTCTGCAGAGAAGAGTACTTTGTCTGTCTCGTCATAGGTCATCATTGCTTCCGGCCAGTGGACCATCGGCGCCATTACAAAGTGGAGAGTGTGCTTTCCTGAGGAGAAAGTGTCGCCCTCTTTGACTGTGATCGTCCTGCCCTCCAGATCAAAACTGAAGAACTGGCTGATCATCGGGAAGGTCTTTGCGTTTCCGATGATCTGTACTTCCGGATAGCGGAGAACAAGATCCTCGATCATGGCGCAGTGGTCCGGCTCCATGTGGTTTACCACAAGGTAATCCAGCGTCCGGCCGTTCAGTACAGCCTGAACATTCTCAAGGAACTGGCGTCCTACGGCGTAGTCCGCAGCATCGAAGAGTACAGTCTTCTCGTCCATCAGCAGATAGGAGTTGTAGGAAACTCCGTCAGAGAGAGGGAAGATATTCTCGAATAATTCGATCCTGCGGTCGCTGGCTCCCACCCAGTACAGGTCTTCAGTTACTTTTCTGAAACAGTGCATAATAAAATTCCTCCTTTGATCCTTATCTGTAACTAAATGTATGTACAAAAACTTTGATCGACTCTATTCTAACATAAAAGAAAAATTTGACAAGATAGGAATCGCCTTTGCGATACTGTTCACACTGTACTCATGGACGGCAATGCCTTTGCCCGGTGCGGACGGCAATATCCCGCTTGACATATCATCACAGTTTCTGCACAATAGGAGAAGGAGATCTTATCTCTGAAAGGAAAGGAGAAAATAATGTTATTTGTATATTATCCAAAATGCAGTACGTGCATGAAGGCAAAGAAATGGCTGGATGAGAATGGATTGGAGTATGAACTGAGAGATATCAGGACGGAGAACCCGTCAGCGGATGAAGTGGGAACGTGGTATCGGAAGAGCGGTCTTCCGCTCAAGCGTTTTTTTAATACCAGCGGAAATCTGTATAAGGAGATGAAGCTTAAGGACAGGCTTCCGGAGATGAGCGAAGAAGAACAGCTTCAGCTTCTGGGAACGGACGGAATGCTTGTAAAGCGTCCTATTGTGGTGGATGGAGATACCGTGCTTGTCGGATTCCGGGAGAAAGAATGGGAGATACTGGTGCGGAAGTGATCCGGACGAACGGGAAGAGCAGAAAGGAGAATTCAGATGTCAGGGGAAGAACAATGGGCATGGCAGGTGATCGACGAGGTGGAGAAGGCCGTGGTCGGGAAAAGAGAGATCCTGACGAAGATCATGACGGCGATTCTTGCAGGAGGACACATTTTAATAGAAGATATTCCCGGTACGGGAAAGACCACCATGGCCCTGGCATTTTCCAGAGCTATGGGGCTGGAGGTGAAGCGCGTGCAGTTTACACCGGACGTGCTGCCGTCAGATCTGACGGGTTTTACGATCTTTCAGAGAGAGACAGGGCAGTTTGTCTATCAGCCGGGAGCAGTGATGTGCAATCTGCTGCTTGCGGATGAGATCAACAGGACGTCACCAAAGACGCAGTCTGCGCTGCTCGAGGTCATGGAAGAGCATCAGGTGACGGTTGACGGGGTAACGAGAAAGACCGGAGACCCGTTTATTGTCCTTGCGACAGAGAATCCGGTCGGATCCGCCGGAACACAGCTTCTGCCCGAATCTCAGCTGGATCGTTTTATGATCTGTGTCAGCATGGGCTATCCTACACTGGAGGAAGAGGTCAGGATCCTGAGAAGGAGTCAGGGAAGTATGCAGTCAGGCGAACGGATCACAGACAGTGTTCAGCCGATCCTGGACGCGCCGCTGCTCCTCAGACTCAGGAAGAGCGCGGGAGAGGTTTATGTACATGAACTGATCTACCACTATATCGCGGAGCTTGCGCAGGCGACCAGACAAAATGAATGGGTCGAACTGGGACTGAGCCCGAGAGGGACTGTCGCCCTCACGGCAATGGCGAAAGCGCGCGCATATCTGAAGGGGCGTGCATTTGTGATCCCTTCCGATGTGGCGGATGTTTTCCCGGATGTGGCATCCCACAGGCTGATCCTGAACATGAAGGCGAAGGTTGGCCGCGTCAGGATGGACGAACTGATACGGCAGGTGGCCGAGAGCGTGCCTCAGCCGTCTGTAAAAAAGAGGCGCTAGAAAATGTGGAAGAGAATAACTGGTTATCTTGCAGTACTGATCCTGGTCATATACCTTTATTTTATGTATGACGAGACAGTGATCTCAGGAATACTTGTTCTGACAGTCCTCTATCCGATATGCGCAGGGACCTTTCTTCTGCTGGTCAGAAAAAAAATCAGCGCGGAGCTGGACAGGGTGCCTCCTGTGGGAGAAAAGGGAAAACGCATCCGCTCCGGGGCAACGGTCAGAAGCAGTTCCCGAACAGTTTCCGTCCGCTGTGAAGTACTGATCTCAGTGAGGAACAGGATTTCCGGAAGGAAGATAAGGCGGAGGTATCAGGGAGTCCTTGCGCCGGGACAGACAGAGACATTCTGGTGTGAATCTTCGTCAGAATTCTGCGGAAATATGGAAGTGGAGCTGGAGTCTGTCAGAATCTGCGACATGTTCGGGATTTTCTATATAAATCGTTCTGTGCGCAGCAGGGCGTCTGTGAAGATCATGCCTGAATTGCGGCTCATGCCTCTGGAGATCACCAGGGCAGTCAGAGAGTTCCGGACAGACTCGGACGAATACTCCGGGGAGAAGAAGGGGGATGATCCGTCCGAACTTTTTCAGGTCCGGGAATACCGTGTCCAGGACTCTGTAAGGGATATCCACTGGAAGCTGAGCGCAAAAGAAGAGGAGCTTATGGTAAAGGAACACGGACTTCCCCTCGGATGCAGCGTGCTCGTGTGGATCGATCTGCCGGAAAAGGAGACGTCGGCAGCAGGATTTTCGAAACTCCTGGAGACAGCTGCATCTCTGTCGGTCTCTCTTGCGGAGCAGAGGTGCATTCATCTTGCAGCCTGGTATGAAGAAAAGAATGAAAGGATCGGAATGCGGCGGGTCAAGGATGAGAAGTCCGCCTGGGAGATGATCTGGCAGCTGACCGAGATCGAACCGTATCGGGATCCGGCCAGGAAGCAGATCTGTTTCGAAGATACATTCCGGGGGCATGAATTTGCTGCCACGGTGACCATAGACGGACAGGGGGTCCTCAGGAAGAATGGAGAGATCCCTGAACTACTCCGGCTGTGAACAGGCAGGGATGCGGGCGGATGAAGGGAAAATGCAGAAGAGAAAGACGGATGCGGTCAGAGCAGGCGGTGTTATGACATGGAGAGGATAAGGATGCGGAAAAAGAAGAAAATGTTATCCGGCGTTCGTTCCGGAATCACAGTGTACGGCGGCCTGCCGGGGAAAAACAGGGCAGGACAGCAGGACGGGAGTGCATGGGTTCTGAATGCGGTCAGCGTCTGTCTTCTTGCCGCAGCATGGTGGAATGCTGTCCTTTCAGTTTTCCCCTTCGATATCAGCAGAGCCTGGCTGTACGGATGCCTTGCGGCAATTGCAGCGGCGCTGAACCTTCTGCACAGAAAAGCGGGCAGGCGCACTGCGGTCTGTATTTTTCTTTTGTCAGGCGTCCTGATCGCAGCCGGATGCCTCGTGGCTTCGTATGTTCCGCTGCAGGCAGGGGCACGGACAGTGGGAGCGGCAGCAGCGGCTGCCACGATCCCGCTGCTTGAATCGTGGACGCTGGTGAAAAAGACCGGCCGTGGAAAGGCGGCTGCCGGACTCCTGATCCCGGTTCCGCTGATCGCCGCCGCCTGCGCTGGCAGTTTCCAGCCGGCAGTCCCGTGCTGGCTTCTTCTGATCGCCGGAGGATTCTATTTTGCGTCGGGCAGCGGCATGGCCGGACATAGGAGCGGCATCAGCGCATGGATCCGGTCCTGCGCTGTCCTGGCGGTCCTCTGCCTGGCTGCTGTCCTGTCTGCTTCGGCAGGGCGTCTGCTGGACATCGGGCGGAGTGCTCCGGGAGGATATTATCAGGAGGGAAGAGACTGGTTCAGCACGGGGATCGCAGAACGGCTGGAGCGGATGGTTTCGGGACTGACACCGGATGAGACCGGGGAGGAAACGGACTCTTCCGTGGAGAATCCGCAGGCAGAACCTGAGAATGGGCAGGAAGTACAGGAAGAGATCCCGGAACGAGAGACGGACCAGGGAATGCCGGAGGAAGACGGCGGGATGGAGGATCTGAACAGCCTTTCCAGATATACTCCCACAGATGCTGCAGTGGGCGATGTTACAGTGGACGAAAGGCCCAGCGGCACAGTTTATGTGCCGGAGCATTACGGTATAACCTATACCGGGAACGCCTGGATCGATATGGAAGATTACGGCCAGAGAAACTGGGAGACTGTATATGGAAGCG
Source organism: Lachnospiraceae bacterium UBA1818 (assembly GCA_904419285.1). GTDB lineage: Bacteria > Bacillota > Clostridia > Lachnospirales > Lachnospiraceae > Mediterraneibacter > Mediterraneibacter caccogallinarum. The sequence goes on from CAJFQZ010000004.1 coordinate 83,113, forward strand.
GACAATATGTGGATACTTCGGCGCCGGAAACACTTCTGGAAGCCTGCCAGAGCTATCCGTCAGATCTGTCTGAGCTGGAGGGACTGATCGGCAGCGGATGGAATACAGGTTCCATTGAGTCAGTGGGCAGGGAGATCGACAGAGAATTTGCCCTGCGCGCGGTATATGACACAGCGCCGGGGGCAACTCCTCAGGATGAAGATTTCGTCGAATATTTCCTGTTTGAGAGAGGGCGGGGATTCTGTGTCCATTTTGCGTCTGCCGCTGTGCTTTTGTATCGGATGAGCGGATATCCGGCGAGATATGTGAGCGGCTATGCTGTGCCCGCGTCAGCGTTCCGGGAGACGGAGAACGGGGAGTATCAGGCACAGATCGACGGGACCATGGGACATGCCTGGGCTCAGGTATATGATGGGCAGACGGGAGTGTGGCTCAATGAAGAACATACTCCGTCGAGAGCCGCTTCAAGTACAGAGCAGAACACGGATATCCCTCAGCCGGACAGCGGGGGGAGAGAGAATGCGGAGCCGGAGGGACAGAACGACATTGCCAGAGCCGCGGAACGGCTGCTCACAGGTCTCCTTATACTGGCGGCTGTGATCCTGACGGTCCTCGTGCAGGCGGGTATCCGCCGTAGAAGGCTGAGACGGAAATTCTCAAGAAAAAGGAACGGTGAGGGGATCATCTGTATGTATGACAGCATTCTGAGCACCTCGAAATTTATCGGCTGCAGCAGCGGAAAGATGCCGGATGAGGAGCTGACCGGACGGCTCAGCGAAGAATTCCCCGAGATCACTGCCAGAGAATGGAAATGGATGGAAGAGCGGACGCTGGAGAGTATGTTTTATCATCTTGAAAAAGAGGAAGATGAGTGGAAGAAAATGGCGGAGCTGTACTGCAGATTCCAGTGGGCTGCGCGCGGCAGAATGAACCGCAGAAAGAGATGGATGTACGATTATATCAGCTGCTGCGGATGTGTATACAAGTATACGGACAAATGACAAATTCTTTTATTCCACCATTGCATGTTACAGAGCAATGATGATATAATTCATAGTAGCGTTCTTTTGCCGTTTGGGCAGGAACAAGTATTGTGAGTAGGTGACGGATTTGAAGAATAAGATCAAACGATTTGCAAAAGGGGATTTCCACATTCCCCAGCCGGATATAATATTCCCGGAGACCCACATTGTAATGCGGGTCGGGGAAGGCGAAGAATATAAAGGAAGCTTTTCTCTCCAGAATCAGGGAGAGGGCACGATAAGAGGACTGGTCTATCCGTCTTCCTACCGTGTGCGCTGCGCGGAACAGGGCTTTGACGGGAATCCGGTGAACATATCATATACATATGACGGCCGGGGACTTGTACCGGGGCATGTGGAGCACGGAAAGTTTACGATCGTCTGCAACGGGGGCGAATACGATATCGCATTTACCGCGATCATTGAGAAGCCGTTTGTCATGACTTCTTACGGAAAGGTGCAGAGCCTTGAGGATTTCAAGAAGCTGGCGTTCCGCGATGCGGCGGAGGCGGAGAAGCTGTTCCGTTCAAGAGATTTCTATGAGATCCTGAAATATGAAGATGTGAGGATACAGGCTCTCTACGACAATATGCGCAAGTGGGAACTGGACCAGCACGGGCTGGAAGAATTCCTTGTCGGCTGCAAGCAGAAAGAGAAGATCTTCCTCACTCTTGAGGAAGAGAGCCGCGCGTTCATGTCTTTAACGGAGGCGCGCAAGGAGACGTTTACGATCAAAAAGAATACATGGGGATATCTGGAGATCGATGTGCGCACTATAGGCGATTTTCTCTATGTAGAACATACCCATATCACAACAGAAGAATTTATAGGAAATTCCTACCGCCTGGAGTATTTTATCACGGTGGAGAATCTGCATGCCGGGAGTAATTTCGGACAGGTGATCCTTGAGACGCCGTATGAGACTCTTACGTATGAAGTCGTGGTCGAGAAAAATGTCAGCCGCGATGAGGAACGGAGGGAGAATCGGAAGGAGTTTGCCGGCATTCTGCGGGGATATCTAAATTATGAAGGGGGAAGGACAGATCTTCAGACATGGTCGGAGGACGCTCTGAAGCGGATCGGCCGTCTGCGGGAGGCGGACAGCAAGAATGAGTTCTATCTCCTGATCCACGCCCATATCTGTCTGATCGGCGGAAGGCCAAATGAAGCGAAGATGCTTCTGGAGTCTTACAATTATAACCGCTTTGCGATCGGCAGGGATGTGGAACTGAGTTCTTATTACCTCTATCTGACAACGCTGCTCAGCAACGATACGCTTGCACAGCGCAGGGTCGCGGAGGAACTGTCGCGGTCGTTCATGAAACATCCGGACAGCTGGCGGATTCTCTGCATGCTGGTGGAAGTGGACTCGGAATATAAAATCTACAGCGAAAGGCTCCGGGCTCTGGAAAAGCAGTTCTATGAGGAACGCTCCCACAGTATCTGGTTTTATCTGCAGGCGTTCCGCTGTTTCCGGGAGAAGAGCTCTTCCCTGAAAAAGCTGGGGATGTTTGAGGTGAGGGTCCTGCTGTTCGCGGTAAAATATAAGCTGATGACAAAGGAACTGGCATTGTATACAGCCAATCTGGCGAGCCAGATGAAAGTGTTCGACAAACATCTGTACCAGGTGCTTGTCCTTGCCTATGACATGTATGAGGAATCGATGATCCTCACGGCGATCTGCACACTGCTCATCAAGGGAAACTGTATGGACGGCTGCTATTTCAAATGGTACGAGAAAGCGGTGGAATCTGAGCTTAAGATCGCCCAGCTCTATGAATACTATATGGCGGCTGCGCGTCCGGATCAGTTCCACAAGCCGCTCCCGCGTTCTGTATACCTGTATTTCATGCATGGGAATTCGCTGGATTATCATAAATGTGCCTTCCTTTATTCAAATCTGATCACTTATGAGGATGAGACAAGCGAGATCTACGCCCACTACAGGGACGAGATGGAGGCGTTTGCGTGGAGCCAGCTGGAACGCAGGAATGTGGATGAACAGCTCCGGATCATTTACAAGAGATTTCTTGTGGAGTCGGCCATGAATACGGAGAGGATCCGGGCACTTTACGATATCTGCCATGCATACTGGATCACTACGAAGGTGCCCAATATGAAATATGTCCATGTGATCGCCGAGGATGGAACGATTACACAGAAGGCGCCGTACCTGGAAAATGGTACAAGAGTATTCTTGTATGCAAAGACGGACCGGCTTGTGTGGGAGGCTAAGGATGGCAGACATTATACCGACTCCATCCCATATGAGAGTAAAAGGCTGTTCTATGAGCTGCGCTATATGGACTTGTGCAGAAAATATCTGAACGGGCTGATGAAAAACAGGCACAATGAGGAAAAGGAAGAACTTACTCTTGACATCGTAAAAGAGAAGGGACTGGAGAATTATCCTGAGGAAGAGATCTTCAGCCTGTGTACGAAGAATATCCGCGAGAATAATTATGAAAACGATGATTTCCTTACATATGTCTGCTTTGACCTGTTTAAAAAGCATCAGTATGACAAGGTGATCCTCACTTATCTTGCAAACTATTACTGCGGAGCAACGCTTGACATGAAGAGGCTCTGGAGGGAAGCGCGGGATTATGAGGTGCATACACATAAACTTACGGAGCGGATCCTGACCCAGATGCTGTTTTCGGAGGAGCTTTTCCAGGAAGCCCAGATCTTCGAGGAATACTATGAAGAAGGTGCATATTACCGCCTCCAGCAGGCTTATCTCGCATATGTGTCACGAGAATACGTGGTGGAGGAGCGGAAGATCGGGCGGAGCGTGATCGATATCATCTGCCGGGAATATGAAAAAGGAGAGACAACCATCGACATCTGCAAGCTGGCAGTCCTCAAATACTATTCCACAAGAGAATACAGCTCGCAGACCCGGAAGACACTGAAGAAATTCCTTCAGGAGCTCTGCGGAAAGCAGATCTATTTCCCGTTCTTCCTGGCATATGAAAAGGACTGGCTGATCGAGCTTCAGCTCTGGGACAAGGTGCTGATCGAGTACAAAGGACAGAAGGGCAGCCGGGTCATGCTGTACTATCAGCTTCAGAAAGGCGGACAGGAGCCGGCGGACTATTCAACAGAAGTGCTCAGCCCGATGTATGAAAATCTCTATGTAAAGAAGTTCGTCCTCTTTGCAAATGAGAAGCTGAGATACTATTTTAAGGAGACAATAGACGGCAACTCCTACCGGAGCGACAAAGAGACCTGCGTCAGGGATGTCACAGAAGGGGAGCCGGGAAGATACGGGAGGATCAACGATATCCTTCTGGAAAAGGATAAGAACGAACGCGAAAAGAAGATGCGGGATTACGCGCTGGAAGACGCAGTGGCGGTCCACATGTTCGAGCAGTATTAAGGAGGACAGCTTTCCATGGGACAAGGCAATATAATAGGATATGAGATAAATGAAAAGACCTGCCAGATCAGTTTTTACAATGAGCGGCAGATGGAGCCGGAGACCCTGGAGGTGGATGCGGACAATTACCAGATCCCTCTGATCATCGGGAAGCTGAGAGATACATGGGCATACGGAAAGGAAGCTAAAAGGCTCGTATCGATCAAAGAAGGCTACACTGTGACAAGGCTTCTGAGCAGGAGCCTTGCCGGAGACAAGGTCGAGCTTGGAGAAGAGACCTACGATGCGGTATGGCTGCTGTCCCGGTTTATCGAGATGTCGCTGCAGTCCTTTCCACAGATCGACGGGATCGTGTTTACTGTCCCGTCACTGACCGAGGAACTGGCGCATCTGCTCCGCGGGATCGCGGTGCGTATGGAGATAGACAAAAGGCACATTTTCATCCAGGACTACAAAGAGAGTTTCTGTAATTATCTGTTTTATCAGCCGAAAGAGCTGTGGCAGTACGATGCGGCGCTGTTCTGCTGTGACAGAAATGAGATCAAAGCATACATGCTCCGCAGGCTGAAACCCGGGCTCGGCGGAGGAAAGACGACTTTTGTGACAGTGGATGAGGTCGCCAGCGCTCACATGAAGGAACTTGCCATGGTCTATCCGGTGCTCAACGAGGATAAGGCGAAGGAGGCGGACGCCATGTTCTCCAGATTTATTGAGAGTGTATTCGACAAGCGGATCGTCTCGTCTGTTTTCCTTACGGGAGAAGGATTTGAGAACAACTGGTATCCCAGATCTCTCAGGGTGCTCTGCAACGGGCGCCGCGCGTTCATCGGAAATAATCTGTACAGCAAGGGCGCGTGCTATACGGCTTACAGGAAGCTGTACATGCACATTGAGAATCCGGTCTACCTGTCGGAGGACAAACTGACCGATCAGATCACAGTCAATATGCGGGTGGACGGACAGGAGATGTGGTATCCGATCGTATCCTGGGGAACACACTGGTACGAGTCCAACAACCAGTGGGAGGTGCTCATGGAGGATGTGGAAGACATTGAGTTCCATGTGGAGTCACTGATCCAGGGGACGATGAGGACAGAGAAGATCTCGCTGGACAAGTTCCCGAAAAGGGCAGAGTATTCCATGCGCCTGCAGATGGAGACTCTTTTCCTCGACGAGAAAACCTGTAAGATCACAGTGAAGGACGTAGGATTCGGAGACTTTTTCCTGCCAACGGATTTTCAGGCAGAAAAGATCATTCACTTAGGAGGAAATGATGGGAAATTTAATTCTTTGTCATGATAAGCATGCGACACATCCGTATGAGATCACAAGGATCCACTGCAGGATATTTACGATCGAGGAGCTGTGCTTCTATCTGTGCAACAATCTCTATCTGATAGACTATACGATCATGAATGAACAGCTCTGCACCTGGATCGAAGAAGAGATCGGCATGAAGGAGCTGGCTGACAGCCTCAGAGATGTGCTCCGCCTGAGGGGGTCCGTGGAAAAGTTCGTGCTGACCATCCTGAAAGCGTCGAGGATCTACAGAGAGCCGCAGATGATACATATTCAGAATGTGCTTGAGCATCTGAAGAACCAGAGGGACATCGAGAGACAGAAATACAAGGGAGACAATCTTCTTGAGAGCGGCGAGATCGAGGAGGCCATCCTCGTGTACCAGTCGATCCTGAATCAGGAGAAAGACGAGAGCGTGGATGAAAAGTTCTACGGCAAGATCTATGCAGGGCTCGGCGCTGCCTACGGACGCCTTTTCCTTTATCAGGAATCGGCCCGCATGTACGACAGAGCTTATCAGATCTGCGAGGACAAGGCGCTTCTGAAGCCTTATCTGTACGCATCCTACAAGTACATGTCGCTGGAAGAATATCATATTCTGATCACAAAGCATGAGGATTATATGGAAGTGAACGCGCAGATGCGGCGGGAGATCGATGAGATCAAAGAAAATCTCCAGGTCGAGCCGACGCCGGTCCTGCTGGAAAAATGGAAGCGGCAGCACCGCAGGAGCCACTCCTGATAGAGAGAGGAAAAAGAAAAAAGTCCACTGCCGGCGGGCTCTGCCTGCCGGCAGTTTTTCTGCAGGGATCAGAGCCTGACGGCAGGGTCCGGGAAAGCTCTGAGAGCGCGGGGCTGACGGGGAAGAAAGATTTGACAGCAGTCCGGCCGTGTGGTAGAATACAACGGTACTTTATCATGGTGCAGTGACTCATCGGTAGAGAAAAAAAGTAATGCCGGCTATCCGGCAGTGGGAGGAGAACATGAAAAAAAGAATCGTAAGTGTATTATTATGTGCGGCAATGGCTGTTTCCATGCTGGCAGGCTGCGGCTCAGGAAAGAATGCGTCCGGAGACGGTTCGGAGAGCAGCGATATGGAATATGTAAAGGACAAAGGCACGCTTGTCGTGGGTATCACCAATTTCGAGCCAATGGATTATAAGGATGAGAACGGAGACTGGATCGGGTTCGACGCAGATCTGGCAAAGGCGTTCGCGGAGAGCCTGGGCGTCGATGTGGAGTTCGTGGAGATCGACTGGGACAACAAGATCCTTGAGCTGGAAGGCAAGACCATCGACTGTGTATGGAACGGAATGACGCTGACGGAAGAAGTGACAAGTTCCATGGAATGCACGGATGCGTATCTCGAGAATGCCCAGGTTGTCGTTGTGCCGGCGGATGTGGCAGACAAGTATCAGGATGAGGACAGCCTTGCAGATCTGAGCTTTGCCGCTGAGGCGGGAAGCGCCGGAGAAGAAGAGCTTGAGGCAAGAGGATTGAATGTGACGCCGGTGACAGCACAGGCGGATGCCCTTATGGAAGTTGAGGCGGGCACCTCTGATGCAGCGGTGATCGACCTGCTCATGGCGGCGGCAATGATCGGAGAGGGCACAAGCTATGCAGATCTTACATATACAGTATCCTTAAACAGTGAGGAATACGGAGTCGGATTCAGAAAAGGCTCTGATCTGGCGGATGAGCTGAATGATTTCTTTACTGCATCCTATGAGGACGGAAGCATTCAGAAGCTGGCAGAACAGTATGGTGTGCAGGCTGCGCTGATCCAGCAGTAAAATATAAAGTTACGGACGGAGTAATGTCATGACATTTTCAGAACAGTTTCCAATCGTTGTTCAGGCGCTGAACACAGGATTCCTTCAGACTTTAAAGCTGTTTTTTGTGACGCTTCTCGGGGCGATCCCCCTTGGTCTGATCATTTCCTTCGGGACTATGTCCCGTTTCAAACCGCTCAGTTATTTTGCGAAGATCATTGTATGGATCGTCAGGGGGACTCCTCTGATGATTCAGCTTCTGATCATCTATTTTATGCCGGGACTGCTGGGCAACAACATCTGGGGAGGCGGTGAGAGCGGGCGCTTTCTCGCGGCTTCGGTCGCTTTTATCTTCAACTATTCCTGCTATTTTTCGGAAATTTACCGGGGCGGGATCCAGGGCGTGCCGAAGGGACAGGAGGAGGCCGGCCTCGTGCTCGGCATGACGAAGAGCCAGATCTTCTTTAAGATCACGCTCCTTCAGATGATCAAGCGGATCGTGCCGCCCATGTCCAACGAGATCATCACACTGGTGAAAGATACATCACTTTCCCGCATCATCGCGCTTCAGGAGGTCATCTGGGCGGGACAGTCTTTCCTGAAGGGAAATCAGGGGATCGCAGGCGTGATCTGGCCGCTGTTCTTTACAGCAGTGTACTATCTGATCTTTAACGGCATCCTGACCGTCCTTCTGGGACGTCTTGAGAAAAAACTGGAGTATTTCAGATAGGAGGCGGAGCATATGGCGATTTTGGAAGTACAGCATGTGAGTAAAAGTTTTGGAAATACGGAAGTCCTGAAAGATATCAGCTTTTCACTGGAAAAGGGAAAGGTACTGTCGCTGATCGGTTCGTCGGGAAGCGGGAAAACAACGCTCCTGCGCTGTCTCAATTTTCTTGAGAGGCCGGACGGCGGAGTGATCCGTGTAAACGGAGAGACGCTGTTTGATGCGGAGGACCCTGAGACAAGACAGGAGAGTGAAATCAGAAGAAAACGGCTTCATTTCGGGCTGGTATTCCAGTCCTTCAACCTTTTCCCGCAGTATACGGCGCTTCAGAATGTAACGCTGGCGAAAGAGCTTCTGGAGAAGGAGAAGCCTGATTACAAATCGAGAAAGAAAGAGATCCATGCAGAGATCGAGGCGGAGGGAAAGCGTCTCCTGACGCAGATGGGACTTGCCGACCGAATGGACAATTATCCGCATCAGCTCTCAGGAGGACAGTGCCAGCGTGTCGCGATCGCAAGGGCGCTTGCGCTGAAGCCGGATATCCTCTGTTTTGACGAGCCCACTTCCGCGCTGGATCCGGAGCTGACAGGGGAGGTCCTGAAAGTGATCCGGGGACTGGCAGATCAGGAGACGACCATGATCATCGTGACTCATGAGATGGCCTTCGCGCGGGATGTGTCGAGCCATGTGATCTTCATGGACGACGGGCGGATCCTGGAGCAGGGAACACCGGAAGAGGTGTTCGGCAGCCCGAAACAGGAGCGCACAAAGCAGTTCCTGTCCCGCTATACACAGGGATAAGACAGAGGGGCGGATATCGCTGCAGTAATAAGCAGCATGACAATAAACGAGAAGAATTATAAGAGATACTAATAAAAAATCTTCTGATAAATTAATAAACACCGGAAAATAGGGGCAGAGGGAATGTTGATTTTCCTTCTGCCTTATATTATAATCGGATTTGTGATATTGCTATCAACCAGATAAGGAGTTGACCTACATGTGTGATTTTGAGAAAACTACTACCGGTCTCGGCGAAGAATGCGGTGTGTTCGGCGCCTATGATCTGGATGGAAAGGATGTCGCAGCATCCATATATTATGGACTGTTTGCACTTCAGCACAGAGGGCAGGAAAGCTGTGGAATCGCTGTGACAGATACCTATGGACAGAGAAAGGTCCTCTCGAAGAAAGGACTCGGACATGTTGATGATGTATTTAAGGAAGATACACTGGCGGAGCTGAAGGGGAACCTGGGAGTCGGCCATGTGCGGTATTCGACGGCAGGCGGGACCAGAGTGGAGAATGCACAGCCGCTTGTCATCAATTATGTAAAGGGAACGCTTGCCATCGCCCATAATGGAAATCTTGTCAATGCCATCGAGCTTAGGAAAGAGCTGGAATATACAGGAGCCATCTTCCAGACAACGATCGACTCGGAGGTGATCGCCTACCATATCGCCAGAGAGAGACTCAATACCTCAAAAGCCGAGGATGCGGTGAAGAACGCTATGAAAAAGATCAGAGGCGCTTATGCCCTTGTGGTCAGCAGCCCGAGAAAGATGATCGGCGCGAGAGATCCCTTCGGACTCCGCCCGCTCTGTATCGGAAAGCGGGACAATACGTATTTCCTGGCATCCGAGAGCTGCGCGATCGCAGCCGTGGACGCGGAGTTCATCCGCGACGTACGCCCGGGAGAGATCGTCAGCATCACAAAGGACGGCATCACATCGGATATGAGCATGGCTCTTCCGAAGGAGAAAGAGGCAAGATGCATCTTTGAATATATTTACTTCGCACGGACAGACAGCACCATTGACGGGGTGAACGTATATCATTCGCGGATCACCGCGGGAAAGGCGCTTGCCCAGTCCTATCCGGTTGAGGCGGATCTTGTGGTGGGTGTGCCGGATTCCGGACTTGTGGCCGCGAAAGGGTATTCAGAGGAATCAGGAATCCCCTACGGCATGGCATTCCACAAGAACAGTTATGTGGGAAGGACATTCATCAAGCCGAAGCAGAGCGACCGGGAATCCAGTGTGAAGATCAAACTGAATGTGATCCCCGAAGTCGTGAGAGGAAAACGGATCGTCATGGTGGATGATTCCATCGTGCGCGGAACGACCTGTGCCAATATTATTAAGATGCTGAAGAAAGCGGGGGCACTGGAGGTCCATGTCCGTATCAGCTCACCGCCGTTTCTGTACCCGTGCTACTTCGGGACGGACGTGCCGTCCAATGAACAGCTGATCGCCCATTCCCATACGACAGAGCAGATCCGCCAGATGATCGGCGCGGATTCGCTGGGATATATGGAGGTGGCGAAGCTGAAGGATATGGTTGGGGATCTCTGCTACTGTGATGCATGCTTCACAGGAAAATATCCTATGGAAGTACCGGGCAGGGATATCAGTTTTGCATTTGAGTGATTAGTGTCATTTTTAAGAAAAGGAGAGAAACTTATGAGTAATGATCGTTATGTGAGCCCGCTTTCTGAGCGTTATGCAAGCAAGGAGATGCAGTATATCTTCTCCCCGGACAAGAAGTTCCGGACCTGGAGAAGGCTGTGGATCGCTCTGGCGGAGACAGAGAAGGAACTGGGACTGAATATTACGGATGAGCAGATCGAAGAGCTGAAAGCGCACGCCGATGATATCAATTATGATGTGGCTAAGGAAAGAGAGAAGATCGTCCGCCACGACGTTATGTCCCATGTGTACGCTTACGGAGTGCAGTGCCCGAAGGCAAAAGGAATCATCCACCTCGGCGCGACTTCCTGTTATGTGGGAGACAATACGGATATCATCATCATGTCCGAAGCGCTGAAACTGGTGCGCAGAAAGCTGGTCAATGTGATCGCGGAGCTGGCAAAGTTCGCGGATGAGCAGAAGAGCCAGCCGACGCTCGCATTCACACATTTTCAGCCGGCACAGCCGACCACGGTGGGAAAACGGGCTACTCTCTGGCTGCAGGAGTTTGAGATGGATCTGGAGGATCTGGATTATGTGCTTGGAAGTCTGAAGCTTCTTGGCTCGAAGGGAACGACAGGAACACAGGCAAGCTTCCTTGAACTGTTTGACGGGGATCAGGAGAAGATAGACAGGATCGATCCGATGATCGCGGAGAAAATGGGATTCAAGGCGTGCTATCCGGTCTCCGGGCAGACGTATTCCAGAAAAGTGGATACGAGAGTGCTGAATGTTCTGGCAGGCATCGCGGCGAGCGCACATAAATTTTCCAACGATATCCGTCTGCTCCAGCACTTGAAAGAGGTTGAAGAACCTTTTGAGAAGACACAGATCGGTTCTTCTGCAATGGCGTACAAGAGAAATCCGATGAGAAGCGAGAGGATCGCGTCACTTTCCAGATATGTGATGATCGATGCTCTGAATCCTGCTGTCACATCAGCGACACAGTGGTTTGAGAGAACGCTTGATGATTCGGCGAACAAGCGCCTGAGCGTGCCGGAGGGCTTCCTTGCCATCGACGGCATTCTGGATCTCTGCCTGAACGTGGTGGACGGACTGGTCGTCTATCCGAAGGTGATCGAGAAACATCTGATGTCTGAGCTGCCTTTCATGGCTACAGAGAATATCATGATGGACGCGGTAAAGGCCGGCGGTGACAGACAGGAGCTTCATGAGCGGATCAGAGAGCTCTCCATGGAAGCAGGAAAGAATGTGAAGGAAAAAGGCCTTGACAATAACCTTCTCGAGCTGATCGCGGCGGATCCGGCATTTAATCTCAGCCTTGATGAGCTGAAGAAGACCATGGATCCTTCCAAGTATGTGGGACGTGCAAAGGAGCAGGTTGAGGCATACCTGAACAATGTGATCAACCCTCTTCTGGAAGAGAATAAGGATATCCTGGGAATAAAAGCAGAGATCAATGTATAAAAATGACATAAAATGAAGCATGGATGAAAAATGCAAAGGAATGTTGCAAAAGATTGCGGCATTCCTTTTTCTCTGGTACCTTATCCTGGAAAAAACTGGAAAATTTTGTCCGTTATGGTCAGTGGTGTGGAAAGGATGGGTGCTCAGAAGATGGAGAATTGTGAGAATGTGTTTGTAGTTCGTAACGATGCAGGATACTCGGCAAACTGGCTCAGGAGGATCGCGTTCCTCCTGGTGTTCAGTCTGCTGGCAGCCGGAGCGGAACGCTGCTTCCCTCTGGTGGTCCAGGACCCTGCCGGGAGAGCAGAGGATAACAGGACAGTTCCGGAGGAGACAGTTCCGCTCTCTGAAGCCGGAATGAATTCTGCTGAAGGCTTCCCGGGACCTGTGGAGGACGGTGTAGATCCGGAAACAGTCCGTCCTGTCTCCACAGCAGATGTTTACGCAGACACATATCCGACGGATCCGGTCTCTGCGGCGGGAGCGGCGGAGATAAGCGGGGCGCTGCCTTGTCCGGATGCTCCGGAAAATGCAGAAGGAATCATTCCCGGCAGCAGGGAACCGGATATTCCGGTCTCTCTGCCGACTGCGGCTGAAGATGGCACTGCCGGGGAAGAGGACGCCGTGTCTCCCGGGATACCTTCCGACGGCAGGGCGGAAAACGGAGAAACCGCGGAGGAAACTGCCGGATCTGTCAATACAGTGGGCGGCTTTCTCGTGGATGAAGCCGGCATGATCTGCGGGATCGCCGACGCTTCGGCAGCTGTGGACGACGGAGTTCTGATTCTTCCGTCCGAGGGGTGTACCGGCATAAAGACGGGAGCATTTCTGGAGGCGCCGGCCGGAATCGTCGAAGTATATCTCCCGGAAAATATCGCAGTTATCGAGACAGGCGCTTTCCTCGGACTGACCGAGGTGGAATGGTATGAGGCGGAAGCGGAGAACGGTGAATATTATACGGAAGACGGAATCATTTTCTCAGAAAACGGGACCTGTATCCTTGCCTTTCCTCCGGGGAGGACCGGCATTTATCCGGTTCCTGCACAGGTGACTGCGTTCGCTGACGATGCATTTGCCGGGGCAAGGATAGAGAAACTGATCACCGTGGAGTGCGGCCTTACAGATACGGGAAATCTGCCGGAAAGTATTGCCGTCATGTAATGCTCCGGACCGGAAAATCGGATCTTTTGTTTGTTGAAGTATCCTCCGACTTGTTCTATAATAAGAAAAAGAACTGCGGGCAGCACTTTTGCATATCGTGCGGCCGGAAGGAGGGGATCTTGTGAGAGATAAAAATATACTGCAGGTTTTAAGAGACAGCAGGTACACTGTTGTGCTGAGCGGGGTGGAGATGCTCAAGGAAAGCGGGTATCCTCTGCTTCGGGACGGGGAAGAATCCTACGAGATCGAGGAAAAATACGGATATTCTTTTGAGGAGATATTCAGCAGCAGTTTCTATTCAGCCCGGAAGGAGCGTTTTTTCAAGTTTTATAAGGAAGTGATCCTGAAGGCGGCTGAAATCCCGCCGGGAGAGGGATTCCGCGCTCTGAAGCAGCTTCAGGACTACGGGCTGATCCACTCGATCATCACGAGGCGGATCGCGGGCCTGGAGGACAGAGCCGGCTGCAGCAATGTGATCAATCTCAAAGGAACGGTCTTTCACAACACATGCCCGAACTGCGGCAGAGAGTATTCCATGGAATATGTAAGAGATGCAAAAGGTGTTCCTCTCTGTGAGAAATGCCTTGTGGCGATCCGCCCGGATGTGTGTCTGTTCGGCGAGATGATCGACAACGGACTGATGACCCGGGCGGCAGAAGAGATCGAGAAGGCGGACGTCCTTCTTGTGCTTGGATCGAGCCTGCATTCTCCGCTGTGCAGCCAGATGCTTCAGTATTACAGCGGGACAAATCTGATTCTTGTCACAGAGTCAGAGCATTATTCGGACCAGCAGGCGGATCTCATCTTCTACGGACAGAGCGATGAGTTCCTCGGCAGACTGGTCGAAGAATATAAAAAACAAGAGAAAGGCTAGTGTATCATACTAGAATTGGAAAATCATGAGCAAGAAAATTAGAACAAGATTTGCGCCGAGCCCGACAGGCCGGATGCATGTGGGAAACCTTCGTACAGCACTGTACGCATACCTGATCGCAAAACACGAGGGAGGCGATTTTATCCTCCGTGTGGAAGATACAGATCAAGAAAGATTTGTCGAAGGGGCGCTTGATATTATTTACCGGACTCTGGAGAAGACAGGACTCGTCCACGACGAGGGACCGGACAAAGACGGAGGATACGGCCCTTATGTACAGAGTGAGAGGAATGCCTCAGGACTGTATCTTAAGTATGCAAAGCAGCTTGTGGAGCAGGGGGACGCTTACTATTGTTTCTGTGACAAGGAGCGTCTGGAATCTTTAAAGACTTCCGTCTCTGAGGACGGGACAGACATCGTAGTCTATGACAAGCATTGTCTCGGACTGAGCAGGGAAGAGGTGGAAGCGAACCTTGCCGCAGGCAAGCCCTGGGTGATCCGCCTCAATGTCCCAAACGAGGGCGAGACTACATTCCACGATGAGATCTATGGCGATATCACGGTTCCGAACAGCGAGCTTGACGATATGATCCTGATCAAGTCGGACGGATTTCCTACCTATAATTTTGCTAATGTTGTGGATGATCATCTGATGGGGATCACACATGTGGTGAGAGGCAACGAGTATCTGTCATCAGCGCCCAAGTACAACAGGCTTTATGAGGCTTTCGGATGGGAGGTGCCGGTCTACGTGCACTGTCCATTGATCACGGATGAGAATCATAAGAAGCTGAGCAAGAGATGCGGACACTCTTCCTATGAAGACCTGATCGAACAGGGCTTTGTTTCCGAGGCGGTCGTTAATTTTGTCGCGCTTCTGGGCTGGTGTCCTCCGGACAACCGGGAGATCTTCTCTCTTGAGGAGCTGGTGGAAGTGTTTGACTATCATCATATGAGCAAGTCGCCGGCTGTCTTCGACACGACGAAACTGAAATGGATGAACGGAGAATATCTGAAGGCGATGGATTTCGACCGGTTCTATGAGCTTGCGGAACCGTATATCCGGGAGGTTGTCACAAAGGACTATGATCTGAAGAAGATCGCGGCACTCGTGAAGACAAGGATCGAGATCCTGCCGGATATCCGGGAGCAGATCGATTTCTTTGAGGAAGTGCCGGATTATGACACGTCTCTCTACAATCATAAGAAGATGAAGACAGATCCGGAAAAATCGCTGGAGCTGCTCCGGGAGGTGCTCCCGCTCCTAGAGGCGCAGGAGGACTACAGCAACGATGCTCTGTTTGAGATGCTCAAGGCTTTTGCGGGAGAAAAAGGCTATAAGATCGGGTATGTGATGTGGCCGATCCGGACGGCTGTGTCGGGCAAACAGAATACACCGGGCGGCGCCACAGAGCTTATGGAAGTGCTCGGAAGAGAAGAGTCTGTGAAGCGGATCCGGGCCGGAATCGAAAAACTCAGCTAGGAAAGGAACGGTATGGGATTTAATCAGGCACAGAAGAAAGCAGTCAGTCATGGGGAAGGTCCCTGCCTCGTACTTGCGGGTCCCGGTTCGGGGAAGACGCTCACCATTGTGAACAGAATTAAATATCTGATTGAAGAGTATAAAGTAAGGCCAGAAGAAATTCTGGTCGTTACTTTTACCCGTTTTGCGGCTGCGGAGATGAAGAGCAGGCTCTGCGCGCTCATGGGGAAGCAGACTCTGCCGGTGACAGTGGGGACTTTTCACGGCATCTACTATGGGATCCTGAAATGGGCGTACAGGATGGGACAGCAGAATATCCTTTCCGAAGAGGAAAAATATCAGATCCTGCGGTCCGCGGCGGGAAAGCAGAAGATGGAGGTCTTTGACGAAGAAGACTTTATACAGGACATCGCGGCGGAGATCGGAAAGATCAAGAATAACAGGATCGATCCGGATGAATTTGTATCAGAAAAGTGCAGTGCGGACGCTTTCCGTGAAATATACAGGGAGTACGAGCGGCAGAGAAAGAAACTCCGAAAGATTGATTTTGACGATATGCTCGTGCTCTGCTGTGAACTGTTCACATCCCGCCCGGATGTGCTTGCGGCATGGCAGAAAAAGTTCCGCTATATCCTGATCGATGAGTTTCAGGATATTAACAGGATCCAGTATGATGTGATCCGGATGCTTGCCCTGCCGGAGAACAATCTGTTTGTCGTCGGAGATGATGATCAGGCGATCTACGGCTTCCGGGGAGCGGACTCGTCTCTGATGTTCCGTTTCCGTGAGGATTATCCGGAGGCAGCACAGATCCTGCTCGGTACGAACTACCGCTCGACAGCGAATATCGTAAGGAATTCTCTGAAAGTGATCGAACATAATGAACACCGGTTCCAGAAGGATCTTAAAGCGTCCAGGGATAATGGCGCATGTATCCACGTGCAGGAACTGAAAGATCCGAATGAGGAGGCACAGTATATTCTGGATGAGATTGAAAAGAAGGAGCAGGAGGGGACGGCACCTGAGAAGATCGCAGTCCTTTTCCGGATCCATACAGATGCGCGTCCCGTTGTAGAGGCGCTTCTGGAGAGACATATTTCTTTTCAGATGAAGGAACATCTGCCCAATCTTTATAATCATTTTATCGGGAAGGACATTCAGGCTTATTTCCGGCTGGCTCTGGGAGAACGGAAACGGCAGGATTTCCTTCAGGTCATGAACCGGCCGAAGCGGTATATCGGGCGGGACAGCCTTTCGGGAAATACCGTCTCCTTTGAGGAAATCCGCAAGTTCTACTGTGACAGGGAATGGATGATGGACCGGGTCGATCAGTTTGAGTGGGATGTGAAGATGCTGAAGAAGATGGCGCCTTATGCTGCCATTCAGTATATTCGGAAACGGATCGGTTATGACGACTTCCTGAAGGACTATGCACTGACGCACAATGTGAATAAGGCAGATCTCTTCGATGTCCTCTCTGAGATAGAAGAGGCGGCAAAGCCATATGCCTCCATCGAGGACTGGTTTGTCCATGTCCAGGAATATACGGAGATGCTCCGGCTGAAAGAACGGCAGAGGAGCCTGAAGCAGGAAGGGGTCAGACTGATGACCATCCATGCCGCAAAGGGGCTGGAATTCGACGCTGTATTCCTCATTGAGGCGAATGAGGGCAGGATACCGTACAAAAAGGCGAAAACAGAGAAAGAAACAGAGGAGGAGAGAAGGCTCTTCTACGTGGCGATGACGCGGGCAAAAGATCTGCTGAAGATCTGCTATGTGAAAACAAAAAACGGAAAGGAGGTTTCTCCTTCCCGCTTTGTAGAGGAACTGCTCGAAGAGGATTAGTCAAGCTCATCCAGATCGATGTCCCCGAAATCCTGCTCTTCCATCCAGTCATTGAATGCATTCGAGGCAAGCTCGAACTCAGCGTCATCCAGGATGTTTTCAAGACCCGGTTCCTCCTCCTCGCCATTGTCGATATAACGGTACAGATAGACCTGGCTGTCCTCGTCATCACCGTTCTCATCAAGAGGGAGAAGCGCGATGTAATCCCGGCTGTCCGCCTCAAAAATGCCAAGTACTGCGCATTCAAGTTCTTCATCGTTGTCCAGTGTCAGTGTGACAGTGATCGATTCGTTTTCATTCATTGATCTTTCTCCTTTTAATTGAAGTAATGGGGTTACCGGAGGCTGTGTTCTCCTGTATTCTGATGTTAACAAAAAGGACTGAAAAAAGCAACCCCGGAAGCGTTTCTATTGACATTCCTTTGAAACCGGGTAGAATGTAAAGTGGTTGAAAATGTTTATGGAAAATAAAAAATGAGAAGGAGTATCAGATGAAAAAAAGAGTGTTGCTGCTTTTTCTGACGGCAGCCTGCGCCGCGTCGATGTTATCCGGATGCAAGAAAAATGTGGGTACGCCGGAGGATAACGCGGTAGTGGAGGAACCGGAGGGAGAAGAGAATGAGGAGGAGAGCGGTCGTCTCTTTGGATACAGCTGCATTGATCTGTCCAATCCTTTTTATGAGACGCTCGGAGAGTCGATCCAGACATCGCTGGAAGAGCAGGGCGACCGGCTGATGACCAAAGATCCGAAAGCAGATTCGGACACCCAGATCGCGCAGATACAGGAGATGATCGATGAAGGCGTGGACGCTGTATTTCTCTGTCCGGCAGACTGGGAAGAGATAACTCCCGCTCTGGAAGCTCTTGACCAGGCGGATATCCCTGTCATTAATCTCGATACAGAAGTAAAAGAGATGGATTATATCGATGCATTTGTGGGATCCGACAACCGGAACGCAGGATATGTCTGCGGCCAGGATCTGGCTGAGAATAAGCCGGACGGAGGCAGGATCGTGATCGTGGAAAGCCCTTCGGTCAACTCTGTAAACGAGAGGATCACCGGTTTTGAGGAAGCCATTGCCAACAAAGGCTTTGAGGTCGTACAGCGGATCGATGCGGGAGATGATGCGGGAGAGGTCAAGGCGGCCATGTCAGAGCTGCTGAAGAGCGGAGAGCAGATCGATGCGGTCATGTGTGGAAACGACCGGATGGCGGAGCAGGTGCTGCAGGCACTCAGTGAGGCCGGTGACAGAAAACCGCTGGTGTACAGTGTAGACGGATCTCCGGTGACCAAGTCTGCGCTGGCTGATCCCGACAGCCCGATGCAGGGAGTGGGAGCGCAGTCCCCGATCAATATGGGGAAAACTGCTGTAAAAGTGGCTTCCGCCGTACTGGAGGGCGGCGCTTTTTCAAAAGAGACCTATGAGGAGACATTCTTTATCGGTCGGGACAATGTTGAGATGTACGGAACAGACGGCTGGCAGTAGGAAAGGAAAAGTATATGAAAAAAGCGAAGGGAAGTCCGCAGCCTTTTGGGGCGGTCGTAAGAGGGAACAGGGTGAATTTTGCAGTGCAGGTACCGCAGGGAAAGTCGTGTGAGCTTCTGCTGTACAGAGCAGGCAGGACTTCACCGGAACAGTGCTTTGAGATGCCGGAAGAGGAAGGAATAGGAGAAGTAAGATTTCTTGCAGTCGAGGATATTGATGCTGATAAATATGAATATAATTACAGGATCGGCAGAAAGATCTGTGTAGATCCCTACGTGCGGGAAGTGGCCGGAAAGGAACACTTCGGCCAGAAGAAGGATGTTCAGAAACATCAGGTGCGCGGAAAACTTGTCTCACCGGAATATGACTGGGAAGGCGATACACGGCTCCATCTTCCGTGGAATGAGGTGGTGGCATACAGTCTTCATGTCAGGGGATTTACAAAGCACACCTCTTCAAAAGCCGCGCACAAGGGAACTTTTCAGGGAGTGATCGAGAAGATCCCGTATCTGAAGGAACTTGGCGTCAATCAGATCCAGTGCATGCCGGTCTATGAATTTGAGGAGTGCGACAGCGGCCATATAAATTACTGGGGATACGGCGCCGGATTTTATTTTGCGCCCAAAGAATCCTATGCGGCGGGAAAGAATGCCTCTGCTGAGCTGAAGGATATGGTAAGGGCATGCCATGCTGAGAAGATCGAGGTGGTGCTGGAAATGCCATTCCAGGCCGGGATCTCCGTGCAGACAGCGCTTGAATGCCTGAGGTTTTATAT
The DNA here is from genome assembly GCA_904419285.1 of Lachnospiraceae bacterium UBA1818. GTDB lineage: Bacteria > Bacillota > Clostridia > Lachnospirales > Lachnospiraceae > Mediterraneibacter > Mediterraneibacter caccogallinarum. The sequence goes on from CAJFQZ010000004.1 coordinate 102,834, forward strand.
GCTGGAGTATCATATCGACGGATTTGTGGTGAATCCATATATCATCCCCTGGGACATTGTCAGCAGTGACCCGTTCTTGAAAGATATAAAGATCATGCGGAAAGACGACGGTTTCCAGAACGTTATGAGGCGTTTCCTGAAAGGAGACGAAAATATGGTCAATGATGTCATCTGGGCGCTGAAGCACAATTCTTCCGCTGACGGAAAATGCAATTATATCACGGGACATACAGGATTTACCCTGTGGGATCTGGTCTCCTATGACGGAAAACACAATGAGGCGAACGGTGAGAGGAACACTGACGGTCCGGACTACAATTACAGCTGGAACTGCGGGGCGGAGGGACCGAGCAGGAAGAAGGCGGTCATGGCACTTCGGAAAAACCAGGTGCGGAATGCATTTTACCTTCTTCTCACGGCCCAGGGGACTCCCTGCCTGCTCGCAGGAGATGAATTCTATAATACCCAGAAGGGAAACAACAATGTCTACTGTCAGGACAATGAGACGGCATGGGTCAACTGGAGCAGACTGAAGACAGATGATTCGCTGTTCAGATATGTGAAGGCTCTGATCGCGTTCAGAAAGGCGCACGCATGCCTCCACCGCAGAGAAGAACTCAACGGAATGGACAGGACAGCGTGCGGCATGCCGGATGTCTCCTATCACGGGGAAAATGCATGGAAAGTCAAGGCTGAGGTTGCGAGCCGCCAGCTCGGCGTGCTCTATGCAGGTGTGGAGCCGGGGGACGAGCCCTGCTTCGCAGCCTACAATATGCACTGGCTCCCTCACGAATATGCGCTTCCGTCTCCCGGGAAAGGAAAGATGTGGTATCTGGCGGCTGATACGGAGAGGGGCGTGCTTGAGAAGCCGGAGCTTCTCGTTGAGCAGAAGAGCATAGAATTAAAAGAGAGGAGCATTGCGCTTCTGGTAGGCAGAGAGAAGGCAGAGGAAAAGAATGAAAGCAGTAAAACATTTCTGCACAATCACGAAACATAAGATCCTGGTCATGAAGGAGTGCTTCCGGGTCGGACTGTACAGACAGGGGCTCCTCCATGACCTGTCAAAATACAGCTGGACAGAGTTCCGCGTGGGCTGCAGATATTATCAGGGAACAAGAAGCCCGAATAATGCGGAACGGGAAGACCGGGGGTATTCATCTGCATGGCTTCACCACAAAGGCAGGAATAAGCATCATTATGAATACTGGCTGGATTACAGTCTGGACGGAAGCGGGACATTGACCGGGATGAAAATGCCGGTCAGATATGTTGCAGAGATGTTCCTGGACCGGATCGCAGCAAGTAAGGTCTATAAAGGGGCGTCTTATAAGGACAGCGACCCGCTGGACTATTACAGGAACGGGAAGGCAGCCGGGCTGATGCATCCTGAAACCAGGGAACTTCTGGAAAAGCTTCTCCTCATGCTTGCAGAAGAAGGGGAAGAGAAAACATACCGTTATATAAGGGAAGTAGTCCTGGGAAAAAAGCAGCCGGACCTCTGAAAGAATCAGAATGCAGGAACAGGCAGGAAGAGATTGAAAGTCTTCCTGCCTGTTCTTTATGCCCCGGCATTCTTTTCCGGGAATGTTTCTTCGAAAATCGTTCTTGTCCAGAAAACGTTCTTATTCGGGATATACAAGCCGTTCTTCGGTGATGTCTGTGAGGACTTCCCTGAGATAACGGGCAGCGAGCCAGCGCGCCATCGGCAGGTTCATGTCGAGATAGTTCCCGCAGTCCTTCGGGGATGCGCCGGGGATCTCACCCTCATAGCCGGCGATGAACTCGAACATCTCTTTCATCAGCGGAACGATATCAGCGGAAGTATAATCTCCGGCCAGCAGCAGATAGAATCCGGTGCGGCATCCCATGGGGCCGAAGTAGAGCACCTTATCGGAGAAAGTCTCATGGTTTCGGAGAAATGTAGCTCCCAGATGCTCGATCGTGTGGACTTCCGCCGTATTCATGACAGGTTCGTCATTCGGGCTTGTCATGCGGATGTCGAAGGTGGTGATGACAGTATCTCCTGCCATATCTTTGCGCGAAACATAGAGTCCGGGAACAAGCCGGATATGATCGATCGTGAAACTTGTGATTTTTTTCATTTCCATAACAGTCAGTCCTTTCTTTTTCCTGCCGCCGGTTCTGCGCGCGGCAGAGAAGCAATCTGTGTTTTTGCGGGCACTGGAGAATGTTTCAGCAGAAAGTGAGAAGTATTTCCGCAGGTGGTTTCCTGTCCCGTCCGGTTCAGCAATGTGCGCTTCCGCTTTCCATTATAGCCTTTTCTCCCGAGGCTTGGCAAGAGCCGGCGATATTTTCCCGGCTGGGATACAGAGGTATTGCTCTGAGTGAGATACGGGGATGGGTTCCGGAGCGGGACGCATTCCGGACTACAGCCCGGGAGAAATCTGTGGCGTGTGCGATTGACGCGGGAGAGAAAAGCAACTATACTGTAAGGCTGTAGGAGAAAATAAAACAGGAGCGGAAGGAGAACTGCGCTATGATGCTATATATTGTGAGACACGGAGAGACTGACTGGAACAGGATGAAGAAGGTACAGGGGCATACCGATATCCCGCTGAATGACTATGGCCGTCATCTCGCAGAAGAGACTGCGGAGGGAATGAAGGAGATCAGGCTTGACCTGGGATTTACCAGCCCTCTGAAGCGCGCCAGGGAGACAGCGGAGATCATCCTTGCAGGAAGAAATATCCCGCTGATCGATGAAGAGCGGATCAAAGAGATCGGTTTCGGGCGGTATGAGGGAATGTTCAGCGGAGGAGAAAACCGGGATCCGGAGAGCGATGCGTTCAACCGCTTTTTCTCGGATACCGGAAATTACATTCCACCGGAAGACGCCGAGACTGTTCCGGAACTCTACGAGAGGACAGGTGCATTTCTTAAAGAGCTGTGCGCCAGGGAAGATCTTGCAGGAAAGAATATCCTGGTTTCCACTCACGGAGCCGCTATGACTGCCCTCCTGAACCGGATCAAAGGAAATCTGTCCGTGGCCCATTTCTGGAAAGATGAGGTGCCGCCGAACTGCTCTGTGACCATGGTGGAAGTCAGAGACGGAAAGCCCAGGATCATAAAAGAGGGAGTTATTTTCTACAAAGAGAAGGTACGGAGATGGAAGGCGGTATAAATTCGGGCTTGGCGGGCAGGTTTCTGATCCGACTCACATCCGAAACCGGCAGGCGTGAGTATGCCGAAGTCATATTCTGTGATGAGGGGGCGGGGGATTCAGGCTCCGTTCCGAAGAATAAGAAAAACTAAAAGCTTCGAAAGATGGCTAAAAGCAATCCGAAAAACAGCACAACTCGCTGGCGCTCAGACAATACTGTTTTTCGGATAAAACTTACCTTACAAACCCGGATTTAGTCTTCTTCTTCAGTCTGTACGGAATAGGTCTGTCTCTTTCTTGCCATCTCGTCGCTCTCAAGATACTCGTCGTATGTGGTGATCTTGTCGATGAGGTGTCCGCCTGGCACGATCTCCATAATGCGGTTTGCAGTCGTCTGCACGATCTGGTGGTCTCTTGAGGTAAAGAGCAGGACGCCCGGGAATTTGATCAGACCGTTGTTGAGCGCGGTGATCGATTCCATGTCAAGATGGTTGGTCGGCTCGTCCAGCAGCAGCACATTGGCGCCAGAGATCATCATCTTGGACAGGAGACAGCGGACCTTCTCGCCTCCGGATAACACTTTGAGACGTTTCACGCCGTCCTCTCCGGAGAAAAGCATTCTTCCCAGGAAGCCGCGGACATAAGTGGCGTCCTTATTTTCCGAATACTGGGTGAGCCATTCGGTGATCGTGTAATCGCTGTCGAACTCACTGCCGAAATCCTTCGGGAAGTAAGCCTGGGAGGTGGTGATCCCCCACTTGTAGGTTCCCTCGTCCGGCTCCATTTCGCCGATCAGGATCTTGAAGAGCACAGTCTTGGCAAGCTCATTGCTTCCCACGAAAGCGACCTTGTCGTCATGTCCGAGAGTGAAGGTGATATTGTCCAGCACCTTCTCGCCGTCGATCGTCTTGGAGAGCCCTTCCACGGTGAGGACTTCATTTCCGATCTCACGGTTCGGGCGGAAGTCGATATAAGGATACTTTCGGCTGGAAGGCTTGATCTCATCGAGCTGGATCTTTTCAAGGGCGCGCTTTCTGGAAGTCGCCTGTTTGGATTTTGAAGCGTTGGCGCTGAAACGGGAAATGAATTCCTGGAGCTCTTTGATCTTTTCTTCTTTCTTTTTGTTGGCTTCCTTCATCTGGCGGATCAGAAGCTGGCTGGACTCATACCAGAAATCGTAGTTTCCGGCGTAGAGCTGGATCTTGCCGTAGTCAATATCCGCGATCTGCGTGCAGACCTTGTTCAGGAAGTAGCGGTCATGGGATACCACGATGACCGTGTTCTCGAAGTTTATCAGGAACTCCTCGAGCCACGCGATCGCATCCAGGTCCAGGTGGTTGGTGGGCTCGTCGAGCAGGAGGATGTCCGGGTTGCCGAACAGAGCCTGCGCAAGGAGAACTTTGACTTTCTCCGGGCCGGTGAGGTCCTTCAGATATTTGTAATGGAGGTCTGTTTCAATTCCGAGTCCGTTCAGCAGAGAGGCAGCGTCAGACTCCGCTTCCCATCCGTTCATTGTCGCAAACTCTGCCTCCAGCTCGCTTGCTTTGATCCCGTCTTCATCGGTGAAATCTTCTTTCGCATAGATCACTTCCTTTTCCTTCATGATCTCGTAGAGACGGGCGTTCCCCATGATCACAGTATCGAGTACCGGATACTCGTCATATTTGAAATGATCCTGCTGAAGGAAGGAGAGACGCTCTCCGGGAGTGATGCTGACATCGCCCTGGGTGGGCTCAAGCTGTCCGGACAGGATCTTCAGGAAAGTAGACTTTCCCGCGCCGTTGGCGCCGATCAGACCGTAGCAGTTCCCTTCTGTGAATTTAATGTTGACATCTTCAAACAGCGCTTTTTTTCCGACGCGCAGTGTAACGTTGTTTGCACTAATCATTCTGAAATCTCCTTAAATTGAATCCTGTTTAAAACAGATGCCTGCAGTGCAGAAAAAGGCCGCACATAGGGCATCCGGGAGTACCAACGCTTATATTAACACGGCGGACATGACATGGCAAGGTTTGGTTCAAAAAGTTTCAAAATAAAAAATGACTGAAACAGAGGCATATACGGAGCGGCGCCGGGGGACTTCTGTCCTTCTGAAAGAAGTTTCCGAAATCGGGTTTGCGAACAGGGGAAAACGTTATATAATACCAGTATCGGGTCCATCGGGGATTCGGTGAGCAAGCATGAAAAGAGGAATAAACATGGATATAAAAAAAGCGACAATGGTACTGGAAGGAGGCGCCACCAGAGGGGTGTTTACGTCAGGCGTCCTGGATCTGCTGATGGAGAAAGGGATCTATACGTCCCATGTCATCGGTGTCTCAGCGGGAGCATGCAATGCGCTGGACTATGTGTCGGAGCAGCCGGGCCGCACCCGCGACTGTATGATCCCGGCGGATAAGAGCGGGAACTATTATTACGGTCTGAGGGACTTCGTGAAGGAAAGAAGTGTCATGAACATGGACCTGATCTTCGACAAGTACCCGAACGAACTGATCCCCTTTGACTTTGACACTTATTTCAATTCTGAGATCGAGTGTGAGCTTGTCACGACCAACTGTCTGACGGGAAAAGCGGAGTATATGACCGAGCGGAGCAACAGAGAGCGTCTGCTCAAGGTATGCCGGGCGTCCTGCAGCATGCCTCTTCTTACTCCGATCGTAAACGTGGATGACGTCCCATATCTTGACGGAGGGCTGGCGGATTCAGTGCCGATCCGAAGGGCGCAGGAGATCGGAAATGAGAAGATCGTGGTGATTCTGACCAAGAATGCAGGCTACAGGAAAAAGACAGTTTCTAAGGGGCTGGAGAAGATCTACCGAAGGGCATACCGCTCCTATCCGAACTTGGTGAGGACGATACTCCGCAGGAGTTTTGAATACAATAAGACGATGAACCATCTTGACCAGATGGAAAAACGCGGTGAGGTCTTTATCCTCCGGCCCCAGGTGAAGCCGGTGGCCCGCCTGGAGAGAAACAGGGAGACACTGCTGGCATTCTATGAGCATGGATACAGCCTTATGGAGCGCAAACTGGACGATCTGATGGAATATCTTGAAAAATAGGAAAAGGAGAGAAGCAGATGACGGAAATTTTGGATTATACCCAGAACCGGGAGCTTTCGTGGCTCAGATTTAACCAGAGAGTTCTTGAAGAGGCGCGGGATGAGACAGTCCCGCTCATGGAGAGAATGAAATTCGTCGCCATCTTTACGAGCAATCTCGATGAATTTTTTATGATCCGCGTGGGCAGCCTTTATGATATGGCTGCCGCGGACGGAAAAAAGCAGGACACCAGATCAGGCATGACACCAAGGCAGCAGCTGGATGCAATCTACCGGACAGTTGCACCGCTTTATAAGGAAAGAGATAAGACCTATGCGGAGATAAAGAAACAGCTGAAGCCTTACGGCGTCTGCGGGCTGGATTTCAAGGAACTTGAGCAGTCGGAGAAAAAATATGTCAAGAAATATTTCAAGGAGCAGGTGCTCCCGGTCCTGTCGCCCCAGATCGTAGATGCAAACCATCCATTTCCCCATCTGCTCAACAAGGAGATCTATGTGGTAGCGAACCTGAAGAACGGGAACAAGTCCATGATGGGAATCGTGCCGGTGCCCCAGTATATCTCGGATATTCTGTATCTGCCCGGGTATGATATCCGCTATATCAGGATGGAGAAGGTACTCACAGAGTATCTGGAGCTGGTATTTGACCAGTATCAGGTATCGGATAAGAATTATATCTGCGTGACAAGAAATGCGGACGTCTCGCCGGACGACGAGGCGTTTGCGGATAATGAGGATTTCCGGGATATCATGCAGGAAACTCTCCACAAAAGAAGGAGGATGGCGGTGGTAAGGCTTGAGACCGCCAGCCCTCTGAGCAAAGAGATGGAAAAATACTTCTGTGACAGATTTAAGATCCAGCCGGAATGCATTTTCCGGACCAAGATGCCGATGAAGCTTGCCTTCATGTTCGGCATTGCCGACAAGCTTCCGGAATCCATGAAGCGGTCTCTGGTCTATGAACCGTTCACGCCTCAGCCGGCCGCCATGCTGGCGCCGGGCAGTGTGATGGAGCAGGTGAAGAAAAAGGATGTGCTCCTCTCTTACCCGTATGAGAGCATGGAGCCTTTCCTGCAGCTGATCAAGGAGGCGGCTTCAGATCCGGATGTCATGACGATAAAGATCACGATCTACCGGCTGGCGAAAAAGGCAAGGCTTGTGGAATATCTGTGCGCGGCAGCGGAAAACGGCAAGGAGGTCACCGTTCTGATCGAGCTGAGGGCAAGATTCGACGAACAGAACAATATTGAGTGGTCCGAGCGGATGGAAGAGGCAGGATGCCGCGTGCTCTATGGATTTGAGGGATATAAGGTGCACTCTAAGATCTGCCTCATTACATACAGGAACAGAAATGAGATCCGGTATATCACACAGATCGGCACAGGAAATTACAATGAGAAGACAGCCAAGATGTACACGGATTACTCACTGCTGACATCCAGCCAGCAGATCGGGGAGGACGCGGCCGTGTTCTTCAAGAACATGTCCATCGGCAATCTGCACGGAGAATACCGGCATCTGATCGTATCCCCTTCCGGGCTGAAGCGGAAGGTCCTCTCTCTTATGGACGAAGAGATCCGCAAAGGAGAGAACGGAAGGATCGTGATGAAGATGAATTCCGTGACCGACATGGATTTCATCAGAAAGACAGCAGAGGCTTCCCGGGCCGGAGTTAAGATCGATCTGATCGTCCGGGGGATCTGCTGCATCCTTCCCGGAATACCGGGCAGGACAGAAAATCTCCGGGTCACCAGCATTGTGGGCAGATTCCTGGAGCACCCGAGAGTATTCATCTTCGGAAGCGGTCCCGAGGCAAAGATCTATATCGGATCAGCGGACATGATGACCCGCAATACGGAGAAGCGGGTGGAGGTAGCATGTCCGATCTATGATGAAGAGATCAAAAGACGGCTGAAGCACTGCCTGAAGGTCATGCTCTCGGACACTCTGAAGGCGAGAGAGATGACGCAGGACGGCTCATACAGAAAGAAAGAGTCCGGCGGGCAGCAGATCGATGCACAGGAAGTGTTCATGAAAGAGGCGGTCAACGCCCGGCGCCCCGCGGAGCAGAAAAAAGGAAAAGAAGGGCTGCTGCGCAGAGTATTCGGCCTGTTCAGGAGACATTGACAATTCATTTTACAAGGAGGAAAAAATGGATAAACTGACAGTAAGACAATTCGGAATGACAGAAAAAGGAGAGAAGGCCCGGCTGTATACAATGAAAAATGACGCAGGCACTTCCGTGTCTGTCACAGATTACGGCGCGGCCCTGGTCAGCGTTAAGGTGAAGGGAAAGGGCGGTGCTTTGCTGGACGTGGTGCTCGGATACGATGACGCGGCGGGATATGAGAGAGGCGGCGCATCCATCGGGGCCACGGTCGGAAGGAGCGCCAACCGGATCAAGGGCGCGCAGATAGAAATTGACGGAAAGTCCTATACCCTGGATAAAAACGATGGCGGGAACAACCTCCACAGCGGACTGGACTATTATAACAAACGCCTCTGGGAGACGGCAGAGAATGAGGATGACCATGTGACATTCCTGCTTCACAGCCCGGACGGCGATCAGGGATATCCGGGCGCACTGGATATGCGCGTGACCTACAGTCTGGATGAGGAGAACCTGCTCACGATCCATTACGAGGCCGTGCCGGACAAGGACACGGTGATCAATATGACCAACCACAGTTATTTCAACCTGAACGGACATGACAGCGGAAGCGTGCTGGGACATTCGGTCATGCTGGATGCGGACGCCTTCACTCCTGCGGACGAGGAGTCGATCCCGACCGGTGAGATCCGTCCGGTGGACGGCACTCCCATGGATTTCAGGACGCCGAAACAGCTGGGCGCGGAGATCGACGCGGACTATGAGCCGCTGCGTTTCGGTGGAGGCTACGATCATAACTGGGTATTGAAAAATGAAAATGGATTTGATAAAGTAGCAGAAGTGACGGCTGATAAAAGCGGCATAAGGATGGAAGTCTGGACGGATCTTCCGGGAGTACAGATGTATACTGCAAACTTCCTGGACAATGAGCCGGGAAAGGACGGGGCGGTCTATGGAAGCCGGAGTGCGGTCTGCCTGGAGACACAGTATTATCCGGACGCTGTCCACCATGACAATTTCCCGGGACCGATCTGCCGCGGGGGCGAGAAGTACGATACCCGGACAGCTTACCGCTTTGTGCCGTGCGAGTAAAGCATAGACAGGACAGACAGAATCAGACTATATGGGAAAATCATTATACATCGCGGAGAAGCCCAGTGTGGCGCAGGAGTTCGCGAAAGCTTTAAAACTGAATACAAAGAGGCGGGACGGTTATCTGGAATCTGATACGGCGGTGGTGACCTGGTGTGTGGGGCATCTTGTCACGATGAGCTACCCGGAGGAGTACGATCCGTCGCTGAAGCGGTGGAGCCTGGATACACTTCCGTTTATCCCTTCAGAATTTAAATACGAGGTCATCCCCGGCGTTGCAAAACAGTTTCAGATCGTCAGCGGCCTGCTCAACCGGGAGGACGTGGATACGATCTATGTGTGCACCGACTCCGGGCGGGAGGGAGAGTACATATACCGGCTTGTAGAGCAGGAAGCGCATGTCACAGGGAAAGAGCGCCGTCGGGTGTGGATCGATTCCCAGACAGAAGAAGAGATCCTGCGGGGGATCCGGGAGGCAAAGGACCTTTCAGAATATGACAATCTGGGCGCATCCGCCTACTTAAGGGCAAAGGAAGACTATCTGATGGGAATCAATTTTTCCCGCCTGCTGACGCTGAAATACGGGAACAGCATTTCTTCCTATCTGCACACAAAATATGCGGTTGTCTCTGTGGGCAGAGTCATGACCTGCGTACTGGGAATGGTCGTCAGAAGGGAGAGAGAGATCCGGGATTTTGTCAAAACTCCGTTCTACCGTGTGATGAGCGCCATCGACGCATCAGGCCGGGAGTTCGAGGGGGAGTGGCGGGCAGTCAGGGGATCGCGGTACTTTGAATCTTTTGACCTGTATAAGGAGAACGGGTTTAAGAAGAGGGAGAAGGCGGAGGAGCTGATCCATTATCTGAAAGAAGAGGAGCCGCTCCTGTGCGAGATCCGCTCTATTGAAAAAAAGAAGGAAAAGAAGAATCCGCCCCTTCTCTATAATCTGGCAGAGCTTCAGAACGACTGCTCGAAGAGGTTTAAGATCAGCCCGGATGAGACGCTCAGGATTGTGCAGGAACTGTATGAGAAGAAGCTGGTGACCTATCCGAGAACGGACGCCAGAGTACTCTCTACCGCGGTGGCGAAGGAGATCACGCGCAATCTCAACGGCCTGTCAAAATACCCTATGGCCGGACCTTATCTGAAGGATATCCTTGGATTCGGAAGCTATAAGGATCTGGCAAAGACACGCTATGTGAATGATAAGCAGATCACAGATCACTATGCCATCATTCCCACGGGCCAGGGGCTTGGAGCGCTGAAATCCGTCTCCGCCGTGTCCCATAAGGTGTATGATTTGATCGTCAGGAGATTTCTGAGCATCTTCTATCCTCCGGCGGTGTATCAGAGAGTGGCGATCACCACACAGATCAGAGGCGAGAGCTTCTTTTCGGGGTTTAAAGTGCTGGCAGAGGAGGGATATCTGAAAGTGGCCGGGATCCCCCAGCAGAGAAAAAAATCTGGCAGTGACCCGCGGGAGGACGCGCAGGCCGCGCCGGATCCGGCCGGAGAGCAGGATGCAGAGAACCAGAATCCTGACACAGCGCTTTTTGAGGCGGTACGGAACTTGAAAAAGGGGATGAAGCTTCCGGTAAGATCGCTTGACATCAAAGAGGGAGAGACCTCGCCGCCGAAGCGGTATAATTCCGGTTCAATGATCCTCGCCATGGAAAATGCCGGACAGCTTATCGAAGATGAAGAACTCCGGGCTCAGATCAAGGGCAGCGGGATCGGCACCAGTGCAACCCGGGCGGAGATCTTAAAGAAACTGATCCATATCAAGTATCTGGCGCTGAATAAGAAGACACAGATCATTACGCCTACCCTCCAGGGAGAGATGGTGTATGATGTGGTGGATCACTCAATCCGGTCGCTTTTGAACCCGGAGCTTACGGCAAGCTGGGAGAAGGGGCTTACCTATGTGGCGGAGGGCAGCATCACACCGGATGAGTATATGGTGAAGCTGGATCACTTCATCACCAGCCGGATTGTCGGCGTCAAAGGGCTCAACAATCAGTATCAGATGAGAGCCTGTTATGACAGGGCGGCAGAGTATTATAAGAAAGGCAGCGGAAAAACTTCCTCTGCCGGCAGAGCAAAAAAAGAAGAATAAAATTGCCGGAAAACGGCGGAAAAGGAGAAGAAAGATGGAAGCATTGACAGTAAAGGAACTCTATACACTGGATGAGACGATCGCAAAGGATATTTTTGACGGGGTGACCTATCCGTGGGAAGTCCTTCCGAAGATCAGCAGCTTTATCCTGAAGCTGGGTGAGACGCTCAGCAGCGAGGAGTACGAGAAGCGCGGAGAGAATGTCTGGATCGCGAAGTCAGCGAAAGTCGCTCCGACGGCATTTATCAACGGTCCTGCGATCATCGGAAAAGATGCAGAGGTGCGCCACTGTGCATTTATCCGCGGAAACGCCATCGTCGGTGAGGGTGCGGTCGTGGGAAATTCTACGGAGCTTAAAAATGTGATCCTGTTCAATAAGGTCCAGGTCCCGCACTACAACTATGTCGGAGATTCGATCCTCGGTTATAAGTCCCATATGGGAGCAGGCTCCATCACGTCAAACGTAAAATCCGATAAAAAGCTTGTCGTCGTGAAGACACCGGAGGGCAGCATAGAGACCGGCATGAAGAAATTCGGTGCGATGCTCGGGGATGAAGTAGAAGTTGGATGCGGAAGCGTCCTGAATCCGGGAACCGTTGTGGGAAGCAACAGCAATATCTATCCGCTCTCCTCCGTACGCGGATTTGTTCCGGGTCACAGCATTTATAAAAAACAGGGTGAGGTCGTGAAAAAGATTGAAGACTGATCTGCCGCTGATTCTTGTTTCAGGCATCAGCGCCGGAGCGGCGGGTGCCGCCGTGGGTTCAGCAGATCCGTTTTTTGTCTTTCCAATTCTGCTGATTTATAGTATCATAATTACTGTAGCAATGGGATTTCCTGCATCCATCCGTTTTCGGACGATGGAGCAGAGTGTTTGGTGACGGGCAGCAGTGCCTGTCTGCTGTGAAACTGACAGGAGGCTTAGATATGCTGAATGACAACTATGTAACAATGGAGATCGAGAAAGCAAAACACATTGCGCTGGTCGCGCATGACGGAAAGAAGAAAGAGCTGGTCGAGTGGTGCGACCGCAACAAGGATGTGCTGAAAAGCCATTTCCTGTGCGGTACAGGTACAACAGCGCGCCTCATCTCAGAGCGCACGGGACTTCCGGTCAAAGGATACTGCAGCGGCCCTCTGGGCGGTGATCAGCAGATCGGCGCCAAGATCGTGGAAGGCCAGATCGATTTCATGATCTTTCTCTGGGATCCGCTGGAGGCACAGCCTCATGACCCGGATGTAAAAGCGCTTCTCCGCATTGCGGTAGTCTATGATATTCCGGTTGCAAACAATCTTGCAACGGCGGACTTTATGCTGAATTCAAAGTATATGAATGAGCCGTACAGCCGCAGGATCGAGAATTTTAACAAGATGATCCAGGAAAGAGTAAATAAGATGAAATAGCAGTGAATTATGTGTTGACACGGGCGTTATGCCCGTGTTATTCTATGGGAAATTACTTTAACACTTTAAAGCGTAACGCTTTAAAGCGAATAAGCAAAGGAAGGGAAAGAAAGATGGGGATCAAAATTGTACTGCTTATTGTGTTTTTTGCTGTGATGGTGGGAGTGGGGATCTATTCGAGACGTCATGCTGCCAGTGTGGACGGATTCGTTCTGGGAGGGCGCTCTGCCGGTCCGTGGCTCACCGCATTTGCCTATGGCACATCTTATTTCTCTGCTGTCGTCTTCGTAGGATATGCCGGGCAGTTCGGATGGAAATACGGAATCGCCAGCACATGGATCGGAATCGGAAATGCGGTGATCGGAAGTCTGCTCGCCTGGGTAGTCCTCGGGCGGAGGACCAAGGTCATGACGCAGCACCTGGGTTCCAGGACCATGCCGGATTTCTTCGGAGAGCGCTACGACAGCAAAGCGCTGAAAGTCATGGCATCTGTGATCGTTTTCGTATTTCTTATACCGTACACTGCTTCTGTGTACAATGGGCTGTCTCGTTTGTTTGAAATGGCATTCAGTATTCCGTATACCTGGTGTGTTATCGCGATGGCCCTGTTTACTGCCGTGTATGTGATCCTGGGAGGATATATGGCGACAGCGATCAATGACTTTATACAGGGAATCATCATGCTTGCCGGGATCGTGGTTGTGATCGCCGCTGTTCTGAACGGCCAGGGCGGCTTCATAAATGCAGTCTCGGAGATGGCGCAGATCCCCAGTGATGTGGCAGTCACAGCGGGACAGCCGGGCGCGTTTACCTCGTTCTTCGGACCGGATCCGGTAAACCTTCTGGGCGTTGTCATCCTGACTTCTCTGGGCACCTGGGGACTGCCGCAGATGATCGGAAAGTTTTACGCCATAAAGGACGAAAAATCTATCAATACCGGGACAGTCATTTCCACTGTATTCGCGATCGTTGTGTCAGGAGGATGCTATTTCCTCGGCGGATTTGCCCGCCTGTTCGACTCTCCGGCGATCTACGATGATACGACGGGTGCGGTCGTGTACGACAGTATCATCCCATATATGCTGTCCGCGCTGCCGGATATTCTGATTGGGATCGTGGTCGTGCTTGTACTTTCGGCGTCCATGTCGACGCTGTCATCTCTTGTGCTGACCTCCAGCTCTACATTGACGCTGAATCTGCTCAAGGATAATGTGATCAAAAAGATGAGTGAGAAGAAGCAGATCGTCACCATGCAGCTTCTGATCGTGTTCTTCATTGTGGTATCCGTGGTGATCGCGCTTAATCCGCCGACCTTTATCGCGCAGCTTATGGGAATCTCATGGGGAGCTCTGGCAGGCGCATTCCTCGCCCCCTTCCTGTATGGGCTTTACTGGAAGGGCGTTACGAGAGCCGGCGTCTGGTCAGGCTTTATTGCCGGGATCGGCATCACGGTCTCCAATATGTTCATCGGCTACATCGCATCCCCGATCAACGCGGGAGCCGCGGCCATGATCGCCGGCCTGATCGTCGTGCCGGCTGTCAGCCTGTTTACGCCAAAGCTGAAGAGGGAGAAAGTGGATGAGATCTTCACATGCTACGACGAGAAAGTGACGATCACGAAGAAACGCTCCCTGCAGTAAATTCGGGTTTGCAAGGTAAGTTTTATCTCAGAATATCATCCGAAAACAGGGAAAGCTGCCGGGAGAATTCCTTCTGCGATAAGAGGAGGGCGGCTTCAGGCTCCATTCCAT
>CAJFQZ010000005.1 GCA_904419285.1 Lachnospiraceae bacterium UBA1818
TGAAAATGTGATGAACGGAACGACAGTTCCGAATGGTAGCCAAATGGCAGGTGTAGCCAATTTGTAGCCAATAAAAGAGAAAAATCTCTGGAAAGCCTGCAAAATAAGGCTTCCCAGAGATGTGGTGTCTATTCGAACTCTATCGTCCCCGGCGGCTTACTCGTCAGGTCATAGAATACCCTGTTAACGCCCCGGACTTCATTTATGATCCTGCTCATCACCTTATTAAGCACCTCGTACGGAATCTCCGCCGCCTCGGCTGTCATGAAGTCAACCGTCTTCACGGCTCTCAGCGCTACCGCGTAGTCATAAGTTCTTTCATCTCCCATAACTCCGACGGAACGCATATTTGTCAGTGCTGCGAAATACTGGTTGATATCCTGATCCAGCCCCGCATTCGCGATCTCTTCACGGTAGATCGCGTCCGCTTCCTGTACGATCTTCACTTTCTCAGCAGTCACCTCGCCGATGATGCGGATTCCGAGTCCCGGTCCCGGGAACGGCTGACGGAATACCAGCTCTTTGGGGATTCCCAGCTCCAGTCCGGCCTTGCGCACCTCGTCTTTGAAGAGGTCACGCAGCGGCTCGATGATATCCTTGAAATCCACGTTCTCCGGAAGCCCTCCGACATTGTGGTGAGACTTGATCACAGCGGACTCTCCGCCCAGACCACTCTCTACAACATCCGGATAGATGGTTCCCTGTGCCAGGAAGTCTACGGTTCCGATCTTCTTCGCCTCTTCCTCGAACACGCGGATGAATTCCTCGCCGATGATCTTACGTTTTGTCTCCGGATCTGACACTCCGGCAAGTTTTTTATAATATCTCTCCTGCGCGTTCACGCGGACAAAGTTCAGGTCGAAATTTCCCTTTGGTCCGAAGACAGCTTCCACCTCGTCGCCCTCGTCTTTACGGAGAAGACCATGATCGACAAACACACAGGTCAGCTGGTTTCCGATCGCTCTGGAAAGCAGGCCTGCTGCCACAGAGGAATCCACACCGCCGGATAATGCAAGCAGCACCTTGCCGTCTCCCACTTTCTCGCGGATCGCCTTGATCGAGTTTTCCACGAATGCATCCATTCTCCAGTCGCCGGCGCATCCGCACACATTTTTGACGAAATTATTGATCATCTTCGTGCCTTCAGCAGTATGGAGCACCTCCGGATGGAACTGGATCGCATACAGCTTGTCTGCCTCGTTTTCCGCCGCAGCCACCGGACAGTCTGCCGTGTGCGCGGTGATCTCGAATCCGGGAGCCACCTGTGCGATATAGTCAAAATGGCTCATCCAGCAGATCGTCGGCGTAGACACGTTTTCGAATACCTTGGATGAAGTCTTATCGATCAGGACTTCTGTCTTGCCGTACTCTCTGACGTCGGCCTTTTTCACCTCGCCGCCGAGCACGTGCATCATAAGCTGTGCGCCGTAGCACAGACCCAGCACCGGGATTCCCAGCTTGAACAGCTCGTCCGTGTAAGTCGGCGAATCCGGCAGATAGCAGCTGTTCGGTCCGCCCGTCAGGATAATTCCCTTCGGGTTCATTTCCTTAATCTTCTCAATCTCCGTCTTGTAAGAATAGATCTCACAGTAAACATTACATTCCCTGACCCGTCTTGCGACAAGCTGATTGTACTGTCCGCCGAAGTCAAGGACGATCACTAATTCGTTCTTCAAGGTTATCCTCCTGTGAAACACGGCCGCGCGGACCGCTTATTTTTATATTTCTTCTATTATAGATGAGCCGCACACGTTTTACAACAACTAAATTCCCGGGCACGCAGCGCGCCGGGAATTTTCCTATTTTCATCCTGCCTGTCTAAGCAGCATACTTTGCAATTTGTTTCTGAAGTTCTTCGCAGTCATCCGAATACATTTTAAGTTCCATGACACTGTTAAGTCCAAGATGCATAATTCCAAGCAAAGATTTCGCATCTACCACAACACGTCCTTTTCTCATATCCATATCGAACTCATATTTGGAGACAGTGTTCACAAAATCACGGATCTCTTCCGGATGTTTAAATGTGATCTTCATTTCGCTCATTATTCATCTCACCTCTCTTTACACAGATATGTTTCAGATTGACCTGCGCATCCTGCAGGTTATCGTAAGCATACCATAATTCTCCAATATGAAAAGGGAGAAATTTCTAAAAAAGGTAGAATTTTTTAATGAGCTGACTTGCGGTATTCTGTCGGGAGCATCCCGGTCTCCTCCTTGAAGACCCTGCTCATATATTTTGCATCCGCATAGCCGGTCAGTTCCGCGATCTGATTCAGCTTCAGCCTTGTCCCTATAAGAAGCCCTTTGATGCGGTCCATGCGGTATTTTCTGACCGTCTCCTTGAATCCGGCGCCTGTCTCCTTCTTAAACTGTGTACTCAGATATTCCTCCGAGACAAACAGTCTCTCGGCGATCTCATCCAGTGTGATCCCCTGGTCATAATACTTTCTGACCAGCTGCACGGCTTTCCGTACAAGAGGACTTAATCCCTCATCGCTTTTTTCCTCAAACGCATCAAAATTCAGGACCTGAAAAAATCTGTCCGTGGCATTCCGTATTTCCATCCAGCTCATAGCGGATGCGATCTCCTGCATACAGCGCTGCACGTCCACCTCCGATTCGATTTCCCGCTGCATTTTAAACGTATTCAGCACAGCCATATCGAACCGGATCAGGCATTCCTTCATATCAGCCGGTCTGTATGGTTTCCTGCGGAGAAGATCATACAGCCGGTAATAACATTTCTTGATCTCCTCCCCGCGCTTTGCCGTCACTGCCCTGCGGACCTGGCCTTCCAGCTCTGCCGGATATTTGAGCGGCATAGTCTCCATGCATTGGATCTCTTCCTGGCAGATCAGATCCCCACGGTCAAACAGCAGGTTCCAGTCGCGCATCTCCCGCATCTTTCTCAGCACATCCAGCAGTTCCAGAAGATGCTTCATTTCAGCCCAGAGGCATACCGCAACGCCTTCCAGTCCGGCACACAGTCTCGGCACAACCTCCTTCCGGAAATACTCCCGCTCCATTACCGGATCTTCCATGCGGCAGAGGACCACCAGCAGGAGATTCCACGCACCGGCCTCCAGCATGCCGGAGACCGTCCCGTCCCCCGCACATCCGGCCTCTTCCAGAATCCTTTTTGCCTTTTCTTTCTGTGCCTCATATCCGCTGCCAAGCCAGAGCGCAAACACTGCTCCCGGATCCTTCACCGTAAATCCCAGTTTCTTTCTGGTCATCTCATGAAAATCTTCATCCGGCTGCAGCTGCCCATTGATACAGCTCATAAAAATATTTTCTGCTTTGAGGATTGACGCCTCCGTCCGCTCTTCCCGAAGCTTTTCTTCAATATGCCCCGCTGTTCTTCTCAGTTCTTCCTGTCTGAGAGGCTTCACAAGATATCCGTCCACCCCAAGCTCTATGGCCTGTCTCGCCTGCTGAAAATCCTCTTTTTCAGCAAGGACGATCACTTTTACATCAATCTTCCGGTCACGCAGTTTTCTCAGCATCGAAAATCCGTCCATCCCCGCCATCTCCGCCTCTGTGATGACAAGCTCCGGATGCACCGCGCAGACCATCTCATACCCTGCTGCTCCGTCAGATGCCGTTCCAACAACCTCATATTCCGGATTTATCTTCTGTAGTATCCCGCTTATCTCTTCCCTGTCCTGCACGCTGTTCAAAACTGCCGCTATCCTCATCCGCCGTCTCCCTTCTGAATCACCTGCAATTTCATACAGTATAGCACATCCGGACCGATTATGGGAATTGATGCCCTGATATATTCAGATCCTCCTTTTCCTTTTCAAACATCTGCAATTTATCTGTCTGTCTAAGTTCTTTTACCAGCTCTGCCTACCCGGAGATATTTCCAAGCAGAAGAGCTTCCGCGGTCAGTACAGCCAGGAAAATGCCGTTCCATATTGTAAACCTGACCATGTATACGCCTTTTTTATCCGGATACTCCTTTGCGAAGAATTTAAACGATATCAGGCTTGCCAGAGACGCGATCAGAGTCCCCAGCCCTCCCACATTGACGCCCGTAAGGAGCGCTGACAGATCACTGCTGAACCCTGACAGCAGGATCGCAGCCGGCACATTGCTGATGATCTGGCTTGTAAGTATCCCCATCAACAGTTCCTTTCCATCAACAACCGAGACAAGGAAGCCGCTGATCTCCGGGATCCGCTTCATATTACCGATAAATATAAAGAAGCATAAAAATGTCAGCAGAAGAAAATAATCTACGGACAGATACAGCTTTCGATTTACCACCAGCACAACGCATATCACACAGATCAGCACAGGCTGGTACGGAAGGACCCTGAACACCACCAGCAGACACAGCAGCAACAGGAACAGAAACGGGATCATCTTCCGAAAGATCTTCCCTTTCTGAACCTCATTTTCTTCTCCCCCCGCCACATCCAGCAGCGGCTCGTCCCTCTGAATCAGCACTGCTGCCATAAGCATCACAAACGCCAGGCCCGCATAGGGAAGAACGGCCTGCAAAAATTCCCCTGCAGAAAAATCCGCGATGGAATACAAATACAGATTCTGCGGGTTCCCGATCGGTGTTGCCATGCTCCCCAGGTTTGCCGCTATCGTCTCCAGCACCACCAGCTTAAGAACACTTTCTACTCTTCCGCTCATGCGAAATACGATAAGCGTGAATGGGACAAAGGTGATCAGCGCCACATCGTTCGTGATCACCATACTGCTGAAAAAGCAGAGCATCACCAGAATCGCCGAGAGTCCTCTGATACTCCCTGCCCCTCTCAGCAGAAAATGTCCCAGCATACTGAATATCCCCAGCGACTGAAATCCGCCGACAATGATCATCAGACAGAACAGAAGCGCGATCGTCCGGTAATCAGGATAACTCAGATACATTCGGTCAGGATGCACCGCAAACGCAGACAGTACAGCCAGCAAAAACGAAATACAGAAAACCGTTTCATTTTTAAATATCATCTTCAGTAACTTCATATTATATTAATCTCCATTCTGCCGCCTCCGGCGGCCTGCCGGTCAGAATTCCTCCGGCTGAACAAACAGACCTATTATAGCTCTCCTGTCCGGGCGGCGCAACTGGAATATGATATAAATGATATCAGTTCGTTTCAAATAATGCAGCAGCCGGCCCGTCTCAGATTCCTCTAAAAAAGCGGAAGCTGCTGCACAGCCTCTGTACAGTCTGCTTCCGCTTTCCATTTTCCCGTTTTACCCATGCTGATGTAGATATTTCTCTCGCGTGGCCATCCCGCCCCGGATGTGACGCTCCGACTTGTTCGTATCCAGCACCTTACGGGCTTCCCGGGCAAGGGACGGGTTGATCTGGAGGAGCCGTTCGGTGACGTCCTTATGTACCGTACTCTTGCTGATCCGGAACTGCTTCGCTGTCTGCCTCACAGTCGCACTGTTTTCTATAATATAATTTGCAATCTCCACGGCTCTCTCCTCAATATAATCTTTCAAAAAAATCCCCCTGCAAACATCGTTTTTACAATGTATGCAGGGGAGAAAAAAGTCATGCTCATTTAAACTATATTAGTGCCTGTCCTTGTGCCGTTAATCCTTGTACTGTATGGTATTCTCTCAAAAAAATCCGTAATATCAAAATTAAAGTAAATATCATTTGGCATGCATACGTCATATTTTTCAGAAAATTTCCGAATAAATTCATTTGACACTTCTCTGTTTCTGTCGTATTCAGCCTGCAGTTCCCGTTTCATCTCGTCCCGGATTTCATAGACCTTCTCTTTTTCAGCATAAACAATTCCATAGTAGTTATCGTAACTGAAATAAATTTCATACGGTTCATCATCAGCCGAAAACACACTGACCTCAACTTCATCATTATACACTTCGTCAATTTCCAGATATCTTCTTAAGGTACTGCATCAGCTCCCTGTACCGTTTCCTGTCGCCGGTTCTCTCCGCTTCCATGAAAGGATACAGGATACTGCCGCTGTTCCGGCTTTGCAGGATCTGTTCCCGGTACTGCTCCCACTCCTGCTCTGTACAGACTGCTTTCAGCTTCTGGATATGCGCCAGGTCATGCTGCGGACACTCAAAGACATAGTACTGCAGTTCTTCTTTGTAAGCCTTTTCATTCGACTGCATTTCATATATGGAAATCAGCTGCTCGCTGTACCGTGCCACCAGCCCCGGATAGCCGCTGTCCAGTTCTTTGCTCTCCTTCAAGATCTGGACTGCCTCGTCCAGGTCCCCATGCTCAATATCCTCCTGAATCTCCAGCCCTCTTACCGCCGAAAATCTCCAGTGCTTCCTTCGGTATGCCCTGATCTCTTTCTCCGGATACCCCAGCTGTTTCATAATCTCCAGCCGCTTCAGGATATTATTCTCATAGCCGTAATGGGAGCTCCACGTTTTTCCGCAATCCGTAGAATCCGTCTGCCTTTCGATCATTTCGTCCAGATGCGCCATCTTTTTCTCCAGTATTTCGCGGCTTCGGAACTCATTCATCAGAAAATCTTCCATATATTCTTCCATGTAATCTATCACATAGTCGCATGACAAATGGCTTGTAAACCAAGTAAACATTTCATCTCTGACTTCTTCGGTACAGTTCTCCAGTATTTCTTTCCACTTGTCATAACATGTATTCGCAACCTGCGATGTGCCGCCGTCCGAATCATCAATATCTACATTCCCAATCGTCTTGAAAACATAATTGGTCAGTTCAAACGCCTGCCTCCAGCAGTTCCGTTCCATCAATATCAAATTTATTCCTGATCGACCTGAACGAATAGGTTCCATAATATCTGATATCCTCTCTGATGTCTCTCAGATAATAGTCTCTATGTGCATTTTTGTAATCATTATCATGGTATATCACATCGTTCTCATCACTAAATACAAGCCTGTCAAAAATATTTTCGGGAGTATCGCGAAGCTCTATCGCCAGTACATTCTTACGCTTCAGAAATTTCCAGATATGATCCATAGAGGCAATCGGAGTAACCGCAACCACCTTATTATGTCTGTCTCCGGCAATCCTCTCCAAGACCTCAGCTCGTTTCTGATCCCGCTCTTCAAGCGTTCCCGTATTAACAAATTATTCCAGAGTAACGTTGAAATATTTTTTCACTTCTTCGTCCAGATCGTAAAATACATATCCCAGCTTTTCTGCCAGAAGCACCCCTGTTGTAGTTTTTCCGACATTTGATACTCCAAACAAATAAATTGTCATCCGTCTCCCCCTGTACTTTTATTTAGCAAAATGCCTCATCGTTTCCTTCAGATCGTCGCTGAAGTCTTCCAGATCATCAAATGTGATTGCCCCTTCTCTCAATAATGACGCCATAACATAAAACTGGGTCGACCTGCTCATCTCGCACTGCACGCCGCAGTCTTTCTTATCCTCCCGGATCCGCTTCTCCAATGCCCAGAACTTGTCCGATGCATAACCGTCTCCTGACAACAACTCAATGTATTGCTGGTTCAGCTTTTCCATATACGCTTCCTGCCAGTCAGAAATCTTACTGCGGAATAGCTTCCAGTCTTTCTCTGAAAATCTGTTCATAACATCTCACCTCTCAAGTTACATATCCAGCTTCTATTAGAACCAAATAACCTTATGCATGGGAGATATGCATATCTCATCGTTTCTGCCAACTGATTAGTTGTCCACACCAACATCGTCCTGGTCGAGAAGGACGGCAAAGTCCTGTATGAAAAATCCACTGATCATACGACGGAAGCTAAAGATGACAGCGCCTGCAGCGCGGACCGCAGTCTCCTTAATATGGAAGACATCTGGGATTTTATCACCACGGCCGATGTGGCTGACATTTCCGGCATCCTGGACCGGCAGATCCGTTATAATTCCGCCATTGCAGAGGAAGGGCTCAACGGCGATTACGGCGCCAACATCGGCACAGTTCTCCTGCGATCCTCCGGAAATGACATTGCCACCCGCGCGAAAGCCTGGGCAGCTGCCGGTTCCGACGCCCGTATGAACGGCTGCGAACTCCCGGTCATCATCAATTCCGGCAGCGGCAACCAGGGAATCACCTGTTCTGTACCGCTGATTGAGTACGCCCGGGAGCTGAACTCCGATCACGAAACTCTCTGCCGCGCCCTTGCCCTTTCCAATCTCGTTGCCATCCATGAGAAGACCGGCATCGGCACTCTCTCCGCCTACTGCGGAGCTGTCAGCGCCGGGGCAGGCGCAGGCGCGGGCATCGCTTACCTCTGCGGCGGGGATTACCAGGCAGTCATCCACACCGTGGTCAACGCGCTTGCCATTACTTCCGGCATTGTCTGCGACGGCGCCAAAGCATCCTGCGCAGCCAAAATTGCATTCTCCGTGGACGCCGGCATCCTGGGATTCCACATGTACCAGAACGGACAGGAGTTCAAGAGCGGCGACGGGATTGTCATGAAAGATATCGAGAGCACCATCCGCGGCATCGGCCTGCTCGGAAAGGACGGCATGCGCGAGACAAACAACGAAATCATCCGCCTCATGGTCGGCGAGGAGAAATGCTGACCTCGAACATCACGCATCGCATACACGCTCACAGAAAAGCCCTGCGGCTCATATGGACAGTCCCATATCGCCGCAGGGCTTATTTTTACTGATATTTATCCGATGATTGCTGTTTATCCGGCTTAGAAAATATGGTAATTTACTACCAGCGCTGCAAATACGATGGAGACCATGGACAGCAGCTTGATCAGGATATTGATCGACGGTCCTGACGTATCCTTGAACGGATCGCCCACCGTATCGCCTACGACAGCTGCCTTGTGGCACTCGCTGCCTTTTCCGCCGTGTTTTCCGCCCTCGATGTATTTCTTCGCGTTATCCCATGCGCCGCCTGAATTTGCCATGAAGATCGCCATCAGGAAGCCGGTCGCCGTGGAGCCGGTCAGAAGTCCGATCACACCGTTATACCCCAGGATCAGTCCGGTCACCACAGGAGTGATGATCGCCAGGAGCGTCGGGAGGACCATCTCTCGGAGACTAGCCTTTGTACAGATATCAACGCATCTCTCATAATCCGGATCCGCTTTTCCCTGCATCAGGCCTTTAATCTCTTTGAACTGACGTCTTACCTCGACCACGATACTCTGAGCCGCGCGGCCTACAGAGTCCATCGTCAGTGCCGCGAACACGAATGGCAGGCAGGCTCCGATAAAGATACCTACAAGCACTGTCGGATTCATAACACTCATATCGAGTTCCACAGCGCTGCCGCCAACTTCCTGTACTTTCTCAACATAGGAAGCGATAAGAGCCAGCGCCGTAAGAGCCGCAGAACCGATCGCAAATCCTTTTCCGGTTGCAGCCGTTGTATTTCCAAGAGAATCCAGAGCATCGGTACGTCTTCGCACTTCCTCGTCAAGCCCTGCCATCTCTGCGATACCGCCCGCGTTGTCCGCGATCGGTCCATACGCGTCTGTCGCCAGTGTAATACCAAGTGTGGAGAGCATTCCAACTGCTGCGAGAGCAATTCCATACAGTCCCCTGGTCGCTTCCACAAAACCTCCTGATAAAACATACGCAGCCATAACACAGACTGCGATAATGATAATCGGAACTGCTGTGGAAAGCATTCCAAGACCCAGGCCTCCGATGATAAGCGTTGCAGAACCGGTCTCTGATTTATCAGCCAGATGCTGTGTCGGTTTGTATGTATCGGACGTAAAGTACTCGGTAAAAAATCCGATCAAGACGCCTGCGAGAAGTCCGGCAAGGATCGCAAAATAAATACCGATAAAGTCTTTTCCAAGGATGAACCATACGATCGGGAATGCGATCACTGCGATCAGAAGCGCACTTGTATTTGTTCCTCTCCTGAGCGCTTTCAGCAGCGTGCTCTGCTCAGTGCTCTCTCCTGTCTTTACGAGCAGAGAACCGAGGATAGACGCCAGGACGCCGATCGCCGCAAGAAGCATCGGAATCGCAACCGCGTTGGCACGGTCAACTGATTCAATCTTATTAAACGCGATAACTCCGAGTGAGCACGCTGACAGAATGGAGCCAACGTAAGACTCGTAGAGGTCTGCCCCCATTCCGGCAACATCGCCTACATTATCGCCCACGTTATCCGCGATAACCGCCGGATTTCTCGGATCATCCTCCGGAATTCCGACCTCAACCTTACCTACAAGATCCGCGCCGACATCCGCTGCCTTTGTGTAGATACCTCCGCCCACACGTGCAAACAGCGCCATGGACGAGGCGCCCATTCCGAATGTAAGCATCGTACTTGTCACATCCTCAAGCGGGAGCTTGAATACCAGTTTCAGAAGCAGATACCAGATCGAAATATCCAGAAGTCCCAGTCCGACAACTGTAAATCCCATGACCGAACCTGCTGAGAATGCTACGTTCAATCCTTTGTTCAGACTCTTCTGGCAGGCAGCTGCAGTTCTTGCATTCGCACGCGTCGCGATCTGCATCCCGACAAATCCCGAAAGACCTGAGAAAAATCCGCCGGTGACAAATGCAAATGGAACAAACCATGTAAGAAGATCCAATGCCGCCATCACAAAAAGGATTACGAACATAATCGCAAAGAAACCGATCAGTATCTTATACTGGCGTCTTAAGTACGCCATTGCTCCCTGATGGATCGATGCCGAGATCTTCTTCATCCTGTCGTTTCCTTCCGGAAAGCGGAGAACTTTCTGTGCCCTGCTCGCCACAAACAGGAGTGCGATAATGGAGCCGCATAGTGTCAGTAGTGCCAATTCATTATCCATTTTTCTCTCTCCTCCATTCTGTTTCGGAGTGCCCTCGTGAACACTCCTTTAAAATTTATGAATACGAGAATTATTATAACACCTTTATAAAAATTTTAGTAGATTTTTCTCATTTATTTTTAAATTTAACAGTATATTTATGCATTTTTAAACCAAAAG
Source organism: Lachnospiraceae bacterium UBA1818 (assembly GCA_904419285.1). Lineage (GTDB taxonomy): Bacteria > Bacillota > Clostridia > Lachnospirales > Lachnospiraceae > Mediterraneibacter > Mediterraneibacter caccogallinarum. Next base: position 10,903 of record CAJFQZ010000005.1, read on the forward strand.
ACGAACCATCCAAATGGGCAGTCCGTCTTTTTGCATAATTTTTTGTTTTTAGAATTCAAATACGGCAACGCCGTACGGAGCCAGCGGATATGCGAAGGAATACTTCTTTCCATCGCATTCCTGTCTTACCGGCTTATAGAGCAGCGGCCTCGGCTCTCCCTTGCCGCCATACTGAACCTCATCACTGTTCAAGATCAGCCTGCACTGCTTCCTTCTCGGAACTCCGACTCTATAATCGCGGCGCTCCATCGGAGTAAAGTTCAGGACAAAGAGAAGGTTCTTCTTATTATCCTTGGAATGTCTGATAAAGCTGTAGATGCTGCGGAAGCAGTCGTCCGCATTGACCCATTCAAATCCTGCCGGATCGTTATCCAGTTCATACATCGCCTTATTCTTTTTATACAGATGGAGCAGGTCTCTATACCAGTTCTGGATCGCCTGATGCTCCGGTTCTGCCAGCAGATACCAGTCGAGCTCGCGCTCCTCGCTCCACTCGCGCAGCTGAGCAAAATCCTGTCCCATAAAGAGAAGCTTCTTTCCCGGATGTCCCATCATAAACGCATAGCCCGCCTTCAGGTTCGCATACTTATCAAATCCAAGTCCCGGCATCTTATTGATCATCGAGCATTTCAGATGGACTACCTCGTCATGGGAAAGGACAAGGATATAGTTTTCACTGTACGCATATGTGCTGGCAAATGTCATCATATTGTGGGCGTTCTTCCTGAAATACGGATCCAGCTTCATGTACTCTGTAAAGTCATGCATCCAGCCCATATTCCACTTCAGGCTGAATCCGAGTCCTCCGTCCTCCGGAGCCCCGGTCACCTTCGGCCATGCCGTAGACTCCTCCGCGATCATCACAGCGCCGTGATTCCTTCCGAGTACTACTGAGTTCAGATGCTTGAAGAACTCGATCGCCTCAAGGTTCTCATTGCCGCCGTATTTATTCGCAACCCACTGCCCGTCCTGTTTTCCATAATCCAGATAGAGCATGGATGCCACAGCGTCAACCCTGAGCCCGTCCACATGATAATGCTCGATCCAGAACAGCGCATTGGCGATCAGGAAGTTCTTTACCTCCGGTTTTCCGTAATCAAAGATCTTGGTGCCCCAGTCCGGGTGCTCTCCTTTTCTCGGATCTGCATACTCATAAGTCGGCGTTCCGTCAAAATCAGCCAGTCCGTGCGCATCTCTCGGGAAATGTGCCGGCACCCAGTCAAGGATGACGCCGATCTTATTCCTGTGCAGATAGTTGATCATATATGCAAAATCTTCCGGAGTTCCATATCTGGATGTGGGAGCATAATAGCCTGTCACCTGATATCCCCAGGATCCGTCAAAGGGATGCTCTGCAATGCCCATGAGCTCAATGTGAGTATACCCCATATCCTTCACATACTTTGTAATAGCTTCCGCAAATTGACGGTACGTATAGAAGCCCTCATCCTCCGTCCCCGGATTTCTCATCCAGGATCCCATATGAACCTCATAGATTGACATCGGGTTCGTCCTGTTATCCCAGGTCTTCCGATTCTCCATCCACGCGTCATCCGTCCACTTCAAATGAGAAATATCCGCGACTCTTGACGCTGTTCCCGGTCTGAGCTCCGCGTAATTCGCATACGGGTCAGCCTTGAAAATACGCTTTCCCTGCTGCGTCTCAATACAGAACTTATAGAGATCGCCTACGTCCACTCCCGGTACAAAACAGGTATAGATCCCCATCGGCTCCTGACGTTCCATGTAATTCGCTTCAAAATCCCAGTCGTTAAAATCACCCACGACTGCAACTCTGCGCGCATGAGGCGCCCACACCGCAAAATAAACTCCGGATACTCCATCCACTGTCACCTTATGAGCACCCATTTTTTGATAAATCTCATAATGGTTGCCCTGACCAAAAAGATACTGATCAAGTTCTCCGATCTCATAAGGCTGTACCTTCTTATCTGTGCCTTTTTTCTTAACCATAAAGCCCACCTCGCCGCTCGAATTTTTAAATCCGTTTTCTGTACAAATCCGGCAGAAACTGCCGGATTTGTCAGGCTATACGCATAAAAACGGTTACTCATTTTTATATAAGCCTATTATACTGGAAAGATTCAGAAAAGAAAAGAGAAAAGCAGTCTTGAAATTAAAAATAGACAGCCTTTTTCAAGACTGTCTATTAATATTATTTGCTGTTAAATATTAAAATCCTTCTCCGATAACAGAATTCTGTCAGAATCATCCGTATTTTTCCCAAATACTCTTCTGACCAGCTTTTTAGCCGAAGCTTTCTGTGAATGCTGTATCGCTTCATCCATGATCTCTTTTACCTCTGCCACGGTAACGGCATGATCCTCTCTCTGCAGAGAATCGATCCTGCTGTAAAGAGCGAGGATTCCCATCTCGTCGATGCGGTATCCGTTCTCCTGCGCGTAGGTCTGACCAAAGGTCACAAGCTCATCGTTGATAAAGATCGGCACCTCGAGTCTGGACGTAAACTTGCGTCTGAACTCACGGTTGGAAGAGAGGAGACGGTCAAGCGGTTTCCTCTGCTCCTCAAGAACAATCAGAAGCTCTCCTGTATCTTTCTCCATCGCCTTATTCAGACGGGCAACGGTCTTCTCGTTCATCTTTCCCGCCTTCTCGATGATCAGCGCTCCTCCATAGAGCTTATCGATGATATCTCCGATCTTCTTTTTATTCAGAGACTCGCCTGTAACGATAGCAACCTTGCCCTGACGGATATTCCGCTGTTTCTGGATCGCTTTCACAACATCCACCGCAAGGACGGTCTTTCCGTTTCCTTTATTGCCAATGATCAGAAGATTTCCTGTCCTTGATGTACCTCTGCGGTTCGTGCAGTTCTTATCCTGCTCCAGGACATCTACAAGCTGCTCGCTCATTCCGCGCACAGGCACGAAGTAGGAGAACAGTTTTTTCTGTTCATCCGTCAGTCCCGCCCGGGTTCCGATTCCGCTCTGTGCTTCCAGATCGTAACGCCCGTGAACTACAAATCCGGTGTCGCTCAGTGACAGTGCATCTGAGATCTCATCCAGCGGCAGCGGAGATGTCTTTCCTGTAGCGATCAGCTTCGCTGTCTCTTTTCTGCTCAGCGGCGTCGTCGCTGAAAGGATGTCCATTTCTTCATCATCGTCATCCGGAACTTCTCTGTCGTCCGGCTCTGTACTGTGTTCCGGATTCACCCGGAATTCTTCCTCAAAATCCGGCATCTCATTATCGTAGATGTCGTCCTCGTCTTCGTATTCCGAATAATACTCTTCTTCCGCCTCGTCAGCATAATCTCTGCCGTACTCTTCCTCGTCCTCATAAACGCTGTCCGGCTCGTCATAATCATCATCCCAGTAATCTTCCGAATCATCCAGTTCCAGATCATCATCGATCCTGAGCTCATCCGCAACCTTCCCCATGTTTTCGTGCGGCACGTCGTCTGTCTTTTCCTTCTTTACCGGTTTCGGCTCTTCCGGAGGTATAACTCCTTCGATCTCATCGATCAGGCGCTGAATATCCGGCGGAAGGATCGGTTCTGTCTTTTTCTTATTTTCCATGATTTCCCCTGCTGTTTCCCCTTCTGTCAAATCTTTCTGCTCTGCTTCTGCAGGCTCTGCTTCGTCATCTTCCGACTCTTCTGTATCTCCCCATGTTTCTTCTTCAGAGGCTTCCTCTTCGAACTCTTCGTAATCATCTGCTTCAAGCTCTTCTGTATCGTCATACTCTTCCGAATCATCCGCTTCAAGCTCTTCCGCTTCCTCGTATTCCTCTGACTCGTCTGCTTCAAGCTCTTCCGCTTCCTCGTATTCCTCTGACTCGTCTGCTTTAAGCTCTTCTGCTTCCTCATATTCTTCCGAATCGTCCGCTTCAAGTTCTTCCACTTCTTCGTATTCTTCCGAATCATCCGCTTCGAGCTCTTCCGCTTCCTCATATTCTTCCGAATCGTCCGCTTCAAGCTCTTCCGCCTCTTCATATGCCTCCGCGTCATCTGCTTCGAGTGCTTCTGTATCCTCTGGAGAAGCGGCAGCGTTTTCCATGCCGGATGCCGTATCTTCTTCCACGACTTCCGCTTCCACAGCCTCTATCGGCTCCTCCTCTTCCGTCAGATCCTCTGAATCCTCCATCTGAAGCTCCCAGTCAGAAAGAATATCTGCAAAGCTCATCTGCCCTTCGACCTGCTCGCTGTCTGCTGAGGTCTCCGTGGCATCTTCTGTATTTTGTTCTTCATCCGCATCTTCAAGGAACTCTTCCGCCTCTGTTATATCAAGACTTGCCTCCGTGCTCTCTTCTTCCTCCTCTGAGACTGTCTCCTGTGCAGACACATCCACAATCTCTTCAGCCTCTTCCGGAACAAGTTCTGTCATTCCAGACGCTGCAGGCACTTTCTCCTGAAGTTCTTTCTCCTCTGCGATCTGATTGACCATCTCAAGGTCGACCACCGACTCTATTTCACCGATTGCGTCTTCCAGATCTGCCATATCAGTCTCCCCGGAAGCCTCAGCCGGTTCCTCCGTAAGTACAGGCTCCTCTTCCTGATCTTCCTCCAATTCCGGCGGCGTTATCTCTGTAATGTCAGAGTCCATTTTGGGCTGAAGCAGCTGCTTGAGCGCTTCATCAAGGCGCATTGTATCGCCAATCTTCTTCTGTCCTTTTTCCTGTCCCGGATGCTCTGTTTCCGCAGGCTCAGTTTCGCTCTCTTCCGTTTCTGCCCCGCTGTCTTTCTCTTCCTCTGACACAGTCCCTTCTTCTTCCTGGGATGCAGCGTAGGTCTCCAGATCCGGGATCTCTTCTGTTTCTGTGCTTATCTTACCGCTTCTTTTATCATATTTTTCCTGCTGTGAAGGAGTCAGAGGCTTGTACTGCATCTTAAGCTCCATCGCCTTATACACATATTTGCCCTCGCTGAACCACAGGATCAGGTCATCACATTCTTCCAGACACTCCGTGATCATCCCCGCTTCCTGATACAGCTTTGCCAGCTCATATGCCCACTCTTCAATATATTCGGCCTTTTTAAATTCTTCCAGGGCTTCTATCTGCTGTTCGATCGGAGCATTCTGTGCGCGGAGAATCTGATATCTTAAAATATATTGATTCGGATCTTTCGGAGCGATCTGCATAAAATCATCATAATAATCTATCGCCTCTTCAACATTCCCTGTTTTGATTGCCAGCGAACACAGGCGGTAAAGCACCTTACGGCTGCCTTCTGCACGGTGATAAGCGATTCTGAGGACATCGTAACTTTTCTTGTACTCGTCATTCTTTTCATAAATATCGCTGACATTCATCAGCATCGTAACATTCCGTACTCTTTTCCAGTCAATTATATCCGCTATCTCCGCAGCTCTGCTGTATTCACCGTCTTCCATAAGTTCAAGCATTTCTTGTGTCTTTAACTTATATTCATACTTATCCACCGCAATCACCTCATCGAAAATAATATCTTTTTCCCACATTCTATCGCTTTCATGTCACATCTGCAAAAGCCAATATTCTTTCAATAGTTTAGCATATGAGACTCATAATGTCAAAAAAATGCATCCTCAATTGACATTGACGATGCATTTTATGATTTATTTAATTTTTTCATTATTTTTATTTTATATTAAATCGGAGGCATTTATTTGATTCACGTTCCTGTGAGACCTCTGCCGTCTGTTATCTCATCAGCGGTCGATTTACTAAGACCAGCTTATTAAATCTACCCTCCTTCAATAACAAATTGAGGTTCATAACAAAATCCGCTTTCCGCTTTCGCTTCATCTCCGGTATTATTCTATATTTTTAAAGAATCTCCCAAGTTATTCTTTCTATAATCTTTCAAAGGGAGCAGTATTGTTAAACAATATTCCTGCCTTCTATTTGATTATTCCTTCTATAACTACTGATCCTTTACTATAAAATAATATTCTACTCAATGTTTCTTTACACATCTTTCGAAATCCTGTTATATGTGGTAACTATATTCAATACGTCTGCAAATGCTTAAATCTGTTGATTTTCATCCAGATTCCGATCACTCCGATTGTACCTTTACATTCTGATTATTTCTGGATTCTTAATCTTTATCTGCGGCAAAGGCCTCTTTCTTCACAGGAACTAACATTTACCGTACCACTGACATATTGATTATTAACTGAAACTATACTGTCCATGGGACCTTCCTCCTGCTTCCTTGTATTTTTAACCTAATCGAACAATTGATCTGTCATTTGTTCTCTTAGATAAATATCCTTTTGAGATGGTTTCTTGTATCTCTTTTGGATGATTTTATAATACCACCGCTGTTTTTATTTGTCAATACATTTTATGCATTTTATTTTAAATAAATTTATTATTTTGTTTATTTTGTTTGAATTTTCAGATAATATTCCTTTTCACTCTTATCTCCCTTCATCGAAACTACTATATTTTGCGATCATATCAAATACAATACATACTGCATATATATTTGTATCTACAAATGTATGCAATTCTCCCCGACGGATCTCCACCATTTTTCTGACACTGCGCAGTCCGATCGGATTGCTCTCCGTGTCCGCCGTATTTTCTTTGACCTGGTTATGAAGCGTGCCCCGGTTCCCGCCCCGCTCCGGATGCATATCCACAGAAACCCGACCTTTCTTATCCCCGTACTTTAATATATTGAAAAAAAAAATTACTGCATATTCTCTTGAATTTTATGTTCTCTGAAGGGTTTCTTAAGAATTCTTTAGATTCGTTTTCGGCATTTTTTAAGATAAATGTACTAATCTGAGATTACTGAAAGGGGGAATACAAATGATGAAGAAATGGTTTTACCCCGTTTCCCTCATCCTGCTTTTTATTATACTGACCATTGCCGTCATCCCGCACGGATATGTATACGGTTCAAACACTGACTGGCTGAGCCAGCATGTCACTCTGGCGGAAACGATACGCGACACCTGCCTTGAGCAGCATACCCTGCTGCCCTCATGGATCCGTCTGGGCGGCGGCTCGAATGGGTATCAGTTCGCCTATTACGGTTTCTTAAGGCCGGACATCCTGATCGGATGCCTGCTGCCGCAGATACCTATGATAAATATCATTATCGGTTACATGCTGGCTGCATATCTGGGTTCTGTACTCCTCATGTTTCTCTGGCTCAGGACGGAACAAATCTCTCCCGCCGGAGCGTGGCTGGGAAGCATCCTCTTCCTGACTGCGGGATGTCTCTTCCATATGCACCGGCAGATCATGTTCGTGAATTATCTGCCGTTTCTGCTGGCAGCTTTCCTGTGTGTCAGAAGGGAAAAGTACAGATGGCTTCCTCTCTGTCTCCTGATGATCTGTCTCTCCAGTTTTTACTTTTCCATCTCTGCTTTCGCTGCGGTCGGATGGTACTGGTACCGGGCAAAAGGCAGGCGGTTCTGGAAAGGTTCCTTTGTAAAACGCTATATCCCGTCGGCAGTCCTCGCCGCGGCAATGGCGGCGGCGCTCCTGCTTCCCACCGCGCTTGTGCTTCTGGAGCACGGCCGGGGCAGTACATCCACCGGACTGCTGAAACTTCTGGAACTGTTCGGACCGAATCCGGTGTTCAACAATATCCTGTTTAACGAATATGGGATGGGACTTACACTGATCTGCTTTTATGCGGTGCTGGCGGGACTTTCCAGAAAACCTTTCCGCAGGGACAGCCAGCTCTTCCTGATGATGGGACTGTTCGGAGTTTTTTCCTGGATCTTGAACGGAATGCTTTACGCACGGCCGAAGATTCTGATTCCCTTCATGCCTCTGGTCATCCTGCACTGCGTCCGCTTCCTGCAGACCGAGTTTCTCCGTATGAGCACACTTCTTTCCGCAGAACCTGCTCTGTATCCCGCGCAGACCGGATCCTCAGCAGCTCCGGAAGCAGAAAGGGAAAACTGCTTTCCCGCATGGCCTTTCGCAGTCATGATCCCGGTAAGCCTGCTCTGGTTCAGCCAGCCGCAGTTTCCGTGGATCCTGGCAGAGCTCGGAATCCTGCTGGCGCTCCGCCTCATCCTGCGGAGCCTGTGTCTGATGCGTGCAGAGAAACGCGGCCTGCTTCCCTCCGGCCTGCTTGCTCACCTGCTGCACGCCCTGCCTCATTCTTCAGCCCCGGAAATGACCGTCCGCAGCCGCCGGCTGCGCTCTGCCGCTGGCGCTGCCGCCATCCTGCTTCTCCTTACAGCTCCGACCGGCATGTATCTCACGACCGCCGGAACAGAAAACTGGGTGAAGCGCTCTGAAACCACAGCGGGATTTTCCCAGGAAGAGCTGGAAGAGGCCTCCAAAAATATTTCCTTTGATCCTCTGTACCGTTTTGACAGCCTGATCCGTCCCCTGGAGGACAGCAATGAACTTCCCGCCGCCGGGATTACCAGGAACACTATGTATTCCTCCGTCACGAATCCTGCCTACTCCGGCTTCTATTACGATACACTCCGGACTCCCATCCGGATCAACAACCGGACCGCGCTGCTGACCTCGGATAACCCGTTCCTGCTGCACCTCCTGGGCGTGCGCTATCTGGAAACGACGGCGGACAGCATTCCCGCCGGATACACGCCGGTATACCAGGCAGGGCAGAATGTGATCGCAGAAAACAGGTCTGTGCTTCCAGCTGCATATTTTACCAATGATCTGATCTCATCGGAAGATTATGAACAGCTCTCTCCGGACGGAAAGCTGGATGCAGTTACCAGAAGCACTGTGGCAGATCTGAAAAGCATTCCGGATAAAGGAATCCATTTTAAAACCTCAGAAGAAGCCAGTGATTACGGGATTCCTTCTTTTTCACCTTCCCTGTCCGCCGGTCCGCTCCCGGACGGACTTACGATCCGCAAATCTGCGGAAGGCTTCGAGATCACGGCAGATCGGAAATGCCGGCTGACCGTAACTATCTCCGATCCTGTTCCGGACTGTATCCTGCTCCTGCAGTTTTCTGTCGCTTCAAGGACCGGAGACGCCGTCGTAATCGACATAAACGGGATCCGCAACAAGCTCTCTGGATGGCTTGCCCCGTACCCCAACCAGAATCAGTGTTTTCACTATCAGTTTACATCTTCGCCGGGAACGGGCACGGACAGTCTGGAGATCACATTTTCCAAAGGCCATTATGTGATCAGCGATATCCAATGGTCTCTCTACAGCGCAGAACGATTTACAGAAAAGAACTATACTCCGGTACAGCTCGCCAAAGCCACGGACAGAAACAGTATCCTTTCGGGCTCGGTCACAGCAGAGACAGAAGGAGTGCTCGCAACTTCTATTCCTCTCCAGCATGGCCTGGAAATTCTCGTGGACGGAGAATCGTCAGAGCTGATCACTGTAAATGAAGCATTTGCCGGGGTTCTCCTGGCACAGGGAACACATTCTGTGGACATCCGTTTTTCACCTCCCGGGAAAGCGTTCGGCTGCTTTTTAAGTCTTGTTTCTGCCGCCGGATACGGAATTTTTCTCATCTGCAATGTGGTGTCCAAACTCAGGCTGCAGAAAAGGGGGCTTATGAAAAAGAAAAAGGAACTGGCCGCCTATCTCATCAGCGGCGTGATCACAACAGGCGTTAATTACTGCCTGTATGCACTGCTTTTGTCTTTTCGCCTTCCCTGGCCTGCGGCCAACAGCGCAGCATGGGCGGGCGCGGTGCTGACCGCCTATATACTTAACCGCAGGCTCGTGTTCTGCTCCCGCGGCCGGATACTGCGCGAATTTTCTGCCTTTGCGGCACTTCGGTCCGCAACGCTTCTGGCAGAGAGCCTGCTGCTCTGGCTCCTCATTGACCTGCTGCTTGCACCCGCTTTCATATCCAAGATCCTTGTCAGCGCAGTGACTGTCGCCGGCAACTATGTTCTGTGTAAATATGGTGTTTTTAAAAAGGGGGAAAACTTTCATGGATAAGATCAGTATTATTGTACCGTGCTATAACGAAGAGAAAGTACTGCCTGCATTTTACCGCGAAACTGCTGCCGCCGCGGATGAGATCGTGGGTGCGGAATGCGAATTTATTTTTGTGGACGATGGGAGCCGGGACCATACGCGGGAAATACTGAAACATTTTTCGGCGTCGGACTGCCGGTGCAAATATATTTCTTTCTCAAGGAATTTCGGCAAAGAGGCGGCGATGTACGCCGGTCTGGAAAATGCTTCCGGTGACTACTGCGTTTTCATGGATGCGGACCTTCAGCACCCTCCCACACTCTTGAAAGAGATGTACCGCGTCGTCAGCACAGAAGGATACGACTGCTGCGCAGGACTGCGCGAAGACCGCACCGGGGAGGGGCGCCTCCGTAATCTGCTGTCCCGCACATTCTATAAAATCATTGGCCGGATGTGCCGTCTGGAAATGGGTGACGGCGCTGGAGATTTCCGAATGATGAACCGCGCCATGGCGGACTCTGTACTGGAGTTGAAGGAATACAACCGCTATATGAAAGGGATTTTCTCTTTCGTCGGTTTTGATACAAAATGGATTCCATTTCACAATGAAGCCCGGGCGGCGGGAGAGACCAAGTGGACCTTCCGCTCTCTGTTCCGCTATGCACTGGACGGGATTCTCTCCTTCTCTTCCGCTCACGCAGCGCTCCCCGGAATCATCGGCGCACTGCTGATCGCCCTCGCTGTACTGACCGCCCTGGGATTCGCATTGTCCGGCCGCGGACTTCCGGGGACCGTGATGCTGATCTGCCTGATCCTGCTGCTGAACGGAATGCAGATGCTGTTTCTCTCCATCCTGGGACAGTATATTTCAAGAGATTATATGGAGAGCAAGCGGAGACCTATCTACATTGAAAAACAGAGAGGCGGGGTCTGGAGTTCTGATAAGTCGTCGGGTAAGTCAAAAAGGGACGGGGCTGCCTGCATTTCGGGACATAGCAAACCGCAATCGGGGACGTAGTGAAATTGAATTTCACTACGTCCCCGAACGGTGATTTCTGGTCGCGACATCCTGGAACATGAAGTAATCCGGACGATGTCTTGACTGTGTATACTCAAACTGGATTCCATTATCGTTGAAGGTCTGGCTGGTGATGACCGCCATACAGTTATAGTCCTTCAGATCTATATATTTTTCATCTACCTGTGTGACGCGCTCCACAGTAAGTGTCCTCTTACTTGTCGAGATCGTAAGGCCGCGCACATTTTCCAGATATTCATAGATCGAATTGACCGCGATCTCCGGCGTGATCCCCCTCGTGAGTTCTTTCAGGAAATAATTATGATCCAGAATCAGCGGTTTCCCGTCCAGCGAACGGAGTCTCTGGATATAATACAGTTCCGTGCCTTTCTTGAATCCTGTGCGCCGCTCTATCTTTTCATCAGCCGTGATCTCCGCGAACTGAAGCACCCTGGTGAAAGGCTTCTTCCTGTTCCGCGCCGCTGATTCTTTAAAGGATTCAATCCCACCGACCGTAAAAGCAGTCTGTTCCACCGGCTGGAAAATATTTCTGACTCCTTTGCCGTGCATGGGCTGCACATATCCGTCCGCAGTCAGTTCTGCGAGCGCTCTCCTCACGGTATTGCGGGAACAGCTGTATATCCCCACGAGCGTGTTCTCGGACGGAAGCATCTCCTGATATGCATAATATTCTGTCTCAATCTTTTCTTTTAAATCCTTATAAATATGGTCATACTTCGCTTTAGGCATTCCTATATCCTCGTCTTGTTTAAACATCTATTTTTATTATAAAAACGTAAGCACTGAAAATCAAGCAGAATCTTGCTTCGAGCTCTATTCTGAAAGTTTTGAACAAAATGCTGACAGACGTTTTGTACAGATATCGCGAAAATTATTTCGGGTTAAAAATCTCGTTGACATGTTTAAACAAGGGTGTTATAGTGTAGTTGTTCAAACAAGTCCGGTGCTTGCAGGGGCTTGAAATCTTCAATAAAAGAAAGGAAGAGAAACGATGGGAAAGTATGAAAATGATGTAAAACGTCTGTTGGATCTCGTCGGCGGGAAAGAGAATATCCAGGCTGTTTCCCACTGTATGACAAGAATGCGCTTTGTTCTTATCGATCCGAAAAAAGCAGATGAAAAGGCGATCGAGGAGCTGCCGAGCGTAAAGGGCACATTCACTCAGGCCGGACAGTATCAGGTCATCATCGGAAATGATGTCTCCGTTTTCTACAATGAATTTACCGCTTACGCAGGGATTGAAGGCGTGAGCAAAGACGCCGTGAAAGCGGCTGCCAAGACAAACCAGAATCCACTCCAGAAGATCATGGGCACACTGGGCGAGATCTTCGCTCCCCTGATCCCTGCTCTGATCTGCGGTGGTCTTGTACTCGGCTTCAGAAACGTGATCGGTGAGATCAACTTCTTCAACAACAACACACAGAGTCTTGCAGATATTTCTCAGTTCTGGTCCGGAATGTACAATTTCCTCTGGCTGATCGGTGAAGCGGTATTCCACTTGCTGCCGGTCGGTATCGTATGGTCAATTACTAAGAAAATGGGAACGACTCAGATCCTTGGTATCGTCCTCGGTCTGACTCTTGTATCCTCACAGCTGCTGAACGGCTTCAGCGTAGCCGATACACCGGTTTCAGAAATTCCGGTATGGGATTTCGGATTCTTTAAAGTCCAGATGATCGGTTATCAGGGACAGGTTATCGCGGCGATGATGGCAGGCTTCGTCCTTGTATATCTGGAAAAATTCTTCAAGAAGATATGTCCGGAAGTGATCAGTATGATCGTAGTTCCGTTCTGTTCCCTGGTCCCGGCGGTTATTATCGCGCACACCATCGTAGGACCGATCGGCTGGAAGATCGGCAACGCGATCGGAGACGTAGTATACTCAGGACTTACATCTGACTTCAGGTTCCTGTTTGCAGCAGTATTCGGTCTGTTATATGCACCGCTCGTTATGACCGGTCTGCACCACATGACGAACGCCATCGATTCGCAGCTTCTTGCTTCTCCGTCAAAGAGCACGATCCTGTGGCCGATGATCGCCCTGTCCAATATCGCGCAGGGTTCCAGCGTACTTGCTATGAGTGTTCTTCAGAAAAAGAACGAGCGTGCACAGCAGGTCAACGTACCGGCATGCATCTCCTGTTACTTAGGCGTAACTGAACCGGCACTTTTCGGTGTCAACTTAAAATATGTATTCCCGCTGGTATGCGGCATGATCGGTTCCTGCTGTGCGGCAATGATCTCCGTAGGCTTCGGAGTGGAAGCTCTGAGCATCGGCGTCGGCGGACTCCCGGGAATCCTTTCCATCAAGCCGGAATACTACCTGATCTTCCTTCTTGCTATGGCCGTCGCAATTGTGATCCCGTTCACACTGACATTTCTTGTAGGAAGGATCAAGCTTTCAAGAGAAGACAGATACGGAAAAGAAGCAGCGGCTCCGGCTGCGGCTCCTGAAGCTGAGGCAGTTTCAGTTGAGACAAAAACCGAAAGCGCAGCGGCAGATGTAAAAGAACTGAAATCCATCCTTGACGGTAAAGTAATGCCGATCGAGGAAGCTCCGGACGACGTCTTCTCACAGAAGATCATGGGAGACGGGCTTGCGATCGAGCCTTCCAACAATGTAGTGACCGCACCGGCGGATTGTGACGTAAGTGTTGTGATGGCGGACACAGGCCACGCATGCGGGCTGTCGCTTCCAAACGGCGTAGAACTTCTGATCCATGTAGGTGTCGACACCGTAGACATGGGCGGAGACGGCTTCAAACTCCTTGTGAAAGAAGGAGACCATGTAAAGGCAGGACAGCCGCTGATCGAGTTCGATCCGGCGAAGATCAAGGCGGCGGGGCATCCCTGCACGACCATGCTGATCGTCACCTCAGAGGGAAATGCAGCAAACATCAAAATGCACTCGGGAATTGATGCAAAGGCAGGAGAGACGACCGTCATCTCCTGGAACTAAGCAGCCTCTTCCCGGAATCATAAACAGCAGCAACTGCGCCGCACATCGGACAGCTTCATCGGACAGCCGGGGTGCGGCGCGGGCAGTATCACCACATAAATTCAATGGAAAGGGCAGGTATTGAGATTATGAATAAAGATTTCAGAAAGAGCACCGTATACCAGATTTATCCGAAGTCATTCTGTGACACCAACAAGGACGGACTCGGCGACCTCCGCGGCGTTATTGAAAAATTGGATTACATCAAAGAGCTCGGTGTAGATTACATCTGGCTCACACCGTTCTTTGTATCCCCGCAGAACGACAACGGATACGATGTGGAGGACTACTACAACATCGATCCCCGCTACGGGACTATGGAAGACGTGGAGGAACTCATCGCTGATGGTCAAAAACGCGGTATCGGCCTCATGTTTGATATGGTGTTCAACCACGTGTCCACCCGCCACGAGTGGTTTCGAAAAGCAATGGAGGGAGATCCCTACTATAAAGACTTCTTCATCTTCCGCAAAGGAAAGGGCGACGGCGTCCCGCCGACCAACTGGGAGAGCAAGTTTGGCGGAAATGCGTGGGAATATGTAGAAAAATTTGACGAGTATTATCTTCACCTCTTCGACGTGACACAGGCGGACTTGAACTGGGAAAATGAAAATGTCCGTAAGGAGATTCAGAAGATCTTAAAATTCTGGATGAAGAAAGGAGTCAGAGGATTCCGTTTCGACGTGATCAATCTGATCAGCAAGGCATGCTACGAAGACGATGAGACCGGCGATGGACGTAAATACTACACTGACGGTCCCAAGATCCATCAGTATCTGAAGGAAATGCATGACGCCACCTTCGGCACTGACCCGGGGATCGTCACAGTGGGCGAGATGTCCAGCACCACCATGGAAAACTGCTTCAAATATGCAGGACGCGATACAGGGGAGCTCTCCATGGTATTCAGCTTCCATCACCTGAAGGTAGACTTTATGGGCAATGAGAAATGGGTCCTGGTACCGGCAGATTTCCAGAAGCTTAAGGACATCATCTTTGACTGGCAGACCAAGATGGCTGAGCACAATGCATGGAACGCAGTGTTCTGGTGCAACCATGACCAGCCCCGCGTCGTTTCCCGTTTCGGTGACGAAGGAAAGTACTGGAAGGAATCAGCCAAGATGCTTGGCACGATCATCCACTGCCTGCGCGGCACCCCGTATGTATACCAGGGCGAAGAGATCGGCATGACCAACACCGATTTTACGGATATTTCTCAGTTCAGGGATGTGGAGAGCCTGAACCACTATCAGATTCTTCAGGACAAAGGGCTGTCCGCTTCAGACGCACTGCGCATCATACAGATCCACTCCCGCGACAACGGCCGTACGCCGATGCAGTGGGATGATTCCAAATATGCCGGTTTCTCTGCTGAGGACAGTGCTGAGCCGTGGATTGCGGTAAACAGCAATCACACAAAGATCAACGCTGCCGATCAGCTCAAGGACGAGGATTCTATCTTCCACTATTATCAGAAGCTGATCGCCATGAGAAAAGAGCTGGACGTTATCCCGTACGGCGATATCGAGCCGCTCGCAGTGAAGGATCCCTGCGTCTTCGCCTACCGGAGGACCTATGAAGGACACGAACTCATCGTCGTGGCAAACTTCTATGGAAGAGATTATTCCTGGAAGGGCGCGCCAGATGTATCCGGATATGACCGCGTGATCGGGAACTACAAAGATGCTGTCAGCGCGGATCACGGTGTGATGAACTTAAGGCCTTATGAAGCTGCAGTATGGTATAAATAATCAATGACAGTCAGGAAACCTTTCTTTTAAAGATCAGCGTGCTTTCATTTCTGGATAGATGAAGGCGCGCTGATTTATTATCTGATGTATTCCTATTGCTTCTCCTGCGCCGCTTCTATATAATATGATTCGGCAAATATACGATAGAAGGAAGTTTTACTTATGAAATCACCAGCTATGACGAAAAATGCGATCACCGAAGGGACGATCTGGAAGCAGCTTCTGCTCTTCTTTTTCCCGATTCTGCTGGGCACATTTTTCCAGCAGCTCTACAACACAATAGACAGCGTGATCGTAGGGCAGTTCGTGGGAAAGGAAGCACTCGCCAGCGTGGGCGGTTCCTCTGCGCAGATCGTCGCTCTTGTAGTCGGGTTTTTCACCGGCCTTTCCTCCGGCGCATCAGTCACGATTGCACAGTTCTTCGGCGCGCGTAATGAGAAGGCGGCAAACCAGGGTCTGCACAACGCATATGCACTCGCCGCAGCAGGAGGGGTCCTCCTCACCGCCGCCGGCATCCTGTGTACTCCCTCCCTGCTCTCACTCATGCGGACGCCTGCTGACACCATGGCAGATTCGATCATCTACCTGAGGATTTATTTTGCGGGGATCCTGTTCGTCCTTGTCTACAATATGGGCTCTGCCATCCTGCGGGCCACAGGCGATTCCAGACGGCCGCTGTACTATCTGATCATCTGCTGTGTCATCAACATCGTGCTTGACTGCCTGTTCGTTATCGTTTTCCACATGGGAGTCATGGGCGCGGCAGTCGCAACACTTATCGCACAGGCGGTGAGCGCGGTCCTTGTCACACGGGATCTGATAAGATCGAGGGATCTCCTTCATCTCTCCCTCCGTGATATCCGTTTCCACGGAGCCGTGCTGAAAACACAGCTGAAGATGGGGATCCCTACCGGTCTGGAATCCGTCCTGTTCTCCATCACCAATATCGCGATCATGGCAGCGATCAATACCTTCGGCACCGACACCACTGCCGCATGGTCCGCCTATGGGAAACTGGATGCCATTTTCTGGATGGTCAGCACCGCTTTCGGAATCGCCATCACCACATTTGTGGGGCAGAATTACGGCGCCGGCAGGATGGACAGAGTCCGCAGGAGCACCCGGGTCTGCCTCCTGATCGACCTGGCAGTATCGGGCATTCTTGTTCTGTTCCTGATCGCGGCAAGAGAGATCCTTTTCCGGATGTTTACTACAGACCCAGATGTGATCCGGATCGGCTGCAATATGCTCATCCTCATCATCCCTTGGTACATCGTCTATGTCATCATCGAGGTGCTCGCCGGGGCGCTGCGGGGCACCGGGGATGTGCTTGTACCGATGGTCATCACGCTCACGGGTGTCTGCGTATTCCGCATCATCTGGCTTTCTGTAGTGATGCGGGTCTCACCAACGATCCCGGCGATCATTTACAGCTATCCGGTGACCTGGACCGTCAGCGCGCTTGCTTTTATTGTATACTATATCCGAAAATACAGACGGAGCCGCATCCAATGATACGGCTCCGTCTGATTTCTGCTAAACTGACTGATAAGTGGACTGATTTTCTGTGCAGTTTTCTGTTCAGCGGCATATTTCACCGCAGACTGTTCTCCGCCACACCCGGGAGGAGATCATAGATGGAACAGCCCGTCTTTTTCTCAAACATCTCTTTTATCTCCAGTACCTTTTTCCACCGTTCCAACGTAGCAGGATAAATCCCATACCGCAGTGCCACATCCACGAACCGTTTCTCCAGAATACAGAAGCCGGTAGGAAACGCAAGGGCGTCGCAGAGTTGCACAAGACGGTCATAATCATCGTAGCGGACATTCTGGAGAAACTCTTCTATGAACCGATAGTCTTCCTCGCTCACGTCCATCGGTCCTCCCGCTTTTCTGATATCCTGTATCATGAATTCATGTGTAATACAGATCTGTGCCGGCTTCTCCCATCCCCGCTCCATACAGTAGCGGTATCCTTTGATCAGATGCTTTGCCGCATAGACGCCCTCATAGCGGCCGATGTCGTGGAGCAGACCGAGGATATAGGCCTCATCGGCAGACATTCCCTCGCAGTGCGCGGCAATATTTCTGCATGCCATCGCCGCATACCGGCAGTGGTCTGTCCATGGGCCGGGATTCGTCTTGCCCGCCTTCTCCAGTTCCATCTCCGCGATCCTGCTGTTCAGTTCCATACAGATCCTCCTTTCCTTTCTTCAGCTCACTCATTTTTCTGTCCCGCATAGACTTTTGTCTTTCTCGCAGATAGAACCATGGAGAGTCCGCTGCAGTTTTGTTCAAAGCTTTGCCTTTATCATAACACACTTTCCTTCCCATGAGGCTGCGTGTCGGATATGTATACCGAATTATCTCCGCTTTTGCTGCGCGATTGACCCGCCTGGGAAATACTGATAAGATTGAGACAGTTATGAAATTTATTTTGCTGAGGTGAATAGCTGTATGAAATTTTTATTTGCATCTGATTCCTTCAAGGGTACTCTGACGTCACGCCGTACGGCAGAACTGCTCACAAAGGCTGCCGGAGAGATCTTCCCCGGATGCATATGCGACAGCATTGAGATCGCTGACGGAGGCGAGGGGACTGCGGATGCGGTACTCTCTGCCACAGACGGAAGGAAAATCTATATGACAGTGTCCGGTCCGCTCATGGAAAGGATCCCCGCTTCATATGTGCAGCTGGACAAGACACGCGCTGTCATGGAAATGGCTGCAGCATCGGGACTGCCTCTTGTTCCCGAGGGAAAACGTAACCCAAGGGAGACCACAACCCTCGGAACCGGCGAGATGATCGCGGACGCAGTCTCAAAAGGTTTCCGCGACATTTCCATCGCAATCGGCGGCTCGGCCACGAACGACGGCGGAATAGGCTGTATGCGTGCGCTGGGAGTGCGTTTCCTGGATGAGTCCGGCAGTGAACTGGAAGGCCGCGGAAAAGATCTCATCCGGATCCGTTCCATCGATCTCACCGGCATGGATCCGAAATTAAAAGAATGTGCTTTTACGGTCATGTGTGATGTCACAAATCCGCTGTGCGGTCCCAACGGAGCCACATATACCTTCGGAAAGCAGAAAGGCGGAACTCCTGAAATACTGGATGAACTGGAAGCAGGCATGTGCAATTACCGAGATGTCCTGCTCCGCCAGTTCGGCATCGATATGGATACCATTCCCGGCGCCGGCGCTGCCGGAGGGCTGGGGGCTGCTCTTATGGTATTTTTAAACGGAAAGCTTAAGTCCGGAATCGAAACTGTCCTGGAGCTCTCTGATTTTGACCGCAGGCTGGAAGGCGTTTCCCTTGTGGTAACAGGCGAGGGCGCGGCAGACTGGCAGTCCGTCTCCGGCAAGGTCATGCAGGGCGTCGGGATGCACTGTCGGAAGTTCGGGATTCCTGTTACAGCGGTTGTCGGAAGCATGGGACCGGGCGCAGAGCAACTGTATGAATACGGAATCGACTCCATTATAACTACGATAAACGGGATCATGCCCCTGAAGGAAGCGATGGATCGGGCGGAAGAACTGTATCTCGATGCCGCGAGGAGAATGTTCCGGATGCTGCGCGCAGGACGTCAATTGGGGACGTAGTGAAATTGAATTTCACTACGTCCCCAATTGCAGTTCACTGTGTCCCTAATTGCGTTTCACCGTGTCCCAAAATGCAGTTTTCCCTGTCCCTTTTTGAGCGTTTTTCTGCAGTTTTTAACAGATTTCCGCTCCTGCCGGCATGTCTTTCTCCGGTGTGACGAGCGCGAGATTTCCATCGGCGTCTTCCGCGCAGAGAAGCATACCTTCGGATACAACTCCGGCAAGCTTGGCCGGCTTCAGATTTACAAGCACCATAACTTTCTTGCCAACCATCTCTTCCGGTGTATAGTAAGCTTTTATTCCGGATACGATCTGCTTCACCTGGCTGCCGATCTTCACCTGAGAACAGAGCAGCTTCCGCGATTTTTTCACTTCCTCGCAGGCAATGATCTCGCCCACCTGGAACTGCATCGCGCTGAACTGATCGTATGTGATCTCCGGTTTTGCCTCAATGTCGATCACATTTTCCTCTTCCTCTTTTTTCTCTTCTTCTGCCGGATGAAGTTCTTCCACTTTTTTCAGCACTTCTTCCACATCAAGTCTCTGGAACAGGATTTCCGGCTTATCTGTCACATGTCCGTCTCCCAGCTGATCCAGGATCTTTTTACTCGTAGACGGCATAAAGGATTCCAGAAGTCTTGCACCGGCGGAGATTCCCTGGATCAGATTCCAGAGGACAGTCTCCAGACGGTCTTTCTTCGCCTCGTCCTTAGCCAGAGCCCAAGGCATCGTCTCATCAATATACTTATTGCAGCGTTTGAACAGATTAAAGATTTCTGTAATGGCATCCGCCACCCGCAGGCCGTCCATCTTTTCATCTACTGCTTTTGGAGTATTCTCCATAACCGCCTTCAGATCTGCATCCACTTCTTCTGCCGCACCTTTGTCGGTAACTGTTCCTCCAAAATATTTATTTGTCATGGAAACAGTACGGTTTACAAGGTTGCCCAATGTATTAGCCAGATCAGAATTCAGCCTCTCTACCATCAATTCCCAGGAAATGACTCCGTCGTTTTCAAACGGCATCTCATGAAGTACAAAATAGCGCACTGCATCCACTCCGAAGAAATCGACCAGCTCGTCAGCGTAGAGTACATTTCCCTTTGATTTACTCATCTTTCCGTCACCCTGCAGCAGCCACGGATGTCCGAATACCTGCTTCGGCAGCGGAAGTCCCAGCGCCATGAGGAAGATCGGCCAGTAAATCGTATGGAAACGGATAATGTCCTTTCCGATCAGGTGCAGATCAGCCGGCCAGTATTTTTCAAACTTCTCTGAACTGTTTCCATCGCAGTCATAGCCAATTCCGGTGATGTAGTTGGTGAGTGCGTCAAGCCATACATATACAACATGCTTATCGTCAAAGTCCACCGGAATTCCCCATTTAAAGGATGTTCTGGATACGCACAGGTCCTGAAGCCCCGGAAGGAGGAAATTGTTCATCATCTCATTCTTACGGGAAACCGGCTGAATAAACTCAGGATGCGTATTGATGTGCTCGATCAGGCGGTCCGCATATTTACTCATTTTAAAGAAATATGCCTCTTCTCTGGCAGGCTGAACCTCGCGTCCGCAGTCCGGACACTTGCCGTCCACAAGCTGTGACTCCGTAAAGAAGGACTCACAAGGCGTACAGTACATTCCCTCATAATATCCTTTGTAAATGTCCCCCTGCTCATAGAGCTTCTTGAAAATTTTCTGAACCTGCTTCTCATGATCCGGATCAGTTGTGCGGATGAACTTGTCATAAGACGTATCCATCATATCCCATATTCTTTTGATCTCCTTGGAAACATTATCCACAAACTCCTTCGGCGTAACGCCCGCCTCTTCCGCTTTCAGCTCTATCTTCTGGCCATGCTCGTCTGTTCCCGTCTGGAAATAGACATCATAGCCCTGGCTCCTCTTATAGCGTGCGATGGCATCCGCCAGCACAATCTCATAAGTATTCCCGATATGCGGCTTGCCTGATGTATAGGCGATCGCTGTTGAAATATAATACTTCGGTTTTTCTGACATATTTACCTCCTCTTTCTCGTTCCGGGACGTAGTCAACTTCAATTTCACTACGTCCCCAATTGAAGTTTACTGTGTCCCTAAATGCAGTTTGCCCTGTCCCTTTTTGAACTACAATTATTGGGAAAAAGCTTGATCCGCCAAGAATTTCAGCGAAAAAAATCCCGCCTTCTTATCCTTTAAGAAGACGGGAATCATTCCGTGTTACCACTTCTCTTCGTCCTCCCCTCACGGAAAGGACCTCAGCGAGTGCCAGTCAGCACTCCTCCGCTGTAAAGGGCGGACCCATCGCAGCCTGCTGCACACATGTACAGGTCGGTGCGCTGCTCAGAAGCCATCTTCATCTGCCTTCCATCCGTTCCTCTCAGCGCCGGCTGCCGCTTCTGAAAAGCTTTGCAGTCCTTACGGAACTTCTCTGTAGAATCTCCGACAGATTACTCTCTTCGTCATTGCTTTTTCCGATATTTCAAATTCTTCAGGTCTGTTAAAAAGGTTAGCACAGGAACCTGCGAATGTCAAGCTCCGCGGCCGTACTCTGCGCTGCCCTGCAGGCCCGCGCCCTATAGTCGGCGGCAGTCGTGCATCGTGCTGCAGCTCCAAAAATCTTATTCCGTCTGATCCCTGTATCCCGCTTTGTCTCTCTGCAGAACTTCTGATCCTCTCCCGGAAAGCCCGTTCTTATCTTTTCACAAAATATTCTTCATACCACACAAGGAAGGTATAGATCGTCCATACCTTTCTCCAGTTGTCTGAATTTCCTCCCACATAATCGTCAAAGATCGCGTTGATCTCGTCCACATTGAAGAACTTCTCAGCCATCTCGCTGTGGAACTTCGCTTTAACATCCTGATTGTAGCGTTCGTCCGCCATCCAGATACGGATCGGCACGATGAATCCCAGCTTTTTGCGGAATGCGATCTCATCCGGAAGAACCTTGGCAGCCGCGGTGCGGAATGCCACTTTGTTCTGTTCCTCGTTTACCTTGAATCTTGCAGGCATTCTCGATGCAATGTCGAAGATCCTGCGGTCTGTAAGAGGCATGCGGATCTCCAGACCTGCTGCCGTGCTCATCTTATCCACATTCAGATAAATATCTCCCTCCAGCCAGATCTGAATATCTACATCAGACATCCTGGTCAGCGGATCAAGCCCTTCCGTTTCCTCATAGATATTCTGCACCAGCTCGATCGGAAGCACATCCGGATCATATTTCTTCAGGATCCGCTTTTTCTCATCTTCCTTCATGATATTTGTATTTCCGACATAGAATGTCTTCAGATTATCACCGTACCGCTCTGCATTCCGGTACATATTATATCCGCCGAAAAATTCGTCTGCTCCTTCTCCCGAGTAGCAGAGCTTCGTGTGCTTCGCCGTCTCATTGCACGCGATGGTAAACGCGATCGCCGAAGCGTCTCCCAGCGGCTGCTCCATATTGTACATCACATACGGCATGATCGCAAAATACTCTTCCGGGGTGATCAGACATCTGGAATTTTTGCGCCCCAGGATATCTGCAGTCTCCTTTGCCAGCCCGGATTCATCAAAACGCGGCTCATCATACCCGCAGGAATCCGACATCTCCGCATCTGACATTGCCAGAACATAAGAGGAATCCACGCCTCCTGACAGGAAAGATTCCGCTGTCTCATCCTTCGATTTTACCTCCGGCATGATCTCCTTCAATGTGCTGTGGATCTCATCCGCCCAGTCCTCCAGAGATCTGCTCTCATCCGGATGGAATTCCGGTGTCCAGTACCGTTCGATCTTCAGCTTTCCATTCTGCCAGATCAGATAGTGTCCCGGCATCAGCTTCTTCAGCCCCCGGAAAAATGTATTCTCTCCCGCCACATAAGTAAGGCTCAGATAAATCTGCAGCATTTCCTCATTGAGTTCCTTTACAAATCCTGGCTGCTCCATGATCTGCCGGATCATCGTCCCATAGAGGAGCCTGCCGTCCGCCGTCTCATAATAATAAAATGGTTTTGTCCCGAACTGATCTCTCAGACAGAAGAGCTTCTTCTCCTCGTCATCCCACAGTGCAAATGCAAACATGCCGTACATGTGGTCAGCCATCTCACAGCCCCACGTCTCATAGGCTTTGACCAGGATCTCTTTTTCACGCTCTTCTCTTGAGAGAGAAAGATCGATGCCAAGGCGCTCGCACAGTTCCTCCCAGTTACGGATATGTCCTCTGTACTCCTGAACTTTTATCATAGGTTTGTCCTCTCCTGAAAAAAATTTATCGAAAACTGTCAACGATATATCAGTATTATAAACGAAAGCTGCCAGGATAACAACCGGCAGCCGCGGTTCTTTCCAAGCCTTTGATTCCGCAGTTTATACGTTATTCCGGCAGCTGCGGCTGAGTCTATGAGTTTTGCCTCCCGCCGCATTTTTTGTGGACATGCTTGTGGACGATCATTTTTCTAAAGAGATGGAAATATTTCGTGCAGAATGTTATACTTAATTTATTCATTTCACTTTCAGGAGGATACAAACATGTCAGAATTTTCCGAACTTCTTTCCGAATATATCCACAGGAAAAATATCCGTACGTACTCTCTTGCAGAATACTGCGGCATCGACCGCTCCATGATGTACAAGATCATCCGTGGGAAACGCACACCGACCTCCCTGGAACTGATCGATAAGATTTCCAATTATCTGCAGCTTACTCCTGGAGAGTGCAAGGACCTGATGGAAGCATATCAGATCACCCAGGTAGGGTATGACAACTATTACAGACGTAAGGATATGCTGGATTTTTTAAGCAATTTCCGCGATATTGCGAACAAGAACACGATCTCCTCTTCATTTTCCATGATGACGGACTACACCGCGCCTCTTGTTCCATTGACGAATGAGTCTGAGGTGAATCAGGCGGTATTCACGATCATCACAAAACAGATCCAGCGCGGAAGCGGTCAGATCCAGATGATACTCCGCCCTGATTATACCTTTTTAACTCAGCTCCTGACGTTTTCACAGCCCAGGGATACCCCCCTTGTGATCAGTCATATCATTTGTCTGAACAATTCTGAGCAGGTTACCTCTGCAAAGAAAAACTATAACCTTCACTGTCTCATGAATATTCTGCCTCTGTGCACATGCAGCTATCAGTATCAGCCTTACTATTATTATGATAATATTATTTCACAGCTCGAATCCTTCCGTCTGTTTCCTTATCTGATACTGACAGACGACTATGCCGTCATCCTCTCAGAGAAACTGAACACAGGGTTTCTGACTTGTCAGAAGGAAAGCCTTGAAATGCTCGAACAGATTTTTGAAAATTATATACATCAGTCCAGACCTCTGCTGACCAAGATTGAAAACGTCTACGACCAGCTCCGTTACGTCCAGGAAATCCTTCGCTTCGATTCTGCGGTCGAGTACAGCTTTCAGATGACCCCATGCATGACTGCTCTTCTGACCCATGATTTTCTTGAAAAAAACGTCAGCAGGCAGATTCCCGCGCGGGATGCCTTCATCGAAACCTTTGAAAAGCATATTCACAATACGTATGAGCGCCACCTGAGCAGGAATCATACGCTGATTTTCTCTGAAGAAGGCATCTGGGAATTTCTGCGGACAGGCCATCTGGAAGAATATCCTTCCTATATTTATACAGCGCCATCCCCTGAGGACCGTATTCTTCTGATCAAGCTTCTGACCAAAGAACTCCGCCACAATACGTATCGTATGAGCATGCTCAGACAGAGTATAGGCCCGGTCCGGAACGGAGCCAACATATACATTACATCATCTGCCGGCTATCTGCTCTTTACCCCTCTGGGTTCCAGCACGCCTGTCTATCTCAACATCGAAGAGACCGGACTGCTCATGACCTTCCTGGACTTTTTTGATTCGATGGACGAATCTCTATTTTATCCACCCGCTGAGACGCTCAGCAGGCTGGAAAAGATCATTCAGGATTATTCTGCTGCTTATCTTTAGTAAATAGGCAAAACATCGTTCCCTGCTCCAGACATACTGAGAGCCGCCCGGTCCGGGCGGCTCTCCTGTATATTCCCATATTCACCTAGTCTCTCTCCACGCTCCACTCGAGAATGGTTCCTGTATTTGCGTCGATCTCAAAGTCATACTCTATCATCTCATGGATGATCTCTCCCTCGTATTTATAACGTCCGTCATCATAGTCAAGTTCGATCCGGATATCCTGCTCCGTCGCCCCTTCCACTCGCGCCAGGGCGATTCCGATCGCGTCTTCCATGCTGATCGCCACGTTCGCATTTCCTGCGCCGGAGTTCTGCTGTGTATTCGACGATGCGCCGCTGTTTCCCTGCGCGCTGTTCTGAGACTGCGCCGAATTCGTATCAGAGGTATTATTCTGCCCTGCAGCGCCATCCTGAGCCGCCGTTCCATTCTGTGAAGCGGTTCCGTCAGAAGGTGCTGCATAATTCTCATTTGTCTCTATATCGGAGCTTATAACACTTCCGTCAGAAGCCAGGATTTCATAATCGTACTCTTTTTCTGCGACATCAAAACGGATCTCGTAGATTTTTCGTCCGTCATCCCGGTCCTCAGACACTTTCAGCCTCGTCGTATCAGACTCGTTTACCCCTGCGTCGTTCAGCGCCGCCTCAAGCGCTGCGTCACGTCCGATGTCTCTTCCGCTTCCGCACCCCGTAAGCGCTCCTAAAACCATCATTGCTGCTGCCGCTGCTGCGATATATTTTTTCTTCATCTCTTTCTCTCCCTTCTTTTCTCTGCGGTTTGCTATTTGTTTTGTTGATGTTACTATACCCCGGAAAGATTAAAGCAAGATTAAAGGAAGAGATTTTTTTCTAATTTTTTATTTTTTATCTGCTTTTCCTCAGCCGGAAAGCGGAAAGTAAACACACTGCCCTTTCCGGGAGTGCTCTGAACTTCCACACAGCCGCCATGCGCCTCCGCGATCCATTTCACCATGGAAAGCCCCAGACCGGAATGGCTTCCTCCCGCTCTCGATGCATCTGCCCGGTAAAAACGCTCCCAGATATGGGGAAGATCTTCCTCTGAGATCCCACTGCCGTCGTCGCTCACTGTGCCGATGATCTCCCCCTGCCCGCGGAGAAGCGATACCTCCACTCTCCCGTTCTTTCTTCCGTAGGAAACCGCATTGGAGATCAGATTGTCCAGCAGACGGATAAAAAGCGTCTCATCCACGCATGCCATGATATCGTCACCCGCCCGGCAGCTGATCTGTACTCCGTTTCCGCCGGCATCCGCCAGCAGCTGCTGTTCCTCCACTGTCATCTGCGTAAGTTCACTTACATTGACCCACTCCCTGTGCAGAGGCTGTCTGCCCTGATCCGCCCGGGACAGAAAGAGCAGCTGGGAGATCATGCCTGCCATATCCCTGGCCTTCCTCTCTATCAGAAGGATCTGTTCCCGCTGTCTTCCGGTCAGCTCCCCATCTTCCAGACATTCAGAACACTGGGCAAGGATCACGCTGACCGGTGTCCGCAGTTCATGAGAAACATCCGATGTGAACTGCTTTTCCCTTTTGAACGCTGTCTCCAGTTCTTCCAGCATATCGTCAAACGTGCCTGCGAGCCCATATATCTCATCCCGGTTCTTTCCACCCCGGACCTTCTTTTCCTCACCGCCCAGTCCGATCCTGCGGGACAGATCCGCATCTGCGCGGATCTTCTGCACCGTTGCCGTGATCTTCTTCACAGGCAGGAGCGTTCTTCTCGTCATACGATATCCGATCAGAGCCGTCACCAGCGCCATCAGAGGAAACAGGATCACCGCAAAACGCACTGTCACATTAAAGCTCGCCTCCGCATCTGTCACTGACGTGATTCCTCTGACGTAGACCGTATAGTCTTCTGCAAGCCGGAAGGACATATCATATACATACCAGTCCGTGTCTCCCTCAGGAATCCTTCTCGTTCTCCCGTCCGCTATCTCCGGCTGGACGTCGAATCCGTACGGTACTTTGCCGTACAGAAAATACATATTTTCATCATACAGCGACAGATACACGTCCTGTGTCACAGAATAAAAATCAGAATCCAGCCGCAGTTCGCCGTCACGCAGTGTAATATCGTCCGAACTGTCCTGCACGCGCCGCTCCAGCTTGGACTGCGCGCTGGCAAGGATCTCGCGGCTGCTCAGGGAAAACAGAATCGCAAGGACCGCACTTGTCGCAAGTATCATAAAAAACGTATACAAAAGCGTCAGCTTGATCTTTAAAGACAGTCTGTTCATACTTTCTCCTTCAATACATATCCGGCCCCCCGCACAGTGTGGATCAGCTTTGATTCATGTCCCTCATCGATCTTCTTGCGGAGGTAGCGGATATACACGTCGATCACATTTGAGCTCCCCATATAGTCATAATTCCACAGATGCTGCTCCAGCCGTTCTCTTGAGAGCACGGTTCCCGCATTCTGGACCATGTAGCGCAGAAGCGCAAATTCTTTCCCTGAGAGTTTTATCTCTCTGCCTCCCCGGGTCACCTGATGGGTATCCATATGCACTTCCAGATCTCCGACCCGGTAACAGGTCTTCGGCGTTTCTGCCGGTTTTCTCAGAAGCACCCGGATCCGTGCAGAAAGCTCCTCGAATGCAAAGGGCTTCACCAGGTAATCATTCGCCCCTGCATCCAGTCCGTTCACCCGGTCTTCAATGCTGTCCTTTGCCGTCAGGAGCAGCACCGGCGTGCTGATATTTTTGCTCCGCAGCTTCCTGAGGACCGAGAGTCCGTCCATGACCGGCATCATGATATCCAGCACCGCAGCATCATACTCCGCACTCTCCAGATATTCAAGCGCCTCCTGTCCGTTGAAACATGCGTCCACACTGTAATGCTCCGCTTCCAGCCTGGAGACCAGTATTCTGTTCAGATCTTTTTCATCTTCTGCGATCAAAATCCTCATAACGATCATCTCCTCATACCCCTAGTATAAAACACACCGCCGGCACTGGCAAGGCACCAATAACCGCCGCTTGACACCTGCCGGGATTTCGTTCTACTATGGGAATGTCGAACAATAAGACCGGAAAGGAGACCTCTATATGGAAAAAAATATTTCACAGCAGCTGCTTGAATTTATCGAAAACAGCCCGACCTGCTTTCACGCAGTTCAGGCCATGACAGACATCCTCTCTGCAGAAGGATTCACAGAGTTAAAAGAAAATCAGAAATGGCACATAGAAAACGGCGGAAGGTACTTCGTCACGAGAAACGGATCATCTCTCATTGCCTTTACCGTTCCGGTTCAGGAGATGAAGGGTATGCATATCATCGCCAGCCACAGCGACTCCCCCTCCTTTAAGATCAAAGAAAATCCCGAACTGGAATCCGAAGGACATTACATCCGGCTGAACGTCGAGGGTTACGGCGGCATGATCCGTGCACCCTGGTTTGACCGTCCGCTCTCTGTCGCCGGAAGAGTGATCGTAAAGGATAAGGCACAGGGGGGCTTTCGCTCCATCCTCGTCGATATCGGCCGCGACCTTGTCATGATCCCGAATCTGGCGATCCACATGGACCGTCAGATCAATGACAGCTGCAAATGCAATATCCAGAAAGATATGCTCCCCATTTATGGTGACCTGTCGGCAAAGGGTACTTTTATGAAACTGATCGCAGATACGGCAGGAGTCCCGGAGGAAGAGATCCTGGGGCATGACCTTTTCCTGTACAACCGGCAGAAAGGCACTGTCTGGGGAGCTTCCGGAGAATTCCTGTCCTGCAGCCGCCTGGACGACCTGCAGTGTGCCTTTGCCTCCCTGAAAGGCTTTCTTGCCGGGAAACGTCAGGAATACCTTGCTGTCCACTGCGTGCTCGACAACGAAGAAGTGGGGAGCGGGACAAAGCAGGGGGCTGCCTCCACCTTTCTTTATGACACACTGACAAGGATCCATACCTCTCTCGGGCTCTCACAGGAAGATTATCTCATCCATCTTGCGGACAGCTTCATGATCTCCGCAGACAACGCCCATGCAGTGCATCCCGCCCACACCGATAAGGCTGACCCGGCAAACCGGTCGTACATCAATGGCGGAATCGTCATCAAGTTCAGCGCCAGCCAGAAGTACTGCACGGACGGGGTTTCCGCCGCCATCTTCCGTGATCTCTGCCAAAGGGCCGGCGTCCCTGTTCAGACTTTTGTAAACCGTTCCGATATGGCCGGCGGTTCCACCCTCGGAAATATTTCCAACACCCAGGTGGCGCTTAACACCGTTGACATCGGTCTTCCCCAGCTCGCCATGCATTCTCCTTATGAGACTGCCGGGGTCAAAGATACCGGATATCTGATCCGGGCGGCAGAAGAATTCTTCTGCTGATGTCTCCTGACTGACGCCGCTGTTACGCAGAAAATATTTCCTCAAAAAAAGATGCAGCCCCATATAGGAGCTGCATCCTTTTTTGTAATACTTAAAAGATTATTTCTTTTTTCTGATCACGATCACTGCCACTACTGCTGCGACACAGATCACCAGAACGATCACGATCGGCACTACATTTACACTGTCACCAGTCTTGACTCCATTGGAATTCTGTGCAGATGTCGTCTTTCCAGCAGAAGAACTGCCATTCTTATCTGACGTATTTCCTGTCTGTCCCTGGTTTGTGCTGCCATTTCCGGTACCTGTTCCCGATGTGCTGCCATCAGCTGATACCAGCTGTGTCATAGCCGCTTTAAGTGATGCCACAGATGCATTTACTTCTTCCTGAGTTGCCTCCTCATTTTCTAATACATCCTTGGCTGCTGCAAGTGCTGCCCGCATTGTCGCAAAACTCTCTGTCTGATAGTCAGCCTCGTTGAGAGCTTCGGCCTGTGAAATCAGATCTTCCAGAAGATCCTTGCTCGGTCTCAGTCTCAGATCTGCCATCGCTGTCAGCAGATTCTGCCATGCGCTGTTTACCTCTTCCTGTGATGCAAATGCATCTTCATAGACGTCTTTTGCCTCAGCCAGTGCTGTTGTAAACGCTTCTTTGCCTGCATCCAGATAGCTGTCAAGATTATCGTTCATCGTTTCAGCCAGAGCGATCACATCCGCAAGATCATCCTTATCTGCCTCTTTGAACTCCATGTACTGCATTGCCTTGATCAGGTTCTGCCATGCAGTGTCAACTTCGAACTGTGTCACGTCGGTATCGCCGGCCTGTACTCTTGCAAGAACATCCTGTGCAGTCTGAAGCGCTTTCTCAAAGTTCTCTCTGACTACATCCATAACGCCGTCTGTGTTTACCCCGCCGGCAAGCTCGATCGCATATTCCAGAACTGCCGTAGATATCTCTTCATCCGGCTCCGGATTTTCTGAAGGCACGAGGCCTGCCACCGCATTCTTGAATGCTGATACAGCATCAATGAACTCCTGCGGATTCACACGCTCAGTTCCTGCCGTCTCAGCTTCTTTGTCCTGAGCGACCAGAGCGTCGATCGCGTTCTTCGCATCTGTCAGCGCCTGATAGCTTGAAGCTGTATAGTCTTCTGCATTATAAAGCTCATAAGAAGCTGCTTCCAGCTCCGCCAGCTCACGGTTTCTCGTAGAGTATTCCAGAGCTGCCTGTGCGTTCTCTGCATTCGCTTTCAGAGTGTCTGCATCAGCCTGAGACAGGTTGTCTGCATTCTCCAGTGCTACCGCCAGCTTATTCAGTGCAGATTCATAAGCAGTGTAAGTCACACTTGTGTAAATCGCATTTTCGTTGCTCACTTTGCCGTCGACCAGAGCCTGAAGCTCGTCCACATTCGCTGCCTTCATCACAGCATTGTTGTATGCCGACTGCAGAGAGCCGAGCGCCGAATCAACGATCGTCTGGCTCGCGTTCGCATTGTTGTAAACGTCGTTCGCCACATCCCATGCCGCCTGATAAGCATTCTTGCTGTCTGTCGTCCAGGCATCCTCTGCCGCCTGCTCAAGGGCTGCTCCAAGGTCGCTCTTGTCGACTGCTGCGCCGCGGTCTGCGGATACTGTGATCTCAGCGATCTCCGGGATCGTATCTGCCCATGTGACCGTGATGCTCTCCAGTGTCTTACCTTCCGGAATTATAAATTCATTAATTGCCTGGTTGAGTCTTCCTAGGCTTTCCTGTCCGTCCTCACCGATATATTTTGCAGTCACTTCTGCATTCGATATTTCGCCGAGCTGGATCAGCCTCATGGATGCCACGCCTTCCGGCTCAGAGAGACGATATGTAAAGGAGCTGTCCGCTGCGGACGACTTGTAAGTCGTACTGTAATTGCCGTCCAGCATATTAGACGGGATCTTACCTTCCTCTTCCACGTCCTCAGAGATGATGTCCCTGTTTCCTTCTGTGGAAATATATGCTCCGCCGTTGATCTGCAGCTCACTGATGCCGACCCATCTGTGCGAATATGTCTCCACCGGTGTAATGCGGATATATCTTCCGTCTACGTCAAGATCTGTGGCTTCTGCATACATATAGCCCGGGTTCATGTCATCGTGTGTCAGAGTGATGCCCTGCATATCTTTTGCAGTCGTATCATCCCATACATTCTCTGTCGTCTGTCCCACATGAAGAACGGTCGTCCACTCTTCGCCGTCAACAGATACCTCGAAATCAGCGTTTCTCAGGTAATTGAGCTGCGTCTCGACAATGTAGTAGCGCAGGGATGAGAAATGGATCACCTGCCCAAGGTCAAATGTAATGTGCTTTCCTTCCTCCTGTGCGCCGTTGATCATGCCGATCGTGCTCAGGTCGCCGTCAAATACGTTCTCCACTGTACCGGATACACGCATGTCGTTTGTTGTCTGAGCCATCGCGAAATCACTTTCCACGGACTTCGCACCGATAAACTCATAATTCACATCAAACTGTGTCAGATTAAGTTCTACACTGTCTGCTGTGCTGCGGATGCGGATATATCTTGCATCCACATTTCCGCCGCCGTACTCGCTCCAGGCAATGCCGTTCATTGAAGTCTCAAGCACTGTACCCGCCGGAAGCTCAGACGTCGCGATGCCCGTCACGTTCTTGATGCGGTCAAGCTTCACGCCGATATACTCGTCTGCATTCAGGTAAACCGTACCCTCTGTAAGGGAAACAATCCCCTCATCCGCAGCAGCTGTGATATCAGTATTTACGTTCGTATATACATACTCGGATGTTCCTCCGGTCTGCTGCGCTTCTTCTACAGTAAACTCTGAGAACTTGCCCCAGCTTCCCTGCTGCGCCAGGTTTCTGATACGGATATACTGTGCGCTTGTTCCGGTCAAATCGATATTCAGCGTATCCATGCCGGAAGATGCTCCCGTATAATCCTCATATCCTTCCACCGGAGTCCAAGTCTCGCCGTCAACGGATGTTTCAATCGTGTAGTTGACAAGTTTGTCGCCGCCGTCATGTCCGACTACGATATGCGCGCTCACCAGATCTGCGACTTTTCCGAGATCATATCCGATATAATCGTCTACGAGGAAGTCGTCCCCTGTTGTATTGCCGCTACCGTCCGGATCGTACCATACATAGCTGTCGTCATTGCCGTCATAGAGATTTGCCTCGGAGCCCTGATAGATCACCCAGCGGTCCGTACGGATCACATTGTACTGGATCGGCGTCACTGCCCCGCTCTCAGGAGCAAGGATCTCGATCTCGGAGATTCTCACCCAGCCGGCTGTATCCGCCTGATTCAGAATCCGTACTGCCGTTACATCTGCAACGCTTCCGAAGTCAACTGTCTGATCGGATGCATTTGTAAGTGTTCCTGCTTTCACCCACTCATCTGATCCGTCAACCTGGTACTCCACATCTGCATTAGAGAGTACATCATCTGCTGCCGACACGCCCTGAACCAGTCTGAAAGATCCTATTGTCTTAGGCTCGTCAAATGTAACTGTAAGCGTTGAACCTGCAGCAATGACCTCCCGGTTCGGAGCCTCATAAGGTCCTTTTGCGAGCTGTACTTCTGTGCTGTCGCTTCCGTCAAAATAGTTTGCTTCTGTTCCGCTTCGAACGGAGATTCCGTCATACGTCACCGTACCTGTATATCTCTCCTGCTCTTCCGGCTGCTGTGCGGAATTTCTATTGATCTGGATCTCGCATACATTCAGATAAGCGTCCAGCTGGTTATCTGCGGTTGCCACCAGCCTGATTCCCATTGCCTGGAAATCTTCCGGAAGATTCTCTTCTTCGACCACAACCTCAAGATACTGCCCCTGCACTCCGGTAAAAGCATTCTCCATGCCTGTCAGCTCAAGATCATACCATTCGCTTCCGTCAAGCGTATACTGGAGCTTTGACGCCTCAAAATGATTCTTTCCTGTACCCAGCAGGAAGCGGATATCGCTGATGCTGATCACGCGGTTATACATCACGCCTACATAGTCGCCTGTATAGATCCATACCGGATTCCGATAGCTTGCCATTGTGCTGTCATCGCCGTCGAATACATTATCGGTACTTCCGTTTGGAGAATCCGTCCTGTTTGTGATAAAGGACTGGATGACTGCATCCGGATTCATCGCCGTCTCCGCATACTTGGAAACATAATCTGCCATTGCCTGGATAAACGGAACGATATGCTGTACTCCTACTTCTGCATACTCATAATGGTCGAGGTACCAGAGCGCATGCGTCTTGGAGCTGTCAAATGCTGTCTTTCCTGCCGTATTATACTGAAGGATCGCAGTTGTATCACCATTGATCACTGCTTTGACTCCATTCAGATAAGCGATCGCTGCATCCGTCGTATCATCCCAGCAGTCAAGCCAGTAGATGATCTGATCTTTTACATTCGTATCACCCGCCTGAGCCTCATATATATCTGCCGCATCCTGAAGCACTTCAAACTCGGCAATCAGAGCATCCACATCCTCTGCTGTCACAGTATTAGAGTTCAGCTTGTCCTTGAACGCTGTGAGCATCGGCGCCAGGTCAACAGATTCCTGAAGCGCTGTTACCCTGCTGTCCATGTTCTGGTTCATCATGTGCTTGGACAGTTCTCTGAGCGCGTTGGATCCCTCTGTCTCGATTGCGGAATTATGATCTACATATTTAAAAGAATTATTCCATGCCAGATCTGCTTCCTCTTCCGTCTCCCATATATTCCAGGAATAGCATGCGTTTCCGAAAATTGCCACCTTGCTCGGTTCTGACTGCTGCATCGGGTTCAGCACGATACCCTGGATCTTAGCCGGATCTACCCCCGGATGGAGGAATGTGCTGTATCCGCCCATGATCAGATGATTCTTAGAGTTATCTGTACAAGGCCAGTTAATCCACATGTAAGGTCCGCGTCCTGCCGTATTCGTAAAGGTCTCTGTGAAGCTGTTGCTTACTTCGCCCCATATTCTTCCGCCAGTCATAACGATCTGTACATTCTCCGGGAACTGCTGATAGTAGCTCTGTCCGTTGTACATATATTCAACTGTACAGAACGGAAGAGTCTGCTTCAGATCCGGGTATTTCTTGCCCATCTCTGCCAGCCAGTCCGTCATATCGTTCAAAAACTTAATGTAGTTGTCTGCTCCCACATTAGCAGCGTCGTCGGCCAGAATTGCAACCTGCCTTACGCCGGCCTCAATCACCTGCTCAAATTTTGCCTGCACAATCGCCAGGTCTTCCTGATAATGCTCTTCCGTATCAAACCTGACTGCATTATTCATAAATGTATGAAGTGCATACACAAACCGGCACTTGGAAGCATTTCCCGCGTCGGCGAGAGGCTTGATCAGCGTCTCGATCTCCTCGTCCGTATAAAGCTGTCTCCAGTTGGAGTTATGCTTCGGATCATTCTTCGGCGCATAGAAATAAGAATTCAGTTTATAGTATCCGCCCCATGTCATCAGGTTAATCCTGTCTTCTGTTGACCACGGATTGCCATAGTATCCTTCAATAAATCCGCGGCTTGCCACGTCCGCCCAATCCTCAATGTGGAAATTACGGATCGTGTAGCTGTCCATCTGCTTAATGATATGATACAGTGATGTCAGACCGTAAAAGCTGGCGTCTGTATCCGCTCCGAGGACTGTGATCACACCGTCACCACTGTCCAGAACATAGGAGTCAAGCTCATCAAACAGCCCCTCTGTCGTTACCTCGATATTCTCGTCGACATAATTGTCAACATACTCACCGGATCCGTCGATTCCGACGAGGATGTTCGTCATGCCATCCACGATACTATCTGATTCCTCGACTGAAATATCGCTCTTGAGTGCAAGCGTCTCATTCAGCCTGTCCTTCGTCGCTTCATCGATCCCGCTCTCATAGACCACATTGACTTCGTCGCGAATGATGTAATCCCCATCCTCGTACGTCATCACATGAGGCGTTGGATAGATCTCGTACTCAGTCTGGTCAGCTGCTTCCGCTTCTGCTGCCGGCGCAATGTAAAGACTTCCCGCCAGCATCGCAGCCGCCAGGACAAACGAGCCTGCCCTGCGGAATCCTCTGCGATTCCAAAAAGTTACTTTGTTTCTCTTCACTTTTCATCTACCCTCCATTTCTATAGATTATCCATAGCGAGATATCGATCTGTATAAAAAAAACCGATTCCCGAAAGATAAACTGCCGTAATTACCCCTCTTTCTTCGGAATTCGGTTTTGCCCATTGCTGGTAACAATCCATATCTGCGCTATAATTGATACAATTATAGCAATTTGTGGCAGAAATGTAAATAGAAATTGTCGTTTTTCACAAACCGTAAAAACTAAAGCAAGAATTTTTGTGCCGTTTTTTCTGTTTTTGGTATGAGAATCTACCTATTATATAAAATATATCCAATTAGGATTTCACGGATCCTCAAGAAGAACAGTATCCGCCAGGTCTCGGGCAGGACCGGGCTTTATTCCGCTGCAAAAACAAAAACCCGAACACTCTTCCGAGCATTCGGGTTTCCTCATTGAGAGGCGCAGACCGGATTTGAACCGGTGAATCAGGGTGTTGCAGACCCACGCCTTACCACTTGGCTACTGCGCCTTATTCAGTTACGCGCATCTGTCATCTCTCAGATACATCTGCGCTGATCTGCCGCTTCCTCCGCAAGCTGCTTCATCATCCTGAAACGGCAAATGACCCCGACGGGAATCGAACCCGTGTTACCGCCGTGAAAGGGCGATGTCTTAACCGCTTGACCACGGGGCCATAAAACAGTCACTTATATGATGACCGGTGTTTATAATAGCATAAGCTTTCTGCAATTGCAAGCACTTTTTTCAGTTTCTTTCTGATTTATCGCTGCGATCATACCTCTGGATATCCAAGGGCAGCCATACAGACGCGCCTGCATATTTCCGCCCCGGATATCCGGGCGTAAGCCGAAGCCCCGGTACCACCAAAACTCATGCCCTGTCTCCGAAATACGCCACGATCAGATCGACCATCCGGTCGTAGCTCTGTACGCCGTCAGCCTGCCCGTTCACTCTAAGATATGTATCATTCACCCGGTCTGCCGTCTCAGAGATGATCCCCTCATAATGGTCCCAGAACTCTGAATTGGCCGTCACATCCGCTTCCGCCCGTTCATCCAGCAGAACTCTCGTCGTCCTCCACGCCTCCTGGTCCGCTCGGTAAAGAGCATTCATGCAGTATGTCCATCCGGACAGATACCCGCTGTACCGGAAGTCCGCCCGGTCTGAGCCAATACACGCCAGAAAAGCGATAAAGTTTGCTTCCCTCTCCTCCATAAATCCCCTCAGGTGCGACAGTTCATGGCAGGTGGTGAAAGGAATATTATATGGAATCATATCTCCATTATAATTTGCCTCCACCGTAAACGGTGAGTAAATGCCTGTGAGTCCCTGATATGAGAGGAACTCAGACAGGATCAGCTTCTTTGGCTGAGGATAATAACCTTCTAATGAAGGGAATGTCTCAGACAGCTTGTCCATCGCAGCCACAGCGCCCTCACCTTCCGGCCCGTCCAGGATCATTACCCCGGCGTCATCGCGGGAAACCTCCTCGCAGGCCGCGTTCACTTCTGCTGTCAGCCAGATGCAGACCTGATTCAGCTCCTCAGAGCTGTAGAAAGACGTCACGATCCCTTCCTCCGCCGAAAAACTGCGCCTGTGATAGTTGATCCCGCATCCGGCAGTATAGAGAAATGCCAGAATTCCCACTGCCAGGATCACTCCGGAAAACCAGGAGAACAGCACGTTCCCCGCCTTTGCGCCCTTCACGATCTTTCCTGCACAGTACACGATCGACACAGCCAGCGCTGCCAGAAGCAGGTACAGGCAGAGCTCCGCCACGGAAAACGGTGCTGTCCCCATGATCCTCCCTGCCGTATTGACAAGAAAAGGGTATATGGTTTCCGAATACCATTCGGCGAACGCCGGGATCTTTACTGACGCAGCCATCAGCGCCGCGCTCAGGATAAGAAGGACCGCTGCCGCTGCAGTACGGTGCTTGGAATGATCTTTTGTTCTTTTTTTCAAGCTGTTTTTCTTCTGTCTCTTTCTCATACTCTCCTCGTATCTTCTGTCACTGCAGCCCCAGATTTTCCGCCTTTTTCTCAAGCAGCGTGCGCACACTCCTCAGTTCATCGATCACACTTCTCAACCTCACCGCATTATCCCTGTCTGCCTGGTTTGCTTCGTCAAATACCCGCTCTGCGCCAGACCTGCAGGCATTATTGATCTCCGAAACTCTCTCAAAATATGCATTGATCCCTCCAACTGCATTCGGGATCAGCAGAGTATCGTACCACTCTTCTCCCGCATATCCCGACCATCCGGATACAGAACCATAGGTATCCGCCTCAACCGACAGGATCGCGCTCATCAGGATCCCATAGGTTTTCTCCGAGAAGTCCCTTATTTTTGACTCTTTTCCCGCGGCATCCGCCCGCGCCTTTTCCGGATCGAAGTCTGGGATATTCTGATACTCTTTCTCTAAGCTGCGCCAGAAGTCGACCATATCTTCTCCCACTTCTTCTGACTCCCATCCGCCGATCCATTTCAGCAGCCATTCTATAACCGGATCTTCTTTCCCGTCTCTGATCTGATTGATGATCAGATTCAAGAGTCCGCCTGCATCTGAGATAACTTTTCCCAGCGTTTTATTATCCGCAGTCATTCCGCCTTCGATCACTGCAAGGACTTCGTCAAGTCCAAGCACTTCCGCCAGGCTTCTGATCTCCTCATCCGTAAGATTATAGGTTTCGACATACTTAATAAAGTACGCCAGAAGTTTTGTGAGCATTTCCTGGTCAGACAGCAGATATTCTTTGATATTGCTTTTATTGTATGTTTTATCTTCAAGCTTCAAATCTTTGCCATCCATAAGGATCGCCAGAATATTTCCGATATAGTCTCCTGCTTTTCTTTTGTCTTCTTCCGGCATCACGTTGAGAAGAAAGACCGTAAGTTCATGCAGATAGACCATAACCTCTTCCCGTGTGCCGCTGACCAGTGCCGGATCTCCGCTTCCATTTTCCAGTATGTGCCAGTGTCCGTCCTCATCCTGATAATACCGGTAAAAAGAAGAAGGAACATGGTTTTTCTCCAGGACAATGCTGTCATCCCCTTCAATGCAGATCTGATCAGACCCCGGAACCGGGAAAAGAAGGATACTCACAAAATCGCCGTCAAGGAAATAATTCTTGATGCATCCTCCCTTTTTTTCGATCTCCGCATAATACTTATCCAGGAATTCCTGAGAAAATCCCTGGCCGTCCATAGAAATGCATCTGTCCACCTTATCGGAAAGGACTGTCACATACTGCGCCTTATTTCCGCCTTTTGAGTGCCCTGTTACCGTGATACTGTCATAGGAGAGATTCTCTATATACTCCAGCGCTTCCTTCTGTTTCTGTGTATCAGACAGCCCGAGCCCGCTGCCGTTATCCTGCCATTCCTTCTGTCCTGTTGACCCTTTGAAAGCTACAAGAGCGCTGTCCGAGTCATTCGGGTCTGTGAAGCAGATCGCCTGAACCGAATCGTCCTTACCCGCAATATCCAGGCTGTACAGTTCCGGATCATTCTGGATCTGCCGGATAATGGCTGCCCACTGTTTTCCGCTGATCCGTCCTTCGAACTGTTCATTCGAACCTTCCAGCTCCGCCAGGGCATCCTCGTCAAACTGCCTGAGCAGACTCTCCACACTGTCATATGGTCCCAGCACAACATCTGCCTCCCGTGCCACTTTATCTTCCAAATATGTCAGCTGCTCGAGCAGCATGATCTGTTCATCCGTAAGCTGCATAGTAATTCCCCCGCTAGTATATCGTTACCTTGCCCGAGCCGGAGATCGAGCAGTCGTTTTCCGCTGTGAAGATGTCTTCCCTGATACTATCCTCATAGTCTGCCTCGCTGATCTTTGCCCATGCCTCCGACTGAGTCATCCGCAGATAAATCCCTGCCGGCACACCCTGGCAGTGTTCCTTCAGCCACCGGCCGCATGCATCGACAAAACGTTCATACGCCTCGGTGCTGCAGACGGAATCATCTGTGAAGACATACGTAGCCGCCGATGCGGACTCAAGTATGTTCTCTTCCGTTACGCTTCCGCCTATGCTCTTGATATCCGTATATACTTTGATCCCCTCCGCCGGGAAATATTCCTCTGCAAAAGCTCTCACCTTGTCCTCATACCAGGGTCTTGCGAGAATATTTTCATAATCATCCTCATAAGAATATTCTCCATTCTCATAGGTGCGGTATACAGTCACCTTATCATAGGGCTGTCCATCCGACGGATATGCCTCCAGATGCTCTTTGTCCAGCGTGTTTGACGGGGCATAAGATAAATAGCAGAATTCTTGCCCATACTTTTCTTCCAGATAAGCAAGCATATCATCAGCAGACGTCACCGCGCTCTTCTGCGTATCGGTAAGCTCGTCATAATCCCCGGAAAGCCCCATTTCCTCAAGCAGTTTCTTCTGCCTCTGCGTCCACTCTTTCTTCACCTGCTCTTCCTCCCTGCTCTTATTCTCAAATTTCCCTTGTCCGTCAGACTGCCCGCATGACGCAAATGACAGAACACATGCCGCTGCCAGGACGGCTGTAAAAATCTTTCTGCCGCTCTTCATTTTCAATCTCCCCCTTCGAACAGGCTGGCGGAATGATCTGAATCAGCAGTATGAAACTGCTGCGCCGCACTATCCAGCTGTTCTGCCGTCACGTACGCCAGACGGCTTAAAGCAGTCCCCATATTCTTAAGCTCTGAGACAAACATCTCCATCTCTTCCACAAAAGCGCCTTCTCCCCGCTCCATCTCTGTCTCATACGTTCTCGCTTCGATCCTCGCTGCCAGATCCCGCATTCTGCCTGCCTGCTCTTTCAGCAGCTGTTCCCTTGCAATGATCTCTCCACTCTGCAAAACCAGTTACCTCCATCCTCACACTTCCGCATAGTATGTCCTCTGTTCTCTGCGCCTGCTTTCTCAGAAAAATCCTGCAAGCGTGCT
This sequence comes from Lachnospiraceae bacterium UBA1818, assembly GCA_904419285.1. GTDB lineage: Bacteria > Bacillota > Clostridia > Lachnospirales > Lachnospiraceae > Mediterraneibacter > Mediterraneibacter caccogallinarum. The sequence continues at coordinate 51,510 of CAJFQZ010000005.1, forward strand.
CATAATATCGCCAAAAGAAATATCCGGATAAGTAAATCGGTCCGCATCTTCCACATCCCGGATCTCTCTTCTCACACAGTCCGCCATCACAGAATACAGCCCCTGCAGTTCATCGCACAAAGACAATACCTCCGAAGAAAGGCGCTGCAGCTCTCTTCGGACCAGGACGTCCTCGATTCCCTTATCCGCCGCCTCATTAAGGATCGCACTGTACTCTTCAATACTCTTCCGGAGAAACTGTATGTACCGTTCTGTCTTATTCCTCGCTATGGACAGTTCTCCGTCTGCACAGATCAGCCTTCTTTCCATATCAGCATACTCCCCCTTCCGCATCTGCTGCCCGCTCAGCATCAACGATCATACTGTTCAGCATACTGATCGATCTCTGCAGCTCTGCGATCCTGTTTTCGCAGTCCCGGACCTTTCGCTTATATTCTTCCAGCTTCAGAAAAACCATAAGATCAAGACCGGTAAACGCAGCACCCACGATCTTTGCACCGATCCCATCCATCGTTCTCTGTGATCCTTCCATGTAAAGCTGTGCCGTCCGGCATGTCGAGCTGACCGCATACAGCTCGGACGCCCTGCTCAGTTTTACTGAATTGATCCTCTGAAAGCTGTCCTGAGCCCTGCATTCCTCTCCGCGGAACTGCCTCAGAGACTCATACGCCTTTTCATATCGTCTGATCTTCTGATTCTGGTCTGTAATTCCCTGTTCACAGGCAGAACGCCGCCTGATCAGATCTGCTATGATACCGTCCATCTTCCTTCCTCCGTTTTGCCCCACTCTCATTTTCCGACAGACTGAGGCATGTCTGCCAACAAACAGTGTAAGCCATACGCTTTATGCTTCAGCAGCTGCCGCTTCCCGCAGGCATGCCTCCTGAAGGCTCACCCTAAGGTTCGCGATCCGGGTCTCAAGCGCAGATATCTGCCGCTTAAGCTCTTCCACCTCATCCTCTATCTCTCTCTGTTTTCCGCGAATGGCAGACACATCATCTGTCAGGGCATTATCTGCCCGGACAAATTCTCTGCTGTTCAGCAGACCGCTCATCCCTTCATAATACCTGGCTGCACTCTTTACCTCTGTCAGCGCCAGCACTGCTGAAAGCTTCCTCTTCCGCTGATCCTGCCGCGCTTCAAATTCAGACTGCAGATTTCTGATCTTCATCGCCAGCCGCTCCAGCTCATACTGGTCTTCCTCAAGATCTCTTATTCTCCCTCTGGCGTTCGCGATCTTTTTTTCACAGCCTATGATCTCACTGCGTATCTGATCTGATGTCATAATGATCCCTCCAATCAGTCTAACAGCATATCTCTTACCGCTGCATAGGAATCCGGAAGGAGCTGCGAAAGGATACCATCCGCGGAAACACGGAATACTGTGCCGTCATCATATTCTACCGCCAGTACCATATACTGCCCGTCAACAACAGGCTCTTCTGACGAGTGACTGCTCCATGAGAAAACGCCCTGCTCATCAAGCGCGTCGATCAGCTGCTGCCCTTCTGTATATGTCTCTGCCTCTGTCTGCGACAGATCAGAGAAAATATAGGCATGAGATGCCCTGTAGCGTTTCCCTTCTTCCAGATCATAGTATACACATTCATTGTCTGTGTTGATATTTTCTAGAAATGCGACTGCGGACACTCCTTCTGTAAAGTCTGATGTGCGCTCCGTAATTTCGCCCCTGATAAGATCACTGACATCTTCCGGTTCAGCATCCGAATATTCCTCCAGAAGGAGACTGATATTCAAAGACCCGACATTTTCTTCCGTAATCTCAAAATCTTCTATGAACTGCTCCAGATCTACATCCCTGTACTGATCTTCTGATAAACCGGCTAAGCGGATCAGTTCATCTGCGGTCAGAAGTTTTTCCGTATCCATATTTTCTTCCTCCTTATGATCTGCATTCTCATTCTTTGTACTGCCGCTGCAGCCTGATACAGACACAAGCACTGCCAGCGCCAGAAAAGCTATCCTTTTTTTCTTCATCTTTTTATCCCCGCTTCGACGCCATAGACTCTGCCATTTCGTCTAAAAATTTTGCTGCATTCGGGAAATGCTCCCGCAGGTTTTCCAGCGCCTCTTCGTTGTCTGTCATGCAGTAGCTGTAATACTCTGCCCAGAGTTCCACTGCCTGAGCTCCGGTAGCATTTCCGTCTTCATCATACCAATAGTTTTTTTGAGTATGCGAATAATTCCCTACGATAGCATTATCTGTAGCTCCTCCATAGATATCACTGTAAGCCTCTTTTTCCATTCCTGTTATATCTTTTTTATAAGCCTTCAGCACATTCTCCAAAATCTTTTCTTCAGTTTTGGTAAGATCCCCTCGATTATTTTTTCCTGAAATAAGATAGTTCAGCAGATTCTCCTGCATCTTTTCATCACTCGTATATTTTGCGATCGTCTGGCGGATATCATTTCGTACATCCTCAAAAATCACATCCTGCAGAGACTGACCGTCAGAATTCCGATAAGTAAGTGAATAATAGTTCCCGTCATTATAAAAATTATAATCCAGGGCATGACCGCTTTCATGAAAAAAGGTAGTATATGGTCCCCTGGGATTCGTCGGCTCTTTAATCATGTCTACATTGATCGTATTATCGAACGGCCGGAACACTCCGGTATCTGACCCCGACACATTTCCGATGGTATAACTCTCCAGCTCATTCAGATAAATGCTCCGATAGGGCTCATCTGCCGTATATAAGATGTACTTCACCTCCCGGATCTGCTCTTCTGTCAGCTTCGACAGCAGATTGTCCAGCTTCTTTTTTTTCTCTGGATTATATATTTCATATATTCTTATAAATTCATCCTTGTCATCATTGCTGACTACGTCCATCGATTTATAGTGCTCCAGCAGTTTTTTGACTCTCAGTTCGCCATATTTACTGAGATATTCTTGATATTCTGTAAATCTTTCCGGAAGCAGCGCGTTCATTTCCTCCGGTGAAAAGCTTCCATTTTCAGGAGAGATAATCTCAATTAATGTCTGAAGAATTTTGTTAAAAGAATTGCATGCAGAAATGATACTGCAAAAACCGCTATGATACTCTGCTTCCACAGCATATACCTTGCTGAAAATCGCTTCCAGTTCGTTCAGAGTTGTATTATTTTTATCAATTACCTTTTTGTGATACTCATTAACGTTTGACAGATCTTCCTTAAGATTAAGAAGACCGATCCATTCTTCAAAAGAATACCAGCAGTCTCCAACCCAGTCCGTAAAGTCGCATAGCTTCTCATTCTCCACCTGTGCAACCATATTCATCAGATCTTGCTTTGCACGGTCTGAAAAATCCCGTATCATCGCAACGTCCACCTCCCTGATGTAATCATTGCCGAAAGTTCATCCGCTGATGTTATTCCTTCTGAATAATACTCCAGGCAATCGACAGTACTTTGAATAAGGATGCTGAGCGAATCCCGTATTACAGCTCCAGCATCCAAAATTGCGGTCAGGTCATCTGCTACATCTCCGCTTCCTTTTCCTTCCGCGCGTTTTATTTCCAGGTTTTCGTTTTCTTCTTTCAACTGCAGAAGCTGCTGCTTTATTCTTTCTTCCTCCTGTTTTTTAAACGTTATCTTCATCTGTCCGCCCTCCTATCAAAACAAATACTGATCTGCCTCATCGACATCAGCCAGATAATTTTCAAGGAGTTTTCCGATACTGTTCCCAATTTCATCCAAGTTTCCTTGAAGCTTTCTGGCAAACACGGTATATACCATCAATGCTTCTGACATCTCTCCATCTTGTATCGCAGTCATCGGCACAGTATTCAGAATCTGAATATATCTGTCCACTATGGAATTCATCCTCAAAAAACTTGTCATAATATTCTCAGCTTCCGCCTTGATATACTCCTCATCCACGATCATATTATTCGCCATCGCGCCCTCACTCCCTTCCATCTTACCGGATCATGATCTGTTTTTATTTTACATAGATCGAGTCCAGTATCGTCCTACTCATAACTTGCCTCCCACTCCTCTTGGCCAAAAGTAATCGAATCATCCGGCAGCACTCCCTGCGCAACTGCATTGCCTGTATGGCAGTTTTCTATAGTCACTTCTACACTCCAATCGCTGTTTCCGCTCTCAATGATCCCATTTAAAGCATACATGGATGTCACTCCCATCAGCATCTTAGCCTGAACACCGCTTTCTATCGATTCATCATATCGGTACACTACACCGCTGAAATCGTCTTTTAATTCATACGAATACTGCGAATTTTCTTCTTGAAAGTCTTCCAGGGCATCATCAATAAAGTCCTGATTCATTTCCAGGATTTCCTGCATCTGCTGTTCATTAACTTCAAGCACAACGTTCCCGTCCTGCACAGCTGCATCTGTACAATACGCTTTATAATCTTCCGCTGTCTCTTCGGCATCATTCCCCGTAAAGTCAAGATATGACGCCGGGATCGTGATCTCTGTAACTTTATCTTCTTCCGTATCATTATCTGACGGCACATGCTGTCCCTTAGGTGCACATGCTGTAAGCATCATAACTGCCGTAAGTAATATTGCCGCTATTTTTTTCATTCTCTGCCATCCTGCTCTTTATACTATGCTTTATTCGTAGCTTGCCTTCCACTCCGCTTCCCCGAAAGTAAGGGATGCGCCCGGGAATGTCCCCTGCACTACTGTTTTTCCTGTATGGCAGTTGACAATACTGGCATCTACGCTCCAGTCACTGTTATTTGTCTCGATAATTCCATTCATAACGTAAATCGAGGTCAGCGAGACTAAGATTTTTGCCTGCAGGATCCCATCAATATTTTCATCGTATTTATAGACGACTTTGCTGTAATCGCTGCTCAGTTCACAGGAGTACTCTGAATTTTCTTCTTCAACCTGATCCAGAATATCATCTATATTCTTCTGGTTCATCTCGATCAGAGCTTCTCTTTATTCCTCTGTAACCTCCAGCACAAGACTGTCTCCGACCTCTCTGACATCAGTGCAGTACTTCTCAAATGCTTCTTTGTTGTCCTGAAGGTCTGTATTGGCAAACTCAAAAAGCGAGCCCGGCAGGGTGATTTCTATCGTCTCCTGCTGTTCTGTGTCCCCGTTCACATTTTTCAGATTATCTGAAGGATTTCCCACACACGCAGTACACGCAAAAAGCTATTGCTGCTAACAGAATTGCCGGTAATAAATGCTTTACTTTTTTATTTTTCAAATTCGCATCCATCACGCATTCGCCTCCTCTGCTTCTGCTGCCAGTGTTTCCCGCAGCCGCGCTTCCCAGTATGCCTTGTTCGAACGCGCAGATGCGATCTTACTTTCACAGTTATCTATCTTTTCAAGAACTTCCCGCATCTTTCCCGAAACTTTCTGACCGGCCTCCGACAGCCCTTCATAACTGCGGCTGAACATCTGTCCGGTCAGAAGTTCCTGCATTCCCGCACAATATACCGGATAAATCCGGTTGCGCTGCGGCATTGCCGCAAGCGCAGCCAGATTCTTCTGCCGAAGCGCCTGCCGGTCTCCGAAGCTTGTCTGAAGCCCCGTCACCTTTGTTTTCAGCCGGTCCAGTTCGTCCAGATCCTTCTCCAGCTGTAATTTTTCTCTGTTATACTCATCAATGAGTCCTTCATAGTAACGTATCTTCGCTCTGATCTCTCCTGATGTCATATCACCACTTCCTCTCAGCGCATCGACACAGCCCGTCCGGTATGCTCATAATACACAAGAACCGCAGTTGTATTTCCCGCCAATCTCGTCCTCGTATAGTCATCTGCTGATATTTCCACACGGATCCTTTCCCCCTGAGGATCCGTCCCCAGCAGATAATAGTGATGTGAGAAAATGCCGGTATGTGCCTGGCTTTCACTTACTTCTATATCCGTCAGCATGACCGTCTTCGTGCCGGACACCAGATCGGCAGCAAGATCCTTCGTAAACCACAGGCAGACCGCCGCACAGACAGCTGCGATGATCACGCCTGCTGTTTTGGTACTTTTCTCCCCTGTCTTCCAGTTATGTATGACCCGCACGACCACATAGATGCACACGATCCATATGACTGATATACTGCACAGTTCATCCAGCAGGACAAGCTCTCCTGTCTTGGGCAGCAGCAGACCGGCTGCTACGGCTGCCAGTACAAGAATACAGAGAATAATCTCATATTTTTTTATTTTTCTTTCCGATTTGCGCATGATGATATCGTCCTTTCCCGGCATGCTTTTTTATGTAAACAGCCAGATATTCCATTTATACTTTTATAAAAGTAATCTCTGTCTGCAAAATACGATGCAGCTTCTCTATTGATTCTCGAACACCTTGCTCTGTCAGATCCTGCCTGTAATCAATAAGTTTTTTCAATGCGGTATATGCTCCGTCATCTCTGGTAATCCTGACATTAAAACAGTTAAATTCCCCTTCAAAATAAATCATATAAGACTTAGGTATATACCGGAAGACGAGCATAAACCATCCATGATGCTCCGGAGCTGACTTTTCCTCAGTCAATACTGCACTGCTTTTAAAAATGTGAAGCATCTCCTCTTTTACGAATGCCAGCGCATCTGATCCTATTATGTACTTACCCGGCTTCATGTAAAGTCCCGCTCCTTCCTGCCGCCCTCCGGCATTTCACAAATTTTCAGCTCAGACACTCATCTGCAGCGGACTGGTTTATAAGCCATTACCCGATACTGACCGTAAATTCTTCATCTCCCATACGCACTCTGTCACCGTCTGAGAGCGGAGTATCCACACCCGCTTCCAGTACATGTCCGTTAAGGAATGCGTGGTTGGTAGAATGATTATCCTGTATGAAGCACTCATTATTCCGGATCGTGATCAGTGCATGTCTCCTGCTGATCGCTGCATTGCCTGCGATACAGTAGTCTACATTTCCCGCATCTTTACCAAACCAGAAGGAAGCCTTGTTGATATAGATAGTCTCCCCTGTCTTCTGCCTGATCAGGCGGACACTCTGGAGCACTCCGTTGTTGATCATCTGACCGCCCAGCACCATGGTCTCATTGCGGTACGGAAGCTCTGACGTCTCCCCATAACCGGAGCCTGACGGATTCTGAGCCTGCTGCGGCGCCTGGTATGGCTGCTGTGCCTGATACGGCTGCTGACCCTGATACGGCTGCTGGCCCTGATATGGCTGCTGTGCGCCCCTCTGCTGCTGTGCGCGCTGTTCTGCCATCTGCATCTCCTGATAGAACTGCTGGGGATTATGTATCAGCAGCTCCATCTTACTGCGGTACTGCCTGATCAGGATCGCAAAACAGATATCTGCTGTCGCCAGTCCTGCATTAGCAAAGAAATTCAGCACTTCCACGTCAGCTAATGACATAAGAGCTCCGATCGCTGCTACTCCCCCGCTGATATAGCAGAGGATCTCCACATACAGTGAAATCTCCTCATCCGGCTGTCCTGTAAGCAATGTGTCTTTTATTTTTACGATCATTTTGTTTAATTTCAGATAATAAATGATCTGCACTGCGGCAGCTCCGGCAAAGATGATCATGATAAATACCAGGAGCGCATTTACTGATCCTGTAGAACCATAATATCCCGATACGGAATTTACAGCTGACAGAGCAACAATGCAGAGGATCTCCAGCAGTACAGCCCCAATGCAGGCAAACACAAGCTGGATGATCGCGATCACCCGCGCCATCGTCAAACCGGCTGATGCGGTCCCCGGCAGCATGTTTCTCTTAGCCGCTGCAAATATCAGCCAGATCCCTGCCACGATCACCATCGCCGGCAGCATGCTGACCAGCATAGAGAATACTGATATTCCGTTGAACATGCCTGAGACAGCCCGAACAGCGCTGTAATCAAGACTGCTGTATCCCCCGCTCATCGCCATGATCTGATCCATAAGATCCGTGACCTCGGATCCCCCTGCAAGACTTCCCACCAGTCCGAACAAGACATATACAGAATATCCGATCGCTCCCACAAGGAACAGTACAGATACCGACATCTTTCGTATTATACTGATTGCTCCATTCTGCCCATTTGTTGTGTACATAGTTTCTTTCCTCCCTTTTCGCTTTTGTTTTTCTGCCCCTGCTCCGCTGCAGGGGCAGTAATCTGTACTCTGACAGAATCAACGCTTCATCCGGGACCATATATCGTCCCATATGTATCAACGTTTATTGAAATATACAGGTTCCTGCCATAAGAACACCTCCGTTTCCTGACATTTTTGTTCTAAGCATTCCAAACTATTTTATAAACTTCTGCGCACTTCATCGAACCATTCCATAAAAATTTCGCTGGAATCTACCCCTGTTTTTGCAGAACATATTGATTCATATTGATATTTCGTATCAAATTTTCCGCTGTCACAGTCGTAAACCAATTTAACCTCCGTCGGAACCGGTTTTTCATAACGTTTGCAGGCTTCCTGCATTTTTTCTAAATCTGATTCGCCAAGATCTAAAAACTCCCAGACTGCATCTGTATCGGACACAATTTTATTGGTAGTTTTTAATTCCCCTTGTATTTCAAAAAAAGCATTAAATGAAATACTGTTCTCTTCAATAGAACCATATATATAAATTTTATCAGCCTCATTCCCCACAAATTCCAAACATAATGTAATCATTTGAACCTGAATGTCCATAAATTCATCTTCAAATACTTTTCCCATTCTTCTCTTCACTCCTATATAATCCATGCAATCTTACAAGCGCTTTCCCTTCTTGCTGCAGAATCTTTTAGATAGAATCTTATCACTCTACATTAATTCAGATAAATCTGCCATCTGTTTCCTGCAGATAGCTTTCTGTATCGAAATGTGATTCAAGAATGTTTTCCAAACTGCATATATCAACATAGTCATTATTACTTAAGCATTCTTTTATTTCAGAAAGTGATCGGTCTATCCTTTTCTTGATCAAGGGAATATATGTCTTCTCATTTCCATCTTGAGAGACCTTAAATTTTATTTCACTCATAAGGTATTCTCCCTGTGAATTATTTCAGTTCTAACAGTTTCTCAATTTTCTCTAACTCTAAAATTATAGGGCTTGTATAATCCATTGTATCGTCAACAAAACAACGAACTATGCTGTTCCAATGAATATCAGGGAGCTCATTGACATTATCGCAGGATATAATCTGTAACATAACACCATATATTTTTTTTATTATTCCTGAATAGTGTAACTGCGTATTATATTCAGAACGAAGGATCTGTATGATTTTTTCACAGTGCTGCTTAATCTCTTCCATATCTAAGCTTCTTTCTAAATTTGCTTTTGCAAAATTTCTTCAATTGTCGTCTCTCTATCATCCTTTAAATCATAAAAGCCTGTATGCACGCCCGCCTCATAGAGCCAGCATAAATCTGTTCCATATGGCGCATCAAAAATTTCCAGCATTACAGGGGCAAATTTATAAACAGATTCTGCGTTCAAAATTTTAAAATTACGGCTATCTGAAACAAATTCATCGTCGTCTTCGGATGAATACAGCGTCCAGCCATTTAGTTCCTTTATTTCACTTTTTTCTCTGAAAGAGTATCTGACGGGATAACCTTTTATAATATTTTCCGACACCACAAATCCGCCAAAAGCTGTATTATTTATTTTCATCTGCTTCTCCTCCCAGCAGGCTTATTAGTCCATTTCTCCATGGATATTCTTTCACATAGTCAACACATGTTTTGTCAAAACTGTCCTTTTCATAAATATTTGAACCGCGATCTATTAAATATTTATATACCGGCATCATCTCCTCTGTTGTCAGCTTTACAACGGTAATCGCGTATTTAAGAGGGATAGCGCCATATTTATCTTTTCCGTTTATGTCAATGCCCGCCTCAACCAGCAGTTGAGTTGCTTTTAACATGTACTGCGGCTCAGGTCTCAACACTGAAAAATAAAATATATGAAGCGCATTTCTTTGATCTTTTGGACTTTTAAAATTAACCTCCGCTCCCTCAGATAATAAAAATTGAATAATTTTTATTTTTTCTTCCGCATTATGATCATTAACAAATGCTAATTGAAGCAGACTCAATCCTACATACTTATTGAACAAATTAGGATCTCCCGTATAGTATTTCAAAAAATCTGCATAAGTGCCGTCTCTTACTGCATCAAAAATATCCGTGATTTTCATCCTTTATCTCCTCCTTAATTCCACCACCATATCTATTGGATATTCTTTTGGTATATCTACCATAAACTTTATTTCAGTTTTATAAACCAGCTTATAGCCGATCAACATTTCATACCAGCAGACTTTTTTCAATTTTCTCAAACTTCATCGAATCATTTCATAAAACTTTTGCTCTCTCTGATCCTTACAAAACATATTGCGTTATATTAATATCTCCCCTATTCTCCAAATAGTTTATCGTCTATTTCCTGCAAGTATCTTTCTGTATCAAAATGCGATTCAATAATATTTTTCAAAAAATCTGTTTCGACTATCCTGTCATCTTCATACAGTTCAATTTTAGCATCTTTTTTTTTCAATTCTTCAATTAAGTCATTCATATGCTGTAGACCATCAATATCCTCTAAATTACATATATCTATATAGTCGTTATTATGTAATCTTTCCCGTATTTCAGAAAGGGGACAATTCATCCTTTTCTTAAGCAAAAGGATATACTTCTTTTCATTTCCATCATTAGAAATCTTAAATTTTATTTCAGCCATAGGATATCTCCTCCAACTTTAAAAATCATAAATATCATCTATCTGTCTTCCCGGTAGACTGTTTTTCCAATTCCCTCCGTGCCAACCTTTAAAATGCTCATTTTGTGTGACAGGATATATAATTTCTCCTCTATTTGCCAGCTGTGGATATTGAGAAGCACTGTATGTATGGTGCCCTTGTATTGTCTTGCCATCAAATTTAGGTTTTTTTCCACTCAAAATATCGTTAATTTGTTCTTGTGTCCAATTTCTAGTTAACGACTCATTATTTAATATTCTTTGACGTTCTTGAGACCAAAATTGATCAACACCTGTTGCTCTTCGTTTTGAAAATCTTTTATTCCACATATACTGTTCATATTCAGACTTTGTAATTGTTCGATCATCTATCTTTCTTTTTAATTCGCTTATCTTTTTAGAACTCAACTGTTTTTGAGTTATCGGATGAGAAGTCAAATCCATACCTTTCGTTCTTTGGGCTATAATATTTTCTGCTTTACCTCTTCCACCTCCAATCTCCAGCTCCTTCGCCCTCAGCGCAGTCACTTCATCCCAGTTCACCTTATTGACCGCAAGCTGCTCCTCGACCTTCGCGTCCGCCAGCTTCCACGCGTCAAGATCTGCCTGGCTCATGCCCGGATGGTTGTTATGGATTCCCAGCTCCGCCTCGCTCATAAACTGATTATACCGCTTAGCGTCTTCATAACTCATCCGGTCTGTGAACTTAGGACCTTCCGTGATTCCGATCTTCTGACCTGCCCAGTCTGCTCCTTTGTCGAGTCCGAGATTCAGCCCGATGTTCAGGGCTGCAGACTGCACCTGATTCAGATTCAGATGTTCCGTGGCAAAGGTCGTTATCTCTCCGCTGACATAATCAACCGCCCTGTCTTTCACCGTCTCTGTCACGATCGTACGGCCTGCCGCCTTGATCACAGCGCCCTTTCCCAATCCGGCCGCGCCGTTCACGGCATGTCCGACAGGGATGCACATTCCTGCCACCGTCATGTTGAGTGAGCCCCACAGGTCATAGAGTTCCTGGTTTCCCGCGAAAATCGTATCCCGGATCGGGTTCACCGCCGCAGTCTCAAGATCACCGATGCTTCCCAGATACCAGTCCTGCGCGCCTTCTGTCGCCGTACTCACGCCATAAGCGATAGAACAGCCGCCGGTGACCGCCGCTGTAACTACGATCGGCGTCGCCGCGCCTGCGGTAAAAACAATGGCCGCTATACCCACTCCTGCCGCAAGAGCGCCCTGGAGCATTTTCACCTGGCCTTCCTGCTCTCTCGCCTCGCATGCAGCCTCATAGTCTGCCTGCATCTGGGCAAAAGCTTTCTCCTGCTCTGCCGCTGCCAGCTCGATCTCTTCCTGATGCTCCTCCACGTACTGTCCTGCGGCGACTGCCCTCTGATACAGATCCAGCATATTCGTATTGCCCGCCACAGCTCCGGGCTGATAGGACGGTATACTGGTGCCGTTATTGAGATAGTCCAGCACCGCCGCCTGTAGACTGTCGATCATCCCCTGCACATCTGACCGCGCTGCCTGAAGTTCACTGCTCTCATAATCACCGATCTCCGTCTCGAAATCTCCAAGCTCGCTTTTCAGGCCGTCCAACGTGTTCTTCAGATTATCGATCGAAGGATTTTTCAGATAGATCAGGTCTGAAACACTGTTCACACTTCTCCCGATACTGTCTGATACCTCCTGCAGAGTCTCCGACTCTCTCCCAAGCTTGTCCTGTACTTCCCGCAGAATCTCCTGCGGGATACTGGAATAGAGACTGGCGTCGATGTCATAATAACCGATTTTATATAACAGCAGCCTTGCCTGATAGTACTGCAGCGTAGTCTGCAGAAAACTGACAAGCAGTCCATGCACTTCCTGGAGATACGCCTTGGCTGATTCAGCACTGGCTCCGCTGAAGCTTTCCATCGATATCAGCCTCTCATATTCTCCCGACCAGTCTTCCAATTCATTATACCATCCGCTGATCCTGTTGCATATCATAACATACAGCTGATCCATCGCCGCATATTTGATCACATATTCTTTTCCACTCATACTGCCGCCACCTTTGCTTCACATCTGTCTTATTTCCAGAGCTGTGCCAGAAGTTTATCCACAGCGTCCAGGCTGTTTCCCATCTTCCGGATTGCCTCGATATCCTTCAGCAGAAGGCTCCGATAGTTCTGCATGACTGCCTGCAGCTGTCCGTACTGCGCCACATACTGTTCAAAAGCATCCGCCTTTTCCCCCATCGAAGACCAGCTCTCCGCCGTAATATTGATATTTTCCGCAGCGCTTTTCATAGAAGCGATCCGCGCCACGAAATAGACCTGATTCAGCCCGATCGTCCCTGCCATAAGAACACCCCCGTTTCCTAATTACAAAGCTTCTCAATTGTATTGATCAGTGAATTGATCAGAGATCCCAGGTACAGGATATCCCCATTGAGCTGCATGTTCTCATTCTCCAGCCGCGTGATCTCGTCGCACACCGCGTCCAGGATCTCGTCGATCCGGTCTACATAGGTATCGTAGCCGGGCACGATCGTGCTGTTGAATTCGTTCGCCGTCTTTGTACTTTTATCCCCGGTCCACTCTGTAAACTGCGAGCCGTTCTGGGCATAATCCTTCAGGGACTGATACCTTCCCTTTGCGACTGCTTTCTGCGTCTCCAGGTTTGATTTCACTGTCTTCAGGCGGGAAATCTTCTCCCTGTTCTGCCTGCATGTACTCTCCTTGCTTTCCCGTTCCCTCTCATAGCCTGACTTCTGGCTTCTGGCATTCTGGAGTTCCCGCTGCCGTCTCTGCTCCTCACTTGACGTCCCCACTTTCGCCCCTCCTCTTTTTATTCCACTCGATCACATTCACGCGGTCAAAATCAGAATTGCGGTACCACTCATTGATATTATCAACCATCATCTTATCATCGTCGTCCGTATATCCCTCGAAGACTACCTTTGCGATATCCTCATGGTTAAAATACATGATCTGATCCCCAATGATTCCCTGTGGATAGAGGCATCCGCCATAGTCGAAAAATCCTGCCGGCACGGTTACCGCCGTGACAAGCCCTCTCGCGATGATTACGACTTTCTGGACTCCGCCTTTTAAGATTACGATGCTCCCGAGCGGGAGATAATCTATCTTCTCTTTTCCTTCCATTATGCATTTCCTTTCTCATTTCATCTGGACTGTATTTTTATCTGAACTGTGTCAGTTATCTTCTTTTCTCATTCTGAGGTATTCCCCGGGGCGCTGACGCGCCCCGGAGCCCTTCTGGCAAAACTGCCGTTCTTCGCCGCTTAAGCTCTGAACTGGCTTGCGATGCTCGCATCTGTCTCTTCCACGATCTTTGCCGTAGAGTCAAGAGCCTGTGCGATCTCACGGATAAGCTCTTCCGCTTTCTGGAATCCCGGTTTCAGTTCCTGATAGCGTGCTGCGTAGGACTCGCTTGCAGCGCCTTCCCACTCACTCTGCAGCGTCTGGAGCAGAGAATCCATCTTTGTGATGACTCCGTTCACAGTATCCGCCTCATTGCGGTACTGGTTTGCTCTCTCCCTCATCTGATCCGGGGTGATTCTGATTTGATTTGCCATAGGTTTCTTCCTCCTTGGAAATTTATTTATATATCCGGTTTCCCGGGTATATACCTGTTATTCCCGGACGCAGAGTGCGGTCTTGAGCTTCACGCACTCATTGTCCCGTATGTAGTAGCCGTCTCCTGTCTCGATCGGCTTCTTGAATTTTCTCGCCACTGCAAGCGGCATATCATAAATCTTCATATTAGAAATATCGTCAAAATACATCATCTGATGCTGATCCCTGATGTTCTTAAAGATCTCAGGGGCACTGTACGGTATCGCCGCATTCTCCAGCGCCGAAACGATGATACAGACATTCAGGTTCTTGTAGCGCCCGGTCACATTCTTATAAGCCTCCATCGCCTCACGGTCGCTGCAGACTGCTGCGGCCGCATCGTAGTTATCGATGATGAGCAGGAGCAGCGGAGCAGCGGCAAGCACTGTGTCGTCGCCTGCAGCCAGGGCGTCATACCGCTCTTTCAGCTGCGCTTCGATCTCCTTGATAAAACGGGCCGCATCGTCTGTAAGGATGCCGTATCCGCAGGTATTGCCGTATTCCTTCAGCGGCGCCAGCCGCTTCCCTATGCTGTCCGAGATATAGACCCTGCTCTGTCCCGGATACATAGCCTCAAGCATATTGACTGTATACCGGATCCAGTTGTGCCGTCCTGCTCCCTCTCTTCCGGCGACCGCCAGGACGCCGACCGAGGCAAGATCCATGGAGTACGGCATGACCGTGTCGTAATCCAGGCCTGCAACGATCGAAAATCTCTTCTTCATCATTCCCCGGAATTCTTCCTTCATATACTGTTCGTTCAGAACTGCGGGGATCAGCGGTATCCTGCGCGCCGCCATATCCCGGCTCGCCACATTGGTCCGGGCAATGTATTCTCTGATCTGATCTGCTCTCTCATATTCCTTCTCTCCGGAGAATGCCAGGTAGCACTGGCACTCCAGATGTTCCTTCTCGATCTCCACCAGGCATCTCCCCGGTATGTTGTCGAGCCGCTGGCTGCAGTGTTCGAACAGAGAGCTGTACTCATTCGAATCATTGCAGAATGTGGCGATCCTCGCGGAGAAATTGGACAGATACTTATATCCGATCCCTGCCGTCTGTGCATTCGCTATCACAATGCTGATGCCGACCGAAATGCCTTCCCTGCAGAGGTTCAGCAGTTCATCGTCATCCTGGAAGTACAGCTCTTTGAGCGCTGTCAGGTTGTCAATGATGAGCACGATCTGCGGAAGATCCTTCCTTCCTGCTTCCCTGTATGCTGCGAACGAGCTGACTCCGACTGAGATCAGCCGCTCTTTGCGCTCCTCCATCTCTGTGCGCAGAAGCTTGAACAGATTCTTCAGCTTCTCATCCTCCGAAGCACAGACAACGCCTCCCACATGGCTCAAACCGTCGAAGATCTTCAGTACCCTGGAGGCAAAATCCAGGATATAAATATTCACTTCATCCGGCGTATATCTCGAAGACAGGCTCCGGATGATATTCTGAAGAATATTCGTCTTTCCGGTCTGCGCTGATCCGATGATCATGAGATTCCTTGTACCGAGATCCACGGAGTAGACGCCCTGATACTGATTATCCGGATCATCATAGATACCCAGATCCACATAGAATCCATCCGCTGCGCCCGCGCTCTGCTCCTGAAGGACAAAGTCGATCTGCTCCGCAAGCGCCGGGAGACAGATATCCGGCAGTTTTTCCAGATGCTTCTTATGGCAGTACTCAGCCACATACTCCACGATCGCGTCCAGCTGAGTCAAAGTCTCGTTTTCACTCTTTTCTTTCTTCTGCACGAAGACCGGTGTCTTCCTTCCCGCATCAGGAACGCTGTATATCGCAAACTCCCTGACGCTGCCATCCTCCGCCGCTGCGGGCGAGCCGCTGTACGCGGACTGGAACAGCTCGAAGATCTCATTATTGCCGACCTGCAGATAGGCGCGGCCTGGCTCCTTGATCTCCGCTGCCAGAGGAGATTTGAGCACCTCGTTGCTGTCCTCTTTGCTCTGCACCTTCAGGCAGAGTTTGAACCGGGAGTTACTCCAGATCTGCTCGTTGACCTGTCCGGCAGGCTTCTGTGTCGCCAGGATCAGGTGTACACCCAGGCTTCGCCCGATACGGGCTGCTGAGATCAGCTCTTTCATAAATTCAGGCTGCTCCGCCTTCAGCTCTGCGAATTCGTCCACGATGATAATCAGATGAGGAAGGGGCACTTCCACTTCACCGGCTTTATATTTCTTAATGTACTTGTCAATATGGTTCACATCGGCGTCTGCAAACAGCCGCTGACGCTTCTGCAGTTCTGCCTTGATCGACTTCAGCGAACGGTTGATCGCCTTCCCGTCTATATTCGTGATCGCTCCCAGCAGATGGGGCAGGTCCTCGAACTGATTCACCATGCCGCCGCCCTTGAAGTCGATGATCACAAACCCGACTTCATATGGATGGAACAGCGTCGCCATGGACAGGATATAGGTCTGAAGGATCTCAGATTTTCCGGATCCCGTCGTTCCTGCCACCAGTCCGTGCGGTCCGTGCGCCTTGTCGTGGAGATCCAGCTCCACGATCCCCGTCTTCGATACGCCGATCAGCGCCGCCATGGAGCGGAATACCTGCGAGCGCTTCCAGCGCTGATCCAGCTCAAGGTCGTCCACCGAAAGAATGTGCAGCATCTCGAACATACTGATATTCCGTGTCAGAGAACCTTCCAGCGAGATTTCTTCCGTATAGACCGGGGCAAGGATGTCCACGACTCTCTTCGCCGCCCTGTCACTGATATGCGGGTAGGCGAATCCATGCGTCTGCGAGCGGTCCTCCGCGCTGATCAGGACTCCCTGCTGAGAATCCAGAATATTCACCAGCGCCGCGCATCCCACCGGGATCTCCGAGCGGTCGTTTCCGAAAAATACAAACGTGACGCCCAGATCCTTCGCCTTCTCTACAAACCGCGACACCGGATGCTTCTTGAAGCCATACTCATCATAGAAAAATACGATAATATGATTCTCATAGGACTTCTCCTGCTCCCTTGCGGACAGTTCCTTATACAGATATTCAAAGATCAGGTTCTTGCTCTCATCATCGCTTACGATCGCCCTCGTGTCTGTCTGCGCGCAGTATGCTCCGGGCAGGAAGCGCAGCCAGTGTATCCGGTCCTTATGCTGCTCCTCCACAACAAAGAACATCCTGACGTCTGTGAAATACTGACGTGTGACAAGATCCACGATCATATTTTTGAAGATTTCAAACCGATACTGTTCCGGACCCGTGATCCCTAAGGCATTCACTGCCTTCAGGTCGCATACGACAGGAACATTCTGTACATATTTATATGCCTCACAGATCTGTTCCGGCATCAGCTGCAGCTCGTCCTCGATCTCCAGCCTCTCCTGCTTCTTATACTTCACCGGACGCCTGGATTCCACAGCGCCGCTCCCGAGGCGGATGCAGAGGAAATCTTCGTCCTCCGGAACACGGTCGAACAGATCCGGCGAAAAGCTCTCCAGCCTTTTCTTCTCCGTCTCCTGGGCGATATAGATCTCCTCCAGAGTTCTCTGTTCTTCCAGACGGCACTGCTCGATCTCCGCCTTTTTCTTCTCAATATACGCGTTATATTTGACGATCCGGTTCTCGCATCCCTCTTTGTAGTCTTTCTTCCCTTCCATCACTCCCATAACTGCGGTTATGATGGCAATCACACCGGAGATCAGTGAGAAGATGATCATCGTTCCTCCGAGGAACGCCATCGCGCCCGCCGCCACCAGGATTCCCATGGACGGGAACAGCCTCATGAACAGATTATTCTTCGGCTTCTGCGGCTTTTCCGGCGGATCAAGGATCTCGATCTCGTCCTCGCAGACGACGGTCTTAAGCCTTGTATTCCGGCTGAATCCGGGGTAGCTCTTATGCCCCGGCAGATCCCGCGACACCAGTCCCGTGACAGTCATATCACCCCGGATCTCTGTTCTCAGCTTCCCGTTCTTATAATAGAAGGAAAAATCCGAGACAGAAAAGAAATCCCCGTTCTTGATCTCTTCCCGCATCTCTGCCTTCTTCCCGTTATGGTACACGCCGTACCTGGTTCTCTCAATCTGCAGAAGGAGCGAGCTGCCCTGCCGGGTAAGCACCATGGATTCACTCCCCGTATACTGGCTGTTCAGGCTGATCTGACATCCCCCGCCGCTTCCGATACGCAGCGACTGCGTCTGCCCCAGCTCGATGACGCGCTCATATTTCTTCTCCCCGCTGTCGAAATCGATCAGAAATTCCAGCCGGAACGCCAGGTTGTCCGATTCCTGGTATTTCACTTCCAGGATATCCCCGTGCTCCAACTCCGCCGTCATCAGTTTGCGCACATCCCCGAAGGAGAGGTAAAGGTTGTCCGAGCAGATCAGGGACCATTTCCCGTTCATCTTTATAAACGTAAGCTCGATCTGCCCGAAGAAAAGATCTCTGTGCAGACGCGCTCCGCAGTCGATCCCCGTCCCGACCTTCAGCTCGCCGGCGTCGTCTGCCAGCTCGATCTCTTTATAGAGATTTTTGTTGGAAATAATAATCTTATATCTGTTTTCCATTCCCCGCCTCTCCTATTCTGTAAAGTTGACGATACTGCCGTTTCTGATCCCAAATTCCTTCAGTGTCTTGTTCCCCCGAAGGAGCGCGATTGGATTCTCTGATTTCAGGTAACAGTTCTTGATATCCGTCGTGTCGATTCCCAGGCCGTACGCCGTGTTCAGCGCCAGTACGAGCTCATTTGCCGTAATTTCCAGAGGGACTTCCAGATCCGCCGAAAATTCTCTCTGAATGATATTAAATATGATCACTGCTGTTTCTTTTTCCATCCTCTCACCTCACTGCTACATGACCAGAAAAGCCGTTTTCTGTATTCCCATATTATGTGCAAGCTCTTCCAGGGTAAAATTTCCTCCCTGGGAAAAATGATCGATATATTCGTTTACATGGAACCGCACCGGTATCTCCGGCGATGTAAGGAAGTTTTCTTCGTCTTTCCGGAAATCATTGCAGATGAAGAAATACTTTTCGCTGCTCACGCCGTTGATGTTGGACACAAGTGTCTCGGTAGCAAATACAGAGTCCTTCGTCTGTCTCGTCACGACCACTACTTTATCCGCTTTCCCGAGAAGCCGCGCCTTCTCCTCGTCAAACACAGAGTCTGTGTCAATGATAATAAAATCATATTCTTCCGTTTTCTTTGCCGACTCTGCGATTCTCCCATAGACTGAATACTGCAGCCCCAGAGACATGAGCGGCGCTTTAAAGGGCGGCAGATAACTGAACTTCTCCCTGCGGATCACATGCCTGATCTCCTGATAGACCGAATCCTTCGGATCAGCAAGCTTCATATATACATCCGGGGCCGAGACAGGCCCCCTGTTATTTAAATGATGCTGAAATACCTGCATCCGCTCTGCATCTATGTAGAGCACCTTTTTATAATTTCCAGTCAGACATCCGGCAAGTCCCAGCGCCACTGTCGTCTTTCCGACGCCGCCTGCCGCAGAGCAGACCAGGATGATCTGACACATTTTTTTCCTGTGGGTGCTGACGTTCAATATCTCTGAGCTTTTTCCGACGATCTCGGTAAAAATCTCCCGGATGCTAGTATATTTGAAGAGACGGTTGATCGACAGCTCGTCCGTCATTCCTTCTTCGTATTTCTCCATCATGACAAAAAGCCGTCCTATATCGTGACGTCGGAGCTTTCCGCTGTAAAGCTGGTCCGACACGATCAGGATATCTGCCTTCTGCGGGGTGGAGAAAAGCTTTGCAAAATAATCTGCATCCGTTATGATCTCAAGATCCGTCTCATTCGGATATTCCTCTGCAAATTTCGCCTGAAGGGGAATGATATAATTAATGTCTGTATCTGCTATGATAATTCTCGGTTTCGCCACTGCTGTATTCTCCTTATCTGATGATCACCTGAAAATCTGTCGATGCGATCCGGATCACGTCGCCATTTTTCACAGGACAGGGGCTTTGCGGAGCAAGGCGCTGCTGATTAACATACGTCCCGTTCGAACTGTTCAGATCCGTGACAGTATACCCGCTGCCGCCTCGGCTGATCTTGCAGTGAACCCGGCTGATCATCCTGCTGAATGTCAGCGCGGCGTCAACTGCGGACGGATTCTTTCCGATTACAAATTCATCCTTTGTCACCTTGACCTCTGCCCTCACGGGAGCGTTCATCGCCACCAGGTACAGCATCCCGGCGCCGGTGTGCTGCGGCGGCTCCGACTCCTTCCTCGGACTGACCGACTCCCCTCTCATCACACGCCCGAGGTTCTCCAGCGAGAGGGTCCCATCCGAAAGATTTTCAGCCAGTCTTTCCAGCTCCGGGAGCGTTCTGTCCTCTCTCTGATTCACTTCCCTGAGAAGCTCAGCCCGCAGCTCTGTCTCAAACGCATCCTCATCCTGAAATACCGGGACACTGACCGGCAGGTAGATGAGCCTGACTTTACTGGTATTCATGTCAACATAGATCCGATCGCAGGACAGTTCAACATTTTTGCACGAGAGGAATCCATTGTTCTTCACTTCCTCGACCGCAGACAGAAGGCTTGACGCCACCGCCAGAAATCTGTCTGCGGACAGAATAGGAAGCAGGGCGGAAAGCGGCCTGCATGAGTCTGTCATATAGTACAGCTGTATCTTCCCGTTATATGTCATTTTCATGCTGCGCAGGAAGCATCCCCCCGTCTGACTCTGAAGCACCTTGTACTCTGTTGTCAGGAATATGCTGTTATCGTTCAGTATGTATGAAATGTTATCTCCGCATTTCAGTTCTGTATATGCTCTGTTCTCATCATGTCTTTCCATTGTTATGCCCTGTATCCTTCTTAATTTTTACTTTGAATCATGACCGAGATTTTCGTTCGCCGGGGCCCGGTTCAAGATATTCAGTTCTCCATGATCGATCTCGAATACCTCCCATACAATGTTGACTCCCGCATTCGGATCCATCGTAATGACCTCCGGCTGGCTCTGCCCCGGCAGATAGACCTTTACCGTAGCTCCATAGTCCTGAAATCTTCCTGTAGCCAAAAAATCAACAACTGTAAATGTGTAAACACCATTCAGATCATAGAGTGTGATCGTCTCCGGACCATACCCGGATCTATCGTCAACATCAAGCTCTGCTATTGTCTCTCCTCCGGCGGTACTTCGTTTATTTCTGTAATTGACAAAAACACTGTCTCCTTCATCTGTTCTGCCTCTCAGATAGGAATCCAGATCCCTCGGTTCTGATCCCCATTCAAGGACGATACGCGCCGTTCCTTCTGCCAGCGCCGGAGAGATGACGAACTGTTCGCCGCTGTAGTTCTTATTCTCTTCTACTTCAAGCTCGAACTCTTCCTCAAGATACCCGTCAATAGTAACTGTCACATCATATTGATCCGCATCCAGCTCCAGACTGAACGCACCGTCGCTTCCGGTCAATACGCTGTCAGAATGGGAAGCATCCTGCCGTGCGGTAAACTCAACCTTTGCGCCCGGGACTCCCTCTCCGCTCACTGCGTCGATCACGACTCCTGACACTATTCCTTTCTTCTCTCTGTATTTATTGGCATCCGTGAGAATGATCTCATTCCACGCATCACCCGAAACAATATTTCCCGCCTCATCTGTCTCTATATAGATTTCCAGGCTTCCTGTCGTCAGTTCGACATAAGTGCGCTCTTTCGTCTTGACCGGCTCCACCTTTGTACTGGAAAGCTTCTGCAGCTTGTCCAGAGTTACAGAGCCTGAGAAATTATTAAAAAGCAGGGACAGTGAGTCCAGAGTAACCTTTTCCGGCATTCCCGACTCGTCCGGACGGTCTTTGTTCACATCCACGATGTCGTCATGTTCAGCCGTATTGGAATAGTAGCAAGTCGCGGCAAGATCCGGGTGAACGACCTCAAGTTCTCCCTTCGACACCTCGACGATATCCGGAGAGCTTCCGTACTCTGTCTGGAAATCCTGGTAGCTGAAATTCTGAAGCTGCTGAAGGAAAGAGACATTCCAGCCGAACTCTCCTTTGTATTCCATCGTCTCTTTTTCCGGCTTGGGATCTCCGATCAGCCTGACCTGATATGTACCGTCCTCAATTCCATCAAGCATGTAGCGGATCTTCGGAGAATCCGTGATAAGATATCCCTTCTTCAGGATGACTTTAGCAGAAGACGTCTCATCCTGCTGCAGATAGACGTCGGCAAGCCCCATATATCCGTCTTCCTCCTCCGGCATTTCTTCTATAGCATTTTGGTAAGATACTATCGCCTGCTCAAAGTTTCCTTCCTGCACATACTTTTCCGCTGTTTTGATCGACTCGCTGTAGGACTGCCTGCTCATCATATGGCTCACTGCCAAGATTCCCGCCGCTGCGGCGATCACAAGGAGCAGCGCCCCGACGCCGATAACGATCCACATTTTTCTCTTCGACTGTTTCTCTCCCATTCTCTTTTCCTCCTCTATCCGCCGATCTTCGCGATCTCATCTTTTATCTCCTGCTTCTTCCGGCTCAGCATGCGATAAGCTGCGGCAAATCCGCCTGCTGCCAGCAGGATCAGCAGAACACCCGCTGCGATCAATACGATTCCCATTCTGCTCTCACTCCAATCCTTCTACGATCCCGATCAGTCTCTCCATATCCTCATCTTCTGCTCCCTGCCTGTCATAGATGTGCCTGCAGGAGTCGTAGACGAACCCGAGATCACTCTCCACGTCACTGTAATCTCCTTCCGAAGCAGCCTCATCCAGAATGTCATAACAGATCCACATCAGCACTCTGTAATCCTCCGGATACTTGCTCCGCATCTCCTGAAGACGGCTCCGGCTCTCTCCATATCTGCCCAGAGCGCGGAGCGCCAGCGCCCGGTTCAGGCAGTCCTCATAGGACGGATCATCCCTTGCGCAGAGCCTCTCATAGTATGAGAGAGACTTCTCATACCAGGATCTTTTTACCGTATCCGCAGACGCCTCATTGCCCGCGTCAAAGGCCATGCTCCCCGCCTTTCTCAGCAGCTCGGCGCTGTCATCTGTCTGCGCCGCCTGCACGGCAGCTTCTGCCGCCCTCTCATAGTCTTCTTCTCCGGCCGCCGCATCCGCCATAAGCCCGTACAGATCTGCTTCCAGTTCTCTGTCGGAAGCCGTCCCGAGCGCTTCCTGCGCGCCGGAAAAGGCGCCTGCGTAATCACCTCTTGCATAATCGCCCTCCGCCTCGATCAGCCGGAGTTCGGCATCTCCAAGCCGTGCTGACGGATACTGCGCCGCTGCTGCCTGCGCATCCACATAGCTTCCGCCCCGCGCCGACGCCACAAGGTAATCCCGCAGATAACTGCTCTCATCCTCATCCGAATCCAGCGCTTCCTTATAATACTGCGCTGCCGACGCATACTGCTCCTGCCGGTAATAGCTGTCCCCAACCGCGTGGAGCACTTCCGCCTTCTCTTCCGGATGGCTCTTCATATAGCCTTTCAGGAGAAAATCATTGAGCATCGCCGTACCTTCCGTCACGATCCTGGTCTCATCTCCCGCCTCCGTCGCCTCGTAGAGCGACCGGTAGGATTCCTTCCAGGAATCTTGCTGACAGATCCCCACTCCCGTATAGATCAGAAGGACGCCTGCTACCGCCAGGATTCCTCCGGCGAACCCGCTCAGGATCTGCATCCAGGAAAACTTCCTGTATTCCGGGTCCATCTTCTCTGTATTCCGGAGAGCCTCTCCCATACGCCGGGCGGACGAAAATCTTCTGTTCGGAAGCACTTCTATTGCTTTTGCGACAACAGCTTTCAGGCCGGCGCTGTACGGGATATCCATCTGCGTGATCGGATACGGCGCCCCCTTCTCCGGATCTGAATAATATCCTGTCATCAGCCGGTAGAAGACTGCTCCAAGACTGTAAATATCCATTCTGCCGTCCAGTTCAACACTGCTGCTTCCCTTGTACATCTTGTCCATCGCGTACCTGTACTGCTCCGGGGCAGCATAATTCACGCTGATCCCCTGCAGTTCTTTGGACGTCTCTCCATCCAGAGAAACATTAAAATCGATCAGGCATACATGCCCCTCCGGAGTGATCATGATATTAGCCGGCTTAATATCGCTGTGCAGGATCCTCGGATTCTGCGTGTGAAGATAATCCAGGACGTCGCACAGCTCCGCCATCCACAGCCGAATGGTACTCTCAGGGAATTGATATCCGTTATCCAGATAAAACTGCAGATCATGTCCCGGGATGTAATCCATCACCGTATAGATCCCGGAACCCACGACCAGGAAATCGTAAACCTGCGGCAGATAGGTATGATGCAGCCGTTTCAGAATATCCGCTTCCGCCCTCACATTCATCCTACCGGCAACATTGTCCTTGACCCGCTTGATGATCACCTGCTTCTGAAGACGCAGATGGTAGCCGAGATAAATAACTCCCGTCCCGCCTTTTCCGATTTCCCGGACAATCTGATAGATACCGTCAATAACATCTCCGTTCTGCAGCATACTTCTCTTCTCCCAGTTGCATGTTACTATTCACAGTAACAATTGCAAAGCAAGCTGCCCAAATATTCCTATTCAGACAGCTTGACTTCCTTTCTTCTAAGTTAATTTTTATTTTGCCTGCTCATTCTTTTTCTTTTTGAAAATCAGGAAATACCAGCAGGCGCCTCCTGCGATCAACAGAATTACGATGATCGATCCCACAAGAAGCGGTGTGTTATTCACATACTGGATCAGCAGGTTGGAGGTTACAAGAACGCTGACGCCTTCTGTCTCCGCCTCATTTCCGGCAGCGTCTCTCGCAACTGCACGGACATCCTGGAACTCATCGGCATTGCCGATCGTATAGGTCAGCGCGCCGCCGGTCCGCTCGATCTCAGATGCCTTATAGCTCTTGTCCGGAGTAATGCCGTCCCCGAGGTAGATATCCACCGTCCCCATCGCCATATTATCTGCTACATTGACCGTCATATCGCGGCTGTCCGCACGGTACTGTTCGCCGTTCTCCACGCCTGTAATAACTACTGACGGAGCCGTCTTGTCGATAACGAACTCGATATCGCTGTCTTTCACCTTATTATTCTGTACGTTTGTCGCGCGGTCCTCTGAATCGATGGTTACTGTATAGTGTCCTTCTTCTTCAAAGTTCTTCTTGTCGATCGTATACTGATATTCCTTCCAGGATACGTCCGATCCGCTTTCTTTTACCGTGTAATCGCTGCCCTTCTCCAGGTTCACCAGCTCTCCGTCACGCCCGTAGGAAATTCCATTGTTGACCAGCGTATCTACATTGATCTCTGTCACGACAAGATCCTGTTCCTCTTTTGCATAGTAGTCATCCAGCAGCTTTTCAGTCGCATCAGAGAATACATAGACCGAACCGAATCTGTTAACAGAGAATGTTACGGACTGTTCCGTCACATTGCCCGCCTTGTCAGTAATAGCCGCTGTCAGTGTATAAAGGTCATCGTTTGCTTTCGTATGTGCGAAGTCATCCATCTTGATGCTCTCACCATTTGCAATATCTGTTCGGGTTCCGGTGAGCTCTTTCTCATCATGTTCTGGCTTTGCACCCTTTAGCGTAATCTTCACTCCACTTTCAGAGTAGTTGATGTCGCTGTATGTCACGCCCGGCGCTACCAGATCTTTATTCGCAGACTTATCTACGATATCAAAGAACTCAACCTCCGGCACTGTCTGGTCGATCGTAAATGTATCTCCCTGATAATCCGCCGCCGCATTGCCTGCAAGGTCTGTGTAGTCAATATCAAACGTATAATCCGCGTCAGCCGAGAAGTTCACTGTCGTTGTATGAACATCGCCCCTCGTACTCCATGAGCCAAGTCCCGGCGCCGACACTCCGGTTCCCTGAAGCCTTGCCGTTATAGCTGCATTGACCTCAGCCGCATTAAAGTTATGCTCTGTCACCGTGATCGTCGCTGTTCTCTCAGCGTTAAAGTATCCGTTCTCTGCATCGCTGTTGTTGTCATAGGATACCTGGATCGTCGGATCGGTCTGGTCGATCGTGAAGTCAGGCGTTGTTACTGTTTCTGAATCATTGCCTGCGAGATCTGTTGTATTCACTGCAAATGTATAATCACCATCTGCAGCAAATGTCACATAGCATGTATGTATCGTCTCATCAGAAACTCCCTGGGCTGCACTATGCGACCAACCGCTGATGGAAGGCATCGTGCCGTCTGTGTTCGTAATATTGAACCGCATTGCCGACTCGTCGAAGTTACGCTCTTTTACTGTGACAGTTGCCGTTCTAGTCGCATTGTAGTAACGCTCGTTGAGCGGACTGTTCAGATCG
Organism: Lachnospiraceae bacterium UBA1818; assembly: GCA_904419285.1. Classification (GTDB taxonomy): domain Bacteria; phylum Bacillota; class Clostridia; order Lachnospirales; family Lachnospiraceae; genus Mediterraneibacter; species Mediterraneibacter caccogallinarum. The sequence continues at coordinate 78,097 of CAJFQZ010000005.1, forward strand.
TAGGTTACCTGGATGGTCGGAGCGGTAATATCAATACTTACCGTCTCTGAATCTGTAACTTCATTTCCGGCCAAATCTACTGCATGAGCTGTAACAATTACCGTATTGCTGTTAAAACGAGCATCAATCGGCACTTCAAAATTACATGTACGCTCTGTCTTATTCTGTCTCTGCGCTTCCTCGCCCGACTCTTCTGCGTTAAACACAGTTACTCTTTCAATAGAACCACTTGCATTTCCTTCTGCATGGACCTCATACCAAATCTCCTTGATTCCGGAATATGTCTCTGTTTCCACATCTTGAGCAGTTACCCTGAATTTCACCGTTCCGGCGGATGGATTAAAAATACCATTACGTGCCGCATTCAGGTTCGTACATTCCAAATTAATAGAAGGACCTGTCATATCTGCTACAAATCCAGATTCTGTACTGAAATAAGATACATTTCCGGCACGATCTGTCACTTTCATGTAAGGTATAAACTGTTTATCTGGAGCAATCTCATAACCGCCTTCACTGTACGGCGTCCAAGATGACAAACTGTCTAATGCTTCCAAACTCATTTTCTGCTCTGAATCATAATGCTCAGTTTTTACAACGCCAGATGTAACATCATAGCCTTTCATGAAAACTGTCATGTTTCTGTTGCTGAATTTATCGAAGAAACCAAAGGTAATTGAATTAAGGAACTTATAAATCCATGTATTAGTTCCGTCAGTTACCTCAATATCACCTTCGTTTGGGGCAGTATTATCATAGGTAAACGTTTGCTGGTCTATTGAATCAGCCCTGCCCGCCAAATCTTTGTAGGTAAAATCAAACGTATAATTCGCATCGTTCGCAAAATCTAAACATATCTTCCATTCATCCTTCTTATCGGTCGTCGACCAATTTGATGGATCATTGAGCAGATTCTGATAAAATTCTTGATAATCCTCTGCATTATTTACATCATTTTCTGCGAGATCATCCGCCTGCAGTGTGACTCCAATCTGTCCCGGTACAAAATTCTCACCATCAAGTTTGAAAAAGTGTTCTTCCACTTTCACTGAAACACGTATTGTCGTATTCTTTGCTTCTGACGGATCAAATGGAACATAGGCACCACTTTCCGGGTCAAAGCAACTATATGACACCTCTGTAATCTGTGGATCTTCAGTATCTACAACAAAATATTCCGCTTCAGTATCATCCGCTCCAAATCCTAATGTATCTGAACAATGCGGGATAATTGTATATTCACTCTGGCCCACAAATTTGAGTTCAAATGTAACTTTTCTCGTATCTTTATGCTGAGTCTCCGGCTCTCCTTGCTGCGAGTCACTCACCAGTCTTACTTCAACCATGGCGTTCCCCGATTCATCTTTCAAAGCGGCAAGTTCTGCAAGAGAATACTGGCTATATTCACCATTATCGGGGGCGTTCAATTTAAAATCGAACCAAATATTTTCTTTCGGGACATCTGAAAGTTCAAATTCATCTAACGCTTCCGGCGTAGTAAAGCCAAGATTTCTTTCCTCATAAGAAATTGTCATTGTTCGACTGTCCTGATAATATTCCGTTACGGGCAGTTGGTCTTCTGTCTCTGCATTCGTTTTATCGAATTCTACTGTGATTTCCGGCTTATCTTTATCAATGAACAATCTTTGAGTAACCTCTTGTAATTCATTACCTGCTCTATCTGTCGCTTTCACTACCAGCACAACATCATTAGAGGTAATATCTTCTTCCCGGATAACTCCTTTAATCACCTGTTTTGTGTCGTTAAGGTTCGCGTTCGCTTTTAGTTCCTCGTATGTATATCCTTTCTCATCTTCCGGCTTCTTATCCTGTGCATCATAGAAAAACGAATTTTCATACTCAGTATCTGTTAATTCTTCAATTTCACCACTTCCTTTGACAGTCTGATTATCCTGTTTTACAGTAACTTCAATCTTATCAATACCTGAAAAATAATCTTTCGGATCTGTAATCGTCAGTTCATATTCCACATCTCCACTATAGCCCATAATACCTTCGGAAGTGATAAATTCTTGATTTTTAGTGGAAAATTCACATCCGATACTCGGACTCTGCCTTTCGATAACGATTCCATTCGATACATATACATCGCAGTTTCCTACATTATCAATCGTCTTGATAAAAATCAGATAATTATTCTCCGCTGCTTCTGCGCTTTCTGCCGCACCTACGGGAATCACTGCCTCTCCTTTTTCTGAAAGCGTTAGATTTTTCCATGTTTCTCCCGGGTCAGTAGCTTGATCAATGGAGTCAATCATTTCTTCAATTTTTTTCTGTGTAAGATCCTCATCTGTGATCCCACTGCCCAACTCTTTTACATAATACTGCTGGGGCTTTTTCTCAGCATCAACAACACCGCTTCCCTGATCCTTAATAGTAATATCTGCGTAATAAACGCCGTTACGGAAAAGTCCAAAAGTCACGGCATTTTGCATCTTAGAAAAGGCTGTCATATGGAAGTTATCAATCTTTGCTTCTGGTGCTTCATTATCAATATACATCCATTTTTCCGCACAAACGTTTTTGTCTGTAGTAGTATCTTCGTGATCACTTCTCTCAAGATAGATTTTTATATCATCAACCAACGGGTCTTCTGTTTCTCCGTTTATAAGTGACTCAAGTTCATCCAAACTAATTCCATTTGTTGCATTTACCGGCTGTCCATCCCCAATCGCGATGTATACACAATCGTAATAATCGTCAAGTCCGGTTTCTGCATCAGCCTTCATCGCCAGCTTCAAATACGATGCGGTCTGATCAACGTCAGCCTCATCATTACCACCGATACTTACAAAAACTTTGTCCAAAGAATCCCCATTAGTGACACCATAAATTCCAGCTGCATTCACATCACTAAGAACGATACTTTCCTTTATCATGTCAAATGTTATATTCTGCTGCGGGGTAACTTTTAATATGCCCGTGTTGCCATCAGTGAAGAAAAACTTATAATTCCCACTGATCGTATTGTCACCTGTTAGCGCTGGAACTATCACCTCATGATCACCAACATACAGTCTTTCATCAGTTCCTGTAATTGTCGCCCCCGGTAGCGCCGGTTGTTTATCGGAAACAACAAGCCCTGTATCCTTATCTCCTGGCGTAACCGCTCCATTGCCATTCAACAATGTAATCAAACCAGAACTATTCTCGACAGCCGTTTTCATATTCTGCCCATATTCAAATTCTGCATTGCCTGCCTTCAAATAAAGCGGTCTGTAATTTATCTTCGCTACATCTTCAACAGTATTGGCAGGATGTTCAGAATTCCCAACTTCAAGCTGTGTATTAGCTGTACCATTCTCAACTGTTGCATAATACACGCCATTTGAAATTGTAACATCCTGGTTCACCGGATTATTTTCATTATCAGTTACCACATCTGCTACACTTGTATTAGCAAATTGCTTATCTATTGTAATTCTTTCATTAGTTCCATTTACAGTTCCCGTAAGCTGAATTTCTGTAGAGTTATCATATACTTTTTCAACTGGATCCCAAGTGACATTTTCAAGCCCAACCGTCTTTCGATTTACCGTAAGAATATATTCTGTTGGATCACCTTGGTACCACGTCTCTCCTTGAACTGCAGTAATCACTATTTTAATCTTACCTGCACTTTTCGGAGTAACCTCAATCCTCGCTTTATCTTGCTCTACTTTAATCTCGGCTACGTCATCTGCGGAAACGGCATTTGGAATCTCTCCAAAATCATCAAGCTCTGCTCTTGCAAAAATTTCTCTTCCTTTGATCGTATCTGTATCCAACTGAATATAAATCGGTGTGTTCCATCCCTCTTCACCGTAGGTTACTGTCGATGATTTATCTCCTTCAATTTCAATGTCCTGTGTTTTTGTATAACTTCCTTGTACAGGATTGGTTGATTTAGATATATATTTCGTATCACCACTAAACACAGCCTGGAAATATATGTCTCCGATAAGGTTATCACTTTGATATGAAATCGTAGGCTTCTCTACACTCACCGGTCCTATTGTTTCTATAAGCGTGTATCCTTCCCCGTCCATTTTTAAAATATTGAACGTGACTTTCGCCTGTTCACTATTTGGCAGATTAGTCGCTGTTAATGTTACTTCGGTTTGATCTAATCCACTCAGTTCCTTAACAGTCAACCCAATCGCACCTGGATCCTCTTTAGATACAGTCACATTGACAAAGGCTGTCTTTCGCCTGTCCTTCATCGTCACTTGAACCGTTGCCGTCTTATCACTGTCGTCTCCGGCCTGGCCACCTGCTTTTGCAATTATGTTTCCATTATTATCAACACTGACGTACTCACTGCCTGAGACAACACTCCATTCATAGCTTGTATTTGCTACCGCATTGTCTACAGATATAAGTTTTGTCTCGCCAACTACTAAATGTATGTCTGTTTCACTCAGCGAAATCTCAGACATTTTCATGGAGACATTGATTACATTTTCTGCTTCATCTTCTGATGGAGTGAATTTTCTCTCCGCTGCAGCATCTGCATACTCATAGCCTTTTTTTGTAACAGTGTATGTATATTCCTCATCAGGATCGAGGTTTTCTATTATATATTCACCATTCTCTTCAGCCTTGTCTGCTGTCCCTGCATTTTCTCCTCTGCTGTCCTTTACATTAATTGTGACATCATCGCTTAACAGCGCATCCTGATTTTCAGAATCCAATACGCGGAAAGTCACATCAACATGTTCCCAAAACGGTGCCGCTTCCGCCGTCGCCGTGCTCCCCGGCAGCATTCCGGTCAGCACCATCGCAAGCGCCAGCAGCAGTGCGCATATCCTTTCTTTCCAGCTTCGTCCTTGTGTTTTCATATTCCCATTCCTTTCTTTTCTTTCAGCTGTTCATTTTTATACGTTGGTTTACAGTTCCATATATAGGAATACAATTTCCCGTTAAACAGGAAATGTGCATATATGCCCGCAAGCATCAGCAGCAGAAAAATCACTGCCACTGTCTGACTGACTGTGACATTGACCGCGCAGAACACAGTCCCTATCACCCCGACGATCATAATCCCGTCTGCTGCCTTTGCCGGCAGATTACTGAAAAAGTAAAGTGCCGACGGACGGTTTCTTTTTCCTGCGCCGGTTTCTATCCTCTCTTTTTCCTTCCTGTACAGCAGCGCATATCCCACGCATCCTGCGATAAGCCCTGCCCAGAACATCACGCCTGCCGCATACCCCGCTCCGTTGAGATTCCCGTCGCCATCCAGCGCGAACGGGATCAGCAGCGGCGTCACGGCCGATACCATGAAGGCGGCAAGCACCCCGATAAATCCTTTCCTTATCAATTTCATTGAAAGCATCTCCCCTTTAATAATTTATCTGATCTGATCCGGATTATCCTAGATCAGTTCATTCGTATGAATCCATATATTCTCCTTCGTGATGATGAACTTTCTTGAAGAATCCTTCTTCTCTTTCTTCTCATCAGATGAAGATATGGCCTGTTCCATCTCCGGCGTCAGCAGGACAGTTTCCCCGAAGCTTTCCTCTCCGCTGTTCAGCAGAGTGGTCTCTTCACTTCCCGCATTTTCTGCCAGCAGTGTAGTCTCCTCGCTTCCGGCATCTGTACCCGCCGGCGGATACATTTTCTCTGTCTTCTCCACGCCTGTGTTCGCGGGCTCTGTTACCGGATAAATGACAGGCGGTATGCTCCCGCTTGGCGTCCGGTACAGATCAGAGCTTGAGCCCGGTTCAAGATATTCTTCCCTGAGTTTTCCTGTCCTGGCGTTTTCCTCCTCCATTTTCCGAATCGTCCGTTTCTCAGCTCTTCCTGTCATAAAATCAAAAACTCCGCGTATATCGAACACAAAGAAAATTACAACACTCAGAACCGCGAACAGGATTGCCAGACACAGGCAGACGATAAATCCTGTATGATACAGACTGATAAGCTGTTCAGCTTCCCGCATTTCAATTCCCTCCTGTTTTACTGGTCTATGAATCCTGAGAAGAGAACGCTATATCGACCTGCTCTTCCGCCCAGGTAATATTGTTGAGAATATTTCGCCGGCTCTCATTGTTCACTGCCGTCATATTCTCGCTGGCAGAGGCAAACTGTGTTGTCTCAAGACGGTTCTTTGTTGAAGCGAGTTCATTTTTGAGCTCATCCTCCGTCACGCCCGCCCTTCTGAAATTCAACGCATTTTCTCCGATCTGATACACAAGCTCGTTATACATCACGAGTGCTGTTTCCGGATTAACGATAGTGACCAGATTTGTATCGGTAAGACTGACCAGGTCATCCCAGTAATCTCTGTACGAAGCCGAACTGTATCCGGATCGGTCGACCTTGTTCAGTCCTGCATAATATCCTGCGATTCTTGCAAACCGTTTTGACATCTCCACTTTATCCGGATCGAGCGTATCGCTCTCTGCCGCTTTCTCGAACCAGAGCTGAGACATCTGTTTATTTCCGTTTCCTTCATAAGAATAGAAATAAGCGACTCCCATCTGGAAAGCAAAATTGTCATAAGCTTCTTTATTCGACTCCAGGTAGCTCTCGTTCGTTCTATTTCCGCTGCCTTTATATCCCAGGATCGCAGTCATCGCTGTTGCCTCATCCTGAGAAAAGTTATTCTCATCTCCATTCAAGCCATTCACATAGAGCTGCAGCAGATCCTGATATGCCTCTCCTTCTTTCGGATTGATCTTGATCGCGTCTTCATACAGCTGTACCCGTTCTTCCTGCGTCGAAGCAGTGGCTGCCGAACTGAGATAGGAATCGTAACTGCTCCTGGTCGCAGAACTTTCCGCGAACCGGAAGCCCAGGCAGCCGGCAAGAGAGATAACCGATACTGCACATGCCGCCACAAAAGTTCTCCATTTAAAGCTCTCTTTTTTTCTATATTCAGTATCCAGCTCCGTGTAATGCTCCAGCGCATACATCAGCTCTGCGCAGGACTGATACCGGTCTGCCGGGTTCCTCTGCGTACATTTAAGTACGATCTGTTCCAGTCCGGATGACAGTGCCGGATTCCACTGTCTGATGGGATACATCTCATACGGCGGAAGGCTCGGATTATGCCCGGTCAGCAGATGATACATCGTCGTTCCCAATGTATAGATATCCGTTCTTGCATCTGTCTGCCCATGGCCTCCGTACTGTTCCGGCGCCGCGTACCCCTGCGTTCCCAGACACGATGTATCTTCGATACTCGTCTCTTTGAACTCTCTTGCTGTTCCGAAGTCAATGATCATGATCTTTCCGTCCGGCTTCAGCATTACATTGGCAGGCTTAAGATCTCTGTATATGATCGGAGGTTTTCTGGAATGAAGATATCCCAGCACGTCGCAGATCTGTTTCGCCCATTCCACGACCTTTTCCTGCGGCTGGGCACCCTCCTTCTTCAGCCAGTAGTCAAGCGCCTTTCCCTCGATATAGTCCATAACGATAAGGAACGTATCCTCACAGTCAATAACATCGATAATACTGGGCAGGTTCGGATGGCTCAGTTTTTTCAAGATGTCAGTCTCGGCGATCAGCCCCTGCTTGACCACCTCATAGTCTTTCACTCCGTCCTTTCGGACTTCCTTGATCGCCCACTGTTTATTGGCGCGTTCATTCATCGCCAGGTAGACGACACTCATGCCGCCCTGCCCGATCTTGTTCAATATTTTATATTTACCGTCAACAATTGATCCTATTTCCAGCATATATTTATCCTCTAACACGTCTTTACGAGAATGACTGAGATATTGTCCTTCTCCTGACGTGACTTATTCAATTCCGTACAGTAAAGAGCCGCATCGCGCATCTCTTTTTCTGTGTTCAGTTTTCCGGGGTTCATCAGTTTGAAGAACTCCTCCTCTGAAATCAGATGTCGGAAACCGTCTGAACAGATCATGAACACTTCATCACTGGTGTATTCTCCGTTTGTAAATTCCGGCATGATCACCTCGCTTGCTCCCACGCACTGGAGCAGCACATTTCTCTGCGGATGATTTCTTGCTTCTTCAAGGGTCATCCTCCCCTGGTCGATCTCTTTCTGCACAAAGGTCTGATCCTTCGTGAGCTGAGAGACTTTTTCAGAGTCGATCGTATAGACTCTGGAATCTCCTACATTCATCGTATAGTATCTGCCCTCCGCAAGTATCAGGAGAGCGGCTGTTGTTCCCATTGCCACATGAAACTGTTTTCCGTGTTCCGCGATCCTGTGGTTGACATCAATAACAAGTGCGTTCAGTTCATTTTCCAGTTCCATACGGTCTATCGCGCCGTCTTTTCTCTTTTCATAAAGTATCTCAGGAAACTTATCTTCAAACCAACTTGAAAAAGCCCTAATCAAAGCGGCACTGGCGACCTCACCCTTAGCAAGGCCGCCCATTCCATCACAGACTACGGCAAGTAATACCTCGCCGTAGTCTGTCATTGCCTCTTTAATTAAGACAGAGTCCTGATTTGTATTCTTTTTAATTCCTACATCGCTGTGTGCAATACTTAAAAATCCCATCTCTGCCCCCACAATGTCTGCTGATTATGATAAATGAAATTCAAACTCTTCATCCGAGAGCTTTAATATGGACTTGTCAGTCAGCAGTGTCTCCTGATACGGGCTGAGCTGTACGCCGTTCACAAATGTGAAGTTGCTTGATTTCTGGTCTGCCACATAGTAGTCAGATCCCTTCTTTGTGATCACTGCATGGTATCTGCTGACAGAAGTATTGTCTGAGATGCAGTAGTTCACTCTTCTTCTTTCTTTACCGATCGCAAAGTTCTGAGAAGTAATAGCGATCTTTTCGCCGTTCTTCTTTCTGATGAGATAAGCGCCGCCTGCCGCTCCGCTTAACAGTGTAGTCTCTCCTGCTCCGGAATCAAGAAGTGTAGTCTCTCCTGCTCCGTCCGGTTCTGCTCCCATTGCCGAATATCCTGTCGGCACAGTAGAAGCACCTGCATTGGAATATCCTGACGGCGGAACCGGTCCGCCTGCCGGTACTGATGATACGCTGCCGCCTGCCTTTGCTGCTTTCTTCTTTTTCTTGCTGCTGTTCACAACTACGATAACAATGATAACTACGATAATGATCACGACTACCGCAGCAATGCCTGCGATCAGGAATGGATTTATTCCTGCCTTTTCTTCCAGACCGGTAACTGCTGCCTGGAGATCGCTGATGGATGCCTGAAGCTGTTCATCTGTTGCATCCGGATTGCTCACAACAGACTCGGCTGATCCGATCGTATCGTTGAGCACCTGAACGCTTTCATCTGTGTAGCCGGATACATCCATCGCTTTCGCTTTATCGATCTCGCTCTGAAGGCTGGATACAAGTGCCTGATCCGGTCCTTCTTCCTTTTCTGCATCATCGCCCTCGTCGGCTGTAGTGTCTCCGCCGCCTGTTGACGATGTAGAATATGCGATACCGTATGTATCAAGGATCTCTTTTATTGCATTGATCTGGATCGAATAATTTTTCTGATCGATAATGAACTCGTTGATTCCGATAACTTCATTATTCGCATTCAGCAGCGGTCCGCCTGAATTTCCATTATTCAGCGTTGCCGTATGCTCAATGATATCCACGCTTCCTGTTACAGTCACTTTAGAAATAATACCGTCAGAAATAGACACATCTTCTTTTGTATTAAATTTCTTGTTCTGTACAGAATCCTCCGGGAATCCCATTGCGTAAACTGTATCCTGCGGATTGATGGTGTCGCTGTCGCCGAGTACGAGCGGCTGTCTTCCGTAAATCTTTTCAGAAAGCTTCAGAGCAGCGAAATCAAGCACATCTGACTGCGCGTTCTCATGCACGGTTGCCTCTACATTCGTATCACGGTTTGCAAATACAAATAATCTGATATGCGAATCGTTATCCTTCGGAAGGGCATCCAGCGCATAATCATTTTTCATTGCCTCTCTGACAGTCAATCCGTTTGAGAGCACTGTGTCCAGATCGAATACATGCTTATTTGTCACAACATATTCTTCGTTGATCATAAAGCAGGTACCGCCGGTATAATACGTCCTGTTCCCTCCATCATCGACATACGCCAGCATAACCTGAAGAATACCGTTTGCTGGATCCTCCGTTGTCCCTGTCACTGTCGATGTCTCTCCATCTTCCTCTGCTGCCAGTACCGGCATTGCCATTGTTATCATCAGACACATTGCCGTGAGCAGTACAAGCAGCCGTTTAATAAACTTCTTGCCCATAATTCTCTCCTCCTGTAAGAAAGTAAAATTTTGTCATTATTTGTATTTTAATGATTTACTCTATTAAATCTCAATATGTGTCAAGTTTTGTGGTCAGACTTTTTTCACAATTTTTATAGTATTTTTATATTTCATCTCTTATAATTATTTCGTTTGAATGCTAATGTCCGCCGTTTTATACCTTCACAGGGTATATATGTGAAACAATTATCAATATTCTTGGAACAAATATATATAAAGGGGAATCAGTTTATGTCAGAATTTTCTGAATTGCTGTCACAGCACATACACAATAAAAATATTAAGACCTATCCGCTCGCACAGTACTGCGGTCTGGATCGTTCTAACATGTATAAAATCATAAACGGCAAAAGAAAACCGACTTCTATTGAGATGGTGGCAAATATGTGCAGATTCATGCAGCTCTCTCCCAACGAAACGAAAGAAATGCAGGAAGCATACGTGATCACACTGATCGGACCGGAGAATTATTACCGGAGGAAAAATGTAAAACTCTTTTTTGAAGAATTCCGGCTTCCCACACTTTCCTTTCCGGCTGCCGCCTACAAAGCGGAGGTCATTCCGGAAAAAGACGATATTATCCTTCTGAACACACAGACAGAAATCAACAACGCTCTGCTCCGCATCCTTTCGCTTGAATTTTCAAGAGAAAAAGGGCATATCCGCATGCTCATACAGCCGGACTATAGTTTCCTGATCGATCTGCTTATATCGGAAGGAATCGGGAAGTCCAATGTCTTGATAGACCATATTATCTGCTTTGATAACAATACAGACTTTTCACATGGAAAGAATGACTATAACCTGAACTGTCTGAAGAGTATACTCCCTTTATATGGAAGCATCCGTAATTATGAAGCATTTTATTACTATGATAATATTTCATCTAAAAATGACTCTTTTACATTATTTCCTTATATAATCATCACGTCAGAATACGCATGTCTTCTGACCGCTGATATTAGAAAAGGCTATATTACCAGCACTTCGGAATCTCTTGAAATGTTCTGCGGTATTTTTGATGATTATCTGAAAAAATCATCCTGCCTGCTGAAACGGATCGACAACCTGCTCGATCAGCTGGACTACGCACAGAATCTGGTCAATGTAAATATGCCGGGATACTCTTTCCAGATGACACCGTGCCTGACGCTTTTTATGGATGCCTATTTTGCTGACAAATATGTCATACAGGACCTTCCCAACCGCTCCGCCTTCATTGAAAGATTTGTTGATTATGTTAATAATATGAATAAAAACCGCAATACTTCCTCCATGTGTTCGGTTTTTTCTCTGGAAGGACTGCTCCGCTTTATGGAGACCGGTGAGATCGGGGAATATCCTCCCAACGCATATAACAGGCCTGAGATGGAGGACAGAGTTAACTTAGCACGCCAGCTCCTTCAGGCATGCCGCACCGGTAACTACCGCATGCTGAAGAATAATATAGGCAACCTGGACAATGAACTTTTTCTGTTCATCAGCCAGACCCGGGGATACCTGATGCTGAACTCACCTGTTACACATAACCTGATTTATCTTGACATCGAAGAACCCGGTCTTCTTTTTACGTTTTTTGATTTCTGTGATAATATGGATGATCGGCTTTTCTTTACAAAAGAAGAGATGATAGAACAGCTCAAAATGGTGATCGAAAAATATCAGAAAAAATAAAATGATCTTCCCGCTCAGGGAAGATCCTCAAAGAGAAATGTACAGCAGCTTTTTCAGGCTGCTGCTTTTCTTATATAATAACCCGAACGGCAGACCTCTGATCTGCCTGGACGCAAAGAAAAACCTCATGCTGTAAATGTAACATGAGGTTTTTCAAGCTCCCCCTGTTGGACTTGAACCAACGACACTTCGGTTAACAGCCGAATGCTCTACCGACTGAGCTAAGGAGGAATATTTAATTTTCAACAGCTTATGTTATGCTGTCAAGTGGAGAATACGAGAGTCGAACTCGTGACCTCCTGCTTGCAAGGCAGGCGCTCTCCCAACTGAGCTAATCCCCCGAAATATGTTTTTTAGAACTTTTATAAAATACCATATTTCAGGGGGATCTGTCAAGCTATTTTTGATAAAATATTACCAGATGTTGCTGTTTCCACCTGCTGCCGCGCGCCTGTGCATCCGCCATACTGATGTGCCCCGCTCCAAAAATGTAATGCGGAAATGATGCCTGTCAGAGACCGAGGAGCCTTGTCAGCAGAGGGTTCGTATCATAGAGCAGCGTAAGGATACTGCTCTTCTCCACCATCGCAAAGCATGCGCTTCCTGCTTCCGTCGCATACAGAAGCGTCATGATCAGAAAGCCGATCCACACGATGACCAGGCCCAGCACCAGACCCAGCGCGGCGCCGCCGATGTGGTTGATCAGTCCCAGCACCGGGAGCTCGCCAATGATATTCACGGTGACCATCAGCGCCTTGACCAGGATGACAGCGATCACGAAAGTCACAAGGAATGACAGGATATTCAGCACCATTCCGGATATGAACGCCGCCACATACTGTGGGAAAGAGCTCACCCCGAGAGAATTATAGGATGCTTCATTGTTGTTATCCATGAGCTGATCCTTTAAAAATTCCGGCAGAGGCGCATTCTCGATCTCGCTGATCTGAATATCCCGCGGAATCTCTCCGATCACGTTCAGAATATCCTGGACCTTGATCCCCAGACGATCCCAGTCCAGATCATTCAGATTCTGCAGCTGATCCTGACTAAGATTTTCCAGCGGAGTTCCGCTGAGATCGAGATCTGCGAGCTGATCCTGGGATATCTCAGGCATAAACGCCGCCACACACCGCTCCTCTATGAAATCATCCACCGGCGTGTACTTTGCCAGGGCATCGGCCACATAGGGAGAGAGGAACGCCACGATCACGATCGTCAGCACAGTCGACAGAAGAGAAAGTCCTAATTTCAGGAAGCCTCTTATGTACCCCACTACAATACATACTAAAAAAACAGTTGCAACTATTATCAACAGCCAATTATCCATATCGTCTCCTAATTTGTAAGATAAATCACTTTCAATTCATCTACACTCATCACATAGTATCTGTTCAGTCCGGGAGCCCCGAACATTTCCAATGCCTCCACATTCAGGTTCCCCTGGAATTTCATAACCCCCGTGTCTGTCATAATGCAGCATCTGCTGCCGTCAAACATGATGATCTCATCCCCATCTATCTTGACATGGGCATATTCGCCTGAAACAGGCTTCCGGATCACCTGATTTCCGGACCGGTCATACAGTGAGACCTCATAACCGGATTTTTCTTCGTTGAGAAGGATAAAACCGATATAACGGTCTGAGTGGAATACACTCCTGATCTCTCGATTGAGGGTGACTTCCTTCACCTTTTCCGGTGTCTCCAGGCCTTCGTATATAATGAAAGAATTGTCTCCCACTGCCACAGACCGGTCATTCCCCATAAAGAAAATATCTGCGGCGATCTCTCCGCTGTATTCATCCGACGCGACCGTATTGTCTGCTTTCTCCTGCCCTGCCTCGCCGAAATTGTAGTAGACGACTCTTGATCCCAGGCTTGTCCCCTCAGTATACAGATAGGATACGGCCAGCGTATTGCCGTCATCCGACAGAGCCAGCGCTACAGGATATCCCATACTGCTCATGGTCACCTGCTGTTCCACCAGGATATTCCCCGCCGCGTCATATGTCAGGATGCGCGGCGAATTTTCATTGCGCAGGATCGCGCTCACGATCCCCTGCTCCGAAACTGTTATCTTTTCAATGGGCAGTGTTGTCTCGATCTCACCTTTCAGCCCATCCTCTGTGAATACCAGGATATTGTTCCCGCCCCTGTCCGCAACGGCAAAGGTCTTATCCTTTACCTCAATAATGGGATTCTGCAGCTGCGTGGACTGGATCCACTGCTCCTCATTCTTCCTGTTCAGGAACACAACTCCGTCCCTGTTATAACGGACGATCCCTCCCGCGAACTCCACGTAGCTGTTTGTATCCGATATATCATTCTTATAGGTCGATGCACTGCGTGCCCGGTCATATGTCTGATTCTTCAGCAGGAGATACGTCCCGCATACCGCCAGGGCTGCAAGTACGGCGATGGCGAGAATATCGATCATCTTCTGCTTTCGGAATCTTCTTACCTTCTTTTTTACTTCCGCCGGATCTTCGGGAGGCTCTACGATCCTGAGATACGGAATCTTCTTTTGCGCCATATAACTCCCCTTATCGTCTGTCTTGTTTTTCCAGTTCTTTTTCCTGTAGATTATAACACGACTTTATGGCAATAGCAATTTTTGTCCAACATAAATCAGATTCCCGTCCGTGATGCCGTTCATCCTGCAGATCGCATCAACATGGTTCAGATCTCCATACATTTTCCGGCTGATAATAGCAAGTGTATCCCCCTTTTCTACGATATAGATGCCATTGCTCCCGTTTTCACCGGAATCGGCCGCTGTCCCTGCTGTTTTGCTGGTGTCCGCCGTATTCTCATCCTCTGCGGCGCTGCTGTCTTTACTTCCTTCTGCCGCAGTGTTTCCATCTGAACCATCCTGCATGTCCGCACTGTTCTCCTCCCCGTCTGCTGCCTGTGCATCATCCTGAGTCCGGGTATCAGCCTGTCCGCTGTCTTCGTCCTGTGCTTCTCCGCCGTCTCCTGCAGATCCCTCCTCAGATGTCACTGCCGTCACCGTACCGCTGGTCTCCTGAGTTTCCACAGTGTCTGTCTGTCCTGTCAGGTTGTCCAGTGTCGACTGTACCGCTTTCATTCTGTCGAAGTTATTTACCATGGACACTCCCATAACGATCAGAACGAGTACGAGGCATGCGCTTACCGCATACATCATCCCTCCTGCTTTCTTCTGTCTCGCTCCCTCGCCTTTTGTTCTGACCAGATTACGAAAGTCCTTCGCAGCTCTGTCCTCAACAGTCTCCGAAGGAAACACACCGTTCTTTTTTCTCGTGGAGATCATATAATTCTGCATGCAGGGATTTCTTTCATAATATGTATAATGTCCCCCGATCTCCATCAGGTCGTTCATCTTGTGTACATAGTAGACTTCCTCCTTCTCCGCAGGATCCTTCATGATAAACACTGTATTTTTCTTGGGGAAAGACTTCCTGTGCAGCTTCACTGTGCTCTGGTCCGGCACAAGAGGAACTCCCTGCTGTGCCACGAACCAGCCAAGCATCTCGCCGTCCTCAAAATACTGCTTGCAGTCCTCATACGCCTGCTTCCACGTATTCTCATCGATCACATACTCACTGCCCGACATCGTAAGCTCATGCATCTGTATCGCACCGTAGATGTATACATATTCTTCTCCGCCTCCTTCCTCCATGTCTCCCACAAGGAAGGCGCCGATCGGGCCGCCCCCGGCTCTCTCACATTTTTCGCACAGCTGCATGAAAAAGGTATCTACATAATCCTCCACATAGATCTTCGGACTGTCACTTACATTTCCTATCTGACGAACATTTTTTGGTATCTGTCTTTCCATCTATACTCACCTCTGATTTAATTTTTCCTAAGCATAGCATACGAAAATAGCTGAATTTATCAGTTGCTGTCAGGTGAGTTCGACAAAAAAACGGAGAGCCTCACCCTCTCCGCTTCCGGTCCATCAGCCTGCAGAACACGATCGCCGCCCCCGTACTGACCGCTGTCGCCGCAATGCCCGCCCCCACGATCCCTGCCGGATTGGCGCTTCCGTACTGGCTCCGGTATGCGATCACATTCACCGGGATCAGCTGCAGAGATGAAATATTGAGGATCAGGAACGTGCACATCTCATTGCTGGCGATCCCTTTCTTCCGCACAGGGCCTGCCGCCCTCCCTGCGCGCCGGTCGTCCTCCAGCCGCCCCAGTTCCTCCATGGCCTTAAGCCCGGCGGGCGTCGCCGCCCAGCCAAGCCCGAGAAAATTTGCGATAAAATTTGTCGTGATATGTTCGTTCGCCTTATGTCCTTTCGGGATCTCCGGAAACAGAAACCTGATCAGCGGCTGCATCTTTCCCGCTGCCATGCCGATGATCCCGGCCCTGGACGCGATCTCCATGATCCCGGTCCAGAAGGACATCACGCCGATCATCGTGATACACAGCGTCACCGCCTCTTTAGCAGAATCGAGTGCCGCATTCGTGATATCCGGCATCTTTCCGTTAAACGCCCCATACAGGATGCCCACAAGGATCATCCCCGCCCACAGATAATTCAGCATACCCGGCGCCTCCCCTCTTTACTCTTCTTCACGATCCGTCTCACTGTCATTCTCCGCGATATCCCACATATATTTTTCCACAAGTTCAAAGGGTGCCGGCCCCACAGTCAGCACTGCCTCGTGGAATTCCTTCTGGGAGAAATCCTCTTTCTTCTCTCTGGCCCAGTCCTTTTTCAGTTCCAGGAACTGCACATAGCCGATGTAATACTTCAGATAGTTCGCCGGCGATCCGATGATCAGCTCATAGATCCTCTCCACCGTGTCCGCATCCGTTATCCCGTAATTACTAAAAAAAGCCACCGTATCCATCCGGCTCCATCCCTCGTAATGGATCCCCATATCCGCCAGTGCGTACAGCGCGAGGATAATGGAACTGTTTTTCTGCAGAAGCGCCGCCTGTTCTTTTGAGAGAGGTGTCAGATAGTAGCTGCACATTTCCGCATAAGTCGCCCAGCCTTCTACGTAGCCTCCGAAGCTGAAGAGACTGCGCACCGGATCCGGATCTGTCGCCTCAAAGAATACTGTCTGATAGAGATGCCCTGGAAATCCTTCATGCGCCAGGGTAGTAAACAGCGTCAGGTCATCTCCCATCTGCGACTGATTGATGTAGATCACATTTTCCTGCGTGTTGTCAATGGCCGGTATCATATAAAATGCCGGGCTCAAATGCTCTTCCATTGCCTCGGGGACATATTTTACCTCCAGCTCTGTCTCCGGATACTCCGGAAATGCAGCGCTGATCCCTGTCTGCAGCTCACTCAGGATCAGCTCTGCGTCGCTCTTCCCCATGGACGCCGCCGTCTCCTGCGCTTCCCCTCGGGTGATCCCCACGATACTCTCCATCGATTCCAGATCCTCCACGATCTGTCTCCGTGTCAGATCCTCCAGCTCCCTCACCGTCTGATCCGTACCTGTAGACTGCCGCACCAGTATCTCATAGTACTCTGTCCCCTCCGGCAGGCAGCAGAGCCCCTTGTCATTCTGCCCCGTCCCCTTCAATTCCTCCACCGCAGCCATCAGGGTCTGGTACGCCGGATAGACATAGTCCTCCATCATCAGTGCGTTGTCCTCTATATAATCACTCTTCTCTTTCTCCGTCAGCTCTTCCAGCCCTGCGATCCGATCGGCAAACGTAGAATACAGATAATTGCCGTCCCCCATCGCGAGAAACGCGCTGCACTGCCCGATCACCGTATCCGCGGCATAATCCGCCATGAACAGCCCTGCCTCGGACTTCTCCCGTTCAAACCGGATCAGGCTGTCTATATAATCCGGCGTGCTCTGCATCAGCTGCAGGTACTCCTCCACATCTTCCCTGTCGTAGAACTGATATTCTGACAGGATGACCGGGAGCTGTGTCTGCACGCCGCTGACCAGCCCCAGCGGTTCCTCATACAGCAGATAGTCCGCGCTCTCCTCCGCCGCTTCAAGATAATACTCCAGGATATCATAAGTAAGGCGGTTCTGAATACTCAGGTCATTGTAGGAAAATCCGGTCAGCGCTGTCGCCATGTTCTCGCATGCGGCCTTTATCTGCGTAGAGTCTGCGCTAAATTCGCCGAACACCGCCGGCGCACCGCTGATCCCGAATCTCTCCGGCTCCTTCAAAGTATAGTGAAGGCTGACCACATCTGACGAGATCTCCTGACAGAAGACTTCTCTCGTGTATTCCCGGAACCGCTCATCCTCTCCCCCGGCATTTCCTCCCCTGCAGCCGCTCAGCAGGAGCGCCGGAATCAGGAATGCCGCCGCACCGGCGCGGAGAAGCCGTCTCCCGCGCACAGCAGAATGAAGTTCCTTCTTTATCAGAATACAATTGTTTTCAGTAGTGGATTTTATGTAACGGACAAAAGAAAACGACATAAGAACTCCGGAAATGTCTTTATCGTATTCTATGAACCTTTCTTTCCCGATATACCCCTTCCCATAACAAGAAAGTCTGAATCCCTTCTGCCTCTTCCGCATATAAATTTATCAAATGCATATCTTAATCAGGAGCTTTCCTTGCACATTTTAGTCTATATCTCCGATTTTATCGTCCCATTTATCATACTGGCAGTAGTGATCTACGGACTTCTGTCCGGGATCAATGTCTACGACACCTTCATCAAAGGCGCCCGCAGCGGATTTCTCACTGTCATCCGCCTCATGCCGACACTGATCGGGCTGATGGCTGCCGTAGGTATCCTGCGTGCCTCCGGTTTCCTCGATTTTCTGGCAGTCCTGATCGGACGGTTTTCTTCCCATATCGGTTTCCCGGGGGAGCTCATCCCGCTCACCATCGTCAAGATGTTCTCCTCCTCTGCCGCCACCGGGCTCCTTCTTGACATCTACAAAAATTTCGGGACCGATTCTCTTCTCGGGCGGATCGCCTCGATCTCCATGTGCTGTACCGAGACGATCTTCTACACAATGAGCGTATACTTTATGACCGCAGGTATCAGAAGATCCCGGTACACCCTGGCGGGCGCACTCACCGCCACTTTCGCAGGTCTGGCAGCCAGCGTATTTCTGGCGGCAGGTTAAGGATTGTACGAAACTAACCTTTATGCTAAAATATGGTATAGAATTTACAGATGGAGGTGTACTTATGGCCAGCGTGACATTTGAACACTTATCAAAGACATATCCCAACGGTTTTGTCTCCGTGGATGATGTAAACCTTACTATAGAGGACGGAGAATTTGTCGTATTTCACGGACCCAGCGGCTGTGGAAAATCAACCATCCTCCGCATGATCGGAGGACTTGAGGATATCACCTCCGGCAGGATCTATCTCGGAAATGATCTCCTCAACGACATCCTTCCCCGCGACCGGCGGCTTGCAATGGCGTTTCAGAACTATACTTTGTACAGGCATATGAATGTTTATGACAATATGGCGCTGGGGCTGCGCCTCCGCGATCTTCCGCGTACTGTGATCGATTCACGTGTTAAATCAGCGGCAGGCTTTTTCGGTATTACCGATATACTCACAAAGAAGATCCGGACGATCTCCGACGCGGAGCGGCAGCGCGTCGCTCTCGGACGTGCTGTCGTCTGCCAGCCCAAGGTCCTTCTCGTCGACGAAGACTTTGCGCGGCAGGATGATGACCGCAGGCGTGAGATGCTGGACGATATCATCCGCATCAACCGAGACCTGAAGATCACGGTCCTCTATGTCACCAACAACTATGATGAGGCAGTTTCACTGAATGCCCGCGTCATCTTTATGAAGGACGGCAGGATCACCGGGGACAAAAAATTCGGATCAGCAGGATCACCGGAATAGAAAATGACCGGAACAGGAGTAACCCCTCCTGATCCGGTCTCTTTTTTTCAGTTCTTTTCTTTCAGTTTTTCCAGATAATTATAGATCTCCCTCTTCTGGACACCTCGGTCCTTCGCGGTCCTCTTCATGGCTTCTTTCCTGTCGAGCCCTTGGGAAATGTAATGCTGAAAATGATCTTCTATGCTCATTTCCTCCCACTTCTCCTGCTTTTCACGCTCAATCTCCTGTCTGCTCCGCCCCTCAATGACCAGCACGCACTCGCCTTTCGGCTCGCTCTCCTTATAGTACTCCGCGGCCTCAGGCAGAACAGCGCGGAATGCAGTCTCATGCTTCTTTGTCAGCTCCCTGCACACAGCGACACGCCTGCTGCCCAGTCTGTCTGCCAGAACCTGCAGCGTTTTCTGGAGTCTGTGGGGCGCTTCATACAGTATGATCGTCCTGGTCTCCCGCTCAAGCTCTTCAAGAACTGCCTCCCTTTCTTTCTTATCTGACGGAAGGAACGCCTCAAAGGCAAATCTTCTTGTGGGCAGTCCGGAGATCGTCAGCGCCGTGATACATGCCGCGGCTCCGGGCAGAGAAGTCACTCGTATCCCGGCCTCACAGCACATGCGCACCAGTTCCTCCCCCGGATCAGAGATCCCGGGAGTTCCCGCATCTGTGATCAGGGCGATGTCCTTTCCATCCAGAAGCTTTTCCACCAGTCTGCGTCCCTTTTCATATTTATTATACTCATGGTAGCTCGTCATCGGAGTGTGTATATCGAAATGATTCAGCAGCTTGATGCTGTTCCTTGTATCCTCCGCTGCGATCAGATCAACTTCTCCCAGCACGCGTACCGCCCGGAAGGTCATATCCTCCAGATTCCCTATGGGTGTAGCACAAAGGTATAAAGTCCCTGCCATATGCTTCCTCCTGTCATTCTTCCTGCGTCCCGTGCCTGTCAAATATAATGAGCGGCGGCTCCACCGTGACCCGGGGCTTTGCGCCGCGTACTCCCTCGATCAGCACCATCGTCGGCTCTTTATCAATATACGGATGGATAAAGCGGATCCGCTTAGGCTCGATCTTATACTCATGCATCTTGATCATGATCTCTGTCAGGCGGAACGGCCGGTGTATCATATAGAAACGGCTCTTGTCCTGCATCAGCCGCATGCTCTCCCTCAAGATGTCATCCAGCGTACAGAGGATCTCATGCCTCGCGACCGCTTTGGCGTCATCCGGATTCCTTATCCCGTGATCTGCCAGCATATAGGGCGGATTCGTTGTTATTACATCAAAAAAGGCCGGCCTGAACAGTTCTGCCGCCTCTTTGATATCCCCCGTTACGATATCGATCCGGTCCTCCAGATGATTATGCGCCACGCTCCTTCGTGCCATCTCCGCCGTATCAGCCTGTATCTCCAGTCCTGTGATATGGCGCGCCTCTGTCTTCGCCGAGAGGAGGACCGGTATGATGCCGTTTCCGGTTCCCAGATCCAGCACACTCTCGCCCGGCCTGACTCTCACAAAGTCAGAAAGAAAGACCGCGTCCACTCCAAAACAGAACTTCTCAGGATCCTGGATCAGTTCCAGCCCTCCGATCTGCAGGTCATCCAGGCGCTCGCCCGGTCTTATCTCACTTGTCATTTAACTTCGACGCTCCATCCTTCTTCTCCAGCGCCCCCAGCTTCTTCATCTCATCTTTGGACACTTTCTGTTTCTTCTTCCTCGGCCTGAACTTCAGGTCCTCCGCCTTATATTCCCTGATCTCTTTCTCATCATTCTCAAGATTGACCACGACCTTCACCTGCTTGCGCAGAACACTCAGCGAATGGACCACACCGGTCAGCCCTTCCTTGGTCGTAACTGTATCTCCTACGGAAGGGAGCTGGCTGTTCAGTATCTCGTAAGTCTCTTCCTCATTTGTCAGACAGCACATCAGACGTCCGCACACCCCCGAGATCTTTGTCGGGTTCAGAGACAGGTTCTGCTCCTTCGCCATCTTGATGGATACTGCCGCGAACTCCGTCAGGTAAGTACTGCAGCACAGAGGACGGCCGCATATGCCGATGCCTCCCCGTATCTTCGTCTCATCCCTCACTCCGATCTGCCTCAGCTCGATCCTGGTGCGGAACACAGCCGCCAGATCTTTCACCAGTTCACGGAAATCGATCCTTCCGTCTGCCGTAAAATAAAACAGGATCTTATTATTGTCAAATGTGTATTCCACATCGATCAGCTTCATCTCAAGTCCGTGCTTGCGGATCTTCTCCTGACAGATCTTAAACGCATCTTTTTCCTTCTGATGGTTCTTCTCCACTGTCTTCCGGTCCTGCTCCGTCGCGATCCGGATCACAGACTTCAGCGGCTGGACCACCTCTTCATCCTTCACATCCTTCGGTCCGCTTACCACGCGGCCATACTCTATGCCGCGGGCAGTCTCGACGATCACATGGTCCCCCCGCTTTATCTCAAATTTTCCCGGGGCAAAGAAATAGATCTTTCCTGCCGTCCGGAATCTAACTCCGATTACCTTTGTCATTCCGTCAATTCTCCTTTATCGTCAATAAAAGCAGCTCCATCGTCAATTCGAAATTGACATTCGCCTTTATCCTCGCTTTTGCCTTCTCCAGCCCGTCAAGGATATTCTCGATTCCCTCGTAGGAGCTCTTGCTGGCACGCTCTTTGATATACCTGAGCTGGTCTGAAAATACGACTCTGTCCACACTCTTTGTCGCCTTGTAGATCAGTACATCTCTGTACCAGATCGCAATGATGTCCAGATAATCGTTGATCTCCAGCTTATATGTCATGCATTTTTTCACAGCCTCCATAAGCTCCGGCACATCCATCTCATCAATATTCCTCAGCAGATGGACCGCCTCTTCCTTGATCTCATTAAAATATTCCGAGGTCGCGAGCATGATCGCCTTACCCACATTTCCCTGTGCAAATGCAACGCACACATCCGCTTTATAATCCGGAATCTCCATCTGCTCCATGAGATATTTCTTTACCAGCTGATCCTTGATATTGCGCAGCTTCATCATCACACATCTGGACCGTATCGTCGGGAGCAGCGTGTCCGCGTTCTCTGTCAGAAGCATGATGACCGCATACTCCGGCGGCTCCTCGATCGTCTTCAGAAGTGCGTTCTGCGCCTGGACGCTCATCAAATCCGCCTCCGGGATAATATAGATCTTATACCGGCTGCTGTATGGTTTGATCACAATATCATTATTCACCTGTTCCCTGATATCATCCACGCTGATCGTATTCGGCTTCTCATGCGTTACTCTGATGATATCCGGCTGATTGCCGTTCACAGCCTGCCTGCATGACTGACATTTTCCGCATGCATCGCCGTTTGCTTCCCTGTTCTGGCACTGCAGGCTCATCGCAAACAGATTTGCCAGCATCTTTTTTCCTGAACCTCTCTCGCCGTTTAAAATATATGCGTGTGAAACAGCGTCCGCGCTCACTGCACTTTCAATATATTTGATTATGTTCCTGTGTCCTACTACGTCTTTAAAACCGCTCATCATTTATCACCTGCCGTGCATTGTTCCCTTCATAAAGTACTACTTTTAAGTATAACACAATCTTTCCACAAGTTATACCCTAAAATCCTTTATATACGCCCCAATCTCTTCCAGACAGCGCTCCAGTTCCATGTTCACAAACCGCTTCCAAATCCCTGCGCGCCGGAGATTTTCTTCTGAAAAATCTGCAGAATCCGCAAGAAATCTCCTGCACATTTCCTCGTATCTCGGTTCCTTCTCTCTCTGCTCTCTCTCCAGAGCCCGGGACAGCCTCACACCATCATCTACCTCAATATAGATTGGAACGATCTTCTCTTCTCCAAAATACTTCTTCAGCGCCTGGAAGGACTCCAGCGTCCCGATCACCAGATAATCCTTCTTCTCCAGATCGATCTGGCCGTCATCCGCAGTAAAATAAGTCCACACGCCGCATTTTGTATTATACGCTCTCACTTCAATGACTCGCCCCGCCTCCTGCATCTCGCGCAGCCGGTCTTCTCCTACAAAGTGATATTCCACACCCTCCTGCTCTCCGTCCCTGATCGGCCGTGTTGTATACGGAACGATCCTCTGAAGCTCCGGCATTCTCTCAGACAGTTTTTTATAGATAGTATCCTTTCCGGAAGAACTCTTTCCCATGATATAGAATATCTTACCCATTTATCCACACCTCGATCTTTCCGCTTTCTTCCGTTCCTTCTATGGAAAATCCCATTTTCTGATATTCGGTCATCTGCCGCGCTGTCTCCTTTCCGATCCGTTCTCCCGGTACGACAAGAGGAATACCCGGGGGATAGAGATAGGCATATTCAAGAGATACCTTTCCGCCGGCATCCGCCCATGCCACAGTCCTTGTCTTCTCCCCGCTGTATTTCAGCTGCTCCGCATCCCATGCGGAGAGCACCTGCTCCTGCTGCTGCAGTTTTCCGCTTACTCCCGCACTGCAGTTTTCTTCCCCAGTATACTTCTCGAAGCCGTCCTCCCGCGCCTGAACTGCTTCTGTCCTGTTCTCCTCAGCCTCTTCGCCCGCCTGCCCTTCGGCTGCCGACAGTGCTTTGTCGATCTTCACCAGTGCGCTCACCAAACGCTGCAGTCCCTCATTCGTATCCCCGGGTCCCGTCATTGCGATAATATAGGAGCCCGCAGCCATTTCCATCTGGAGGTGATATCTTTCCAGCAGGAGCCGGTACAGCTCTCTTCCTGTAAACTCTTTCCGACTTCCATCCGCTCTCTTGAGCAGAGTTCCCTTCGCAGAAATAACCAGCTTCGATCGGTCATATCTCTCTGTCTTCAGAAGTCTCAGATACTTCAGACGCCCCAGTTCCTTTCTCGTCCTCTCCAGAGATTCCGTATACGCTGTCCAAACGTCATTCCGTCCGCTGACAGCCCGTATGCACTCATCCATCCCTGCCATCAGTATATAGGAGGGACTGCTTGTCTGCAGCAGATGCAGATACTTCCTGATCCTGCGCCGGTCCGCCAGTCCTCCGTTTATGTGCAGAAGCGCTGTCTGCGTAAGCGAGGGAAGCGTCTTGTGCAGGCTGTGAATGACCACGTCTGCTCCCGCCTGATTTGAATTTTCAAGAAAATATGGATGAAATCCAAAATGAGCACCATGTGCCTCATCCACGATCAGAGGGATCCCTTTTTCATGCGCGATATCCGAGATCATACGAACATCCGAAACCACGCCGTCATAAGTCGGAGACGTGATCACGACCGCACAGATATCCTGCTCTGACTTCAGGATGCGTGCCACCTTCTCCGGACGGATCTCCCCATTCAATCCTGTCCTCTCGTCAAATTCCGGGTACACATAGACCGGATGCAGCTCATTCAAATATACAGCATTATACACTGATTTGTGACAATTGCGGGCGATCAGAATCTTCCTGCCCCGCTCTGAGCATCCCAGCACTGCACTTAAAATCCCCGCCGTACTTCCATTAATAAGGTAATGTGTCTCCTCTGCCCGATATGCTCTTGCAGCCCGCTCTTCGGCCTCCTTTAATATAGAAGAAGCGTGATGCAGATCGTCAAATCCGTCAATCTCCGTAATATCTATTTCATATGGGAGATCCGCTCCGGTGATCAAAGGATTCCTTTTATGTCCCGGCATATGAAAAGGATAATAATCTGATGCTGAGTATTCTTTCAATTTTACATATAATCGTTCCATAGCTGCTTCTCCTGACGCTTTCTCCGTTCCTCCGTCTTCCCCGACTCATTCTGATTCCAAACATCTCTTTCCTATTTCCACGAAATATTTCTTTCCTATTCTAGCACAGAGAAGAGACGAGCACCACTTTATATGCTGATGAAATTCCGCAAATTGGCCGTGTCGAGATCCGACTCTTTTGCACATGTCGGATTATATAATAAAATGTCGGAATTCATATAATTTTATATATTTTTATCTATTTCCATCTTTTCCCTTATAGAATTTATTCGTTACACTACGATCAGCCAAAGGAGGAATTATTTTATGACTGACAGTATCACCAAACTTCTGCTGCAGCTTGGTATCCGCTCCACATACTATGGTTTCAGATATCTCCGCTACGCCCTGGAGCTCTGTCTGCATCATTATCTGGAAGCATGATACCGCCCCCGCTTGAACCTGATGTTCGAAGTGGGGGTTTTCTTGAAATCTTCATAAATCTTAACCTGCATTTTATTTCTTCGTCACACTCTGCTCACAATTTAAGATTATATTATCCTTAAACAAAGCAGAGATGCTTTTTCATATATATTTCCTCTATTCTCAGCCGGCGAGCAGCATCCCGGCTTTTTCTTTTATAAGAAAAAATACCCGGGGAATATATTCCCCGGATATCCTGATCCAGTGAGCGTGCGGGGATTCGAACCCCGGACAACTTGATTAAAAGTCAAGTGCTCTACCACCTGAGCTACACGCCCATATTCTTAAATTATAGCAGAGAAAAATGCCCAGAACCGGAATCGAACCAGTGACACGAGGATTTTCAGTCCTCTGCTCTACCAACTGAGCTATCTGGGCATTTACACACATCTGATCATTATCTATAAAATAACTTCAGAGTGTAAGTTGCGGGAGCAGGATTTGAACCTGCGACCTTCGGGTTATGAGCCCGACGAGCTTCCAGACTGCTCCACCCCGCGATATTAAATTATAATATCTCATAAGAGATAAAGCCGATGATCGGACTCGAACCGATAACCTGCTGATTACAAATCAGCTGCTCTGCCAATTGAGCCACATCGGCATATTTCACAGCTGATCTAAACCAACTGTATTTTCTGCGGCTGAACAATCAGCCGAAGCTGCCCGATTAATATCGGCAATGGATGGAGGTGGATTCGAACCACCGAAGCAACTTGCAACAGATTTACAGTCTGCCCCCTTTGGCCACTCGGGAACCCATCCATAATTAATTTTTTAAGTGGGGCCTACAGGGCTCGAACCTGTGACCCTCTGCTTGTAAGGCAGATGCTCTCCCAGCTGAGCTAAGACCCCACATAACGACCCAGAAGAGACTCGAACTCTCGACCTCCGCCGTGACAGGGCGGCGCTCTAACCAACTGAGCCACTGGGCCATTCTATAATTTCAGGTATGTACCCTGAAAACTACATACAAAGAATCAATCCATCCATCTTCCTATTCCCGCTCTGGTTATGCCCTCGACCTATTAGTAACAGTCAGCTCCATGCGTTACCGCACT
>CAJFQZ010000006.1:0-60103 GCA_904419285.1 Lachnospiraceae bacterium UBA1818
CCATCGATGCAGGTGCAAAACAGGTTGTAGAAGTAACAGTTCCGGAGAGCTGGAAAGATGCAGCTGACGAAGGACTTGCACAGCCGAAGGTAGACGAGAGCGGAAGAAAAGACGTTGTTGATTTCGTTAAGAATATTCAGGCTAAGGTCAATGCACAGGAAGGAAATACACTTCCGGTATCTGCATTCAACGACTATGTAGACGGTTCTACACCGTCAGGATCCTCTGCATACGAGAAACGTG
Source organism: Lachnospiraceae bacterium UBA1818 (assembly GCA_904419285.1). Lineage (GTDB taxonomy): Bacteria > Bacillota > Clostridia > Lachnospirales > Lachnospiraceae > Mediterraneibacter > Mediterraneibacter caccogallinarum. The sequence continues at coordinate 244 of CAJFQZ010000006.1, forward strand.
GTATCGCAGTAGATATCCCGGTCTGGAATCCGGACAACTGTATCCAGTGTAACCGCTGCTCCTATGTATGTCCGCACGCAGTTATCCGCCCGGTAGCTCTTACAGATGAAGAGGCTGCTAAGGCTCCGGAAGGACTGAAGACTCTGGATATGATCGGTATGCCGGGTATGAAGTTTACGATGACTGTATCAGCTTATGACTGTACAGGATGCGGCTCCTGTGCTAACGTATGTCCGGGCAAGAAGGGCGAGAAGGCTCTTGTTATGGGCAACATGGAAGCAAATGCAGGACAGCAGGAATACTTCGATTTCGGAAGAGAGATCCCGGTAAAACCGGAAGTTGTCGCAAAATTCAAAGAGACAACTGTAAAGGGAAGCCAGTTCAAACAGCCGCTGCTTGAGTTCTCAGGAGCATGTGCAGGATGCGGCGAGACACCGTACGCTAAGCTGATCACACAGCTTTTTGGAGACAGAATGTATATCGCAAATGCAACAGGATGTTCTTCAATCTGGGGCAACTCCTCACCGTCCACACCTTACACGGTAACACCGGAAGGCAAAGGACCGGCTTGGAGCAACTCTCTGTTCGAGGATAACGCTGAGTTCGGTTATGGTATGCTGCTCGCTCAGAACACGATCCGTGACAGAATGAAAGCAAAAGTTGAGAAGATCGCTGAGATCGCAGAGAAAGAAGATGTAAAGGCAGCTGCGAAAGAGTACCTTGATACATTCGCATGCGGCGCTACAAACGGAACAGCTACAGACAAGCTTGTAGCAGCTCTGGAAGGCTGCGGCTGCGACCTTGCCGAGAAGAACGAAGTTCTCAAGAACAAAGACTTCCTGGCTAAGAAATCCCAGTGGGTATTCGGTGGTGACGGATGGGCTTACGATATCGGATTCGGCGGCGTTGACCACGTACTTGCAAGCGGCAAGGACATCAACATCATGGTATTCGATACAGAGGTTTACTCCAATACAGGCGGACAGTCCTCCAAGGCTACGAAGACAGGTGCTACAGCACAGTTCGCAGCAGGCGGTAAAGAGACGAAGAAGAAAGACCTTGCGGGAATGGCAATGAGCTACGGATACGTATATGTTGCACAGATCGCAATGGGCGCTGACTTCAACCAGGCGATCAAGGCGATCACAGAGGCTGAGGCTTATCCGGGACCGTCACTGATCATCGCTTACGCTCCGTGTATCAACCACGGTATCAAGAAAGGTATGAGCAAGGCTCAGACAGAGGAACAGCTTGCAGTAGAGTGTGGATACTGGAACAACTTCCGGTTCAATCCGGCTGCAGAGGGCAATAAGTTCTCACTTGACAGCAAAGAGCCGAAGGAAGAAGGATACCAGGCATTCCTTGACGGAGAAGTCCGTTACAATGCTCTGAAGAGATCCAATCCGGAGAAGGCAGCAAGACTGTTTGCTCAGAACGAGAAAGAAGCTATGGAGAGATACGATTACCTGAAGAAACTGGTAGACGTATACGCTGCAGAGTAAGAAAAATTATAGAGAGGACCGGGAGTTTGAGAGAACTTCCGGTCCTCTCTTCGATTCCGGAAATCTTCTGCCGGATTTTAATATCGCCTGCGGAAAAGCCTTGCAAACTCACTGCCGCTGTGATAGAATATTCATGGTTTATCCGCAGGAGGTGTGAAAATGGATATCTTAAAAATCATTTTAACTATTATTTTCGTTATAGATTGTATCGCGCTGTCCGCGATCATCCTTTTACAGGAAGGAAAATCAGCAGGACTCGGAACGATCAGCGGAGCCGCCGACACATACTGGGGACAGAACAAAGGACGTTCTATGGAGGGAGCGCTTGTGAAGTCCACGAAGTTTCTGGCTGTGCTTTTTATCGTGCTTGCGCTCGTTCTGAATCTTAAGTTTTTTAATTAAGGAACATAAGCTGTATTGAATATGCTATATCGGAAGATAATAAAGAACAAAAACACTCTATGCGGATATAGGGTGTTTTGTTTTTTATTCTGCAGGAAAATCCTTCGGACCGTTTGACAGGATAAAAGCCCTTCGGACGAGGCGCGGGATGTCCGGCACCCTTCATGAAAGAGGGAGAAAAGGGAGCAGAAGCGGGCCTGTCCGCTTCGTTCTTTACAGGAGAAGACGATGGATCAGACATTTGAAAAGAGAAAAAAAGTAATTTATGATTTTATGAAAGACGACCTCTATGTGCCCATGAAGATCCGGGAGATGGCGGTCGTGCTCCAGATCCCGAGAGAGCAGAGGGACGAGCTGAAAGCTGTTCTGGACAGTCTTGTGGATGAGGGAAAGATCACACTTTCCAAGCGGGGAAAATACAGCGTAGGCTGTGCAAAGCGGGAGAATGGTATCTTTCAGGCGAATGCCAGAGGCTTCGGGTTCGTCACCCCGGAGGACGGCGGAGAAGATATTTTCATCCCGGAAGATAATATGAACGGCGCGTTTCATGGCGATGAGGTGGAATTTATCATTACCGGAACGCCCGGGGGACGCCGCAGGGAGGGGAAGATCGTCAGGATCCTCTCGCACACGGTGACAAAGATCGTGGGACTCTACGAGAAGAGCGGGAGCTTCGGATTCGTCCGCCCGGACAATCAGCGGTATATCAGGGATATCTATATTCCTGCGGGAAAAGAAAAGGACGCCATGAGCGGGCACAAGGTCGTTGTGGAGCTGACTTCCTACGGCGGCGAGCGGATGAAGCCGGAGGGAAAAGTTCTGGAGATTATCGGACATATCAATGATCCCGGTACGGACATCCTTTCCATTGTGAAGGATTATGATCTGCCCACAGCATTTCCTGAGAAGGTGCTGAATCAGGCGGTGCGTGTGGGAAAAGAGGTCAGCGAGGCGGACTGCGCAGGCAGGATGGATCTTCGCGGCTGGCAGATGGTGACCATTGACGGTGAAGACGCCAAGGATCTGGATGACGCTGTTTCTGTGACCCGGGACGGGGAGAACTATCAGCTTGGCGTCCATATTGCAGACGTGACCAACTACGTGCAGGAGCGGAGCGCGCTGGATCGGGAAGCACTGAAGCGCGGGACCAGCGTCTATCTGGCGGACCGGGTGATCCCGATGCTTCCCCACAAGCTCTCCAATGGGATCTGTTCTCTGAATGCAGGCGAGGACAGGCTGGCGCTCTCCTGTATCATGACGGTCACCCCGGCGGGGGAAGTCACGGATCACGTGATCGCGGAGACGGTAGTCCGTGTGGACAAGCGGATGAGTTACACAGGAGTTGCCAGGATGCTTGACGGAGACGAGAAGGCGCTGCAGGAGAATGAGGAGTTTGTCCCCATGATCCGGATGATGAGCGAGCTTTCCGCCGCGATCAGAGAGAGAAGAGGAAAACGGGGATCTATTGATTTTGATTTCCCGGAGACAAGGATCGAGCTCGATGAGGATGGACATCCGACTGATATCAGACCCTATGAGAGAAATGCTGCCACAAAGATCATTGAGGACTTTATGCTCCTTGCGAATGAGACTGTGGCAGAAGAGTACTACTGGAGAGAGCTTCCGTTCCTCTACCGGACCCATGATGTGCCGGACGAGGAAAAGATGAGGCAGCTTGCAGCCTTTATCAATAACTTCGGCTATCATATCCACGTGAGAAATGAAGTGAAGCCCAAGGAGATACAGAAACTGCTGGCGAAGGTGGAAGGCTCTCCCGAGGAGGCAATGATCAGCCGGCTTGCCCTGCGCTCCATGAAGCAGGCGAGGTATACTACGGAGAATACAGGACATTTCGGCCTGGCTGCAAAATATTATACGCACTTTACCTCCCCGATCCGGAGATATCCGGATCTGCAGATCCACAGGATCATCAAGGAGAATTTGAGAGGAAAGCTGACGGAGGAGAGGATCCTGCATTATGAGAAGATCCTCCCCGAGGTTGCGGCGCAGTGCAGCACCCGCGAGAGACTTGCGGAGGAGACAGAGCGCGAGGTCGTGAAGATGAAGAAGGCAGAATATATGCGCGGCCGCATTGGAGAAGAGTATGAGGGCGTCATCTCCGGGATCACAAAGTGGGGAGCGTATGTGGAGCTGCCGAATACAGTGGAAGGGCTCGTGCACGTTGCGGATATGAAGGATGACCATTATGAATATTTTGAACAGCAGTATGAGCTGATCGGCGAGCGCACAGGCAGGACATATAAGCTGGGGCAGACGGTAAGAGTCCGCGTGAAGGATGCGGACCGGATATTAAGGACCGTGAATTTTGAGTTTGTATAGAGGATTTTATTATGGCAAAGACAGAGAAAAAACTTATCGCCAACAACAAGAAAGCATATCATGACTATTTTATCCTGGAGAAATACGAGGCGGGGATCGTGCTCCACGGGACAGAGGTGAAATCTCTGAGAATGGGGAAATGCAGTATCAAGGAGGCGTTCATCCGTGTAGAGAACGGGGAGATGTTCATCTATGGCATGCACATTTCTCCTTACGAGAAAGGAAACATTTTCAATAAGGATCCCCTCCGTGTGAAAAAGCTCCTTCTCCACAGAAAAGAGATCGACAAGATCTTCGGAAAGATGAAGGAGCAGGGGATCACAGTAGTGCCTTTGCAGGTCTATTTCAGCGGAAGTCTGGTGAAGGTCGAGATCGGGCTTGCGAAAGGAAAGAAGCTCTATGACAAGAGAGCGGACATCGCGAAAAAGGACCAGAAGAGAGAGGCGCAGAGAGAGTTCAAGATACGGAATCTGTAGAAAGGATACGGCGGAGACAGCCGGGACAGAAAGTTCGCAGAGCAAGCCCGGCGGAGAAGACAGAAAGAAACAGGAACGGCGGGAAGGCAGCCCGATGGGCGCTTTCCTGCCGTTCCTTTGTCATACCGGATAATTCGTATGATGTCAGATGTTAAAATTCAATCTTTACTTTAACTTCGTCAATGCTGCCGGTGAAGATGATCCCGTCCATCCCGGCTTCTTTCGCCGCCCGGATGTTTTTCTCCAGGTCATCGATGAAGAAGCATTCTTCCGGTTTTAGATCATATGTCCGAAACAGATACTGGTAAATCTCGGGTTCAGGCTTTGCCATCTTAAGCGGTGCGGAGAAGACGATGCCGTCGAACAGTCTGAGCGTGTCAATCCGCTGTGCCCATTCCGCAAAATAGGTAGGTGCGTTGGAGAGCAGGTAGATCGGAATTTTCCGATCTTTCAGCTCTCGGATGAAATCTGCGGTCTGACGGATCGGTATGATATGCTCAGGCCAGCCGCGAAAGAATGACCGGACGGTATCCTCCAGACGGGCGGGAACGCGGCGGACGACATTTTCTATATTTTCGTTATAATCCACGGTGCCTTTGTCCAGCTCACCCCAGCCGCTGAAGATCACGTCGAATAAGAGCTCAAGATCCTGTTCGGAGGAACAGAACTGACGGAGGATATAGTGCCCGTCAAATTTTCCGATCACGTTGCCAAAGTCAAAGACGATATTTTTATATTTCATAGAGATTCTCCTTTTTACAGAATATGGAATAAAGTAAAGTGGGAATTCCGACTCATATCTATAGTAACACAAATATCTGTAAAATCAAAGAACTGTGTCAGCATGGCAGTAAACATGCAGGCATCAGGTGCGTCGATGTAAATCGGAGATCTCCGGTTGATTTTTAGATGTATTCATTTTTGCAGATGCCCCGGCCTCAAAAGAGTACCGGGGCAGATTCGGTTTAATAGCAGTTTTTACAGCCGCGGGATTTTCCGCTTTCTTCGATTGATCCGCTGAGGATGGTTTTGGAACGGGATAGACTTGGGCAGTTCGGAGTAGAGTGATATACTTCTCCGTTTGGCGTCCAGTAAACAGTGGTACCGGTATTCTGCTGGGCCTGAGCAGCGGCAGCCTGTTCAGCAGCAGCCTGTTCAGCAGCAGCCTGTTCAGCAGCAGCCTGTTCAGCGGCAGCCTGTTCAGCGGCAGCCTGTTCAGCAGCGGCCTGTTCGGCGGCAGCCTGTTCAGCGGCAGCTTTTTCAGCAGCTTCCTGCTCGGCTTTCGCTTTTGCATCTTCTTCTGCCTTCTTAGCGGCTTCTTCTTCGGCTTTCTTAGCAGCTGCCTCTTCAGCTTCTTTTTGAGCCTGTTCTGCAGCTTTGTCAGTTATAGTTATGGCAGCAGCGCTGCTGTCAATATTGCCGTTTGCTGTAAAGAATAAAGAAGCTTCGCCCGCCTTTTTAAATGTAATCACTGCTTTGCCGTCCGTATAATCAAGTTCAGCAAAATCATTTTTCGATAACTCAAGTGTTTCAATGACCGCATTGGAAGGCACGGGCGTGATTTTGACTTCAACTGTATCTGAAATATCAAATGATGTCTTTCCCCAATCCACGTCTATGTCTGTTAATGTGGGAGACTGATTCATAGAAGCAAATACGATAAGGGAAGTTGCCATGATTGCAGCAGAAATTATAATATTACGTTTTTTATGTCCGTTTGCATCTTTCTTAACGGCAAAATATATGATGAATCCGACAGCGGGGATCCATGCATAAGAATAAACCGCGATAACTACGCAAATTGCCAGAAGTGCTGCTGCGTAAAACAGACACCCTTTCTTTTTGAACTTAGATTCCATAAACTTTTTCCTCTTTTCTTTAGATTTCCCAAGAAAACACCACATTTATATAAACCTTTCCGGGCTTATATCAAGAAATCGCAAAGAGTGATTATGTACCTCCGCCTAAGTATCGGAGCCGCTCATTCGGTCATCCTAAAACCAAGGGCGAAAAGAACCACGTATCTACAGGCCTTATCGGTATTTCCCGTAAATACGCGGTTCTTTTAATGACTGGAGTATACGGGATTCGAACCCGTGGCCTCCACAATGCGAATGTGGCGCGCTCCCAGCTGCGCTAATACCCCAGAACTTATATGATCTGGAAAACCGGATGCTCCGGTTCTCCGATGGAAACAACGGGGCTCGAACCCATGACCTCCCGCTAGTCAGGCGAGCGCTCTCCCAGCTGAGCTATGTTTCCGTGCTGTCTGTGCTGCATCTCTATTGTTGATATGAGTACTGTACTTATGTAAGCGGCAGCAGCCTGCCGCAAGTGGACCTGGCGGGAATCGAACCCGCGTCCAAAAACCTGTCCCATGTACTTCTACTATCATAGTCAGTTCTTTTTCATTCCCTCTGCCGCACGGAAACGGACATCCTTGCGGGTTCAGTAGCTTCATGATACGCCTGACGGCTCAAAGCTTTGCCGTCATCGTTTCTCACATGTTTGATGCCGGATTCCTGAGGTGTGAGTGCCACAGGGCCGACATGCGGCAATTAGGCCGCAGCTAATTCGTAATTGTCGTTAGCGTTTAATTTTAAGTTTGCGATTTGACGCATCAGCCTGCGGATAGCTTCTCCATCTTCGAGGCCCCTGTCGAAACCAGTACAAGCCCATACTATATGATGCATGAAGGCGTGAAAATCAGCCGTTTAATATGCACACTATATAATATATTGCGGGAGCATGGAAAAGTCAAGGAGACTTTGTATAAAAATTTTGTGACATCATAGTTTTTTACAGGTAATGTGTGATAATATATAACTATGGCATGCATGGTGCCGGAATATTACACGGGAAAAGAGGTTATTATATGCCGACGACATATGCACATTATAAATTCGGAAAAGAAGTGATGAGCGCGCTGCCAAGGCCGCTCCAGAATGCAATAGAGAATAATCGGGAACTTTTTGACATCGGGCTGCACGGGCCGGATATCCTGTTTTACTACAGGGCGGCCGTTAAGAACCGGGTCAGCGGACAGGGATATGAGCTTCATGAGAAGATGGCGGATGAGTTTTTTGAACATGCGGTGCAGGTGATCGGAGAGGAGGACAATCCGGCTGCGGCGCGGGCATATATTTATGGTTTTATCTGTCATTTTGCTCTGGACAGCGAGTGCCACAACTATATAGAGAAGATGATCCAGGTGAGCGGGATCTCACACTCTGAGATCGAGATGGAATTCGACCGGATGTTGCTCACGGATGATTTTATCAATCCGGTGCGATATCTTGCGACGAAGCATATCCACCCCACGATAGAGAACGCAAGGGTCATCGCGCCGTTTTTCCAGGACCTTACACCGGAGACAGTGAAGAAAGCACTGAGTTCCATGATCTTTTACCATAAGCTTCTTCTGGCGCCGAATCCCGGCAAACGGAAACTGTTGTTCGCGGGCATGAAGGCGGCGGGTATTTATTCTTCTATGAAAGGAATGGTCATGAGCCTGGAGCCGAACCCGCAGTGCAGAGATTACTGTCTTCTTCTGAAGAGGAGATTCGCCGGAGCGGTGCCGCTGGCAGCCAGCCTGATCATCCAGTATCAGAAGAGACTGTTCCAGGGCGGCAGCCTCCCGGAGCGTTTCCACCAGACATTCGGCGCAGGCGATGACTGGCAGAGCCTGCGGCTGTGATCTGCCGAGAGCGGGATTCTCAGACGCGCTTCCGCGGAGGGGGCGTGAATCTCAGGAGAAAATGAGGGAGCGGGAAAATAGAAAAAGGAGTTTACTTGACTATGAAATTTAAACTGACTTCACTGGAGAAGAAATGGGTGCTGTACGATGTGGGAAATTCGGCCTTTACCATGATGGTGTCCACCATATTCCCCATCTACTTTAACTATCTGGCGGGAAATGCCGGGATTTCAGATGTGGATTACCTGGCTTACTGGGGATATGCTACATCCGTCTGTACACTGCTTGTGGCGGTCCTGGGACCGACGCTGGGCGCTGTGGCGGATACGAAGAATTTTAAGAAGATCGTCTTCTCGACGGCTATGGGAGTGGGAGTGCTGGGATGTATCGTGCTCGGGTTCCTGTCTTCCTGGATCTGGTTTTTGGGCATTTTCGTTCTGGCAAAAACGGGATATTCGGCGAGCCTGGTCTTTTATGACGCCATGCTCACGGACGTTACGGAGCCGGACCGCATGGATGCTGTTTCGTCCCACGGATATGCGTGGGGATATATCGGCAGCTGCATCCCGTTTGTCATCAGTCTTGTGATCGTGCTCGGCGCGGGAAACATCGGAATCAGCATGCAGACGTCTATGATCCTGGCGTTTCTGATCACGGCGCTGTGGTGGCTGTTTTCAGCGGTACCGCTTCTGCGCTCTTATAAGCAGAGGTATTTCTCCGAAGCGGGAGAGCATGTCATCCGTAACAGCTTTGTGAGGCTGGGCCATACTTTTAAGGAACTCGTGAAGGAAAAACATATCTTTGTGTTTCTCCTGGCATTTTTCTTTTACATTGACGGAGTGTATACAGTCATCGATATGGCGACAGCTTACGGGCAGGCGCTGGGACTGGACAGTACGGGGCTTCTGCTGGCACTGCTCGTGACGCAGATCGTGGCGTTCCCGTCAGTGCTGATTTTCGGAAGGCTTGTGAAGAAGGTAAAGCCGGAGACGATCATTACGATCTGCATTGCGGCATACTTCTGCATCGCAGTCTATGCATACTGGCTGGATACACAGCTTGATTTCTGGATCCTGGCTGTCATGGTGGGAATATTTCAGGGAACCATCCAGGCGCTTTCCAGATCCTATTTCGCCAAGATCATCCCGGCGGAAAAATCCGGAGAGTATTTCGGGATCTATGACATCTGCGGAAAAGGTGCGTCGGTCGTCGGAACCGCGCTTGTGTCTTTCCTGAGTCAGGCGACGGGAAGTATCAATATCGGAGTCAGCGCGCTGTCAGTGATGTTCCTTGTGGGCCTGCTGCTCTTCAGGACAGCGGCGAAGATGAGCGCGGCGAGATCATAGTTTGGAAGACCGGGAGAGTGAAAGATGGAAGAGTTTGTCAAACTGCAGGATATTACTAAGATCTATAAGATGGGAGAGGTGGAGATCCGCGCCGCGGACAGGATCAGCTTCGCCATAAACAAAGGAGAGTTTGTGGTGATCGTCGGTCCCAGCGGCGCCGGAAAAACGACCGTGCTGAATATACTGGGAGGCATGGATACCGCGACCAGCGGAAAGCTGATCGTGGATGGAGAGGATATCACAGCATACAATGCGAAGCAGCTTACAGGATACAGGAGAGAGGATATCGGGTTTGTATTTCAGTTCTATAACCTGGTGCCGAACCTGACTGCGCTGGAGAACGTGGAACTGGCGCTGCAGATCTGCAGAGACCCGCTGGACGCAAGAGAAGTCATGGAAGAGGTAGGGCTTGGGGACAGGCTGGATAATTTTCCCGCACAGCTCTCGGGCGGGGAACAGCAGCGGGTATCCATTGCAAGAGCGCTGGCAAAGAATCCGAAGCTGCTGCTCTGCGATGAGCCGACAGGCGCACTCGACTATAATACCGGAAAGGCGATACTGAAGCTGCTACAGAATATGTGCAGGGAGAGGGGGATGACAGTTATCGTCATCACGCACAATCAGGCGCTCGCGCCGATGGCGGACAGACTGATACATATCAAGAACGGACAGGTTTCAAAGATGGAACTGAATGAAAATCCGATGTCTATTGACGAGATAGAATGGTAAGGTGAGTCAATGGGAAAAAAGGCATTAAGAAAAGATTTTTATATGGAGATCCGGCGCAGTCTCGGACGGTTCCTTTCCATCTTCTTCATCGTGGCGATCGGCGTTGCATTTTTCTCCGGGATCCGGTCGTCGGAGCCGGATATGCGGTTTTCCGGAGACGCATATTTTGACAAGAAAAATCTCATGGATATCGAAGTGATCAGCACAATGGGGCTTACGGATGACGACGTCAGTGCGATTGAGGCTGTGGATGGCATAGAAAAGGCAGAGGGCGGATATTCCGTGGATGCGCTCTGCACGGAGGGGGATAATCAGATCGTTGTCCATGTGATGTCCATACTGCCTTCCATGAATGAGGTCCAGCTGGAAGAGGGGCGTCTGCCGGAGGCGGAAGATGAGTGCGCCATTGATGTGGATTATCTGGATGAGAGTGATCTGGAGATCGGAGATACGATCACTCTGACCAGCGGAACGGATGATGAAATCACAGATTCGCTCAAGAGTGATACCTTTACGATCGTGGGGGCGGTGAGCAGCCCGGTTTACATCGCGTTTCAGAGAGGCAGCACTACGATCGGAAACGGAAGCATCAGTGCATTTATCGCTGTTCCGGAGGAGAGCTTTTCGCTGGAAGTGTATACAGAGATCTATGCCCAGGTCGAGGGCGCAAAGGAGCTGACTGCCTTCACGTCTGCCTATGACGACCGGATCGGAGAAGTCATGGACAATGTGGAAGCGATCAGGACCGGGCGCGAGGATGCCCGGTATGATGAGGTTGTGGAAGAAGCCAATGAGGCGCTCGATGATGCAAGGCAGGAAGTGGCTGATGCAGAGAAGGAGCTGGCGGACGGAAAGTCGGAAGCGGAACAGGAGCTTGCGGATGCCAGAAAGAAACTGGAAGATGCACAGGCAGAGATCGACAGCGGGAAAAAGGAACTTGAAGATTCCAGAGCACAGATGGAATCCTCCCGGCAGGAGCTGACGGACCGGCAGGCAGAATTGGATCAGGCGTCAGAAGAGCTGAATGCGGGGATCGATACGCTCAATGAAAACATCGATGCCCTCAATCAGGCGAAGGAGCAGTATAATGCGCTTGCTGCCAGCGGGAAGACAGATGATGTTACGAGCGCCGCGATGAATGCACTTTACGCGCAGATCCAGCAGGGAGAGGCATCGATCGCGGATGCACAGGCTCAGATCGAAGCCTCGCGTGCCCAGATTGAATCAGGGCAGGCTCAGATCAATGCAGGATGGGAGCAGATCGAGTCGGGCGAGAGCCGGATCTCGGAAGCAGAAGCGGAACTTGCCTCTGCCGAGCAGGAACTCGCGGACGGATGGACAGAGTATTATGACGGTGAACGCGAGGCCCAGGAGGAAATCGCAGACGGCGAACAGAAGATTGCGGACGCGAAGCAGGAACTTGCAGATGCGGAGAAAGAAATTGAGGATATTGACCGTCCGGAATGGTATATCTATGACCGGAGTAATTTGACAGAGTACACAGGTTACGGTGACAATGCGGACCGGATGCGTGCGATCGGGGAAGTGTTCCCTGTCCTGTTTTTCCTTGTGGCGGCTCTGATCAGCCTTACTACAATGACCCGTATGGTGGAGGAGCAGAGGACACAGATCGGAACACTGAAGGCTCTGGGGTATGAGCGGCATTCGATCGCCGCAAAATATCTGGGATATGCTCTCCTGGCGACCGTGGCGGGAAGCGTTTTCGGAATCCTGTTCGGGGAGAAGGTGCTTCCGTACATTATCATAACTGCTTATGGTATCATGTACAGACATATGCATGAGATCATGGTGCCCTATAACATAGAATACGGTTTGATGGCATCGCTTGCAGCGCTCGCATGTACACTGATCGCCACATTCTTTTCCTGCTTTAAGGAACTGAAGGAACAGGCGGCAGAACTGATGAGGCCGCCCACGCCGAAGCAGGGACAGAGAGTATTCCTGGAGAGGATCGGCTTCATCTGGAAGCGCCTCAACTTTTCCTGGAAAGCCACGGTGCGCAATATTGTGAGATATAAGAAGCGGTTTTTCATGACCATTTTCGGAATCGGAGGATGCATGGCGCTGATGCTCGTCGGATTCGGGCTGAAGGATTCTATCTTTGCCATTGCGGTCCTTCAGTATGATGAGATCCAGCAGTATGACGGCAACGTTATCCTCAACGAGGATGCGGACGAGGAAGAAAAGTCTGCGGTATATGACACACTGCAGAAAGAGGATGGAATCGAAGGGGCGGCGGAAAGCCTGCTTGTTCAGATCATGATCGGAAACGGAGAGGAATGGAACGATGTATATCTCAATGTGCCGGAAGATGTGGAGAGCTTTCCTGATTTTGTCGTACTGAGGAACCGGATCACAAATGAAGAGTATTTTCTCGATGATAACGGGGTAGTGCTCACGGAGAAGATGGCGAAAGAACTCGGCGTCGAAGCGGGAGATACGATCACGATCCGGGATGAGGAAAAAGGGGATCTGGATGTTAAGGTGGAGGAGATCTGTGAGAATTATATGCTCCACTATGTGTATATGACCCCTTCGCTGTATGAGAAGCTGTACGGAGAAGCGCCGGAATATAACTGTGTGTATTACAGGACAGTGGACCGTACAACGGAAGAGGCGGAAGCGATCGGTGAAGATATCCTGAAGCTGCCCGGGGCGCTGAGCGTGAGCTACACAACAGACCTGAAGCAGCAGGTGGACGACATGCTGGAAAGTCTGGATATCGTGATCGTGGTTCTGATCATATCGGCCGGTATGCTGGCGTTCGTTGTGCTGTATAATCTGAACAATATTAACATCACCGAGCGCAAGAGAGAGCTTGCTACACTGAAAGTGCTGGGATTTTACAACAACGAGGTGTGTGCATATGTGTACCGGGAAAATATTATCCTGACACTCATCGGGGCGCTGTTCGGGATGGTACTGGGGAAGATCCTCCATCAGTTCGTTATCGTGACAGTGGAGATCGAGTCAGTCATGTTCGGAAGAAATATCGATGTCAGCAGTTTCGTATACGGATTTCTGCTCACGATCGCATTTTCCTGTATCGTGAACGGTGCGATGTATTTTAAACTGAAGAAGATCAATATGGTAGAATCGCTGAAAAGCGTAGAGTAGCGGGATTCTGGTACAACAGGAGAGCCCGGAGCGTGCGGAACGTGTTTCTGTGGAAATGCATTCCGCACGCTTTTTATGCGGCGAAAAGTAAGAGGCTGTTCCCGGCAGAGAACTTGACAGCCTCTTACGATCAACGGATTTGTCTTTGGGCATTTCCCGTGAACTGCCGCTCAGTCATGGTATACGATCTCGCCGCCGCAGATCGTGAATTTGACTTTTCCGAAGAGTTCCTCTCCTGTGAAGGGGGAGTTGGAAGAAAGGGAGGCATATTCCGTCGGAGTCCATCGTTCCTCAGGATCGAAAAGAATGAGGTCGGCGGCTCTTCCTTCTTTCAGTTCTCCGCTCGGCAGGTGATACAGCCTTGCCGGGTTGACAGTCATCTTTTCCAGCAGCTGCATCAGGGACAGATGGCCCGGACGGACAAGAGAAGTGATCCCCAGCGCCAGGGATGTCTCAAGTCCGATGATCCCGCTGGGCGCGGCTGTGATGGAGCGCTCTTTCTCTTCACGGCTGTGGGGCGCGTGATCCGTGGCAATGATGTCGATCGTTCCGTCCGCCAGTCCGGCGATGATCGCCTGCCGGTCTTCTTCTGTACGGAGCGGCGGGTTCATTTTCGCCAGAGTTCCGTGTTTCAGGACTGCCTCTTCGGTCAGAGTAAAGTGGTGAGGCGTCGCCTCTGCGTGGAGACGGGCTCCCATGGAGCGGAATGTTCGGACAAGTTCAACAGAGAGTCCGGAACTGATGTGCTGGATCACAACATCTGCCCCTGAGCGGAGCGCCAGCAGACAGTCCCTGGCGACAAGAGATTCTTCGGCAATGGACGGGGAGCCGTAGATCCCTAGTCTGTCCGAGACAGGTCCATGATTGACCCCGTTGTTCTTGATAAAGGCCGGATCTTCCTCATGCAGGCTGATCGGAAGATTAAGCCCGGCGGCCTGTTTCATCGCTTTATAGAGGAAGGCGGCGTTTCGGATCGGAATGCCATCGTCTGTGAACCCGCAGGCGCCGTTCTCAGCCAGCCCCTTCATGTCTGTGAGTTCCTCCCCCTTCAGAGAACGGGAGACCGAAGCGGCCTGGAAAATGCGGATCTTCTCCGCTTTGGCGCGCTGCTCGATATCGAGAAGAGTCTGTGTGTTATCCACGACAGGGGATGTGTTCGCCATGCAGATGACAGATGTGAATCCGCCTTTTGCCGCTGAGAGCGCACCGGTATGAAGGGTCTCCTTGTAGGTGAATCCGGGATCACGGAAATGGACATGGGTATCGATGAGGCCCGGTGCGGCGACGAGCCCGGATGCGTCGATCACCTCTTCAGAAGCATCGGGCAGGATCTCGCTGTCGATCCTGCGGATGACTCCGTCTGCGATCCGGATATCCGCTTTCCGGGAGTCCTGCGATGCAGGATCGATCAGAAAACTGTTTTTTATAATCATAACATGAAGCCTCCTTTGCTGTTGTCTGTTCTCTTAGTATACCCGTTCGGCCGGGATGGTTCAAGCGGGAGTACATAAAAATACCGGGAGAGCTGCTGCCCATGTTTCCATGGAGCTCTCCCGGTGATAAATCCGGAGCGGTGTTCTCAGTCTCCTCAGATCTGACGGTACAGATGACGCGGTATACCGTCAACCATGATCGGAGATACATCGCCCTGGATCAGCGGGCGTACATAGTTTACAAATTCGTCTGTCACATAGGTTCCCTCTTCGTTTACCCACTCACGCGGAACGAGCTTTTCGTCGTTAGCGATCTTGTGGACGTCCTTGACCTCTGTTCCGCACTGATATGGATCATCGGAAATCCTGTTCAGAACGACCATCTTGCCGGAATCACCCTCGTCGGCAGCCTTCACAGCGGCGCCTCCGACCTGGGATGCCTCCAGGATATCGATACGGGATGCACAGTGGGACGCTGAACGCTGCAGTGTGCTGAGCTCGATGGCACGTGTCTTGCATCCGATCTCTCCTGCAATATAGCTTGCAAGGTAGTTAGCGGTTCCGGAGAGCTGTTTGTGGCCGAATGCGTCCACGAAATCAGTGCTCTGGCCCAGCTCGCATACATAGCGTCCGTCCGCGAGACGGATGCCTTCGGATACGGCTACGACGACGGCCGGCTTCTGGGAAAGCAGGTCCTTCACCTTATTCCCGAATGCCTCGATATCAAAGGTCAGCTCCGGCAGATAGATCAGATCAGGTCCCGGGCAGTCCTCGCCTTTGGCAAGGGCAGCGGCTCCGGTCAGCCATCCTGCGTTTCTTCCCATGATCTCTACGATAGAGACAAGTCCGTTCTTATACTCAAGACAGAAACTGTCGCGGATGATCTCCTTCACTGATGTTCCGATATATTTTGCTGCGCTGCCATATCCCGGTGTGTGATCTGTCAGCGCAAGGTCGTTGTCGATTGTCTTCGGACAGCCGATAAAGCGGGTCGGATGTCCTGTTACGATGGCATAATCAGAAAGTTTCTTGATGGTATCCATGGAGTCGTTTCCGCCGATGTAGATAAAAGCTTCGATGTTGTGCTTCTCGAGGATCGCGAAGATCTTTTCGTACACTTCTTTGTCCTCGTGGATCTCCGGCAGCTTGAAGCGGCAGGAGCCCAGGAAAGCGGCGGGAGTGCGTTTCAGCAGTTCTGAATCGAGATCACTCTTGATGTAATCTGACAGATCGATATATCTCTCCTGAAGAAGTCCCTGGATTCCGTTGAGCATTCCGTATACTTTCTGTGCTCCGCGGTCCTTGGCCGTGCGGTAAACTCCTGCCAGGCTGGAATTTATGGCTGCGGTCGGACCGCCTGACTGTCCGACAATAACGTTTCCTTTCATATGTGTGTTACCTCCGTTCTGTTGATTTCATGTTGACAGCAGAAGAAACGGACAAGGTACGTCTGCCCCCATGCTGTCTGCGGGAAGGAAGCCCGCTGTTAATAACAGTTTAGTGCATAATTACTAATTTGTAAATGAAAAAATATAATTTCAAGGCAAATTAACGAAAAATGGGGAGCGGAGTAAAATAATCCGGGAAAAATGTTATGATAGATGAAGCTATACAAAACAGGAAAGGCGGTATGGATTATGTCTGTGCCGCAGAAAAGAGGTAAAACATGAAAAAATATGACTATCTGATCGTAGGAGCAGGGCTGTACGGGGCAGTCATGGCATTTGAACTCGGGAAAAAAGGGAAAAAATGCCTTGTGATCGACCGAAGGGACCACATTGCTGGAAATATCTACTGCGAAGATGTCGAGGAAATCCATGTACACAAGTACGGCGCCCATATCTTCCATACGTCAGATAAAAAAATCTGGGAATACATGAATCAGTTCGCGGAGTTCAACAATTATATCAACTCTCCGGTCGCTGTCTATAAGGACGAGCTTTATAATCTGCCCTTTAATATGAATACGTTCAGCCGGATGTGGGGGATCAGGACGCCTCAGGAAGCCAGGGAGATCATTGAGCGCCAGCGCAGAGAGACCGGAATCACGGAGCCGAAGAACCTGGAGGAACAGGCTCTCTTTCTCGGCGGAAGGGATATCTATGAGAAGCTGATCAAAGGGTATACGGAGAAACAGTGGGGAAGGAAGTGTACGGAACTGCCGGCGTTTATCATAAAGAGGCTTCCGTTCCGCTTTATCTATGACAACAACTATTTTAACGACAGATATCAGGGGATCCCGGTCGGAGGGTATACCCCGATCGTGGAGAAGATGCTTGCAGGCGCCGAGGTGCGGACCGGCGTGGATTTCTTTGAGTTCAGAAAAGAAAATCCCGACATTGCGGAAAAGATCATCTTCACAGGAATGATCGATGAATATTTCGGATACCGTCTGGGGGCGCTGGAGTACCGTTCCGTCCGTTTTGAGACAGAGGTGCTGGACTGCGAGAACTATCAGGGCAATGCTGTGGTCAACTACACGGACAGAGATGTGCCGTATACGCGTATCATCGAGCATAAGCACTTTGAGTTCGGCACGCAGGAGAAGACGGTGATCTCCAGGGAGTATTCCTCCGAGTGGAGCGTGGGAATGGAACCCTACTATCCGGTCAATGATGAGAAGAACAACGCTCTTTTTGCCGAGTATAAAAAGCTGGCGGAGAAAGAAGAGAACGTGATCTTCGGTGGAAGGCTGGGAGATTATAAGTATTATGATATGGACAAGGTTGTGGCTGCAGCACTGGCCCGCCTTGAAGAACTGGAATAAGGCTCCGGAAGAGAACGGAGGAGAAAAGGGAGAAAAAGCGCTTGCTTTTTCTCCCTGATTCAAGTATGATAAAAGCACTTTCAATTTTAATCATTCTGATTAAAGTCTGAAGATCAAATTTCAACATCAGTTTCTGATGAAATCACATGGATTGAGGAAGAACATGCACAGCGGCGGAGAGGGCGGCCGCGGAAGAAGTGCCTTGACAGCGACAGAAAAAGAATATGGAAGAAATGTATGAAGTTCTTCGGTTTATTGAGCATGGAGCCCACTGCAGGCAGAGTATGGACTGCGTTGATGGAACGATCCTGATCTACTATCTCAGGGATCATCCCGAGATACAAAAGCAGATGCTTTTCGAATGGTTCCGGCAGATCGGCACAAGTCTGGATCAGTTCCGGCGCTGTCGGAAGGGGCAGAGTTACCGGTACCTGAATCCGTACAGCCTGGTCGTATCAGAGGAAGAACGCCTGCTGCTTTTGAACCTGGAGTCCCCGGAGAATGAGTTCGCCATGAAAAAGATGCAGCAGAGAGCAGTGCGGGAGCATTTTGTCAAGCCGGTGTTCGCGATGGGAGCGGGCGGGCATCAGGCGGCGGACCTGTTCGGATTCGGAAAGACGATACAGTTCATGCTGGCATATACGTCTGTGGTGCCTGGGCTGACCAGGAGAGAAGAGATCAGATTATCCAGGGTCATTGACCGGTGTACCGGAAAGCGGGGGAAGCGGTATGAGGAGGTACGCCAGGCAGTCAGAGAGCTGCCGGAAGTGAGGACGCCTGTGCTCACAGGGAGAAACCTGCGAAGAGCGGGAATGGGGGCGGCAGCACTGCTGGTGGCAGGATTCGGGCTGTACGCGGCTGCTGACCATGCGGAAAAGGGAACGGCAGGAGAGGTCCGGCAGGTGCAGAGTGGGCGAAAGCAGGAAGAGATTTCCGACGGTGACAGGCCGGGGAAGAGCGCCGGGGAACAGGAAGGCGAAACTTCTCCTTATGATATGCAGGTGTCAGACACACAGGCAGAAGAGTGTGCGGAGGAAGCGGGCAGCATTCTGGAATCGTTCCTGCTCGTTAATACAGAGGAAGGCAATCAGGCGGCGCTTTTGTTCGGGAGAGAACTGGAACTGAAAACACTCCGCTGTCTTGCGGCAGTCTATGAACGGGAGGAAATGACGGAGGAAGCAGTGCAGGCATGCGCGCGTCTGATCGAGATCGAAGATCGGAAGGAGATGATCGAGACTGCCGGGCTGAAGAAGATGCAGCTGGAAGCTGCGGAGGGACAGTATGGGAAGGCGGTCCTTACAGGAGAGGAAGTTCTGCGGAGGCTGGGAGAGTCGGAACAGGTGGCGCAGCTGACGGAAGAATACCGTCAGAGGAAGGAGGAAGATGCATATGGGGAAGAGTAGGAGCGGAAAGTCAGCCGGCGCAGGAAAACGCCGGGGGCTCAGCATACTGTTCGGCGCAGGCTGTATGGCCGTTATCCTGGGAGCCGCCGTGTCTGCAGAGCCGGACGATGAATACCGGATGCCGGAACTTATCTGTCCGCAGCCGGATGGGACAGGAGGCTGGTATCAGACAGGACCGGATATAAAGATCATTCACACAGATCCGGATGGGGTGACCAGATATAAGATGGAGACCAGCTCCGGAAAACTGCTGGAAGGGGAGCTGCGCCTGGAAAAGAAGGAGAAGGAATGCGCGGATGAAAAGCAGGAGAAGGAAAGCGGGAGCTGTCCCAGGGAGACAGGAAAAGGGGAAGAGCCGGGAACGCTGCCGGCAGGAAAGAAGAAAGAGAACGTGATGCCCTCGGAACAGGAGGAAGACGCGGAAGAACAGAAAGGCGGGGAAGAGCAGGAAAAAGAAGAGGGCGGAGATCCGGAGGATATCGGGGAAGGCCAGCCAGAGGATGCGGCAGTTCAGGAACTCCCCGCGGAAATCTGGGAAGAGGGAGAAAACCGGATCACGGTCTGGATGGAGACGCCCGGCAGCGGGAAAGAAATATGCAGGATGGAAAAGGTATTTCTTCTGGATAAGACGGATCCGGGGAAGGTCGAGTTTTCTTATCCATCTCGTCCGGATGATTCCGGACTGTATTTCCGGCAGGGGGCTGAGATCACGATGGACTGTGAAGATAAGGGCTCAGGTATCAGCGAGATCATCTGTATCCTGGCGGACGGGACAGAGAAAAGACTGGAAGGCGGACATGCCTGTCTGACTCTTCCAACGGGATATATGGGAAGCGTTACCGCATATGCGCAGGATCGGGCGGGAAGGAGAGGGGAGTGCAGCATCTCCCGGACCGTGGCCTGTGAGGACGAACCGCCGGAAGTCCTTCTCAGCGTAAAGGGTGGTTTCCTAAGCTGGCATCAGGGACAGCCGGAGATCAGCATATCCGTCAGAGAACCGGGAGAAAGATACGGCTTTTCTTCCGGGCTTTCGTCGGTAGTGTGCCATGTCTCCGGGAAAACCGTGATGCAGAAATCCTGTCTGGAGGAATGCGGGGAAACTGGCAATGCGATAACCGAAGAAAATATAAGCCTGAAAATAGAGGAAGCGTCAGAGAACGGGAAACCTGTGGCCATTACGGTATTTGCTGCCGACAGGGCGGGCAATACGGCAGTGCGCACTGAAGAACTCTATATCGATCGATCCGCCCCGGCCATCCGCATCACGGGGATCCGGGACGGTATGATCACCGGGGAGGCAGTCTGCGCTGAAGCTGTGGCCGCAGATGAGAATATCCTGGATGATGTACGGCTTGACATATGGCGGAGTGATGTGAACGGAAACCGTACGCAGATCGAGAGTCCCCAGCCGGCGGTGCGGGAGGACCGCGGAACAGAATGGAGACTCAATGTCATGCTGGAAGAGGACGGAGTCTATGAATTTACAGTCTCTGCGTCAGACAGGGCAGGACACAGTGTGGAACAGAATGGATCGTTTACCATCGACAGGACCAGCCCCGTCATAAGGTATGTGGATCAACTGAACGGTGCTACTATGCGGTTCTTTCAGTGGAACTACGGGAGGGAAGAGATGGTGAGGGATTTTACAGACTATACTTATCAGATGAACCTGGACGGCAGGCTGTATCTGTCCGGGGACATGGAGACGGAGGAAGGGATTCATCTGCTTGAAGTGAAGGCAGAAGATGCGGCGGGAAATCAGTCATATGCCAGAGCGGTATTTACGATAGACCATACACCTCCGGAGATCCATCTGGGAGAGCTGGAGGACGGCGGCGTCTACAAAGAAAGAGTCCTTCTCAGCCTCTGGGTAGACGGGGAGGGGGAACGCCTGAAATCACTGGCCATCAACGGGGAGAGACAGAAGCTCAGTGCGGACAGCAGGATCTTTCAGTATGAGATCACGGAGCCGGGCATGTATGTGGTGGATGTCAGGGCGGACGACCTGACAGGGAATGAGTCTGCGGAACGGATCTCATTCGAGGTCAGAGAAAGGGAAGGCCTGGCGGCTAAGATATTCAGACCGGTGAGCGGAGCGCTCTTAGGAAAAGATGAGGGCGGAGAAGAGCGGGAAGGAACACTGGCTCCGGCCATGCTGGGTGCCGTGGGATGTGCGGCAGTGCTGTGCGGTATACTGGGAAGGCGGATATATCTCAGAAGAAGGCAAGGACAGAGGTAAGCTGTTCTGACGCAGAAAAGGCAGAAAGAAGGTGCCGCTGCAGCAGCGGCACCGGAAAACCCCATAAAAAGGGAGGATGCCGGGTGACCGATCGGCTCGGTCCCCGGCATGTATTATGAAAAAGTTTATTCAAAATAACTTTTTGGCGTCTTGTTCTTGTTTTGATGGTTATAGTATATGCAATAGAAATGAAGAAAACATGATGAGAAAGTGAAAGAATTTTAAATGATAAATGAACAAATTATGAACGGAAACAAGGCCGGATGAGCTGGGAAAAGAAGTGTTCCTGCCCGTTCTTTTTTGCGATTTCTGCAAAGTAAAAGACCGATGGGGGAGCCATCGGTCTTTTGAGGGGAGTATAAATAATTAATAAGGGGTTGTAGAAAGTAACCTCTCTACACTAGACAGTATAATATATCAAATTGGAAAAAGCAAGTAAAAAATGAAAATAATGTGGCAGATAAAAAGATAGAAAGGAAACGTGTTGTGCAAAAAGCATATACTGGGAATAAAATATTTTACTTTTTTGTTCAAAATTGATATAATTACAGTGATTTATGCCACATTAACATTACAATTTTATGAACGGAGGAGGAAAAAGTGAGGATAAGAAAAGCGGTTCTAGCCATGCTTCTGTCGGTCAGCTGCGTACTTTCCGGCGGAGTTGTGCCCTCAGTGCAGGCAGAAGAAAATGAAACTGCCATACCGGAGGACGGGCTTCGGGGATACTGGGATTTTGAAGGAGAAGACCCCATGGTGAACAAGGGGAGCGATGATGCCCTTAAGGGAGTACTGTCCGGCAGCGCGGTGAGCGTGAAAGCATCGGAGGATGAAGAGATGGGAAGTGTCCTGCATTTTGAGCCGAGGGATGGTGAGAGTGCCAGGATGCAGATCGCATCTGCACTTAATTCGGGAGGAGAAGACTTTTCGATCAGCCTGTGGGTGAACAATTCTTCCCTGCAGAGCGCATCTGCAAAGACGATCGTGCTCCAGCAGAGCGGAAACGGCCGTACACTTCTGTACCGCCAGAACGCACAGTATGTGACGTACATTTCCGCTTCGGATGTGACCATGGGGACAAGCACCGGTTCGGATGTATGGGAGCATCTCGTGCTTGTGAGAACAGGCCAGCCCTCAGATTATCAGCTTACACTCTATGTGAACGGCGAGAAGGCGGAGGAAAAGGATCTGACGGCAGGCGCTGTAGATGAAGTGACGGACCTGATCATCGGAGCTCATAAGAACGCGGGAGACACCGGACAGTTTGTAGGAGATATCGATGAGGTCAGGCTGTACAGCCGTGCGGTGACCGAGAGCGAGATCGCGGCTCTGTTCGCGGAGCACAGTTCGGTCGTGCTTAAACAGCTGATCAGTGAAGCTCAGGAAGTTTATGATCAGCATCTCCTGGAAAACAACGAGCCGGAAGCGGAAGCTCTGGAGGCGGCGTTAAGCCAGGCGAAAGAAGCGGCAGCGTCCTCTGACGCCGAGGCGGTAAAGGAAGCCATGAGTGTGCTGAAGGAAGCGGTCAAAACATACATAAGCGCATCGATGATCCTGACGGTCGACACAGAGAATGTCTCACGGACGGTCGGTGATGGGATTTTTGGAATCAATCACAGATATGCCTTTAACGGATATGGAAGCTTTGATCCCGAGACGATGCAGATGAAGGAAGAGTTCGCAGAGCTTTATCATGAGGCGGGATTCGGTTCCCTGCGCTATCCGGGAGGAACGATTTCCAACCTGTTTAACTGGAAAGATACGATCGGGCCGAAAGAAGACAGGGTGGATCAGATCCATGGTTATTATAATAATTCCGGACAGCATGGCATCGAGCCCAATTTCGGCCTTGATGAGGCAGCAGAATTTGTCGCGGAACAGGATTCAGAACTGGTCTACGTCTATGCGCTCGCCCGCGGCGACGCGGATGACGCGGCGGATCTGATCGAATATCTCAATGCAGAGGTGGGATCCAACCCGAACGGAGGAACCGCGTGGGCTGAGGTCCGTGCGGCAAATGGCCACGAGGAGCCGTATAATGTCAGATATTTTGAGATCGGCAATGAGATGAACCTGGGCGGCACAGACGGGACGACCAGCCAGATGTACTGGATCGATGACGTGCCGGGCGGAGCTCTGGAAGGATATATCAACGGCGGAACTGCAAGCTTTACAAATCAGTATGTAGTTGCAGAAGATGACTGGAATGAGACAACGTCCTATTCTGACGGAACTGCAGATCAGGTATTCTATCTGCGTTATGCGCGTGTTGAGCGGGATCAGAAAGCGGATGACTACGACTCGTTTACAGCGGTAAATAAAGGCGTGACCATCACAGTGGGCGGCACTGCCTGGACAGAGGTGGAGGATCTGAAAACTGCGGGACCGGATGACAAGGTATTCCAGGTTGATTATAAGACCGGCGCGATCCATTTCGGAGACGGAGTGAACGGAGCGGTTCCGGGATCCGGGCAGCAGATCAGAGCTGGATACAGCGTAGAACGAGACGGATTTGCCGCTGTTTCTCAGGCGATGAGGAGCACCATGGATCAGATCAATGAATACAACAGTGCAAACGGGCTGGAAGAGAAGGAACTCTATGTATATTCCAGCTATGAGACGGTGAATTTTGTCAATACGATGCATGAGGACGGATATGACGCTCTGTACGACGGCCTGACCATTCATCCGTATTCCGGGACACCGGCCGGCGGAAGCAGTACAGAGGAGTCAAAAGAGACATTCTATTATAACGCCATGCTCAAAGGTGATAATCAGGCTGCGGAAGTGGCAGACTATGTGAAACTGATGCAGAAGTATGACCCGACGAAAGTTCCGGTGATTTCGGAATACGGCATTTATTATTCCACAGATACAATGGTGAGATCACAGACGCATGCACTGTATATTGCGCGCCAGATCATGGAATATGTTCGCCTGGGAAGCCCTTATATCCAGAAACACTGTCTTGTGGACTGGTATTCTAACGGGGCGGATTCTCTCGGACCTACTCAGCAGGCTGTCATCCAGGCAGTCAGCGTCGGAGGCTCTACGGCTGACGGGGCAGGCGAATTCAGATTCTTCTCCACGCCGAGCGCCCGGGTATTTGAGATGCTGAACAGTGCGTTCGGAGATCAGATCATCACCGGTTCCTTCAACTATGAACAGAAGCTTGACAATGGAGTGGATCAATATTCTGTTATGACAAGCAAGGACGATGAGGGAAATGTATATATTGCTGTTGTGAATCTGAATCTGGAAGGCGAGAACCGGATCAGGATTCAGGTCGATGATCTGGATCTTACAGGAAAGACGATGGAGATCCAGCAGCTCTCAGGAGAAACTTTCTATGCTGAGAACAGCCTGGATGATCCTGACAATGTAGATGTGGAAAGAAGTACGGCGGCGATCGAGAGCGGGAACGCTTCTGTCACGCTGGCTCCGCATTCCTTTACGATCATAAAGATTGTGGACGCACTGACAGCGGAAGAGCCTGAAGAACCGGAAGAGCCGGAGACAACGCTTCGGACAGATATATTAAAGTTTGCGCTGGAACTCGCAGGCTCAAAGTCCACAGAAGGTGTGATCCCGTCTGTTGCGGAGGCTTTTGAGCAGGCGAAAGCGGACGCACAGTCAATCCTTGACGCAGTGGCAGCGGGGGATGATTCCGTTACACAGGATCAGATCGACGAATGCTGGCACACGCTGGTCAAGAGTATGCAGTATCTGTCGTTCCGGCAGGGAGACAAGACAGATCTTGAGAAAGTGATTGCATTTGCGGCTGAATCTGAAGCAAAGCTGGATTCCTATGCGGAGACCGGAAAGGCTGAGTTTACAGAGGCGCTGGCAGAGGCGAGAAAGGTTTATGACGACAAAGACGCAATGCAGGAAGAAGTAGATTCCGCATGGATGAATCTTCTTGAAAAAACAGCCGATCTGCGTCTGAAGGCGGACAAGTCGGCGCTGGAAGAGCTGATCGGAAAAGCGGAGGCGATGGACCTTTCAGCATATACAGAAGAGAGTGTTCAGGTATTCCAGGCAGCGCTGGCGAATGCGCGGAGCGTTCTTGAGGACGATGCGCTCACCGAGGATGAGCAGGACACTGTCGATGAAGCGGCTGCTCAGATCGTGGCTGCGGAGAAAGCTCTCGAGACAAAAGGCGAGACAGAGAAGCCGTCCGGGGAGGCAGATCCTTCAGGGACTGAGGATCAGGCTGGAGCAGAAAAAACAGATGGCCCGGACAGACTGGCCGATGCCGGAACAACGTCAGGATCTGCAGATGCGCAGAAGTCCGCGGCGGGAAATATTCAAAACGGCGGCAGGGATCAGACAGCTTCCTCAGCCGGCAAGAGCGTTCCGGGCACTGGTGACGGAAGTGTGTGGCCGGTGTTCCTGGTTTTGTGCATGATCTCCGGCGCCGGAGCAGCCTATGTGATCCGACGCAGAGAGGAGAGCAATTAAAAAAAAATGTATAAAATCCGCCATGAGCTGAGATACTATCTGTGTACTAAAAAACAGGAGGGATACTCATGGCAAAGAATTACAGCAACACAAACAATTCAAACAAAAATGCAAACAACGGTTCATCCTATGCGAATGAGCAGAGCAGAAACAAGAATTCCAACAAGAACAGCAGCAATTCCAACTCTTCCAAGAGCAAAAACTGCGGAAGAAATGCGATGGACGCATATGATGAATCAGACCGCTATTAAGGAGCGCACGAACTGAGATCAGGCGCTTGCGGTCCGGACAGTCTAAGAACTGAGAATGATTCAAATCGAGCAGAGGCAGGGTAAAGGTAAGCTTTACCCTGCCTTTGCTGTACCGGAATCAGAGGAAGATCCGGATAAAATCATATTTACCGGCCTGGCGAATGTGTAAATAGCAGTTATTCGATGCGGGTAACTGTTGAATCGGAGCGAGAATTAAGATATGATAGATAGCAGAAACAAAAATGGATTTTAAGTACTTATGCGGAAAGGAAGAGCTTGATATGAAATTTAGTAATGCAAAAAAATTCAGATGCTCCATGGAGACAGGCTGGAAAGCCCTTCACAGTCCCGCCAGCCTGGATGTCGCTCCGGGGAGCAGGGTGACGGTGGTCTCAGATGTAGAATGGAAGGCGGAAACGGCGGGCTCTGACGGCCGGACGGCAGCGGTGACGAATTATACTGCTTCTTTTGACGAGGAGAAGAAAGTGGTGACGATCGAGGGAATCAGCGACCAGAAGAGCAGCCATGATTTTATCTATCTGACATTGAGAGAAGTAAGTCCGGAAGAAGTTGAACTGGAGATCAGTGTGGAGATCAACACAGGAATGCATTTGATCGCGAAAGCGCTTGGCGCATTGTTCTCAAAACCGATGGAACAGATCATGTGCCGGCATATTTATCAGAATTTTGAGGCGCTCTGCGAGGGAAAAGAGACAAAACGGATGAGCCAGGAAGAGCTGAATGACCGGGCGAAAAATATATTTTCAAAATAGTTTATGGACAAAAGGACGGAAAAGTGTATGGATAAATTGGAGTGGATCGCACCCTGTCATTTCGGGCTGGAAGCAGTTCTGAAAAGAGAGATTCAGGAACTGGGGTATGAGATATCACAGGTAGAAGACGGAAGAGTGACTTTTTACGGCGGGATCGAAGCGGTGTGCCGGGCGAATATATTTCTGAGGACTGCAGAGAGGATCCTGCTGAAGGTGGGAAACTTCAAGGCGGTTTCCTTCGACGAACTGTTTGACAGGACGAAAGCACTTCCCTGGGAGGATTATATCCCGGCGGATGGGAAGTTCTGGGTCACGAAGGCTTCTTCTGTAAAGAGCAGGCTGTTCAGCCCCTCGGACATACAGTCCATTATGAAAAAAGCCATGGTGGAACGGCTGAAATCCCACTATCACATTCAGTGGTTTGCGGAGAACGGGGCATCCTATCCGGTCCGTGTTTTCTTGATGAAGGATATCGTAACGATCGGGATCGATACTTCCGGACAGTCTCTCCATAAAAGAGGGTATCGTCCGGCAGCCGGAAAGGCCCCGATCTCTGAAACGCTGGCAGCCGCGCTGATCATGCTTACGCCGTGGAGAGGAGATCGGATCCTGGTAGATCCTTTCTGCGGAAGCGGCACATTTCCCATAGAGGCGGCCATGATGGCGGCGAATATCGCACCGGGGATGAACCGGTCGTTCACGGCGGAAACCTGGACGAATCTGATCGACAGAAAATACTGGTACCGGGCGGTCGATGAGGCGGAGGCCGGAATAGATGACAGCATAGAGACGGACATTCAGGGATATGATGCTGACGCTGATGTCGTAAGGACCGCCAGGAAGAATGCAGAAAATGCAGGAGTTGCCCACATGATCCACTTCCAGCAGAGGGAGGTCAAAGATCTGAGCCATCCGAAGAAATATGGTTTTATCATCACTAATCCGCCGTACGGCGAACGACTGGAGGAGAAGGAGAAGCTTCCGGAGCTTTACAGGGAATTCGGTGAAAGCTTTAAGCGTCTGGACAGCTGGTCAGCATATATGATCACAAGTTATGAGGACGCGGAGCGGTATTTTGGCAGGAAAGCAGATAAGAACAGAAAGATCTACAATGGGATGCTCAAAACATATTTTTATCAGTTCTTGGGGCCGAAGCCGCCGAGACAGAACAGATAGAGGGAACAGAAGATGAAGAGAAGAATTGTATTTGCGACAGGGAATAAAGACAAAATGAAAGAGATCCGCCAGATCCTTGCCGATCTGGGAATGGAGATCGTCTCTATGAAAGAGGCGGGCGTGGATATTGAGATCGTGGAGGATGGCATGTCTTTTGAAGAGAATGCGGAGATCAAGGCAAGGGCCGTATCGCGCGTGCTGACCAGCGACATCGTTCTGGCAGATGATTCCGGGCTGGAGATTGACTATCTTGACAAGGCTCCGGGGATCTATTCTGCAAGATTTGCCGGGGAAGATACCTCCTATGATATAAAGAACCGGATTTTCCTTGACCGGCTGGAAGGCGTTCCGGATGAGGAGCGGACCGCACGCTTTGTATGTGCGGTGGCAGCAGTCTTTCCGGACGGGACTTCCGAGACAGTGCGCGAGACGATCGAGGGAAGGATCGCGCATGAGCCTGCGGGGGAGAATGGCTTCGGATATGATCCGATCTTTTATGTTCCGGAGTATGAGTGTACGACAGCGGAGATGTCCGCGGAGCTGAAGAACGAACTGAGCCATCGGGGAAAGGCCCTTCGTTCGATGAGAAGAATCCTGGAGGAAAAACTCAGAGAGGGAGAGTTATGAGAGTATTGATCGTGAGTGATACCCACGGACGGCATTCGGCGCTGGACCGTGCCCTGGAAGCAGCGGGGGAGATCGATCTGTTTATCCATCTCGGTGATGTTGAGGGCGGAGAAGAATATATCAATGCAGTGGTTGACTGTGAAAAGCATATGGTGCGGGGGAATAATGACTTTTTTTCGGATCTTCCGAGGGAGGATGAATTCTATATAGGACCGTTAAAAGTGTTTATCACACACGGGCACGCCTACTATGTTTCGCTGGACACGGAATATATCGTAGAAGAGGCGAAAGCAAGACGGGCGGATGTTGTCATGTTCGGCCATACGCACAAGCCTTATTTCCATGAGACTGACGGGATCACAGTGCTCAATCCAGGCAGTCTGTCTTTCCCGAGGCAGGAGGGGAGAAAAGGCAGCTATATGATCATGGAGACGGACGAAAAAGGCACTGCCCATTACGAGCAGAAATATCTTGATTGAGCATGTTCGGGGGCGCTGAAAAAAACTCTTTTACAAAGATTGAAAAAAAGTTGAAAAAAATGTTGACAATATGGAATCTATGTAATATAATCATTTATGCGTTGCGGGCAGGACAGGAAACCTAATGAAGCAGACGCCGGGGTGTGGCTCAGCTTGGCTAGAGCGCCTGGTTTGGGACCAGGAGGTCGCAGGTTCGAATCCTGTCACCCCGATATGCGCGGGTGTAGTTCAATGGTAGAACACCAGCCTTCCAAGCTGGATACGTGAGTTCGATTCTCATCACCCGCTTCTCACAGAAATGTGAGGGCATTGCAGATAAATATTTGCATAAGAGTCTGTAGCTCAGCTGGATAGAGCAACGGCCTTCTAAGCCGTAGGTCGTGGGTTCGAATCCCCCCAGGCTCGTTATGGTGGGTATTTGGTCAGCGCGCCAGATTGTGGTTCTGGATATCGTGGGTTCGAGTCCCACTACCCACCTTTTTCTTTTATATTCGCACTGGCAGGCAGTGTCAGCTTAAGTCTTTAATGGGCTATCGCCAAGCGGTAAGGCACAGGACTTTGACTCCTGCATTCGCTGGTTCGAATCCAGCTAGCCCAGTTTACCTGGGTAAGCCGGGAAGAAATCATTGAATACGGGCGTGTAGCTCAGGTGGTAGAGCACTTGACTTTTAATCAAGTTGTCCGGGGTTCGAATCCCCGCACGCTCATGCGGAACAAGCAGTTTTGCTTGTTCTATTTTTTTCGGAAGCGATCTCCGAGAATATCTGCGGATATGGCGGAATTGGCAGACGCGCCAGATTTAGGATCTGGTGTCTACGACGTGCAGGTTCAAGTCCTGTTATCCGCATTGAACTGTATCCCGGAAACCGCTGTTTCCAGCGGTTTCCGGGATCTTTTTTTGCGATTTTACAAAACGGGGCATAAAAGGGGCAGTCCCCTGCTCAGGCCGGAAGAGACACTTCCGGAAAGATTGTTAAAAAATTAATTTTATGCTTGCCCAATTCACTCAATTATTATATACTACGATAGTGTGTGAAACAGGAGGATCAGAAAAATGATTGAAAAAAAGATAAAATTTATGACATCCGGCCAGCTTATGAGTTTCTGCAACGTCTGTCAGAAGATGAAGTCTGACATCGATGTGACGGATATCACGAACAGAAATTTCCGCATTGACGGAAAATCACTTCTGGGACTCATGTCCATCAAATTAGGACTTCCGATGCGGCTGGTAGTTACCGGCGAGGATGAAGAGCTGGCACATCAGTATTTTGAAAATTATGAGATGGAATAAAATCAGAGCTATAAAATGAAAAAGGGATCGTGAACAGAGATGTTCACGGTCCCTTTCCTTTTACCGCCAGCGGGCTCCCTGGAGGCTGTACCTGCAGACGGCTGAGAGTCACCCAGGATCAGAGCAGAGATCAGATGGGGGAAAACTCGCCTTTCTGATAATGCTTCAGCAGAAAGAACGCAACAACGGAAGCGCACAGCTCTCCGGCGGGAAAGGAGATCCATACGCCGGCGGCTCCCCAGATCCGGGAGAGGATGAAGCTGAGGGGGATTGTGATCACAAACTGCCGGAGCAGTGAGATGATCAGAGAATTCCTGCCGTTCCCCAGCGCCTCGAAGGTTCCGGAGTAGATCACTCCGATGGTGGAGACGAGAAAGCCCAGACATATAATGCGCAGGGCGGTGACCCCGGCTTCCATCAGTTCTGCGTCCGCCTTGAACAGCGAGAGGATCGGTCCCGGCACAGCGAGTGAGAGGACTGTTCCCAGGAGCATGAGCGCTGCAGCGCATGCCAGGCTGTAACGGATCGTTGTCCGCACCCGTTCTGCCTCCCCTGCTCCGTAGTTGTAGCCGATGATCGGACGCATGCCCTGAACGATTCCGTTAGCAGGCATATAGATGAAAGTCTGCAGTTTGTAGTACACGCCCAGGACAGCCACATAGACATCGGACATGGCGGCAAGGATTCCGTTCAGTATGCTGATCAGCACCGAGGGAAGCAGCATCATGATGCTTGACGGGATCCCCACGCTGTAGATCTGTCCGATGATCTTCCAGTCTGCTCTCAGATATTTCAGACGGATGTGAACCGCGTAAGACTTTCTCAGGTAGACTGCCACGTACAGCAGAAAAGCGCTGATCTGCCCAATGACTGTGGCGATCGCCGCGCCGGCAACTCCGAGCCGGGGAAATCCGAGAAGTCCGAAGATGAGGATCGGATCCAGGATGATATTGATCACACATCCGACACTCAGCAGGTACATCGTGATCTTCATTTCGCCGATTCCCTGGAAGATCTTTTCAAAAGTAATCTGCAGCAGAGCGCCGAAGGAAAAGCAGAGAACGATGTATGTATAGTCGCAGGCATCCTTCAATATGGAAGGATTGTCGGTGAACAGGGACAGGAAGGGGCGGGTGACGAAGATGCCCGCCAGGATGAAGAGGATACAGTGGAACACCGTCAGTGCGACGCCGAGCGTGGCAGAACGGTCCGCTTTTTCCTGATCGCCGGAGCCGAGATGGATTGATATGGCGGAGCTGATCCCCACTCCGACGCCTACGGCGACAGAGACGATGGCGTTCTGGAGCGGATAGGCGAGAGAGACCGCTGTCAGCGCATCTGTTCCCAGCTGTGATACATAGATGCTGTCCACGATATTGTAAAGCGACTGGATCAGCATGGAGAGCATCATCGGCACGGACATGGAGACCAGAAGAGAGAATACGGGTTTTGTCTTCATAAACGTGTTTTTCGTTTCCATAATAGAATCCTTTCTGTAATATGAACTTTTCTGCGCCAGCGTCCGGACGAGAATGGCCCCGGATGTTTCTTTACAACAAAAAAAGCCATATGCCTGTTTGAATTCTGAAACAGGAAAACCATATGACTTTTAAGACCATGTCTGCTCTGCGCGGACACTGACCTGCTCTATTCTTCTGCGGTGATAATGATAGCACAGGCGGCAGGGGAAGTCAATCGCATTTTGCGCAGGGACGTATTGCGCCGGGGCACCGGAACCTTTCCCTGTGCATACAATGAAGAAAAAAAGGAAAAGACAGATTGAGAGCAGATTCTTATAAGATCGCTGTGATCGGAGGAGACCGGCGGCAGGTGTATCTGGCGGAGATCCTTGCGGAAAGAGGATGCGATGTCTCTGCCTGCGGGCTTTGCGGAAGCACACAGAGGGAGCGGATACGGGAGACGGCAGCATTGAAAGAAGCGCTGGAAGGAGCAGATGCTGTGGCGGCTCCCGTCCCGTTTTTGAGGGACGGGAAGATCGCAGGGAAGTATGAGGTGCCGGACATGGATATGGAAACCCTCCTGGACCAGATGCCTGAGACCGCGTTCCTGTTTGCCGGCGGTATTCCGGAAGCTGTGGAGAAATCGGCTGAGAAGCGGGGAATCAAAGTATATGACATGATGCGGGATGAGTTCACGGCTGTGAAGAATGCTGCCGCGGCGGCGGAGGGGGCAGCCGCGGAGGCGATTGTGAGAAGTCCGGTCAGTCTGACCAAGAGCAGATGTCTTATCCTCGGATACGGGAGATGCGGCCGGGCGCTGACCTGCCTGCTGAGGGCCTTCTCCTGCAGAGTCTTTGTCTGTGAAAAGGACTGCGGAAGGGCAGCGGAAGCGTGTGCCCTGGCAGATGGGACTGTGTCAGAGGAGGAGCTTGCGGATGCGGCAGGCAGGTTTGATTTCATTTTTAACACTGTGCCGGAACTGATTCTTACGAGGGAGAGGCTTCGGTGTGTGGGAGAGAGGACCTGGATCCTCGACCTGGCATCGGCGCCCGGAGGAGTGGATTACAGGGCGGCGCAGGAGCTGGCGGTGAATGCAGTCCTGCTCCCGGGACTTCCCGGCAGATACGCTCCGTATTCTTCGGCAGAGATCCTTGCGGACTATCTGCTGAGCCGGATCGGGCTGCGCTGAATCTGTCCGGGATAGAAGAGGTGGATGCTGTTATGAAACTGAAAGGAAAAAAGGTCGGCGTGGCGCTTACAGGTTCCTTCTGCACTTATGAGAAAGCGTTTGAACAGCTCAGGAGACTGAAGGAAGAAGGGGCGGAGATCGTGACGGTCTTCTCCGGAGCTTCCCAGACTACGGACAGCCGGTTTGGCAGGGCAGAAGATTTTGTGAAAGAGGCGGAGGAGATCACAGGTTCCCGCCCGCTGCTGACGATCAGCCAGGCGGAGCCCATCGGGCCGAAAAACCTTCTGGACCTGCTGATCCTGCTTCCCTGCACCGGAAATACTGCGGCAAAGCTGGCGAACGGCATTACGGACTCGCCTGCACTTATGGCGGCAAAAGCGCATCTTCGCAATGAAAAGCCTCTGCTGATCTCTATATCCACGAATGATGCATTGGGGATGAATATGAAAAACATAGGTCTTCTGCTCAATGCAAAGCATATTTACTTTGTTCCCTTCGGGCAGGACGATCCGGAGAAAAAGCCGAATTCCATGACTGCAAGGACGGAGTTCCTGATCCCGGCGGCGGAGGCGGCGCTTGACGGCAGGCAGTACCAGCCTGTGATCCGGTAACTGCGGGAATGGCGGAAAGGAGCCGGATGAGGGTCCTGAAACCGGTCGCGGGACAGAAGCAGGAATTCCGATGGATGGAAAGGTCCGGCAGGTCCGGAGAGCATGTAAAAGAAGGAGAGGAAGATATGTGCGGAATTGCGGGATTTTACAGCAGCAGACACAGCTATACACAGGAGCCGGGACGGTGGAGAAAGATCCTGGATGAGATGAACCGTGCGCAGAAGCGGAGGGGGCCTGACGAAGAGGGGATCTGTCTTGACGATCACTGCGGGCTTGCCCATGTGCGGCTGTCGATCATTGATCTGAACAGAGGAAGGCAGCCGATGACGAGAACAGTGCAGGGCAGGACCTGCACGGTCTCATTTAACGGGGAGATCTATAACATGCCGCAGCTGCGCAGGGAACTGGAACTGGAAGGCGCGGTGTTTGAATCGGACAGCGACACTGAGGTGATCCTTCAGGGGTATCTTCTGCACGGGGAGGAATATGTGAAGGAGTTAAATGGAATTTTTGCCATTGCTCTCTGGGATGCTCTGGAACAGACCCTGTATCTGTTCCGGGACAGAGTGGGAGTGAAGCCCCTGTTCTACACCCGCCGGGGAGATACCCTGGTCTTTGCCTCTGAACTGAAAGGGATCTTCGCTTTCCCCGGCGTGCAGCCGGTGATCGACCGGGACGGACTCTGCGAGATCTTTGCTCTCGGGCCGGCGAAAACATATGGAAAAGGAGTCTTCCGTGGAATAAACGAGGTGCTTCCCGGACACTGTCTTGTGTGCCGGGAAGACTCTGTGCGGGACATCTGTTACTGGAAGCTGGAGAGCCGTCCACATGAAGATTCTTTTGAAAAAACGGTGGAGAAGACGGCCTGGCTTGTAGAAGACGCCGTAAAGAAGCAGATGCTCTCGGATATCCCGATCAGTACCTTTCTGTCCGGCGGGGTGGACAGCAGCCTTGTGACGGCGGTCTGCGCCGCAGAATTGAAGAAGCAGGGGAAGATACTCAATACATTTTCCTTTGATTTTGAGGAGAATCAGAAGTATTTCCGCGCAAACTCTTTTCAGCCCAGCCAGGACCGGCCGTGGGTGGAAAAAATGGCGGAATACTGTGGTACGAACCACCGATATCTGGAATGCGGGAACACGGATCTGATCGAATATCTCTTTAGGGCGGTGGATGCAAGGGATCTTCCCTGTATGGCGGATGTGGAATCGTCGATGCTTTATTTCTGCTCCAAAGTGGTCAGATATAATAAGGTCACTCTGACGGGAGAATGTGCGGATGAGATCTTCGGGGGATATCCGTGGTTCCACAGAAAGGAAGCGTTTGAGACAGCGGCATTCCCCTGGTCCTGTGATATGGAGGCGCGGCAGGCCCTGCTGAAAGGGGAACTCATCCGGGAGCTGCCGATGGAGGAATATGCGGCGGCAGCATATGAGAAAACAGTGCGTGAGACTCCGGTGTACGGCGGGGATACACCGGAAGAGAAACGGAGAAGGGAGATCTCTTATCTGAACCTGAAGTGGTTCATGGCAACTCTGCTGGACCGGATGGACCGCACGAGCATGTATTCAGGTCTGGAGGCCAGGGTGCCTCTGGCAGATCACCGCATTGTTGAATATTTGTGGAATGTCCCGTGGGAGATGAAGTGTCCGGGCGGTCTGGTGAAAGGCCTTCTGCGATTTGCGGGAAAGGGAAAGCTCCCGGATGAAGTGCTCTTCCGGAGAAAAAGTCCTTATCCGAAGACGTATCATCCGGAATATGAGAAGCGTCTCGGAGAAATGCTGCTCGAGGTGATGGAGGATTCCGCCGCTCCGATCCGGTCCCTGATCGACAGGGAGAAGCTGGACCGTTTTCTGAATACCCCGTCCGATTACGGCCGCCCGTGGTACGGGCAGCTCATGGCGGGGCCGCAGATGCTGGCCTACATGCTGCAGGTCAACTACTGGCTGGCGAAATATCGGATCAGGATCCTGCTCTGAAGATCAGTGAGAGTATCTCTTACAGGATGCCCAGGTGTTCCAGCAGGATCTTGAGGCCCAGGAGGATGAGGATGATCCCGCCGGCAAGCTCTGCCTTTGATTTGTATTTTGTACCGAAAATATTTCCGATCCTGACGCCGAAAGCGGAGATCACGAAGGTCGTCACTCCGATGAACAGGACGGCGGCGATGATGTGTACGTTCAGGAATGCGAATGTGATGCCCACTGCCAGTGCGTCGATACTTGTGGCCACTGCCAGCAGAAACATGGTGCGGACATCCAGAGAGCCGCTCTCATCGTCGCAGTCACCGGACAGCGCTTCCTTGATCATGTTCGCACCGATGACGCCGAGCAGGATGAAGGCGATCCAGTGGTCGACCGCCGTGATCTTGTCGCGGAACTGAATGCCGAGCAGATAACCGACCGCAGGCATCAGCGCCTGGAATCCGCCGAACCACGCGCCCACGATGACGGTCCTGCGGAAGGTGATCTTCGGCATTGCAAGCCCCTTACAGACAGAGACGGCGAACGCGTCCATTGACAGTCCTACAGCTAAGATAAAAAGTTCCAGTAATCCCATAGTTTTTCTCCTCTGTATAAAAATGTAAAAATAAAAAGCAGATGCTCTGCTGCATCTGCTGGAAAAGACATGTACAGCAAAGCGGCAGCACCGCAGCGCGGAGCTGTAAAATACTGTACATGAGTCTCATTATTTAAGATAAGCCAGACCCCTCGGGATCAGTATGTTGACTTACCACGCAGGAATACGCCAATTACTCCCTCACGAACTGAGAATATATTATCATTAAGGATGGGATTTGGCAAGGAAAGAATTGCTTTTTATCCGGCTTTTTCACAGTATTGACATATTTCCCTGTTAAGATATAAGGTAATGCAGAGATGCCGTCCGGAGAAGGGCGGTATGGATCAGATGTACTGCATGGCCGGGACTTGCCGTGCATGAGAGGAGAAGCAGAGATGGAGAATATTAAGATACTGGTCGTGGACGACGAGAGCAGAATGAGGAAACTGGTGAAGGACTTTCTGGCCCGTGAAGGATATACAGTGCTGGAGGCCGGAGACGGCATGGAGGCTATGGATGTATTTTATGAGGACAAGGATATCGCGCTCATCATCCTGGACGTCATGATGCCCAAGATGGACGGCTGGCAGGTGTGCCGTGAGATCAGAGAATCATCAAAGGTCCCGATCATCATGCTCACCGCCCGTTCGGAAGAGCGGGATGAGCTTCAGGGATTCGAACTTGGAGTAGACGAGTATATTTCCAAGCCCTTCAGCCCGAAGATCCTTGTGGCGCGGGTAAACGCGATCCTGCGCAGAACGCTGGGAACAGACGGAGGCGACGTCATCGGCGCGGGCGGTATTACGATCGACAAGGCGGCGCATATCGTGAAGATCGACGGAAAACCTGTGGAGCTGAGCTTTAAGGAGTTTGAGCTCCTGGCTTATTTTGTAGAGAATCAGGGAATCGCCCTCTCCAGGGAGAAGATACTGAATAATGTTTGGAACTATGATTATTTTGGAGATGCCCGCACGATCGATACTCATGTGAAGAAGCTGAGGAGCAAGCTGGGGGAAAAAGGTGAGTACATTAAGACCATCTGGGGCATGGGATACAAATTCGAGGTGGAATAACAGATGAAGTATTCATTGCGCAGACAGATGACTGCTGTCTTTATCGGACTGCTCGTGTTCATTCTGGGAGCGGTATTCATTGTCAATTCCGGCTTTCTGCAGCAGTACTATGTGTCTCATAAGGCGCAGGACCTGGTGGAGACTTACCAGGTGATCGACCGGGCGCTGCAGAATGAGAGCCTGACAACCCAGTCAGTACAGGAGATCGCGTACCAGGCGGAAAAAACAAATATTGATATGACAGTGATCGATGACGAGGGACACACGGTTCTTGCCACCGTAACAGACGGCAATCCTCTGTTTCAGCAGATGTTCCGATATGTTTTCAACAAAAATGATAATTCGGGATCAATCCTGAAAAGAAACAGCGATTATGTGATCTGCAAGACAACGGACCCGGAAAATGACACGGATTATCTGGAGATGTGGGGGAGCTTTACGGATGGGTATTTTTTTACTATGCGAAGTCCGCTGGCCAGTATCAGGGAGAGCGCGGCTCTTGCAAATCAGTTTTTGATCTACCTTGGCGTGACGGGAGCTGTCTTGGGCGGCATCCTGGTCTGGTTCTTTGCCAGAAGGATCACCCGGCCGATCATGGAGCTGGCAAAGCTGTCGGAGTCAATGGCAGATCTGAATTTTGATGAAAAGTATACAAGCGGCGGAAGCAATGAGATCGGAATCCTTGGGGAAAATTTCAACAAGATGTCGAGACAGCTTGAAATGACGATCTCGGAGCTGAAACGGGCCAATAACCAGCTTCAGCAGGATATCGAGCAGAAAGAGAAGATGGAGGACATGAGGAATGAATTTCTGGGCAATGTCTCCCACGAGCTTAAGACTCCGCTGGCGCTCATCCAGGGATATGCAGAAGGACTGAAGGAAGGCGTCAACGATGATCCTGAGAGCCGGGAATTCTACTGCGACGTCATCATGGATGAGGCGGGCAAGATGAACCGGATGGTAAAGAACCTGCTGACGCTGAATCAGCTGGAGTTCGGAGCGGACGAAGTGGAGTTTACCCGTTTCGATATTGTAAGCCTTGTGAAAGGAGTGATCGCCAGCTGTGATATTCTGATCCAGCAGGCGGGCGCAGAAGTTGATTTTATCGCTGATGAGACAGCCTATGTATGGGCGGATGAGTTCAAGACAGAACAGGTTGTGAGAAATTACCTGACCAATGCCATCCACCATGTGGAAAATGAGAAGCGGATCGAGGTGCGAGTGATCAAGACGGGAGACAAGGTAAGAGTGACAGTGTTTAACAGCGGAAAGCCCATCCCGGAGGAGGATGTGCCGAAGCTGTGGGATAAGTTTTATAAAGTGGACAAGGCTCACACGAGAGAGTACGGCGGGAACGGAATCGGGCTGTCGATCGTCAAGGCGATCATGGATTCCTTCCATCAGAAGTACGGCGTCAATAATTTTGACAATGGCGTGGAGTTCTGGTTTGAGCTGGATGCAAAAGATAATATGGAAGTGGAAACAACGGCTTAGTACAGTCCCGGACAGAAAAATGTCCGGGATTTTTTTTGCGCGGAAACCTGTTCTGCTTTCTCATTTGTGAAAAAGCCCGGATATGGATGAAATAGCGAAAACAATACGAAACAAACCGGGGATAATTGCACATTTGTTCATAAAATTTGCACATTTGAATAATTTGTGATGAAAATGTGGACAAAATGTGATGAAAAAGTTAAATTTATTTAAACAAATGTATTAAAAATGAGAAGGAGGAAAGTGAATGAAAAGAAAATGTGTGAAGCTGATGAAGTCAGTTCTGGCTGCTGCACTGGCAGCGGTGGTCGTACTGACCCCGGATATGTTTTCCTTTGCCGTGAATGCGGAAGAAGCGCAGACGGCAGAAGCGGCGGATGCCGGAACAGGCTATGACGACGTGGTAAATGCCGCGCATTCGGCATGGAATAACTATGAATGGCGCGTCGTGAACGGCAGCGAGGGGCTGACAAAGGGAGAGATCATCAGCGAGGGAACGAACTGGCTGGATTTCCAGGCTACTTCCAGCGCGGGAAATGCGATGAGTAACCGAGCGCTGATCTACAGCACCCAGGCGGCGGACAAGATCAGGAATGGTTCAATCAAAGCAACACTCTCACCGACGACAACTTCGGATATTAGCAGAATGGGACTTCTGTTCCGCTGTACGGAGCAGGGAGACTGCCTCTACTTCGCTTATGATCCGAGCCAGGGCTGGTATCTTCAGAGGAAAGCCGGAAATTCCAGTAAGAAGCTCTTAGGCAGTGGGGTGAAGATAATGGCGGAACCCGGCGAGGAGATCACGGCAGAGGTGCAGTTCGAAGAGGGCGTGATCAACGCGTGGATCACCTACAAGGGTGAGAGGACGCAGGTATTCACGAATGAGAGCACCGTGGCAACTGCCGGAGGAAGCGAGATCCATGCCGGATATACCGGTCTTATGATCGGAAAATACGGAAGTACGGCAGGTGCGTATGTCAAGGATATTGAGATGACGGACACGGTGAATTCTGATACGTTTAACGGTGAATACGACTGGGAGAGCGATACCTGGGTGCCGTTTGACGGGAATTCAACGGTCAGCGTAGTCGAGAGAGACGCCAAGAACTACTATGAGATCCAGGTGGACACGAACCAGTCCGTGCCGAATGCACCGGTCGTCACAAGAAATACGAGCGATCCGGCATACAGTTCCGAACCGTTCAGGACAGGAAAGATCGATACATATTTTACAGATCTCGGCACCGCGAACGGAAAAAGTTCGAATTTTGCGATCGTGTACCGGTGGACAGATATCAACAACTGTGCGTGGGTCGGATATGACTCGACGCAGGGCTGGTACTGGCAGACAAGAGTGAACGGAGTCGGATGCTACAAGACGGCTGGGGACAAGACACCCGCTCCGGCAGTGGGTGAGACCACTCATGTGACGGTACAGTTTGACGGAACGGATGTTGTGGTGACTGTGGATGATCAGGTGATCTCCGACGGATGGTACACGACTGCCGGAAATAACGGAACACTGCAGGACAATCTTAACAGTCTTCCGGCAGGTACGGCAGGATTCCTGATGCGTCAGGGACATGTGCAGGTCCATGACTACACAGTAGACAGCTATGATGTCGATGCAGGCGAGGACGAGATCGGCATCGATCCGGCGACGATCTCTTCTGACGTGATGGACGTTGTGATCGACAGACAGTTCCCGAGAGTGCAGAAGTACACGTTCAAGGACAACAGCGGCACGATGTGGGCGCAGGCACGCGGCATCAATACACTGAAAGTCAACGGTACACAGGTGACTGTCGATACAGAGCAGGTGCAGTGTGAAGTTTCTGAAGGCAGTGCAGTCTACACCATCCCTGTGAACGGCGGCGGAGTGGAGGCCGTCATTACGGCGACGCTGAGAGTGGAAGACAATATCGTAAGATTTGATGTGAACAGCATCGAGACGACAGCGGGAACATTTTCCACACTTGAGATTCCGGGGCTGCTCCTGGCTTCGATCACGAACCAGGACGGAGGCGCTCAGCTTGCTTATGCGCAGATGAGCGGAAACACCACTCAGAAGGGCGACTATTTTGTGGACATCGACCGCAGCTTTACCCAGACTTCAAGCGCGTACAGAGAGTATGAAGGAATGTACGCATTCGTTTCCAATGACACATTCAGCGCAGGCCTGTACAGCAACTCTGAGAAGAATAATGACTTGAGAGTGACGGCGTCTCCGGGAGTCGCGATGGACGAAGAAGGAAATGCGTTTACTTATCTTGGACTGCGCAGCTCTGTGTGGACACTGGAGAACGAAGGCGTCAAGAGTGATCTTCCGTCCATGAGCGTGATCATCACAAAAGACGCAAACGACAACGGGAAAGTCGACTGGCAGGACGGCGCCATCGCATACCGCGAGATCATGCATAACCCGGAAGGCTGGGAGAGTGTGAAGGATATGGTGACGATCCGTATCGTTGAGAACTTCGCAAGTCAGGCAGCACATCCGTTCCTGGAGACTGCGGACGGGATCAAACGTGTGGATCTGGCGACAGACGGCCTGGGGCAGCAGGTTCTCCTGAAGGGATATGCGAGTGAAGGACACGACTCGGCTCATCCGGATTACGGCGATATCGGGACAAGGATCGGCGGGGCGGAAGACCTCAATGAGCTCCTTCAGATCGCCCATGATTACGGCACAGAGATCGGGATCCACATCAATGCGAGCGAAGGATATCCGGAGGCGGACGCCTTCAGCGAAGATCTTATGAGGATCGGTTCCTTCGGATGGAACTGGGTGGATGAAAGCTACAGCATGAACACGATGTACGACCTGACCTCGGGACTGCGCGCACAGCGTCTGGATTCCCTGAGAGAACAGCTGACAGATGAGGACAATCTGGACTTTATCTATCTTGATGTGTGGTCAGCGGATACATGGCAGACGAATAAGATCTCACAGCAGTTCATCGAGAGAGGCTGGCGCTGCGCGAATGAATGGGGCTATGCGAACGAGGATGACGCGACATGGAATCACTGGGCGGTGGACGTCGACTACGGCGGTTCTTCCAGCAAGGGAATCAACAGTGACATCATGAGATTTATCCG
The DNA here is from genome assembly GCA_904419285.1 of Lachnospiraceae bacterium UBA1818. GTDB lineage: Bacteria > Bacillota > Clostridia > Lachnospirales > Lachnospiraceae > Mediterraneibacter > Mediterraneibacter caccogallinarum. The sequence continues at coordinate 42,265 of CAJFQZ010000006.1, forward strand.
CAACCACCAGAAAGATTCCTGGCAGGCAAATTATCCTGCATATGGCGGAACAATGGTATATCCTCTGCTTGGCGGAGAGAACTCCGTAAGCTTTGAAGGATGGCAGAGGGCAAAAGACTTTAATACATTTGTTACTGTAACTTTTAATGATAACGTTCCGACAAAATTCCTCCAGCACTATCTGGTAATGGAATGGGAGAACGATGAGACGAAGAGTGTTGAGGATGGAAATACAGAGAAGTATATCCGTCTTGAGAGCGAAGACGGTGCGGACGAGGTAGAAGTGTTCCGTACAGAGAGCGGCGGAAGAGAGATCTACTACAATGGAAAGATGATCCTGACCGGTGAAGTCAACATGAACGGCGGCTGGACGAACGCTTCAACAGAGAAATACCTCATTCCGTGGTTCTGGGATGCAGACGGCAATACGCTGGCAGATGATGAGCAGAAGCTGTACCACTGGAACAGAAGCGGCGGCGAGACCACATGGGAGCTTCCGGATGAATGGAGCGATGCGTCAACTGTCAAGGTGTACAAGCTGACGGATACCGGAAGAACAGAGGAACAGGAGATCGAAGTCGTGGACGGCAGCATCACGCTCAGCGCAGAAGCAGCGGTTCCGTATGTTGTTTACAAGGGCGAAAAAGCAGAGCGTACTTTTGAAGAGATGAACTGGGGCGAAGGCACAGGCCTTGTTGACCCGAACTTTACCAGCCAGACATTTGACGCGTGGGACGTAGAAGGAAACGATGACGGTTCCGCGCAGATCGTGAAGAAGTCCGATAACAACAATCCGGTTCTTCAGGTGGCGGACAATGCAGAGGAAGTAAGCGTGTCTCAGCCAATCACGGGACTCGAGAGCGGAAAGACCTATATGGCTTATACTGCAGTGGATAACCGAAGTGACAGAAAGGCTTACATTGAAGTGACGACAGAGGACGGCACGGAATCCAATTACACGGCGCGTTCTGTCGTCAGGACTTACATAGGCGTAAATGCTCACAATACAGAAAATGCCGCCAGCTATATGCAGAATATGCCGGTGATCTTCACTGTCCCGGCGGACAGTACGGATGCTGTCCTGACGCTGCGTGTGGAAGCAGGAGCGGGAACGGTACAGTTCGACGAGCTGCGGGTAGTAGAAGTGGATGAGTCCGAAGTGGACAAGTGGACAGATGAGAACGTGTTCGAGCAGGATTTCGAGCACAACATCCAGGGACTGTATCCGTTCGTTGTCGGCGACCACCAGGGAAGACCGACGGATGTGAAGGTCCATCTGTCAGAAAAGAACGAGCCTTATACGCAGATAGGCTGGAACGACAGGATCGTAGACGATGTGATCGACGGAGACTGGTCGGTGAAGGCGCATCAGCTGACATCGCTGGGCGGCCTGGTATACCAGACGATCCCGCAGACATACAGATTCGAGGAAGGTGTGGAGTACACCGTGACCTTCCAGTATGAGCAGGGTATGGATGACACATACGCGTTCGTTGTCGGCGAGGGCGAGCACATCAAGGCAAACGGCAAAAACGATTCTTCTATCAAGTACTATGAGAATCTGAAGGCTGCTTCTGATCCGGTTGGAACGTATACGTATACTTTTACCCCGGATTCAGATGAGTGGTGGATCGGTATCTACTCAAATGAAGAGGTATCTGTCACAGAGGGCAGTGCAGGATCCAAGCCGTGGAAGATGGGCGCGGCTGATATTATCCTGGACAATCTGAAGATTGAAAACAACAAAGAGATCGAGGAACCCGAGAAACCGGCAGGCGACATCTCAACCGCGGTCCTGAAATACGCGGTGGAGCTTGCGGAAAAAGTTGACATGAGCGGAGTTATGGATGCGGTCAAAGAAAACTTTGATCAGGCGCTGCAGACTGCAAAGGATGTCCTTGCAAGAGCAGAATCCGGTGATGTATCCGTGACGCAGAGCGAGATTGACAGTGCATGGCAGAACCTGATCAAGGCAATGCAGTACGGTGAATTCAAACCGGGAGACAAGACAGATCTTGAAAAGGTGATCGCGCTTGCGGAAGAGATGAGCGGCCGTCTCGATAAATATCTCGAGGAAGGAAAGGATGAGTTCCTCTCCGCGCTTGAGCGGGCAAAAGAAGTCTATGCGGACGGCAATGCATTCCAGGAGGATGTCGAGAGTGCATGGCAGGATCTGATCGATGCGATGGCAGATCTGAGACTGAAGCCAGACAAGGATCTTCTGGAGGATCTGATCGCGCAGGCAGAAGGCCTGAACGAAGCGGATTATGAGGCGCAGAGCTTTGCGGTAATGCGCACCGCACTTGTGGCGGCAAAGGATGTATTCGACAAGGAAGACGCGACTCAGGAGGAGATCGACGCATCGGCGGCAGCTCTGAAGGATGCGATCGCACAGCTGACTACGACCGGCAGCGGCGAAGAACCGGGAACAGGCATGGGAGACAGCGGTACGACAGGTACGGGCAGTGCTGCACAGAATCAGGGACAGACAGCGGATACTGCAGATAAGAGCAATGATTCTTCATCCGCAGGAAAGACTGCTTCCGCAAAAGGTTCTGCTGTAAAGACCGGTGATACGGCGAATGTACTTCCGTTTGTGGCAGCAGCAGCGGCGGCTGTACTTGCGGCAGGAGCAGTCGTAACCTTGAAGAGAAGGAAGAAAGAAAACTAAAACAGCTTTCCGGCGGCGGACAAGCCGGAAGAATGGAACAGGCAGGGCGGAGTGCCCTGCCTGTTTTCGCTGCCGGGGCGGCATTCTGTGTCCGGGAAGATATCCTGTGAAAGCGCAGAGGGACTGTGTTGATTTATCGCTTCATCACAGTAATATACCAAAATATTTTCTTTACATCAGCGGAAAAATGCGGTAAAATAAAATCATTGTAATAAATATTGGGGCATACGGCATGCCGGCTGGCGACAGTGGTATCCGTATGCCTTTCTGTTTAAGACATGACTGAAAATGAGAAGAGGAGGAACTAGACAAATGTATGAGAAAATCTATGGGTTCGTCCAGTCGGTCGACAATGTTGTATGGGGCTGGGCAATGATTCTGCTTCTGCTGGGAACGCACTTGTTCCTGACGATACGGACAGGCTTTATCCAGAGAAAGACGATCACAAAAGGAATTCCGCTTTCCGTATCCAAAGAAGACGGCGCTGACGGAGAAGTCAGCCAGTTCGGTGCTCTGACCACGGCACTGGCATCCACGATCGGCACCGGAAATATCATCGGTGTCGGAACAGCGATCACTCTTGGAGGTCCCGGTGCAGTTCTCTGGTGCTGGCTGACCGGCGTGTTCGGGATCGCGACGAAGTACTCAGAGTCTCTGATCGCCGTGAAATACCGTGTGAAGACAGAGGACGGACGTATGCAGGGCGGCGCCATGTATGCGCTTGACCGCGGGCTGAACATGAAGTGGCTTGGCATGATCTTTGCCGTGTTTGCCGGATTTGCCTCTTTCGGGATCGGCTGTGCGACTCAGGTGAATGCCATCGCCGAGGTATGTAATAACAATCTGGGGATTGAGCCCTGGATCGTCGGCATCATAGTCGCAGCTCTGACCGCGTTCGTCATCTTCGGCGGGATCAAGACGATAGCGAGCGTCTGCGAGAAGCTCGTACCGTTCATGGCGATCTTCTATGTACTTGGATGTCTTGTTATCCTTGTGATAAATTATGATTATATCATACCCGCTATACAGACGATCTGCAGGCTGGCGTTTACAAAAGGCGCGGCGGCAGGAGGTCTTGTCGGAGGCGGAATCCGCTATGCGATCCAGTACGGAGTCGCAAGAGGTCTTTTTTCCAATGAGTCCGGTATGGGATCTGCCCCCATCGCAGCAGCTGCCGCAAAGACGAAAAATCCGGTCCGCCAGGCGCTTGTATCCTCAACAGGTACATTCTGGGATACAGTAGTGGTCTGCCTTATGACAGGACTGGTGCTGGTATCGACGATCATGAAAAATCCCACGATCAATATGGATCAGCTCTCGGACGGCGGAGCACTCACTTCCGCGGCGTTTTCTCAGATTCCGTATTTGGGACCGTTTATCCTGGTTGTCGGCATTATAACATTTGCATACTCCACGATTCTCGGATGGGCCTATTACGGGGAAAGATGTGTTGAGTACTTTGCGGGGAAGAAGGGACTGATCCCCTACAGGATACTCTATGTGGCAGTTGCCCTGATCGCGCCGGTGCTTGCGCTGGATCTTGTATGGCTGATCGCGGATATCCTGAATGCTCTGATGGCGATACCAAACCTTATAGCAGTATTGTTATTGTCCTCAGTCATAGTGAGTGAGACTAAAAAATACATCAACAATCTTGATGCGGTAGATGACACGCCGGTTCCTGTGATCAAGACAGGGGTCAAGGGTAAGAAAAAATAGAAAAAGTACAGCCGGTCTGGATTATCCGGACCGGCTGTGATACTATATAGAGAAAATGCGAGGTGAAGACATGATAGCGATTATCGATTATGATGCCGGAAATATCAAGAGCGTGGAAAAGGCTCTCCTCCTGCTGGGGCAGGACGTTGTCATAACAGGGGACAGAGAAGAGATATTGAAAGCGGATAAAGTCGTCCTTCCGGGCGTAGGGGCATTTGGAGACGCGATGGACAATCTCAGAAGAACGGGGCTTGATCAGGTGATCCGGGAGGTGACGGACAGAGGGACTCCGTTCCTTGGGATCTGTCTCGGGCTGCAGCTTCTGTTTGAGCGGAGTGATGAGGCGCCTGGAGTGGACGGACTCGGGATCCTGGAAGGCGAGATCCTTCGAATTCCGGATAAGGACGGACTCAAGATCCCTCACATGGGATGGAATTCCCTGCATCTGGAAAACAACGGGAGACTGTTCCGAGGCATAGAGGAAGGCTCCTACGTCTATTTTGTACACTCCTATTATCTGAAGGCGGCTGATGAGCGTATTGTGAAGGCTTCCACAGAGTACAGCACACATATCCATGCATCGGTTGAGAAGGGGAATGTATTTGCCTGCCAGTTCCATCCGGAGAAGAGCAGCGACGTGGGAATTCAGATACTGAGAAATTTTGTGGAGCTGCAGGCTTAGGAACAGGAGGATTGCTGTTATGTTTACAAAGAGAATCATCCCCTGCCTGGATGTGAATGCCGGGCGGGTGGTCAAAGGTGTGAATTTTGTCGATCTGAAAGATGCGGGAGATCCCGTGGAGATCGCAAAGGCGTACGACAAGGCGGGAGCGGACGAGCTGGTGTTCCTGGATATCACCGCGTCCTCGGACAACCGGGCCACGGTCGTGGATATGGTGAGAAAAGTAGCTGAGTGTGTGTTCATTCCCTTTACCGTGGGAGGAGGGATCCGCACAGTTGATGATTTCCGCGCTATCCTAAGGGAGGGAGCGGACAAGATCTCTGTCAATTCCTCTGCCATCAACACACCGGAGCTGGTGCGGGAAGCTGCGGATAAGTTCGGCAGCCAGTGCGTCGTCGTTGCCATCGACGCGAAGAAAAGAGCGGACGGCTCCGGCTGGAATATCTATAAGAACGGCGGCCGGATCGACGTCGGGATCGACGCTGTCGAGTGGGCGAAGAAGGTGGAGAGCCTGGGCGCGGGAGAAATCCTCCTTACGAGCATGGACTGTGACGGAACGAAGGCGGGCTATGATCTTGAACTGACCCGCGCGATCGCGGAGAGTGTATCAATCCCGGTCATCGCATCCGGGGGAGCAGGAAAACTGGAGCACTTCAAGGAAGCTCTGACTGTCGGGATGGCGGACGCGGCGCTGGCGGCGTCACTGTTCCATTACAAGGAGCTGGAGATCCGGGAAGTGAAGGAGTATCTGAGGCGCGAGGGCGTGCCGGTAAGGCTCTGATGTGTGCGCCGTACCGGATGAACGGTAAGGGCGCAGAAAACGCAGATAAGTTATCCGTCAAAGACATATGACGAGAAGAGATACGACAAGGAGAAGAAAATGGCTGGTTTAAACGGTGACTGGTATGAAGCATTAAAAGGTGAATTTGCAAAGCCATATTACAAGAAGCTGTTCGAGACAGTGAATCATGAATACAGGACAAGGCTGATCTTTCCGCCTGCAAAGGATATCTTTAACGCCTTCCATCTGACTCCGCTGAAGGATGTGAAGGTCGTGATCCTCGGACAGGATCCCTATCACAACAACGGGCAGGCACACGGGCTCTGCTTTTCTGTGCAGAAGGGAGTGGAGATCCCGCCGTCTCTCGTGAATATTTATCAGGAGCTCCATGATGATCTGGGCTGTACGATTCCGAATCACGGATGTCTTACAAAGTGGGCGGAGCAGGGAGTTCTCATGCTGAACACTGTCCTGACAGTGCGCGCCCATCAGGCAAACTCCCACCGGGGGATCGGATGGGAGGAGTTCACGGACGCCGCGATCACAGTGCTCAACAGTCAGGACCGCCCTATCGTGTTTATCCTCTGGGGAGCTCCGGCGCAGCGGAAAAAGGCGATGCTGAACAATCCGAAGCACCTGATCCTGACGGCGCCCCATCCCAGTCCGCTGTCCGCCTTCCGCGGATTCTTCGGCAGCAGGCCCTTCAGTCAGACAAATGAGTTCCTGAAGGCTCATGGAGTGGAACCGATCGACTGGCAGATCGACTGAGGTGTGGAAAGGCGGGCTGTGCCGGCTGAGATGAGCGCGGCCTGCCGCAGGATAAAAATCGAGGAGTTCAGGCAGTAAGGATGAAGAGTGATCTTTGTCGCAATTTTGATAAGAAAAAATCTTGCATTTTAGCTAGATCCGCAGTATAATTCATATCGTGCAGGATGCAGATGTAGTTCATCGGTAGAACTCCAGCTTCCCAAGCTGGCGAGGCGGGTTCGATTCCCGTCATCTGCTTACAATAAGCCGGAAACGCTGAAGATAGTGCGTTTCCGGTTTTTTTGATGCTGAAATATATACAAATCCGGATTCCGCTGCAGGCGTTGGGCAGACCGGACATGTCAGGCGGAATCCCGACAGACAAATCTTAAGAAACTATTCAGAAATTATCCAGCAAAATATTCCAATTCTTTCCGTAATATAAATTTATAAATCTGCGGCTTCCGGAGGGGATTCTCTGAAAAGCGCAGGGAAAAGGAGGAAACAGTGAAACCGGTAATCAGTGTAAAGAATCTGTACAAGCTGTATCATGTCGGCGATTCTGTGGTCCGCGCCCTGGACGGCGTGAGCTTTGAGGTTTATGAGGGGGAGTTCTGCGCCATTGTCGGTACATCCGGGTCGGGCAAATCAACGCTGCTGAACATGCTGGCAGGGCTTGAGAAGCCCACAAGAGGCGAGGTCGTCATAAGCGGACAGCATATCGAGTCGCTGAAAGAGGATGAACTGGTCAGGTTCCGGAGGGAGAATGTGGGTTTTATTTTTCAGTCGTTCCATCTGATCGGGACGATGGATGCTCTGGAAAATGTCGCGCTGCCGCTCACATTCCGGGGAGAGGCGAGAAAGACGCGGCTTCAGAAAGCGGACCGGATGCTTGATCTGGTCAGTCTGAAAAAACATAAAAAGCACATGCCGAATCAGATGTCGGGCGGCCAGCAGCAGAGAGTCGGGGTGGCGCGGGCGCTTGTCTCCGATCCTAAGATCATCTTTGCGGATGAGCCTACGGGAAATCTTGATTCACATACATCAGAGGATGTGATGCATCTGATGCAGAAAGTAGTCAGGGAACAGAACCGCACACTTGTGATGGTGACGCACGACAACCATCTTGCAGACTATGCGGACAGGATCTTTCATATCATTGACGGAAAGATCGTAAAGATTGAGGAGAAAAACCATGAGGGAGGTAAAAACCATGAAGTTGTTTAAGAAGACAGGCGTCATGCTGCTCTGCATTATTATGGCGGTCACGATGATCCTGCCGCTGGGAGTCAGGGCGGCAGAGGAAGGCGGCGGAGATCCGGTCAAGGTGCTCAGCCAGATCCGCCTGAGCGTGGGAGACGGGCAGGAGACCCCGGTCTACAAGGCGGGAGAGAAAGCGGAGCTTAAGATCAATGTGATAAACAAGGGAAATGTAGACGCGCAGGATGTAACGATCATCCCGGTCATAAAGAATGCGGAGGACTGGCCGTTTGACCTGGATATGCTCAACAATGAGCGGGATCTCGGCACAGTAGCGGCTGGAGGCAATCAGACAGCAGTATGGGGCAGCGGAGACGACAAGCTGACGGTCAGAGATGATGTGACAGGAAAGTCTTATAAGCTGGTGTTTGAGATCACATATAATGACGGTGAGAAAGTCTACCAGACTGAGAAATACGTTTTCGTAAAGACAGTCGCAAAAGAAAAGCCGGCTGATCAGGGCGGACAGGGCAGCCAGGGCGGTCAGAACACGGAACCGCAGACGCCCCAGGGCGGCCAGCAGGACAATTCCGGCGGAGGAGTGGATACAGGGGATTCTGGCGGAACCGCCGGAGACCTGGGCGGAGGCATGGTATACAACAGCGAGCCGATGACTTCCGGCGGCGGGAGCGGCAGTGCGGGAGACGGATCGGTCCCACGTGTCATTGTGACAGGATTCGACACGGAGCCGGGAGATGTGAGGGCAGGTACGAATTTCAAGCTGGTCGTTCACCTGAAGAATACGTCCAAGCGTACGGCGGTCTCCAACATGCTCTTTGACTTTCAGGCGCCGTCGGCGGGAACGGATGCGGCTGCGGAAGCCCCGGCTTTCCTGCCTGTATCAGGCTCAAGTACAGTCTATATGGAAAAGATCGCCGCAGGCGGAACACAGGATATTTCTATCGATTTGAATGCACGTGCCGATCTTGTGCAGAAGCCGTACAGCATTTCGCTGAGCATGAAGTATGAGGACAGCAGTGCGGTGCAGTATGAGGGGCAGTCGAGCCTTGCGATCCCGGTCAAGCAGGAGGCACGGTTCGAATTCAGTGAGATCCAGGTCTCGCCGGATACAGTCATGGCGGGTGAAGAGGCGAATATCACCTGCAGCCTTTACAATCTGGGACGCGTCAAAATGTATAATGTGAAGGTCAGGTTTGAAGGCGATGCCATAGAAGGGCAGGAACTGTTTCTCGGGAATCTGGACTCCGGGTCAACAGGGACAATAGACGGCATAGTGACGGCAGTGGCTGAGTCTTATGAGGAGTCCAACTGCAGGCTCATCCTGAGCTATGAGGACGACGCGGGGAATGTCTCTTCCGTGGAGCAGAAATTTACCATGATGGTGAACCCGGAAGAAGATTTTACAGATACGGGAATGATGGAGATGACCGAAGAAGACAGTAGTTCACCCCTGCCGGGAATCCTTCTGGCTGTGGCAGCGGTGATCGTGATCGGCATGATCCTGGCGGCGGTGCTGATCCGGAAGAAGAAGAGAGACAAGGCTGCCGCAGAAGAGGAGGAATTGATGGATGAGGTGGAGCGACTTACTGAGGATGAGCATCAGCAGCCTTAGAAGGCGGAAGCTGAGGACTTTTCTGACCGTTTTGGGAGTTGTGATCGGAACAGCCTCCATCGTCGTTATGATCTCGCTGGGGCTGGGTCTGCAGCAGTCCATGTATGAAGAGGTGGAGCAGAACGGCGGGACGACAAGTCTCACTGTCACAGGAAAACAGGGCGACGGTATGAGTTTTATATCATATGGGACATATGACAGCGGTTCCCAGGAGCCTTCCGACAAATACATCACGGATGAGGTGATCGAACAGCTCCGGGCCCTGGAACATGTAAAAAGCGCTAATCCGGTGCTCAACATCAGTGCGATAGCGCTCAAAGGGAAATATGCCGCAAACCTGGATCTCTACGGAATGACACCGCAGGAACTGGAATCGCGCAACATCGAACTGCTCCCCGGCGGCAGCCTCCCGAAACCGGACAGCACGGAGCTGGAACTTGTATTCGGCAATATGGTCCTGACGAACTTTTATGAGGAAAATACCGGGAGAGGCTACTGGGACAGCGGAGAACTGCCGGACATCGATCTGGCGGAGGACCAGCTGTTCCTGATCCTCGATCAGGATGCATATTATGCCAGTCAGAGCAGCCCGGGCATGGACATGTCAGCAGAGGGCAGCTCCGGAGCAGAGGGCGGATCTTCCGGACAGGTGAGGGCGCCGAAGAAATATGTTGTCCATGCAAGCGGCGTTGTGGCTGGAGGCACGGAAGAATATAACGCCAACTCCTATTCCGTATTCTGCGATCTTGATACGCTCAGGAACTGTCTTCAGAAGGAATTCCGCGGAAGGGCCATCCCGGGACAGCCCACGACGAAGAGCGGAAAGCCCTACAAACAGTTTGTGTACTCGTCGGCCAGCGTGCAGGCAGATGATATGGATCATGTGGAGGAACTCTCTACAGTGATAAGGAGCATGGGATATGATGTGTCGACCAACATCGAATACATCAACAGCATGAAGAGTCAGTTCGCGATGGTCCAGGCTGTACTGGGAGGTATCGGGGCGGTGTCGCTTCTTGTTGCGGCGATCGGGATCGCCAACACGATGATGATGTCCATCTATGAGCGGACAAAAGAGATCGGAGTTATGAAAGTCATCGGGTGCAGCCTGAAGAACATTCGTCAGCTGTTTCTGCTGGAGGCGGCCTTTATCGGTTTTGTGGGAGGAATCGCGGGGAACATCCTGAGCCTGATCCTGTCAGGAGTGATCAATTTTGTGGTCTCCGGGGAGAGCATGGGTGTGAGCGGAAGTCTTTCCTATATTCCGGTCTGGCTGATCCTTTCTTCCCTCGGGTTTGCTGTTCTGGTCGGAATGGCGGCAGGGTACTTCCCGGCAGTGCGAGCCATGAAGCTGAGCCCCCTTGCCGCAATACGGAATGAATGACGGGACGCCGTAAAGAAACGGAGAGAGCGGTGCAGAAGACATAAATTAAAAATGAAGGGAGGGTACGGAGGCTGATGCCGCCGGACTCTCCCTTCTTCTACTCTTCGATGATCTGTATCTCAAGATAATCAAAATCGATGGAATCTACGAAATTATCCTGATAAAATCTTGCCTTGGCATGTCTTTTGAAATCGCTGATCGTGGAATCGAGCCAGATCGGCTTGCTCAGGTCAAATTCATAGCAGATCGCATCAAGCGCATTGAATATTTTATGCGTGCGGGTGTCGTCTGTTTCGTCGCAGATAACAGTATCCCGCAGCATCCGGTTATCCTTGAATTCCTTTCCCCATAAGCGGAACATTCTTTTATCAGTCCTTTCTGCTGCAGTTTGTTTATGGGCGGTATGCCTGAGAGACGGCAGAAATAAGCGGAGACAGAGGCTCTGTTCCGGCATAGGAAATGCCACCCTTTTGAAATACGGTTATTTTAGCACAACCGGAGGAAAAAGAACAGAAAAAAGCAGAAAAATGACCGTCTTGACATTCGTTATCAAAATTATCATACTTGACGAAAAGCAGGGCGTTTCCTGTTTCCGCCGGATTTCCTTTTGTGTCGAACAATGGCAGGATATATAAAAAGATAATTAAAAAAGAGCGAACTCTGTGACAGCGGACGTAAAATATGGTATACTGAAATTCACAAAACGACCGATGGGGGATGTCCGTAATGAGCAGCGAACAGCAGGTGAAAGCTGCCCTGCAGGTATATGAGGACGTTGATACATGGAAAACGTTTCGATTCCTTTACAAAGCAGCGATGAAAGAGGTGAACACCAAGCTGGAGATACTGAATGATGAGTTCCAGCAGGTGCATCAGTACAACCCGATCGAACACATCAAGACCAGAATAAAGACAGCGGAAAGTATTGTTAAGAAATTAAGGCGCTACGGATATGAGACTTCCATGGATAACATGGTGAGGTATGTGAACGATATTGCAGGTGTACGGGTGATCTGTTCTTTTACATCAGACATTTACCGTCTGGCGGAGATGATCGGTAATCAGAGTGATCTGAAGGTCCTATCCATCAAAGACTATATAAAACACCCGAAAGAGAGCGGATACAAGAGCTATCACATGCTCGTATCCGTTCCGGTATACCTTTCGGACAGTGTGGTCGATACCAAAGTCGAGATTCAGATCCGCACGATCGCAATGGATTTCTGGGCGAGTCTGGAGCATAAGATCTACTATAAGTTTGAAGGAAATGCGCCGGACTATATCAGCCGGGATCTGCGGGAGTGTGCAAGGGTGGTGGAAGAACTGGATGAAAGGATGCTGCAGCTCAATGAGGCGATTCAGAAATGTATTGTCCGGGATGCTGACGGCGAGGAGCTGATGGATTCAGCCGCTGATGAACTCGCAGACAGAACAGAACAGATCGTATATCATTTTAAAAATCTGAAAACTGAATAATGATCAACAGCAGAGATCGGATGCAGGAACGGTTACGGCTCCTGTATCCGATCTTTTCTGTATTCTGTACTTTCCGACGGGGAAGAAAGAGATTTGTGTGGAAATCGTTTTTGTTTGATGATACAATGTGTGAAAAACGGACGAAAGTTTGAACACAGAGGCAGATGAGCTGAGCGGAGTGCTGGTACAATGACGGAGACATGCAGAAATAATGAAAAAATGAAATACCGCCTGGCGGAGGCGATGAAGAGATGCATGAAGCGGGCGCCGGTAGAGAAGATCACGGTGAAAGAGATCGTGGAGGAATGCGGTACTACAAGGCAGACATTTTATCGGAACTTCCGGGATAAGTACGATCTGATCAACTGGTATTTTGATAAGATCCTCCTGGAATCCTTTGAGCATATGGGAGAAGGAAAGACGGTGCGCGAGGGACTTGTGAACAAATTTCACTATATTGAGGACGAGAAGCTTTTTTTCAAGGCGGCATTTAAGAATGATGAACAGAACTGCCTCAGGGATCACGACTTTCATTTGATCCTCCAGTTCTATACAGAGCGGAAACTTCTTTAGGGCAAGGTGGTAAAATGGAATATAAAAGGGGGAATCTGACTGAAATGTGACAGATTTCCCCTTTTGTAACTTTTTATTTTGCGGGGCAATTGTTAAAATATGAACAGAAAGCCAAAAAGGAAAAGGAGACTGATGACTATGGCAAACAGAATCATGTTAAACGAGACATCTTATCATGGAGCAGGCGCGATCCAGGAGATCGCGGCGGAGGCGAAGGCAAGAGCGTACAAGAAAGCCTTTGTTTGTTCTGATCCGGATCTGATCAAGTTCGGAGTTACCGCAAAAGTGACGGACGTGCTTGATCACGCAGGACTTGCATATGAGATCTACTCTGATATCAAGGCAAACCCGACGATCGAGAATGTGCAGCACGGAGTACAAGCGTTCAAGGATGCGGGTGCAGATTATATCGTTGCGATCGGAGGCGGATCTTCCATGGACACCGCAAAGGCGATCGGAATCATTATCGCCAACCCGGAGTTCGAGGATGTGAGAAGCCTCGAAGGGACAGCACCGACCAAGAATCCCTGTGTGCCGATCATCGCAGTGCCGACTACGGCGGGTACGGCGGCAGAGGTTACGATCAATTATGTTATCACGGATGTCGAGAAGAAGAGAAAATTTGTCTGCGTTGATCCCCACGACATGCCGGTCATCGCTGTCGTTGACCCGGATATGATGTCTTCTATGCCGAAAGGGCTGACAGCTTCGACCGGAATGGACGCCCTGACACATGCGATCGAGGGATATACGACAAAAGCCGCATGGGAGATGACGGATATGTTTCATCTCAAGGCGATCGAGATCATCTCAAGATCGCTGAGAGGAGCGGTCGCGAACGAGAAAGAAGGACGCGACGGAATGGCACTGGGACAGTATATCGCAGGTATGGGATTTTCCAATGTGGGACTTGGAATCGCTCATTCCATGGCCCATACGCTGGGCGCCGTCTATGATACGCCCCATGGTGTGGCATGTGCGATGATGCTTCCGATCGTCATGGAATACAATGCGGACTGCACAGGTGAGAAGTATCGCGAGATCGCAAGAGCAATGGGTGTGAAAGGCGTGGACGATATGTCCGTTGAAGAGTATAGAAAAGCAGCGGTAGACGCAGTGCGCCAGCTTTCCGCAGATGTGGGAATCCCGACGAAGCTGGAGGCGCTGAAGGAGGAAGACCTTCAGTTCCTGGCAGAATCAGCGCATGCAGACGCCTGCGCGCCGGGCAACCCGAAGGATGCCAGTGTTGAGGACCTGAAGGAACTCTTCAGAAAACTGATGTAATGGGCTGCGGTAAAGAAAAAAGAAGAAATAACAGGAATATGCAGGACGGTCTGAAAGACCGGACTGCATATTCTTTTTGTACCGGAAAGAATCTGCATATTTCCGGCGGGGACATATGTTGCGGATAAGAAAAGCGTCCCGGCGGGAACAAGGGTTTTCTGATGAAAAATTTTCTGTACATTCCGCACAGACAGGTTGAGCGAAATGCATATAAAAATAGTGTGAAATGCCAAAAGGCTTGTTGAATTGTACAATGGACATGATATAATAGAGTCAGTTGAGACGATTTAAGGAGGAAAGGAGATAACATTATGAAAGCATTTACCTATGTTATCACTGACAAGGCGGGAGTTCATGCAAGGCCTGCGGGAATGATCGTGAAAGAGGCACAGAAGTTTGATTCTTCGGTTACCGTTAAGGCGGACAAGGGGTGCGCGGATGCGAAGAAGCTGATGCAGCTCATGTCGCTGGGGGTACGGCGTGGAGATGAGATCACGGTTGAAGTGGACGGCGCTGACGAAGCTGACGCATATCCGGCTGTTGAAAAAGTATTTCAAGAATGTTTATAAAGGCAAGGGAGGAAAATCAGATGGGAAATATATGGCATGATATAAGTGAGGACAGGATATTTCCGACAGATTTTATTTCAGTGATCGAGATATCAAAGGGAAGTAAAAAGAAATATGAGCTGGACAAGGAGACGGGAATGATCATCCTGGACAGAGTGCTCTATACGTCAACTCATTATCCGATGAATTACGGGTTTATCCCGCGGACTCTGGGAGATGACGGGGATCCGCTGGATGTGCTCGTCATGTGTTCTGAACCGCTGGAGCCGCTGACTCTGGTGCGGTGTTATCCGATCGGAGTCATGAAGATGACAGACGGAGGCGCAGGAGATGAAAAGGTGATCGCGATCCCGTGGGCGGATCCCACATATGAGGCCTATACGGATATCTCAGAGCTGCCGAAGCATATCTTTGATGAGATCCGTCATTTCTTCAGCGTATATAAGGATCTGGAGGGAAAGAAGACGGCGGTGAATGAATTCGAGGGCGCGCTCGGTGCAGTGAAGGTTATCGAAGAATGCATTGACCGTTATAAGGAAAAATATGGCGACGGCAGCAAGACGGAAGAAGAATAGCGGCCATACCCGGATCATGGAGTATGGCGGAAGGAGTGAAGGACTATGGAAAAATTCGGAGACGACATCAAGAAACTTTTACTGGCAGGCATAGGCGCTGTTGCGGTCACTGCGGAGAAATCAAAAGAAATCCTGGAAGAGATGGTGGAGAAGGGAGAACTCACTGTTGAGCAGGGAAAGGTTCTCAATGAAGAGCTGAAACACAATATTAAAAAGACTGTAAAGGAAAAAGTCAACGTGTCCATGAAACCGACTTCTCCGGAAGACCTGAGCGATCTCCTGGATAAGATGACGCCGGAGCAGCTGGCTGCGCTGAAGGAGCAGATCCTCAAGAAGGAAGCAGAGGAGACCGAGACGGAAGAGAAGGAAGACAGCCGGGAGAATACGGACGAGAATGAGTAAGATAGAACCGATCGAATATAATTCAAGGCTCAGAGAGATCACGGCGGTACTGCGGAAACATAACATCACGCGGGGCGTGACTCCGAAGAAACTGAGACTGATCATTGAAGATCTGGGACCGACCTTTATCAAGCTGGGACAGATCATGTCCATGCATTCGGACGTGCTCCCCAAAAGGTACTGTGATGAGCTGATGAAGTTGCGCTCCGATGTGACACCGATGCCCTTTGAGGAAGTCATAGAAGTGATTGAAGAATCTTATGGGCGCTCGTGGAAAAGGGTATTTTCTGAGATCGACGACAAGCCTCAGGGATCTGCATCTATCGCCCAGGTACATAGAGCGGTCCTCAGATCAGGAGAGAAAGTCGTCGTGAAGGTCCAGCGGCGGGGAATCTATGAGAAGATGGCGAGGGATATTGACCTTCTCCACAAAGCCGTGAAGCTCCTGCCTCCTGTCAGCATCAAGGGAATGGCGGATCTGGATCTTGTTCTCGATGAGATGTGGTCGGTTACAAGAGATGAGATGAACTTCCTGACAGAGGCGTCAAACATGGAAGAGTTTGCCCGCAGGAACAAGGACGTGAATTTTGTCGGCACTCCCATCCTGTACCAGCAGTTCACGACAGTACATGTGCTCGTGATGGAATATATTGACGGCTGCGGGATCGACGACAAGGAAGCGCTCCTTGAGAACGGGTACGATCTGAGGGAGATCGGCAGCAAGCTGGTGGATAACTATATCAAGCAGGTGATGGATGACGGCTTCTTCCATGCGGACCCGCATTCGGGAAATGTGAAGATCCGAGACGGAAAGATCATCTGGATCGATATGGGGATGATGGGACGTCTCACAGAGCATGACAGAGAGATGATCGGAAAGGCAGTGCAGGGTGTGGCGCTCAACGATGTAGGGCTGATCCAGGAGGCAGTGCTGTCCCTTGGAGAGTTCAAAACTCGGCCGGACCAGAGACGGCTGTATGAGGATATCGACACGCTTCTCATGAAATACGGCAACGCGGACATGGGGAGCATCAATGTGGCGGAAGTCCTTTCAGATCTGATGGATGTGATGAAGGATAACAAGATCATGATGCCCCACGGGCTGACCATGCTCGCAAGGGGGCTCGCGCATATGGAAGGCGTGCTGGCTGATATCGCACCGGATCTTAATATGGTGGAGATCGCGACAGCCCATATGACCGGAAAGTTTTTCCAGAACCTGGATCTGAAGAAGGAACTCAAGAGCAGCGGAAAGAGTATTGTAAAGTCTTTCCGGAAGGCATTGGATATTCCATCCCTTATCTCTGATATGATGCAGGGGTATCTGAAAGGCCAGGCAAAGGTGAACCTGGATCTTCAGGTGACGGACGATCTGGCGAGGCTGCTGCGAAGACTGGTGCGCAATATCGTTATGGGATTGTGGGTCATGGCGCTGCTGATCAGTTCCAGCATCATATGCACCACGGATATGACTCCAAAGATACTGGGGATACCGGCGCTTGGGGCATTCGGTTATATGATGGCCTTTATCATCGTTCTCTATGTGTTCATCAAGCATCTGCTCTCAAAGAAATAGTTGCTGCTCACAGAAGCAGTCTCAGCGCAGAGAAAAAAACTGGAGCGCATCAGCGCGAGAAGTGCGCATGCGGGCAGCAGTTACATGTGAACAGTAAAAAATAGCGGAATCAGTCTTGACATTAACAGAACCAGATAGTAAAATTCAGAAAACACAACAATACAATATCACTTTAAACCGTTGAAGCGGAGATCAAAGCAGTCGTGCGCGCACAGAGAGTCCGGGCAGGTGAGAGCCGGGTGGAAATGCAGTCTGCCAAATGGACCGCGGAGGGCGCAGTCAAAGGACATTTTGTCCGAGTATTCTGCGACGTGGGGCATACGTCAGTTGCCGGAGATATGATAGTATCTCGCAGAGCGCACGGGAATTCCCGTGAATCAAGGTGGCACCGCGGAAATATTTTTAAATTACCGTCCTTGACAGAATCAAACCAATTCTGTCAGGGACTTTTTTTGTTCCCAGTCCGATGTGCGGAGGAAGCGGCGCTGTCGGCCGTGCAAGCAGGCTTGCGAAGGCCGGCAGGGAGGATTCCTCCATAGGGCGGACGCCCGCAGCGAGAAGAAGCGC
>CAJFQZ010000006.1:60217-197276 GCA_904419285.1 Lachnospiraceae bacterium UBA1818
GCTTGCGAAGGCCGGCAGGGAGGATTCCTCCATAGGGCGGACGCCCGCAGCGAGAAGAAGCGCAGAGCGCGGAATCGAGCTGTCACATCGGACGGAAGCCCGCCTGACAGATACAGACAGCAGAAGGAGGCGCTTATGGAAGAAAAGACACTGAAACTGATCAGATCCTATGCGGAGACAGGAAAATACAGAAGAGTCCCTGTCAGTCGTGAGCTCTACGCGGATGCATTCACTCCGGTGGAAGTGATGCGGTGCTTGAGAGCAGCCAGCAGACACTGTTACCTGCTGGAGAGTGCGGAAGACCGGCAGCGCTGGGGAAGATATTCCTTCCTGGGGTATGCTCCTTCCATGGAGATCACATGTACCGGCGGGGTGCTGACCATCGTCAGGGGCAAGGAAGAAGAGGAAAAAGAAAGAGAGACCATCCGTGTGCAGCATCCGGGAGAGGTGATCCGCAGAATACTGGAGGATTACAAAAGCCCGACTGTGGAGGGGCTGCCTCCGTTTACCGGCGGTCTGGTAGGATACTTCGCATATGATTATATCAGATATGCAGAGCCCTCTCTGGAAGCATCGATCAGGAAAGCGGGGGAAGGACAGGAGTTCAGGGATGTGGATTTGATGCTTTTTGACAAAGTGATCGTCTTCGATAATTACAGGCAGAAGCTGATCCTGATCGCGGGGGTCAGCCTGAAGGGAAATCTCGATGCAAACTGCAGTCAGGCAGAAGCGGAACTGGATGAGATGGAACGGCTGATCCGCAGTCAGGCAAAAGCAGATTTTCGTCCGCTTGTCCTGAAGGAAGAGTTCCGTCCCGCAAAAGAGAAAGCAGAGTATGCCGCGATGGTGGAGCGTGCCAAGGAATATATCCGGGAAGGGGATATCTTCCAGGTCGTGCTCTCCAATCCCATGACGGCTGAAGCGGAGGGAAGTCTGTTCGATACCTACCGTGTGCTGAGGACGACGAATCCGTCCCCTTATATGTTCTATTTCTCCAGTGACGACATTGAAGTCGCGGGCGCCTCTCCGGAAACGCTGGCAAAAATGGTGGACGGCAGACTCTTTACGTTTCCGCTTGCCGGGACACGTCCGAGAGGGAAGACGAAAGAAGAAGATCAGGCACTGGAAGAGGAGCTCTTAAGCGACGAAAAAGAGCTGGCAGAGCACAATATGCTGGTCGACCTTGGGCGCAATGATCTGGGTAAGATCAGTATTCCGGGAACCGTACATGTGGAAAAGTATATGGGCATCGAGAGATTTTCCCATGTGATGCATATCGGT
Organism: Lachnospiraceae bacterium UBA1818; assembly: GCA_904419285.1. Taxonomy (GTDB): domain Bacteria; phylum Bacillota; class Clostridia; order Lachnospirales; family Lachnospiraceae; genus Mediterraneibacter; species Mediterraneibacter caccogallinarum. The sequence goes on from CAJFQZ010000006.1 coordinate 61,499, forward strand.
TCGACAGTATCCGGGCGTATTCGGGAGGACAGAGACAGCGTGGACGTGGTGGATGCGATCCTTCCGGCGGGAACCCTCTCGGGAGCACCTAAGATCCGGGCCTGCGAGATCATTGCAGAACTGGAGGGAAGAAAACGCGGGATCTATGGAGGCGCGGTCGGTTATCTTGATTTTGCCGGGAACATCGATACCTGTATTTCCATACGCCTGGCATACAAAAAGAACGGCCGAGTGTGCGTACAGTCCGGAGCGGGTATCGTGGCGGACAGCGTGCCGGAAAAAGAATTTGAAGAGTGCATGAACAAAGCAGGAGCAGTTCTTCAGGCGCTGAAGACGGCAGAGGGAGGTGTGAGATGATCGTATTGATAGATAATTATGACAGCTTTGTCTACAATCTGTATCAGTTCCTGGCGGAGACAGGTCAGGAGGTAAGGGTCGCAAGAAACGACAGGATCTCTTCGGAGGAAGTGCTCGCCATGGCGCCGGACGGCGTGGTGATCTCTCCGGGACCGGGAAAGCCGTCGGAGGCAGGCATCTGCATTCCGCTGATCCGTAAGCTCTGCGGAAAGATCCCGCTCCTGGGAGTGTGTCTCGGACATCAGGCGATCGGCGAGGCGTTCGGGGCCAGTGTCGTTCACGCGGGCAGGCTGATGCACGGAAAGACTTCCGTGCTGGAAGATGTGGATCCGGACAGTGTGATCTTCCGGGGCATCCGAAGTCCCATACAGGTGGCAAGGTATCATTCGCTGGCGGTGAAGGAAGAGACTCTGCCGGATGAGCTCAAGGTTACGGCACGGTCCGGCGACGGAGAGATCATGGCGATGGAGCACAGGACATATCCTGTATATGGACTGCAGTTTCACCCGGAGTCGGTGATGACGCCAGAGGGATACCGGATGATAGAGAATTTTATCAGATGGGGGAGTCGCCCGCTTCTATAGACGGTGAGTAACAAATTTATATCAGTGGGGGCAGTCCCCCATCTGATAAACGCTCCGCGGGGGCGCTGAACGGCCGCTGCGCCGGTTTCAGATAGACAGAAAAGTATAAGGCAGGAGGAAACAGAGATGATCAAAGAAGCAATTATTAAACTTTCAGAGAGAAAGGATCTTACTTACGCAGAGGCAGAGCAGGTTATGGATGAGATCATGGAGGGAAAGGCAACGGATGTGCAGAAGTCCGCATACCTCACGGCACTCTCCATGAAGGGAGAGACCATCGATGAGATCACGGCGTCGGCAGCAGGCATGCGCTCCCACTGCATAAAGCTGCTCCACAACATGAATGTACTGGAGATCGTCGGCACCGGAGGCGACGGAGCAAATTCCTTTAATATCTCCACCACAGCGGCAATGGTCATCGCCGCGGCGGGGGTCCCTGTTGCAAAGCACGGCAACCGCGCGGCATCGTCCAAATCCGGAGCGGCGGACGTGCTGGAGGCGCTGGGCGTGAAGATCGATGTGCCGCCGGAGCGCAGTGAGGAGCTGCTCAGACAGATCCAGATCTGTTTTCTGTTCGCGCAGAACTATCATATCGCCATGAAGTATGTGGCACCGATCCGAAGAGAGCTTGGAATCCGCACCGTGTTCAACATCCTTGGGCCGCTGTCCAATCCGGCAGGAGCCAATATGGAGCTGATGGGCGTGTACGAGCAGGAACTGGTTGAGCCGCTGGCGCAGGTCATGGCGAAGTTGGGCGTGGTCCGCGGCATGGTGGTTTACGGGCAGGATAAGCTGGATGAGATCTCTATGAGCGCTCCAACCTCTGTGTGTGAGATCAGGGACGGATGGTTCCAGTCCTATGAGATCACACCGGAGCAGTTCGGGTATACCCGATGCACAAAGGAAGAGCTCGCAGGAGGGACTCCGGAGGAAAACGCGGAGATCACAAAGGCGATCTTAAGAGGCGAAGAGCGCGGCGCGAAGCGAGGCGCGGTATGCCTGAATGCAGGCGCGGCAGTCTATATCGCGGGAAAGGCAGAGACTATGGAGCAAGGCGTCCGTATGGCAGAACAGATCATTGACGACGGGCTTGCCATGAAGAAACTGGAGCAGTTTATTGAGGAGAGCAGAAAATGACTATTTTAGATACAATCGTTGAGAGAACGCGGGAGAGGATCAGAGAAGAAAAGCAGCACTGCCCTCTGACGGAGATCAGGGCATGGGCAGAGGCGGCTGACGGAAGCGGCGGGAAAGAGATGCCGGCATTTGAGCGGGCACTGCGCAGGGAGGGGCTTTCCTTTATCTGTGAGGTAAAGAAAGCATCTCCGTCAAAGGGACTGATCGCCACGGACTTTCCCTTCGTGAAGATTGCGGAGGACTATGAATCGGCAGGCGCTTCCGCAATTTCATGCCTGACGGAGCCGTACTGGTTCAAGGGCAGTGACAAGTATCTGGAGGAGATCGCAAGAAAAGTATCCATTCCGGTGCTTCGCAAGGATTTTACATGTGATGAGTACATGATCTACCAGGCGAAAGCGATGGGAGCCTCAGCGGTCCTTCTCATCTGTTCCGTGCTGGATGACGGGGAGCTGAGTGCCTATCACCAGCTCGTCGCCGAGCTGGGACTTTCGGCTCTGGTGGAAGCACACACCGCGGAAGAGATTGAGCGTGCCCAGAGGGCCGGGGCGGTGATCATCGGTGTAAATAACAGGAATCTGAAAGATTTTACCGTGGATATCGGACGCAGCGTGGAACTGCGCAGACTGGTCGATAAAGACACCGTGTTCGTCTCTGAGAGCGGGATCCGCGGCCCGGAGGACATGAGGGCGCTGTATGAGAATGGAACGGACGCCGTGCTGATCGGAGAGATGCTGATGCGCGCCAAGGACCGCAGCGAGGCACTCCGCTCTCTGCGGGAGGCTGTGGCAGAGGGAGGAAGCGTACCATGGTGAAGATCAAGATCTGCGGACTGAGCAGACCTGAGGATATTGAATATGTCAATGATGCCCGTCCTGACTTCTGCGGTTTCATCATTCAGGTCCCCGCGAGCCGGAGAAATGTGACCGTAGAGCAGCTGCGCCGGCTCAGAGAGAGCCTGTCAGAACGGATCCGGGCGGTCGGGGTATTCGTGAACGCGGATCCGGCTCTTCCGGAAGCCCTGCTGAAAGAAGGCGTGATCGATATCGCACAGCTTCACGGACAGGAAGATGAGGCTTATATAGAGCGGCTCAGAGAGAGGACCGGGAAATCTGTGATCAAGGCGTTTTCTGTTTCGGAGCGGGAAGATCTGGAGCGGGCGTTCTCAAGCTGCGCAGACATGGTGCTGCTTGACCACGGAAAAGGTGGAACAGGAGAGCGGTTTGACTGGACAGTGCTGGAACAATACAGGAACAGAGGAAATGAACCGGAGAAACCGTTTCTTCTGGCGGGAGGCATAGGCCCGGACAATATTTCCGAAGCGGTCAGAAGATGCAGTCCCTTCGGTGTGGACCTGAGCAGCGCGGTGGAGACGGACGAAAAAAAAGACAGAGAGAAAATAATGGCAGCAGTGGCTGCGGTAAGGAGCATTGCGATATGAAGAAAGGAAGATACGGCATTCACGGCGGGCAGTATATCCCCGAGACACTGATGAATGCGGTGAACGAGCTGGAAGAGGCGTATGAGTACTATAAAAATGACAGGCAGTTCAATGAGGAGCTGACCACTCTTTTAAATGAATATGCGGGCAGGCCGTCAAGGCTTTACTATGCGGAGAGGATGACCGGGGACCTGGGAGGCGCCAGGATCTATCTGAAGCGGGAGGACTTAAATCATACCGGAGCCCACAAGATCAACAATGTGCTCGGACAGGTTCTGCTGGCGAAGAAAATGGGAAAAACCCGCGTGATCGCGGAGACAGGGGCGGGACAGCACGGCGTGGCGACCGCAACTGCGGCGGCTCTAATGGGGATGGAGTGCGAAGTCTTTATGGGGGAGGAGGATACGAAGCGTCAGGCACTGAACGTGTACCGGATGCGCCTCCTCGGAGCGAAGGTCCATGCTGTGACGACCGGTACGGCAACGCTCAAGGATGCAGTCTCTGAGACGATGCGGGAGTGGACGCGCAGGATCGACGATACCCACTATGTGCTCGGATCCTGTATGGGACCTCATCCGTTCCCGGAGATCGTGCGGGATTTTCAGTCGGTGATCTCAAAGGAGATCAAGGAGCAGATCCTGGAAAAGGAAGGAAGGCTCCCGGATGCGGTGCTGGCATGTGTGGGCGGCGGCTCCAATGCCATCGGAGCATTCTATCATTTCATCGAGGATGAGGGCGTGCGCCTGATCGGCTGCGAGGCGGCCGGAAGAGGAATCGATACGGCGGAGACCGCGGCGACCATTGCCACAGGAAAACTGGGGATCTTTCATGGGATGAAGTCCTACTTCTGTCAGGATGAGTATGGGCAGATCGCACCGGTGTATTCAATCTCGGCGGGGCTGGACTATCCGGGTGTGGGCCCTGAGCACGCATACCTCTATGACAGAGGAAGGGCTGAGTATGTGGCGGTGACAGACGATGAGGCGGTGGATGCCTTCGAATATCTTGCCAGGACAGAGGGGATCATACCCGCTATTGAGAGTGCCCACGCGGTTGCCTATGCGAGAAAGCTGGCGCCCCAGATGGGAAAGGACCAGATCATGGTGATCAATATTTCCGGCAGGGGCGACAAAGACTGCGCTGCCATTGCAAGATACAGAGGGGAGGATATCTATGAGTAGGATACAGGAAGCATTTGACGGAAAAAAGGCGTTTATCCCGTTCATCACCTGCGGGGATCCGGATCTTGAGACGACAGAGAGACTGGTTTATGCCATGGAAGAGGCGGGCGCGTCTCTGATCGAGCTGGGAATCCCTTTCTCGGATCCGACGGCAGAAGGACCGGTCATACAGGCGGCGAATCTCCGGGCGCTCTCCGGGGGAGTGACCACGGATAAGATTTTTGAAATGGTGGAAAAGATCCGGCGGAAAACGCAGATACCGCTTGTCTTTATGACCTATGCGAATGTAGTCTTCTCGCGGGGGACAGAGAACTTTGTGAAGAGAGCCGCAGAGATCGGAATAGACGGACTGATCCTTCCCGATGTTCCCTATGAAGAGAAAGAAGAGTTCGACAGCGTCTGCCGTAAATACGGTCTTGACCTGATCTCTCTGATCGCTCCCACCTCCCATGAGCGGATCCGCATGATCGCTGAGAAGGCGTCAGGGTTTGTCTACTGCGTGTCATCTCTGGGAGTCACCGGAACGAGAAACTCCATTACGACAGATACGGGAGCCATGGTGAGGCTGGTCAAAGAGACTGCAGATATCCCTTGTGCAGTGGGCTTCGGCATTTCCACGCCGGAGCAGGCGGAGGAGATCGGGCGCTCTTCGGACGGCGTTATCGTAGGGAGCGCCATCGTGAAGCTGTGCGGGCAGTATGGCAGAGACTGCGTGCCCCATGTGGCGGAGTATGTGAGAAAGATGTGCTGCGGTTTACACCATACTCATGTGGGAAGCTGAACAGTAACGAAGATGTCAGACGCGCTGAAATCCGCTGAAAAATAAGGTGACTTTACAGGCGCGGGGGAGTATAATAGGATCAGGCAGAAAATTGACGAAATCGGGAGAATGACGAATGAAGAAGGAAAAAAAGAATCCCATCGGCAAAAGCTTCGGCTATGCCTTTGAAGGAATATGGACAGGAATCCGGAAGGAACGCAATATGCGGATCCACTGTCTTGCCGTGATCCTTGTGACTGCCGCAGGCACGTTCTTCGGACTGTCTGCTGCGGAATGGTGTATCTGTCTTCTTCTGTTCGGGATGGTGATTTCCCTGGAACTTGTGAATACAGCGGTGGAAGCTGTTGTAGATCTGGTGACGGAAGAGAAGAAGCCGCTGGCAAAGATCGCCAAGGATACTGCAGCGGGGGCGGTGCTGTTTACAGCGGTAATGGCGGTGATCATCGGCTGTATCATCTTTATCCCGCACCTCCTGGAGCTTGCGGACAGGATCCTGGAGATTTGACTTAACTGCCGCGGACTGATACAATACTGAATATTCGGATAGAACAGACGACAGAAAGGAACAGCGATACAGATGGAAGAGAAAAAGAATGCGACAGTCACAAAACAGGAAACGCTCCAGGCACTGAGAAAACCGGGCGAGCTCTATGCAGTCATGTCCGGAGTGACCAGGATGCCGTTTGTGGTGTGTGATGAGGAGACATTTGACGACGAGGTGCTCCTGTACTACCGGGTGGAAGACGCTCAGGAAAAAGCAAAGCAGCTTGCGGAACAGAATTACCGGACAGCGGTGGCAAAGATTGAGGAACAGCATCTTCTCGCTTTTTATACGAACCTGTTTACAATGGGAGTGAACTGCCTGGCAGTCAATGCGGGAACGGATATGGCAATCCAGATCCAGCTCACAGACCTTGTCACAAGAAAGAAACCGGAGGAGATCCCGGAGGGAAAGAAGATAATCGAGAACCCGGCGCTGCATCTGACTGCGCTCTATTTCATGCAGGAGCTCCGCAGGATGACAAGTCCGGAACCGACGGAAGAAGTGAAAGAGCTTCAGGAAGAACTGCTGGCCCATTATAATAAAGGGACATTTATCGTGGCAGTGCAGGAGGACGGAAAGATTCCGATCCTGAAGCAGAAGGACGGCAGCATTTACCAGCCGGTATTTACTGACCTGATCGAATGCCAGAAATTCTGCAGTGGAAAAAACATGAAGGTCATGGCGATCCCGGCAGCAAAGATCGCGGAGATCCTTGTCCCGGAGGCGAAAGGAGTCGCGCTGAATCCGTTTGGCGTGAATGTGCAGCTTCAGATCAGGCGTCCTGAGAAGAAGGAGTCTGCTCCGACGGCATAGATTTCCGGGGAGTGATAGTTATGGCAATACCACTGTATATAAGAAAAGAATATTTCCGGGGCGTGACGCTGTCTGACAAGAGCGCTCATATCCTTGAGTTCCATTATAAAGGCGAGAACGTCGATGTGTTTGAAAACGGCTCTCTCATCTTTCATCTGGAATATTATCTGGAGAGTAAGTTCAAGGCGGATATCCTGGACTTCTATGTGACAGATATCAGCCAGAGGGGGAAAGGGTACGGCAGTGTCTGCATGCTGGAGATATTAGACCAGCTGAAGAAAAAGCAGGTCACCCTGATCAAATCACCCATCGGTTATGAGATGGCGCCCGTGGGGTACACCGGGCCGGAACAGTATTATTCCCTCATGGCTGAATTTTTCGAAAAAACCGGATTCTCCATCAGCGGAGACGGTGACGCGGCGGTCCAGATCCTCGGATAAAACAGACCGCCTTCTAAACAGTTTATAAAATCTTTAGAAAATCTGCACAGTTTTCTCCTGCGAATTTAGTGCACTATTTCGGGTTGACTGTGCAGACTGATTTTGTTTATACTGGTTAAGTAAATTGAATACGCGATAGTGTGTTACTGGTAAGCAGGCATAAACTATCCTTTTAAAATCTGTATCATCACAGATAAAACCAAAAGGATTAGTTTATGCTTTTTTTGCGTGTAAGTTTCAAGCCGTGCGCTTCCATATAAGAAAGCATGCGGAAAGCTGGCTTTCCAGCCTGCTTTCTTATATGGAAGCATAGGGCGCAAGCCCGCGACCGAGATGAAGCGGAGCGGAATCGAGGTGCGCAGCACGGCGAAAATGAAAGTGCGGCATACATAACAGTGCGCACAATCATGCCTGCATGAATTGGGCGGAGTGTTATGTATGGCATAGGCAGACTGTCCGCGACTGAGATGAAGCGGAGCGGAATCGAGGTGCGCAGCACGGCGAAAATGAAAGTGCGGCATACATAACAGGGCACAACACTGCGTATCACGAACATTGATCTCGAATGAGAGAGAAGGAGGAAAACAGATGAAAGACAAAATTTTTGGCGTATTGCAGAGGGTCGGGCGAAGCTTTATGCTTCCGATCGCGATCCTTCCCGTGGCAGGACTGTTGCTGGGGATCGGCAGTTCTTTTACGAACGCCACAACGATCGAGACATACGGGCTGGAGTCCATACTTGGCGAAGGCACGGTGCTCAATGCACTGCTCACCATCATGAGCAGCGCGGGAAACATTATTTTTGATAACCTTCCGATCATATTCGCCGTGGGCGTGGCGATCGGAATGGCGAAGAAGGAGAAGGAAGTAGCGGCGCTGGCTGCCATGATCTCCTTCTTTGTAATGAACGCAACGATCAACGGCATGCTGAAAGTAATGGGAGATATCCTTGAGGACGGATCGCTGGCAGGGGATGTGCTGAGCGGAACCGTTGTCAGCGTCTGCGGAATCCAGACGCTGCAGATGGGCGTGTTCGGAGGTATCATCGTGGGACTCGGCGTTGCGGCGCTCCACAATAAGTTCTACAAGATCCAGCTCCCGAATGCACTCTCGTTTTTCGGCGGTTCAAGATTTGTGCCGATCATTTCCACGATCACCTATGTGGGCGTGGGAATCCTGATGTATTTTATCTGGCCTGTAGTCCAGAACGGGATCTATGCACTGGGCGGGCTCGTAACCGGAACTGGATATATCGGAACTCTGATCTTCGGTATCATCAAGCGTGCGCTCATCCCATTTGGTCTGCACCATGTATTCTATCTTCCGTTCTGGCAGACCGCAGTGGGAGGAACGATGGAAGTCGCGGGACAGATCGTGGAAGGCGGACAGAATATCTTCTTCGCTCAGCTGGCTGATCCGACCACAGTGCACTTCAGCGCAGATGCGACGAGATATTTCTCCGGTGAATTTATCTTCATGATCTTCGGCCTTCCGGGAGCGGCGCTGGCGATGTACCGCTGCGCAAAGCCGGAGAAGAAGAAACAGGCGGGAGGACTTCTGCTCTCAGCAGCTCTGGCATGCATGCTGACAGGAATCACAGAGCCCCTTGAATTCTCCTTCCTGTTCGCAGCCCCGATCCTGTTCGTGGTCCAGGTCATCCTGGCGGGAGCCGCGTACATGATCGCGCATATACTGAATATCGCGGTAGGACTGACATTCTCGGGCGGACTTCTGGATCTGTTCCTCTTCGGAATCCTTCAGGGAAATGCGAAGACGAGCTGGCTGCTGATCATCCCTGTGGGAATCATCTACTTCATCCTGTATTATGTGATCTTCACAGTGCTGATCAAAAAACTGAACCTGAAGACTCCGGGACGTGAGGACGACGATGAAGAGACCAAGCTGTTCACAAAGGCAGACTATAACGCGAAACAGAATAAATCCGCAGCAGAAGGCGGGACGGCTTCCGGTGATGAGAAGAGCGTCCTTATCACGCAGGGACTCGGCGGAAAGAAAAATATCGCCGACGTGGACTGCTGTGCCACAAGACTGCGCTGTACAGTAGTAAAGCCGGAACTTGTCAATGAAGCCATACTGAAAGCAACATCCCCTTCCGGGATCATCAGAAAAGGACAGGGGATCCAGATCATCTACGGCCCGTCTGTGGCGGTGATCAAGTCCAACCTGGAGGATTATCTGGAAACAGCTCCGAATGAGGAATATACTGCGGAGGCTCCGGCCGAAGCAGAGGAAGCACCGCAGGAGGCGCCGGTCGAGAATGAGATGAAGAGCGGGGCAGCGACAGTGAAGAAGACGCTCTGCACGCCGGTATCCGGAACCGCAGCGCCGATCACAGAGGCGTCTGACGAGGCATTTGCAGGGAAGATGATGGGAGACGGATATATTGTAAAGCCTGAGGAAGGGATGACATACGCGCCGGAAGATGCGGAAGTATCCTTCGTCTTCCCGTCAAAGCACGCAGTCGGGCTTAAGAGCAGCGACGGAACAGAATATCTGATCCACATCGGCGTGGACACCGTGAACCTGAACGGTGAAGGCTTTGAGGCGTTCGTCAAAGACGGAGATCATGTAAAAAAGGGTGACAGGCTGATCGGTTTTGATATAGAATATATTAAAGAGCATGCGAAATCAGATGAGTGCATCATTGTGTTCACAAGCCTTCAGGAGGGGGAAGAGGTTCGTCTTGTAAAGTCCGGAAAGGTTGCGAAGCTGGATGAGACAGCAGAGATCGTAAGCTTGAATTAAGACGGGGTCTGCGGACAGAGGCGGAAAAGCTGATGTGCATGGACCGGTGGAAAGGGCGTAGAGGATATGTATCGGATTATAAAGGTGCTGAACAATAACGGACTTCTTGTCTATCACAATGAGACGGGCAGGGAACTCATTTTTCTGGGAAACGGCGTCGGATTCGGAAAGAAACCGACGCAGCAGGTTGACGGGATCCCCGGGGCGAAGGTGTATTCGCTCGTTACAAGGAGGAAGGAGCAGTCAGTCCTCAAGGTGGTCAACGGCATCAGACCGGAGTTCATCGAGGTGGCGGGAAAGATCATCGAGGAGGCAGAGCATGAGTTCCGGGAAGTCAGCCATGACATCCTTCTTCCGATGGCGGACCATATCGCGCTCGCCGCAAAGCGGGCGGAGGAGAACCGGCAGATCCCAAATCCCTTTACGCCGGACATCCGGGTCCTGTTCGCTAAGGAATATGCAGTGGCGCTCCGGGGCAGAGACATCATCAGGAAGATGACCGGACATGAGATCACTGACGACGAGGTCGGATTTATCACGCTTCATATCCATGCAGGCCTTTCTGATGAGCAGGTATCCGATACGCTGAACACTACAAGGATCATCAATGAGGGGATCTCCATGATCGAGAGCGCGTTCGGGCAGAAGCTTCCGGCAGATTCCCTGGCGTATACCCGTCTGATGAGCCATCTGTACTACATGGCGGCGAGGACGAGAAAGGGTGAGTCCACGAATGTGGATTTCAACGACTTTATTTTTACCAATTATCCGAAGACCGGAGATGTGGCGGCAGAAGTGTGCCGGTACATGGAGCAGGCTCTGAAGAAGCCGGTGGCGAAGGAAGAGATCGGTTTTCTGGCGATCCACATCCAGCGGGTGATCGCGCCTGAGACAGAGTGAGAAAAATGCAGGCGCGCGGTTGTGCAAAGTGACAAAATCGTCTATACTTTTTAGAGGTATAGGCGATTTTTTTATTCTGAGGAAACGTCTTTCAGACCATCCTGCAGAAGGGAAAACTCCTTGGCAGGAGACGGAAAAAGGATCAGAGAACAGCAAAGGAGTACGGCAATGTATAAGATTTTGATCATAGAGGATGACCTGGCGATGGCGCAGGCGATACAGCGAGAGATGACGGCCTGGGGAAACGAGGCGGAGTATCTGGAGGATTTTCAGAATGTACTTACGGAGTTCGCGGAGTATGGACCGCATCTGGTGCTCATGGACATCACGCTTCCTTTTTACAACGGATACCACTGGTGCAGCGAGATCCGGAAGATCTCCAGCGTGCCGGTCATTTTTATTTCCTCGGCGGCGGATAATATGAATATCATTATGGCGATGAATATGGGCGGCGATGATTTTATCGCGAAACCGTTCGACTTAAGTGTGCTCACGGCAAAAGTCCAGGCAGTACTGAGGAGGACATATGATCTGTCGGGCAGGGTGCCTATGCTGGAGCACAGGGGAGCGATCCTGAATCTGTATGATACCACGCTGACTTATGAAGGAGAAAAGGTCAGCCTCACAAAAAACGAATTCCGTATCCTTCAGACGCTGATGGAAAATAAGGGCAGGCTTGTGAGCAGGGACACGCTGATGACAAAGCTGTGGGAGACAGACAACTATATTGAAGAAAATACTCTGACGGTCAATATCGCACGGCTCAGAAGGAAACTGGAGCATGCCGGCCTGAAAGATTTTATCACTACAAAAGTCGGAGAAGGCTATATCATAGAGACTGGAAATGCCGATCCGGGTGGAAAGAAGGAGAGAGGGCGGTGAACAGGATGAAGCTATTCCGAAAATATCTGTATACACTCCGCTGGACGGCGGTGTGGGCTCTGCTGTGCGCCGTCTGTTTCGCGGCAGTGTTCGCCCTGTGCGGGATTGAATGGAGGATCGTGTGGTATCCGCTCCTGCTGAGCGGTGTCCTGACGATCGGATTCCTGTTATGCGGATACCTGAGATTCGTGAGAAAACATCGGATGCTCACATATCTCCTGGAGGGAGGCGGACCATACGGGGATTCCCTTCCGGAGGCGGGAAGCCTGACAGAGGAGGACTATCAGAAGCTGATACTCGCGTCGGAGCAGGCCCGCCGGACAGAGCGGGAGACGTGGGAGCTTGCGCAGAAGGATACGGAGGATTATTATGCCACCTGGGTCCATCAGATCAAGGCGCCGATCGCGGTCATGCGCGTGCTGCTTCAGCAGGCTGACACGAGGGAGAATCAGGAACTGAAGTCAGAACTGTTCAGGATCGAGCAGTATGTGGAGATGGTTCTGTACTATGTCCGTCTCGGCGAAGGCGGTTCTGATCTCGTCATTCAGGAGCACGATCTGGACGATATCATAAGGAAGGCTGTCCGGAAATATGCAGGACAGTTCGTGAGAAAGCGGATCCGTCTTGTCTATCAGGGGACGGATATCCGGGTGATGACAGATGAAAAGTGGCTTTCTTTTATCATAGAACAGATTCTGTCAAACGCAGTGAAATATACCTCCAGGGGAGAGGTGACGATCACAGTCGATGAGAAAAAAAGGCTTTCGATCGCTGATACGGGGATCGGGATCGCGGCGGAGGATTTGCCCAGGATCTTTGAAAAGGGATATACAGGATATAATGGAAGGGTCGAGAGAAAATCTACAGGAATCGGACTGTATCTCTGCAAAATGGCGGCAGACAAGCTGGGACATAAGCTTTCCGCTGAGTCAGAGCCCGGGAAGGGAAGCCGGTTTACGATTGACCTTGAGTCTTATCCGCTGAGGGTAGAATGAGAGGAGAGCGGAACTGCAGGAGGGGGACTCCGCAGCGGTTCAGCCATGCAGTTCGAATCCGCTACCATGCAGCTCCTTCTCACTGAGGGCGTCCGCCCTATGCCGGTAGATTTGTAGACAGCAATGTACAAGCAAGATTGAATGGCTGTCTACAAATCTACCGGCGCATGGCGGAACTGTTGAACACATTACAAAAACGTCACATGGGACGGGCGGAATGTCACAGGATTCGATGTCGGCATTCTGCCCGCCCCTGTTATACTGATCCCAGAAAGAGAAAAGGAGGTCAGACAATGGCTGTTTTGGAAGTAAAGAATCTGAAGAAAATATACAGACCCCGGTTCGGCGGAAATCAGGTGCAGGCTCTGTCGAGAGTCAATTTTTCCGTGGAAGAGGGAGAATATGTCGCTATCATGGGAGAGAGCGGCTCAGGAAAGACGACTCTTCTGAACATCATGGCGGCTCTGGATAAGCCTACGGAGGGGGATGTATATCTGGACGGAAAACCGCTGTCGGCGGTAAAGGATAAGGATATTTCGGAATTCCGAAGGGATAACCTGGGATTTGTATTCCAGGAGTTCAACCTGCTGGATACATTTAATCTGAGAGATAATATCCTTCTTCCGCTTGTGCTGAAAGGAATGTCCTACAAAGAGATGATCAAACGTATCCAGCCGGTCGCCGGGGAACTTGGGATCGATGCCCTGCTGGACAAATACCCCTATGAGGTGTCGGGAGGACAGAAACAGAGAGCGGCAGTAGCCCGGGCGCTGATCACGGATCCTAGGCTGATCCTGGCAGATGAGCCGACAGGGGCTCTGGATTCGAGATCTGCCGATGAGCTGCTCGGCCTGTTTTCAAGGATCAATAAGAAAGGCCAGACGATCCTTATGGTGACCCACTCTGTAAAAGCGGCAAGCTGCGCGGGAAGAGTGCTTTTCATCAAGGATGGGGAAGTGTTCCATCAGGTCTACAGAGGCGGCATGACGGATGAGGAACTCTATCAGAAAGTATCCGCCACGCTGACCATGCTTGCAACAGGCGGTGACAGACGATGAGGGGAGGATTTTATATAAAGCTTGCGGCTACAGGTATCGGGAAGAACAGAAAGCTGTATTTTCCTTATATACTGACCTGTATCTGCATGGTGATGATGTTCTATATCGTTGTGTTCCTTGCGAAGAGTTCTGAGATCCGGAATCTTCCGGGCGGGGATTCCCTGCAGACGATGCTGGGACTTGGGGTCTTTGTGATCGCGATCTTTGCGCTGATCTTTCTGTATTATACAAATTCTTTCCTGATCCGGAGACGCCAGAAAGAATTCGGTCTGTATCATATCCTCGGAATGGGAAAGCGCAGCCTTGTGAAGATCCTGATCTGGGAAAATATCCTGACCGCAGGAGTGAGCATCCTGCTGGGACTGATCTGCGGCGTCCTGTTCTCCAGGATGGCGGAGCTTGCAGCTGCAAAGATCGTATCGGGGGAGATCGGTTTTGGATTTGCGATCGAACCGGCGGCCACCGTATGGACGGCAGGGCTTTTTGTGCTCATCTTTTTCCTCATCATGCTGAGGATGCTGATTCACATCTATCGCTTGAAGCCTGTGGAGATGCTGCGCAGTGAGAATGTGGGAGAGAAGCCGCCCAAGGCGAACTGGATCCTGGCGGTGATCGGACTGCTGATCCTGTCAGGGGCCTATTACCTGGCGGTGACGATCGACGATCCGCTGACAGCGCTGCTTCTGTTCTTTGTCGCCGTGGTCATGGTCATCATTGCGACCTACCTTCTGTTTATCGCGGGTACAGTGGCGCTGTGCCGTCTGCTCCAGAAGAACAAGAAGTATTATTATAAGACAAAGCATTTCGTCTCTCTCTCCTCCATGGTGTACCGGATGAAGAGAAACGGGGCGGGGCTTGCATCTATCTGTATCCTTTCGACCATGGTGCTGGTCACAGTCTCTTCTACGGTCTGTTTGTTTGCAGGAACGGAGAACAGCCTGAACCGCAGATATCCGAGAAATATCACGGCACAGATTTACTCCATGGACGAGGAAAACTATGTGGAGCCTGTCAGGCAGGAGATCGGCAGGATCCTTAAGGAGAATGGAGAAGAGGCGGAGAATGTCCTGGATTACCGCCTGCTCCAGGTGGCGGCCTACCAGGCGGAGGATACTATGTATTTCGATGTAGAGGCAGCAGAGGGAAAAGGAGTCAATGTGTTTTCCAACATCCGCAATCTGTATATCATCCCCCTGGATGACTATAACCGGACGATGGGAACATCTGAGACGCTGAAGGAGGATGAAATGATCCTCTATGCCACGAAAGGCACGTATGATTATGATACGATCAGCCTGGAAAACTGCGGAACATGGAAGGTGAAGGAGAAGGTGTCAGATTTTAACGGGATCGGTTTTGAATCTGCGAATATCTCGGCAAGCTATTATCTGTTCGTGAAGGATGTATCCGTGCTGGAGCGGATTGAGGCAGGGGAGGCTGAGATCTACGGAAACAATATGTCGGAAGCGGAAGTATACTATGGATTTGACCTGGACTGTCCGAAGGAGAAGCAGATCGAGATCTACAATGAGATCCAGTCTGAGATAACTGCAATGGCCGGCGCGGACGCTGGCTGGCCGCACATTATGATCGAGAGCCGGGCGTTTGAGAGCGCAGGATATTATGGGATGAACGGCGGACTCTTCTTCCTGGGGATCCTGCTGGGCGCTGTCTTTCTGTTCGGCACGGTGCTGATCATGTACTACAAGCAGATATCAGAAGGATATGAGGATCAGAACAGATTCGATATCCTGATGAAAGTGGGGATGAGCCGCAGAGAGGTGAAGCAGAGCATCAATTCCCAGGTGCTGACAGTATTTTTCCTTCCTCTTGTCATGGCGGGAATCCATCTGCTCTTTGCGTTTCCGCTGATCACGAAGCTTTTGATGTTCTTGATCTCGACTAACGAACGCTTCCTGACGATCGTGACAATCGGCTGCTATATCGTGTTCGCGCTCTTCTATGTGCTGGTGTATGCGGTGACGTCAAGAGAGTATTACAAGATCGTGAGCGGGAAGAAAGAAAAGGAGAACTGATCAAATATTTCTGCCCATATTCTGTCGAATGATGTTATACTATATACAAACAGTGCGGTTCGCAGAGAGGAGTGGCAGATATGATGAAGCATACGATCATTACGATCGGAAGACAGTTTGGAAGCGGCGGACATGAGGTGGGCAACCGTCTGGCGGAACGGCTCAATATCCCGCTGTATGATCACAACCTGATCCGGATGGCGGCGAAGGAACTTCGCATCAGCGATGAAGACGCGACAAAGGTGGACGAGATGGTCCTGGGGAGATTTTTGTCGGCATATGCGGCGGGGAGTGTGGAGTACCGTCTGTTCGTGACCAGCGATGAATCCGGGAAACCGCTCACAGACCGGGTGTATGAACAGCAGTCGGCGATCATTAAGAAGCTGGCGGAACAGGGCCCCGGAATCTTCGTGGGACGCTGTGCGGATTATATACTGGGAGACTATTCCAACTGTATCAATACATTTATCTATGCCTATAAGGAAGACCGCGTGCGCAGGATCATGAAGCTCTATAAGCTGGATGAGAAGAAGGCGGTCGACAAGATCAAGAAGACGGACAGAGAACGCCGGATGTACTATGAGTCGAGGACGGGCAGAGACTGGGGCAGCATTGAGGCAAACAGTATGATGTTCAACGTGAGCCTGCTCGGCATCGACGGTGCGGTGGACGCTCTGGAAGCGATCTACAGAAAGTGGGAAGAAAGAGATAAATAAATCTCTGGGAACAAGAAGGAACCGGTCAGCGGTTCCGCCGGATAAGGCGGATGCTGACCGGTTCCTTTTCAAATTTGACCAGATGCTTGAAGATGACGATCCCGGAGATGACCAGCGCTCCCAGTATGACGGGACGGGGCGCGGAATACCGGAAGGTCATCAGGCTGAAGCAGAGATAAGTCACGATGCTCCGAACCAGATGAGGCTCGATGATGATCACCGCCGAGAAGAGCAGGTAGAAGGCAGCGAGGGTGCACACCGGCGCAAGGTCGGGGAAAAGTCCCAGGAGGCATCCAAAGGAGACTGCGATGGACTTGCCGCCTTCCTTCGGCCGGAACAGCGGGAATGCATGTCCGAAGACCGGTGCGGCGAGTACCAGGGCGAACAGCGTGTTCCGGGGATCCAGCAGCTGGAGCCCGACATGCACCGGCAGAAATCCTTTCGCCAGCTCCAGGAGGAGCGTCATGCTCCCGATGACGGGACCGGCGTGCTTGAACGCGTTGAACACGCCCGGATTATTGTCTTCGCTGAGCTCGCAGATATCGATGTGCCGCAGATATTTGGGAAGGAGCCGGGCAAACAGGATGCTTCCCGACAGATAGCCGAACAAGATAAAAAAATAATATCTTTCCATAAAATCCAACTCCTTTGATACTGAAACTCTTTATGATACTGAAACCATTTCTGCTTTATTCTTCTGAGAGTTCTCGGAGAAGCCGCCAGATCTCTGCCGCGGCATTTCGCGGGATCACCTGCCGCTGTTTCGCGCACATCTCTTCCCGCCGGGCCCGGTCGTGCAGGAGCTCCTGCCCCGCATCGATCTGTCCGCCCATCTTCGGGGCGGTAACAGACAGGCCTCTCTCTGTGAAAAACTCCAGGTTTTTAGTCTCGCATCCGGGGATGGGACGTGTGTGGACGATGGGAATCCCCTTCACGGCAGCCTCAGTGCTGGTCAGGCCTCCGGGTTTAGTGAAGATCACGTCGCAGGCGTCCATGTACGCGGAGATATGCTCCGTGTATCCGAGGATGCGTACCTGAGGATGACGCCCGAAAGCTGTGTGCAGCACCTTTCGGAGCTTCTGATTGCTTCCGCAGATGACGATGATGTATTCGTTCGGCCCAAGCCGGCGCAGCAGTCTGGCAACGAAGAGATTTACCTTTCCAAAGCCCATGCTCCCGCTCATGATGAGATACACGGAGGCGTCCTCAGGGATGCGGCAGATCTTCCGCGCTTCCGCCTTCTTTCCCGGTTTTGAGAATGCCGGCCGGACGGGGATGCCGAAGGGCTTAAGCTTCTCTTCGGGAATGCCTTTGCCGGCAAACTCACCGATAAGCGACGGGTGGGGCAGAATATAATAATCACATTCTGTTTCTTCCCAGAATGGGATACAGGTGTAGTCTGTCTCAACCGCGACCACCTTCTGGCGGAGCATCTTCTTCCGCTTCATGTAGGTGAGCGTCTCCGCAGGGAAGAGATGAGGGGTTACGATCACATCGAAATCATTTTCATCGAGACAGCGTTTCAGCCGTCCCGCAAGCAGCGCGTTGGCATAGTAGACCGGAGACTTGTGCCTGCTGGAGCTTACAAGCCCGCCGATCTTATAGAGTAAGGAGAACAGTGCCGGAGCGTGCTTTACTACGGAGACATAGCCTCCTCCCACGAAATGGGAGACGCGCTTTCCGCCCAGCATCATGATATCCATGAACTCGGCCTCATCCCCCTGCAGCCGCGCGTATTCCGCCAGCGCCTTCCCGGCGGAATTGTGGCCCTCTCCTGTATTACATGATAAAATCAGGATCTTCATAATCGAATGTCTCATTTCTGAATGTATTTTGCAGACAGTGCGTCTGCGCGGAACATTATAGCACAAGTGTATACCGGAAGACAACTGCGGCACCGGAAACGGTTCCCTGCCGGCTGTCAGGATCTCTCGATTCAGACAAAGACCGGTAAATAAAAATCCGGGCAGCATGCTGAAGAAAATCTTCAGCAGCAGCTCCGGGATCTGGATCAAAAATATAGAAAAACATTTTTACTGCATGAATCCGGCTACCAGTTCATTGACAAGCTTTCCGTCGGCCTTTCCTTTTACCTTCGGCATGAGTTCTTTCATGATGCGGCCCTTATCCTTCGGGAGGGGCTTCTCGATGCCGAGGCCGGAGATCACATCACTGATCACGGCTTTGATCTCGTCTTCGCTCATCATCTTCGGAGCATACTCCTCCAGAACAGCGAGACGTTTCTCCGCCTCCTCAAGCAGGTCCGTGCGGTCAGCAGGAGTCATCTCGATGGTCTCTTTAAGCTGTTTGATCTCCTTTAAGATCACCTGGTTTTCCTCCTCTTCCGTCAGATCTGCCCTTTTGTCGATCGCTTTATTCTTAAGGGATGACAGGAGAAACGAGAGAGCAGCTTTTCTCTCTTTTTCTCCTGCTTTCATTGCAGCCACCATGGCGCTTCTTACTTCATCGATCTTGCTCATTGTCAGGTTACCTCCTGTTTTTATTTATTATTCTATCTTTTTTACCGGTGTATTCCGTGCTGAAGCTCTTCCGCCCAGGTCTGAAGGCTGTAGGTGTGTCCGTTGAACAGCTTGAGGATGACGCCGGTGGGATGGTCTTCGTTGGCAAAGGCGTTTGCTTCGTCCGTGTCAACGTGCATGGCCAGAGAGTAGGAAGGACTGACCCGGACTACTACATCTGAAAAGATCAGGGAACGCTCATAGCTCGTGGTGATCACGAAGACGATGTCGTTATCCTTGACGTGGGCGCGCAGCGCATCCACCGGGGTCATGTGGATATGCCGTTTGGCGACGATGACTCCACGCTGCAGTTCCACCTTTCCTTTCGGACCGATCAGAAGACAGCCCGGAGTGCCCTCCAGATCGCCTGACTGGCGGATGACGCTCCGGATGCCCAGCCGCCGTGCATCGGTCACAGAGATCTCGACCTGAGTCTCGTTCCGATATGGGCCGAGGATGACGACTTTTTCAAAGCGTCCCTTCGGTCCCGCTACGGTAAGCCGTTCTTTACAGGCATACTGGCCGGGCTGACTCAGTTCCTTGGCAAAAGTCGGCTTGGCTCCGGGACCGAACAGGGTCTGAAAATCTTCTTCTGTGATATGGATATGTCTTGCAGAAGTCTCGATCGGTATTGTTAAACTCATAGTTTCGCCGCTTCCTTTCTTTCATTCCCGCTTCTAAAATTTTAGCAGAATAAAGCGCGCTTTTCAATAAGGAAATGACGCGGAGAAAAAGTTAAAAGGCAGTAAAGTGTACGTTAAGAAAAGATGAAGAAAATGTAAAATCTACATTGACACACCGGACAGGACCATGTTAGTTTAATAATAGCGCGTTTATCATGCGCGGAACAAAGAGGAAAAGTAAATATAGTTTTTTCACTAAAGGAGAAAAGAGTAATGGGAATAACAGACGTCCTCTCTTTGCTCGGCGGGCTTGCACTGTTCCTTTACGGAATGCAGATGATGAGCACAGGCCTCGAGGCGGCCGCCGGGAACAAAATGAAATCGATCCTTGAGAAACTGACTTCAAACCGCATTAAAGGCGTTCTGGTGGGAGCGGTCATCACGGCGGTCATTCAGTCTTCATCCGCCACTACCGTTATGGTAGTCGGATTCGTGAATTCAGGTCTTATGACACTGAAACAGGCGGTCTGGATCATTATGGGAGCCAACATCGGTACGACCATCACGGGACAGCTGATCGCACTCGATATCGGCGCGATCGCACCGCTCTTTGCAATCGTCGGAGTGGCCGTGATGATGTTCGTGAAGAATGAGAAGGTGCACCACATCAGCAGCATCTTCGCAGGACTCGGTATCCTCTTCATGGGAATGGATATGATGGGAGCCGCAATGGAGCCGCTGCAGGATTCGGAAGCTTTCATCAATCTGATGACGCAGTTCAGCAACCCGCTGATCGGTATCCTTGTCGGTGCGGTCTTTACAGCGGTCATCCAGTCCTCCTCGGCATCGGTGGGTATCCTTCAGGCTCTCGCGGCTACAGGGCTGGTTCCGCTGTCCAGCGCGGTATATGTTCTGTTCGGGCAGAATATCGGAACCTGTATTACGGCAGTCCTGGCGTCCATCGGCATGAAGGTGAATGCGAAGCGGACGACGATCATCCATCTGATGTTCAATATCATCGGAACGGTCATCTTCACGATCGTCTGTATGGTGACCCCGTATGTGCATCTTATCGAGTCTCTGACTCCGGGCAATCCGGTGGCGCAGATCGCAAATGCGCACACGATCTTCAATATCGTGACGACGCTGCTCCTGCTTCCGTTCGGAACTCAGATGGCGAATATCGCGACAAAGATCCTTCCGGACAGCAAGAAGGAGGACGACGAGGAACTCCGCCTGAAGTACATCAGGCCGTTCGAGTCTTCCTACGCGATCGGACACAGCGCTGTGGCGGTTTCCCAGGTCCGCGACGAAGTGGAGCGTATGCGTGATATGGTAGGGAAAAATATCAGCGCTGCTTTTGACACGCTGATCAGCTACGACGATAAGCTTCGTCAGAAGGTCGGAGAGAGGGAAGAGTACATAGACTATCTCAATAAAGGAATCTCCGAGTATATCGTCTCCCTCATGGCAAGCGAGATGTCCATGGACGATTCCAGAAGGATCAACGGCTATTACTCGATCGTCAGCAATCTGGAGCGCATCGCGGACCACGCGGTGAATATTGCGGAATACGCGGACGATATGAAGAAATGGGATCTGCAGTTTTCGGATAATGTTCTCGAGGAGCTTGGCGAGATGAAGAAGCAGTGTATGGCTTCTCTCGACACGATCAAGGAAGTGACTTCTGAGAACGCGGACGATGTCCTGAAGCAGGCTGCGGCGATGGAGCAGAAAAATGACAATATGCGGGACAAATATTTCAAAAAGCAGATGCAGCGGCTGAAGAAAGGAAAATGCAAGCCGCAGAGCGGTATCGTGTTCTCTGAGATCCTGACGGATTTTGAGAGGATGGGCGACCATGTCCTGAACATCGCTCAGGAATACAAAGAGATGGAATAAAAGAACTCTGTGAATAAATTCCTCTGTTTTACAGATACTACATTTAATGACAGAAAGAAGAAAAAGATGTAGATATTTGTAAAACGGAGGGATTTTTATATGAAAGCAACAGGGATAGTGCGCCGGATCGATGATCTGGGACGAGTCGTCATTCCGAAAGAGATCAGGAGGACGCTCCGCATAAGAGAGGGGGATCCGCTTGAGATATTTACAGACAGGGAAGGCGAGATCATACTGAAAAAGTATTCACCTATCGGAGAACTGGGAACGCTTGCAAAGTTCTACGCGGAAAGCCTTGCCCAGACGCTGGGCTGTACCGTCTGCATCACGGATATGGATCAGGTCGTGGCGGTCTCGGGAAGCGGGCGCAAGGAACTGCAGGATCAGTATATAAGCAGGGAGACAGAAAAGATACTTCAGGAGCGGAGCCAGGTACTGGCAAGGTCGGACCGACCGGGATTCATCCGGATCACAGCAGAGATGGGCGAGTATTCCGACCAGGCGATCTGCCCGATCATCTGCGAGGGGGATGTGATCGGCTCGGTGATCCTCTTAAATAAGGACGAGAAGAAAAAATTCGGAGAGCTGGAGCAGAAGGTGGCGCAGAGTGCTGCTAATTTCCTCGGCAGACAGATGGGATAATCAGGGATGTCCGATTCTTCAGTCATAAAAGCCAGTCTGCTGTCATAAGATTTATTCAGAAAGAGAAATCCGCCGGCAGGGCGGAAAAAGAAGGGACAGGTGCAAAGCCCGGAGAGGGCGGAGCAGATCTTATGATATGGCTGGGAGGGGCAGAGAATGGAGAAAAAAGCAGGCGGAACACAGGGAATTGAAAAGCGGGTCCTTCAGATACTGAAGGCGCTGCTGTGCGCATATGTGGTGACGGGCATCTTGCTGCTGGCATTGACGCTGATGCTCTATAAGCTGAACCTGAGTGAAGAGAATGTCAATGCCGGAATCATACTGATCTATGTGATCTCAACATTTGCATCCGGTTTTGTGATGGGAAAACTAACCGGTGCGAAGAAATTTCTATGGGGGATCCTGACAGGAGTGCTGTATTTTATCCTGCTGCTCCTGATCTCCCTTGGCCTATATCATTCACTGCAGGCGGACACCATGAATCTTGCGACTACATTCCTGCTGTGTGCCGGCGGAGGGATGCTCGGGGGAATGGTCTCGTAGGGACCTGACCGCCGCCCGCACGCGCATTCGTCGTGCTGGTGCGCTCCAGTTTTGCACTTCGTGCTAAGACTGCTTATGTGGGCGGCGGTTACGAGTTCCACTCGCACTCATGGACAGGAGAATGCCGCTTACATGCAAGCATGACGCTGCAGTCTCCTATCCGTGAGTACGGTGTGAACAGTAACCTTCTGTTGATACAAAAAACTCTTTAAAAACATGACGCCATGTGCTATAATGTTACGAGCAGTAAACGCATAAAGCGTACTAGAGTAGGAGGATAGGACATGAAACACATCAAGACATTGAATACACAGACATTGAACAACACTGTTAAAAGAGGCGGATGCGGCGAGTGCCAGACATCATGCCAGTCAGCTTGCAAGACTTCCTGTACAGTAGGAAATCAGACCTGCGAGCAGAAGAAATAAGTAAGTCTGAAAAAAGAACAGCGAAGGGGGCAGCGGATAAAACCGCTGCCTTATGCATGTATTCTGAGGGAACAAATAAGACGGATAAAAGATATCCGATGAATGAAACGAAAGAGAGGTATCTGTGTTGTGATACATCAGTACCAGAACAATGGATATAATATCGTCCTCGATGTGAACAGCGGTGCAGTGCATGTCGTGGACCGGGAAGCATATGATGTGATCGGCGCGCTCGCAGAGCTGAACGGGGAGCATACCCCGGAGAGCTTAAAGGCACCGGAGACGGCTGAGTATCTGAAGGACAGGCTCGGTTCGATCTATCCGGAGGAGGATCTGAAGGATATCCTGGAGGCAGTGACAGAGCTGACAGAGCAGGGACGTCTGTTCACGAAGGACGTTTATGAAGATTACATCGATGAGGTAAAGAAGAGAAAGACGGTCGTGAAGGCACTCTGTCTTCACATCGCCCATGACTGCAATCTCGCCTGTAAGTACTGCTTCGCAGAGGAGGGCGAGTATCACGGGCGCCGTGCGCTGATGTCCTTTGAAGTGGGAAAGAAGGCGCTGGATTTCCTGATCGCGAACTCAGGAAACAGGAGAAATCTGGAAGTAGATTTCTTCGGCGGCGAACCGCTCATGAACTGGCAGGTGGTAAAAGACCTGGTGGCATATGGAAGGGAGCAGGAGAAGCTTCATGACAAGCATTTCCGCTTTACCCTCACGACGAACGGCGTACTGCTCAACGATGAGGTGCAGGAGTTCGTCAACCGGGAGATGGACAATGTGGTCCTGAGCCTGGACGGAAGAAAAGAGGTCAACGACCGTATGCGCCCATTCCGGAACGGAAAGGGAAGCTATGACCTGATCGTGCCGAAGTTCCAGAAGCTGGCCGAGAGCAGGAATCAGCAGAAGTATTACATACGGGGAACATTTACAAGAGAAAATCTGGACTTCTCCGAGGATGTGAAGCATTTTGTGGATCTGGGATTTGAGCAGATCTCGATCGAACCGGTGGTGGGAGAAGACACGGATCCTTACGCGATCCGGAAGGAAGACCTGCCGGTCATTTTTGAAGAATATGACAAGCTTGCAAAATATATGATCGAGAGAGAAAAGAGCGGAAGGGGATTTACGTTCTTCCACTTTATGATCGATCTGGAAGGAGGTCCCTGCGTGTCAAAGCGTCTGTCGGGCTGCGGCTCCGGCACGGAATATCTTGCGGTGACGCCGTGGGGAGATCTGTATCCCTGTCATCAGTTTGTCGGACAGGAAGAGTTCCTGATGGGAAATGTGGATGAGGGGATCACAAAACCGGAGATTGCGGAAGAGTTCCGCGGATGCAGCGTGTACTCGAAAGAGAGCTGTAAGACCTGCTTTGCCAGGTTCTACTGCAGCGGCGGCTGCATGGCGAATTCTTACAAGTTCCACCATACCATCAACGACACCTATGAGGTGAGCTGCGAGATGGAGAGAAAGAGAGTGGAATGTGCGATCATGATAAAGGCTGCTTTGGCAGACGAATAAGAAAGGAATGTGAATCATGAAAAAGAGCAGAGGCATTATCAGCCTGATCCTCGTTGCAGCGGTCATGATCTTACTCGGGTTCACCTGTATCTTCGGGCTGAATTCCTGGGGGATGGGCGCTGCAAAGAACATCAATCTCGGGCTCGATCTGGAAGGCGGCGTGAGCATCACCTACAGAGCAGTCGGGGAGACTCCGTCTCAGGAAGACATGGACGACACAGTCTATAAGCTCCAGAGACGTGTGGAAGAGTACAGCACAGAAGCCCAGGCATATCAGCAGGGCGACGACCGCATCGGCATTGAGATCCCGGGCGTGCAGGATGCAAACGCGATCCTGGAGGAACTGGGACAGCCGGGAAGCCTGTATTTTATCCGCCAGAATGACAGCAGCGGCAATCCGAACTACACCGTGAATGCGGACGGGACGGCATATGAGCTGACGAAGACGATCGACGAGCTGGAAGCTGACGGATCTATCGTACTGACAGGTAATGAAGTGGAGACTGCTTCCGCAGGAACCTATGCAGATCAGACGACAAATGCGACTCAGTATGTGGTCGAGCTGAAGCTGAACGACGAGGGGACCGCGGCGTTCGCCGATGCAACGCAGGAGGCATATGCAGCCAGCGAATCTATCGCGATCTACTATGACGGCGAGCTGGTCAGCGTGCCGAACGTAAATAACGTGATCGAGAACGGTGAGGCGCAGATTACAGGAATGGCGTCTTATGAGGAGGCGGAGGGCCTCGCGTCCACGATCCGTATCGGAGGACTCAATGTGGAGCTGGAAGAGATCAGTTCCGAGGTCGTCGGTGCGCAGCTCGGACAGGAGGCGCTGGACACAAGCCTTCTGGCAGGAGCCATCGGTCTGGCGATCGTGTGCATCTTCATGTGCTTTGTATATCTCCTTCCGGGACTCGCATCCAGCCTTGCGCTGCTCCTTTATACAGAGCTTGTCCTCATCCTGCTGAATGCATTTGACATCACGCTTACCCTCCCGGGTATCGCGGGTATCATCCTCGGCATCGGTATGGCGGTCGACGCGAACGTTATCATCTTCGCGCGCGTGAAGGAAGAGCTCTCAGACGGAAAATCCGTACATGCTGCACTGAACGCAGGATTCCACAAGGCGATGTCCGCCATCATCGACGGAAATGTGACGACGCTGATCGCAGCCGGCGTGCTCTGGCTGAGAGGAAGCGGAAGTGTCAGAGGATTCGCTCAGACACTGGCGCTCGGTATCGTGGTCTCCATGTTCACGGCGCTTGTTATTACGAGACTGATCGTTTATTCCTTCTATGCGCTGGGAATCAGGAACAAAAAGGTATATGGCAAGGAGCTCAAGAAGAGAAAGACGATCGATTTCCTTGGAAAACGCAGAGTATTCTTCGCGATTTCCATTGTTCTCTGCTTAAGCGGTTTCGTATTCATGGGAATCAACCATGCGCGCGGAATCGGGGCAATGAACTACAGCCTTGACTTTGTCGGCGGTACATCCACGAACGTGACATTTGATAAGGAATATACGCTCGAGGAGATCGACAGCGAGATGATCCCGGATCTGGAGGACATCACAGGAGATGCGAATATCCAGGTGCAGACTGTCCAGGGAACGAACCAGGTCATCTTCAAGTCACAGACGCTGGATCTGAATGAGCGTGAAGAATTTGCACAGTATATGGAAGAAAACTACGGAGTGGCGGCAACGGATATCACGACTGAGAATATCAGTTCTACAGTAAGCTCCGAGATGAGATCGGACGCTGTCGTTGCGGTCATCATCGCTACGATCTGTATGCTGCTGTACATCTGGTTCAGATTCAAGGATATCCGCTTTGCTACCAGCGCGGTAGTCGCGCTCGTGCATGACGTGCTTGTTGTCCTTGCGTTCTATGTGATCGCAAGAGTGTCTGTAGGAAATACATTCATCGCATGTATGCTTACGATCGTAGGTTACTCGATCAATGCGACGATCGTTATCTTCGACCGTATCCGCGAAGAGCTTAAGACGAAGAGCCGTGAGCAGAGCCTGAAGGATCTTGTGAACCACTGTATCATGCAGACGCTGACAAGAAGTATCTACACCAACCTGACGACATTCATCATGGTTGTCGTACTGTATATCCTCGGCGTGAGCTCGATCAAGGAGTTCGCCGCTCCTCTGATGGTAGGTATCGCATGCGGTACATATACTTCCATCTGCATCACGGGCGCACTCTGGTATGTCATGAAGACAAGGTTTGGCGCACAGGCAAAAGAGATCGCAGCATCGGAGGCGAAGCTGATCGAAATGGCAGGACAGCCTGCGGAAGCTCAGGAAGCAGAGAAGGCTGAGACTGCACAGACAGCAGCTGCCGGCACTTCCAAGCCGAAGAAAAAGAAGAAAAAAAGAAAACAGTGATCCTGTCTGACAGACAGTGAGATAAGAAGGAAAGAAGCCCGTTCCGGCATGAGCCGGGGCGGGCTTTTCCTTTCGCAGCAGTCCAGTTATAGGGCAGGGGCAGTTGGGGATGTCTCTTCCTCCCCGGGGAAATATTACTGTGAACAGTAATGGGGAAATGCGCTGACAACAGGAAATGATGGGATCTAGTTGCGTGGGTGAAACAGAATGTATTATACTTTAGGACAGGATAAAAAGAATCGGACATACAAAGGAGCATACATATGGAAAAATGGTTTCTGACCATGAAAAAGGCAGATTTTAACAGCATTGCCCGGAAGTATCACATCTCGCCGATCACGGCAAGGCTCATACGGAACCGGGATGTGATCGGGGATGAGGCGATCGATTTCTACTTAAACGGCACCATTGCCGACCTGTACGACGGGATGCTGATGCAGGATATGGATAAGGCGGTGGAGATCCTGGCGGAGAAAATCGGGGAGGAGAAGCAGATCCGCATTATCGGAGATTATGACATCGACGGGGTGAACGCGACGTACATCCTGCAGGAAGGACTGTCCGGGCTGGGCGCGCATGTGGACACGGACATCCCGGACCGGATCAAGGACGGATATGGACTGAATATCGATCTCATCAACCGGGCGCTGGACGACGGCGTGGATACGATCATCACCTGCGACAACGGGATCGCCGCGGCGGATGAGATCGCATACGGGAAGAAGAACGGGCTGACCGTGATCGTGACGGATCACCACGAGGTCCCTTATGTGGAGATGAACGGGGAGAAAGAGTACCTTCTCCCCATGGCAGATGCGGTGGTGGATCCGCACCGGGCGGACTGCGGGTATCCCTTCAAAGGGCTCTGCGGCGCTGCGGTCGCCTATAAGCTGGTCGAAGCGCTCTACAATGTCATGCAGAGAGATCCGGAGGATGTGGATTATCTCATGGAGAATGTCGCCATCGCGACAGTGGGAGACGTGATGGACCTGACCGGGGAGAACCGGATCTTCGTCAAGCAGGGGCTGGAGATGCTCAAGCGGACGAAGAATCAGGGGCTGAAAGCACTGATCGAGTGTACGGGCATCGACGTGGAGCGGCTGTCTGCCTACCACATCGGATTCGTGCTGGGACCCTGCATCAATGCCAGCGGACGGCTGGATACGGCGAAGCGGGCTCTGGAGCTGTTGAACGCGAAGACAAGGCGGGAGGCGGTCATGCTGGCGGAGGACTTAAAGGCGCTCAACGACAGCCGGAAGGAGATGACGGAAAAGGGAGTGGAAGAAGCCGTGCAGATGATCGAGAGCACTTCCCTTAAGGATGATAAGGTGCTGGTCGTCTATCTCCCGGACTGCCACGAGAGCATCGCCGGGATCATCGCCGGGCGGATCAAGGAGCGTTACTACAGGCCCACCTTTGTCCTGACAAAGGCGGAGGAGGGCGTGAAGGGCTCGGGCAGATCCATCGAGTCCTACGATATGTTCGCCCAGATGTGCCGCTGCAGAGCCCTTTTCACCAAGTTCGGCGGCCATAAGCTGGCGGCAGGGCTGTCCCTGGAAGAAGGGAATGTAGAGCGGTTCCGGGAGACCATCAATGACCTTGCGGACCTGACTGAGGAGGATCTCCAGATGAAGGTGTCCATTGACATGCTCCTCCCGTTTCCATATATCACGGAACAGCTCATCGGGGAGCTTCAGCTCCTCGAGCCCTTCGGAAAGGGCAATACGAAGCCGCTGTTCGCGGAGCGGAATCTGCGGGTGATCAGCCCCCGCATCTTCGGAAAGAACCGCAATGTGCTCAAGTGCCGGCTGGAGGACGCCTCCGGGAACCAGATGGAGGCAGTGTACTTCGGAGATGTGGAGGCGTGCCTGAAAGCCATGGAGGAGAAGCAGATCATGTCCTTCACTTATTATCCGTCGGTGAACGAGTATATGGGGAGGCGGACGCTGCAGCTTACGATCGTGAATTATCAGTGAGGGAGAAAGAGATATTGCCGTGCCGGTTATGCAGGCACTGGCGATATCTCTTTCTTTATAATAAGCGGTTGACATTTCTCTGAATCTGCACTAATATACTTAGGAACCGAAATAATTAGAGCGCAGAAGGCAGCTCTGCGCTCTATCAGAGACTGCGGCGGATATCCGTATAATTCATAGATACAGGATGCATCCGCTTATTATATGGAGGGAATACAGATGGAAACAGGTAAGATGATCAACAGGATCTCCAACCGGCTGCGCCGCCGGTCCAAAAAGGCGCAGGAGACGATCGGGATCACCGGGGCGAAAGGAAATATCCTGGATTATATCCTGGTCGAGAGTGAGAAGCACAATGTATATCAGAAAGCGATCGAGAAGGAGTTCGGTCTCCGCCCGTCTACAGCGACGGAAGTGCTGAAGAGCCTGGAGGACGCCGGGCTGATCGTGCGCATCCCGGACGAGACGGACGGCCGGTTCAAGAAGATCGTATTTACGCAGAAAGCCGAGGAAATCCGGAGTGCGCTCAGAGAAGAGATTGAAGAGTCGGAAGAAATCCTTCTGAGGGGGATTTCTCCGGAAGAGCAGGAATGTTTCATGAGGATCACGGCAAAGATGCTCGAGAATCTGGAAGAGGAGGACTGAGAAGATGGACGAGCATGAACTGATGGGAAAACTGAAAGTATCAAAGGCTGTGGCGAAGATGGCAGTGCCGAGCGTGATCAGCAGCCTTGTAACTGTAGTGTACAATATGGCGGATACATTTTTCGTAGGGCAGACCGGAGACCCGCTCCAGGTGGCGGCGGTGAGCCTGACGAATCCGATCTTCATCCTGATGATGGCATTCGCCAATATGTTCGGAATGGGCGGCAGCGCCGTCCTGTCCATGGCGCTTGGGGCGAAGGATGAACGGCGCGCGAAGAACGCATCCTCCTTTGTCACCTATGCGTCGCTGATCGTGGGAGTGGTGTTTGCCCTGATCCTGATCGTTTTCATGGATCCGATCTTGGCGCTTTTCGGAGCCAACGCGGAGACCTATGAATTCGCCAGAGGCTATACGTTCCACATTGCCTACGGCGCGCCCTTTATTATCTGGTCGGCAGCGGCGAGTTTTATCGTCCGCGCAGAGGGAGCCAGCCGCGAGGCGATGATCGGCAGTATGATCGGGACCATTGCGAATATCGTGCTGGATCCGATCTTTATCTCAGTGCTGGGACAGGGTACGGCGGGCGCCGCGATCGCGACCACTATCGGAAATGTCCTGGCGAGCGCATACTATCTGTGGTATTTCCTCAGAAAGAGCAGCGTGCTTTCCATCAGCTGGAAGTATTTTACAGTCCGCAGCGGGATCCTTACAAAGATCTGTTCCGCCGGGCTGCCTACCGCTATCTTTTCCGCCCTGATGAGCGTGTCCACGATCGTGCTGAACCAGCTTCTGGTAGTGTACGGGAACGACCCGGTGGCTGCGATCGGCATCGTGTTCAAGGCGAATATGTTCATCACTTTCCTCCAGATGGGACTGGCGAACGGCGTGCAGCCACTCCTGGGATACAACTACGGGGCGGGCAACATGAAACGGTTCCAAGAGGTGGAGTCCTACACGAAGAAATGCTGTCTGGCAGCAGGCGTGATCGCTACAGTCCTGTACTTTGTATTCCGTGAACCGATCATCGGTCTGTTCATCAGCGACAGCGACGTGATCGCATACGGCGTGCAGATGCTGATCGCATACATGCTGTCCGGACCGGTGATCGGCATCCTATTTGTGAACATGAACTGCATGCAGTCCGTGGGACATGCCTTCCCGGCGACGGTACTCTCCGTACTGAGGCAGGGGATCCTCCTGATCCCGCTTCTGTACCTGCTCCGGGCGCTGTTCGGACTGAACGGCGTGATCCTGGGACAGTCGGTGACAGACTATATCGCAGTGGTCCTGTCGGTATTTCTGTGGAGGAAGATCCGCAGCGGAGTGAAGAAGAAACAGCCGGAGGCGGCTGCGGGGGAGCCGGGTGAGAGCTGAGAAAAGATAGATGTGTAGTTTGAGTTTACGTAGATGGTAAAAAATAAGATATGTCTTCCAAAAGTACAAGCCTGTCGATTTTTATTCAAAATGGCAGAGTTTACGGATTTATAAGCTTCACCGGAATTGGACTTTGGAGGACATATTTTTTATTGTGGAAAAGTATGAGTGATGGATCTGTCCGGAGTGATGAATCCTCAGTAAACATGGATTAACTATCTTGTCGGGGCAAAGGAAAAAACTTATAATAATTCTATTGATATACCAAATTTTACATACAAGAGAGAAGCGGGTCTTGTACTAAGGAGGATGAGGGAAATGGAATTTCAGGAGCTTATGGACTGTTATTATCTGAGTGAAGAAGATAATAATCGGGTTGTATATAAGAAACTGCTTGAAATGATGAAAAAACAGAATGTGATCCCGGTGATCGGAGCCGGTCTGTCCTGCTGGGCATATCCATTATGGAGAACACTGCTGAGAAAACAGGCAGAGATCTATGGGATACTAGAAGAAGTCGATAAACTGCTGTCGGAAAATAAATATGAAGAGGCGGCTTCTGCTCTGGAGCAGGAAGTGACCGAAAATGGATTTCTCAATAATCTGGAGGAGATCTTCAGCGAAGAGAAACTGGAGGAAAATAAATCAAAGATGCCGGAATATCTGCGCAAGCTCCTGGCGCTCTTTCATGGTCCTGTTGTAACGACCAATTTTGACAGAATGATCGAATATTTGTATCACCTGGAAGGTTTGACGCCGCCGGATACAGTAAATCCGTCGAATGATTTCCAGACCGATAAAATACAAAGGATGCTTCAGGAAAGGTCTCATATGCTAGTGAAAATGCATGGAGATATTAAGGATTCTCACAATATGGTCTTTACTGAGGGAAAATATGACGAGAAATATGGGAAGGATCCACAGGATCCCGATCTGAGTCTTCCCATGCCCCGGTTTCTAAAGCAGCTTCTTGAAAATAATCACCTCTTGTTCCTGGGATGCAGCCTGGAAGCCGACCGTACCTGCTCTGTGATTAAAAAGTGTTCGGAAAATATACGGCAGTTTGCTCTTTTGGAACTCCCGGCAGATACGGAAAATGCGAAGGACAGGTGTAAGCCGATTTTAAAAGAGGGCGAGAACCAGAACGGCCGGCGGAAAGAGAGCTTGAGAAAGCGGATCGGGTATGTTACAGGAGAAATGAATGTACTGCCGATCTGGTATCCTCACGGGATGCACACGGAGGCATTGGAACCCTTCTTTTCACAATTATACAAGGATATCGTAAGCGGGGGCGATCTCCCACCGGAAAACAGCGGCAGCTATTTTCCACTGCACCAGCTCTTTGGCAGGGAGGAACAGGTACGGGAGATAACAGAAGCACTTAGTGGAACTGAAAATCGGTGCGTCTGGGTAGAAGGTGCGCCCGGGATCGGGAAAACAGAGACGTGCAAGGCGGTCTACCGCAATGTCAAAGACAGATATGGGGATCAGGTCTGGATGCCGTTCCTCGACCTGACCGGCGTCAGCGCGCTCCCGGGTCTGTGGGATACTGTAGCGAATGCTTTAGGTGTGAAGCTGCCGGAGAATACAGCGGAAGAAGCATATCCGGAATATCTGCTGTCTCAGCTGAAAGGCATGCGGGAACACCTGAGAAACGATCTGATCCCGATCCTCTACTTTGATAACT
This sequence comes from Lachnospiraceae bacterium UBA1818, assembly GCA_904419285.1. Lineage (GTDB taxonomy): Bacteria > Bacillota > Clostridia > Lachnospirales > Lachnospiraceae > Mediterraneibacter > Mediterraneibacter caccogallinarum. The sequence goes on from CAJFQZ010000006.1 coordinate 94,395, forward strand.
GGGAGGATCTGTGGTACGGTGTGAAGAAAAACAGCGATGAGAAGAAAATACTGCTGGGATGGATGAAGAAACTTGAAATAGCCGGAATCAGGATTCTGGTCTCCACCCGGACTGTAGTACAGTCTTTATTGAGCGCCGGTGACATCGCAATCCGGCTGCATCCTCTGGATGAAGATAGGCTGAAACAGGACTGGGATTCAGAAGAAGATTTTGAGCAACTGGACAGTGTGAAATTGTTCTGTAGTGTTCTGGGGCGGGAGGTTGTGCCTGGGGAAAGAGAAGCGTTTCATGAACTGATCTATCAATTAGAAGGTCATCCCCTTGCGATTGTCCTCACGGCGACACAGGCGAAAAGGCAGATCCATATAAAAGATATGCTCGGATGCTGGGAGAAGGCAAAACAGGAGAGCGCAGTTTCCGGGGAAAAGCATGAGAGCCTTAAAATTGCTCTGAGAGTATCCTGGAATTCAGTGAAAGAGAATCGTGAGGCTGTATTGATCTGGGGACTCTTATACTATAGCGTGAAAGATATCCCGGCGGCAGTGTTTGACCGGCTTCGGAGGGAGATTGATGAAGATAAGTGGCAGGAGGGACTCGGCGTGCTGATTGACGCAAACCTTGTTACGATTACCAGTGACAGAAACAGGATTACGATGCTTCTTCCGTTGAAAAAACAATATAAAGAATTTGTTCCGGAGACAGAGTCTCTCAGCAGGGAATGTCTTGAGAGATGGGGGAACAGTATCATTGAATTGCTTGATACAGCTGAGAATCGAGCATCAGAAGACCGGTTAAGAGCTCATCGTCTTGTACTGGATATACTGCCTCAGATAATTTATATAATTGGAAAAATTATATTTCAGAAAGCACCGGAGAGGTTGAAGGTTCTTCTCAACTCAATTATAAAGAGTGGAGCAAATTACTTTCGAAATTATTTGTATAGCGCTGATGTTTTAAAATATATACTCGATTTTTATACTCAATGTGAAAACAAAGAGGGAGATATTTTATCTATTCTTTATAGGACATATGGCGACCTGCTGAGACGTTTGGGAAAATTGGAAGAGGCAGAAGAACAGTATACTGAGGCAGAAGATTTGTACAGAAAGGAAAAGGATGATCTGGGTCTTGCAAATACGTTAAGGTCTCGCGGAGAACTTCTAAGTCGCTTAGGAAAATTGGAAAAGGCAGAGAAGCAGTGTGTAGAAGCGGAAGAGCTATATAGAAAGAAGAAGATCGATCTGGGTCTTGCAAATACACTGCTGGTCCGCGGAGAACTTCTGAGTCGTTTAGGGAAATTGGATGACGCGCAAAAGCAGTATGCCGAGGCTGAAGAGTTGTACAGAAAGGAGAAGGTTGATTTGGGGGTTGCGAATACGCTATTGCTTCGCGGAGAACTTCTGAGTCGCTTAGGGAAACTTGACGAGGCGGAGAAACAGTATACTAAGGCCGAAGAGCTGTACAGAAAGGAAGAGGATGATTTAGGATTTGCGAATACGCTGTTGTTTCGCGGGGAACTTTTAAGTCGTTTCGGAAAATTGGATGAGGCGTGGAAGCAGTATATAGAAGCAGAAGAGTTGTATAAAAAGGAGAAGGATGATCTGGGCCTTGCGAATACGCTGCTATTTTGCGGGGAACTTTTGTGTCGTGTGGGAAAATTGGACGAGGCAGAGAATCGGTATACAGAAGCAGAAGAGTTGTATAGAAAGGAGAAGGATGATCTGGGGCTGGCGGATACGCTGCTATCTCAGGGGAATCTTATGAGACATCTTGGAAAAGCAGAAGAAGCAGAAGGGTGTTATAGAAGAGCAAGAGGCTTGTTTGAGAAAGAAGGGGCTAATCTTGGCTTGGCCAATATGCTGTTGTCCTGCGGAAATCTTTTGAGTCGCCTCGGAAAAGTGCAAGAGGCAGAGGAGAACTATTCTGATGCCGAGAGGTTATTTGAAAAGGAGAAGGATGATCTGGGTCTTGCGAATACGCTGTTGTCACGTGGAGATCTTCTAAGCCGTATTGGAAAAGTTGAAAAGGCAAAAGAAAAATATGCAAGAGCTGAAAGGCTGTTTGAGAAGGAAAGCGATGAATTGGGGCTTGCAAATATGTTGTTATCCAGTGGAAATCTTCTGAGTCGTCTTGGAATATTGAAAGAGGCAAAGGTGAAATACAAAAAGGCAGAAGAGCTGTTTAAAAGAGAGAAGAACAATCTAGGCCTTGCAAATACGCTGCTATCTTGCGGGGATTTGCTACTCCGCCTTGGGAAAAATGAGGAGGCAGCGGAAAAGTATATAAAAGCGGAAGAGTTATTTGAAAAGGAGAAGGATGATCTGGGTTTTGCAAATACGTTGCTGTCCTATGGGGATCTTCTGGGGCGACTGGGGAACGAGAAAGAAGCAGAGGAGAAGTACGCAAAAGCGGAAGAGTTATTTGAGAGGGAGAAGGATGATTTAGGGCTAGCGAATACGTTGCAGTCGTGTGGGGATCTTTTGAGCCATCGAGGGGAAGTGGAAAAAGCAGAAGAGAAGTATGCAAAAGCAGAAGAACTATATGAGAGAGAGAACGATGAACTTGGTCTGGCCAATATATTACAGTCCCGAGGGGATCTTCTAACACAATTAGGGCAGTGGGAGGAAGCTGAGCGGTGGTATGCGAAAGCGGAAGAGTTATTTAAGAAGGAGAAGTCTGATCTTGGTCTGGCGGATATGCTGTTTTTCCGTGGAAAGCTTCTGAAAACGGCCGGAAAAATGGACGAAGCAGCTGAAAAATACAGATTAGCGATGACACAGTATGAGAAAATAAATATGATTGAGGGATACGTTTCCTCTTTTGCAGAGCTAAATGAATGCTATAGATTTAGCGGGGAAGAGGAGCTAAATAAGATAAACGTCTGATCTACAGTAAGATAGACTATGCTCTTATTGACAAAGTAAAACAATATTTAGAAACGAAGGTTTTAGCTCAGCTTTCTGCTTACGAATCCTGCCGGAGCTTAGGATATTAAAAAAATTCATGGTAAACACTTGCATTATGATGCGTCTGGTGTTACGCTGATAACGATGTTAGCTAACACTGTTATCAGTGCGCAGGCAGAGTGCATTCAGAGATGCTCACCCGCGGTGTTCATGAACGCGGAAGAGATCATCTGACTCGGCAGCAGAAAGTCTGAATTTTACGGAGGATGGCAGCATGGGAGAGGACAGCAGAACATTGGACCGGATCCTGGATGCGGCGAAGGAGGAGTTCCTTGAGAAGGGCTTCCAGAATGCTTCTCTGCGCAGGATCGTGAAGGCGGCGGGTGTGACGACCGGGGCATTCTACCGGTATTATCCGACTAAGGGGGCGCTCTTCGAGGCGCTGGTGAAGCCACACGTGGACAGGATCATGGGATTTTTCGACGAGGGACTGACCACGATCCGGGAACTGCCGGCAGAGGAACAGACCGGAGCCATGTCGGAGGTGACCGGGGACTGTATCGGAAAGATACTGGAATATGTGTATGACCACTATGACTGTGTCAAGCTGCTGATCTGCTGCGCCGGCGGGACAGTATATGAGCACTTCATCCATGATATGGTCGAGAAAGAGGTGGACGCCACATACCGGTACATCGAGGCGGTGAGGTCTACCGGGCACGAGATGCCGGAGATCGACCATGAGCTGTGCCATATGATCTCGAGCGGGATGTTTTCGGGAATGTTTGAGATGGTGGTCCATGATATGGAGAAGGAGGCCGCTGCAAAGCGGATCCGGCAGCTCCGGGAGTTCCATACCGGCGGCTGGGCGCGCATCATGGGAGTACATTTTGATTAAAAGAAACAGGGAGAAGATCCCTTTTTCTTTTAATATAAAGTTAGTTAAAACTAATCAAAGTGAGACAAGACTGCCACGTGGAAAAGGCAGGAGAAAAGGAGGGATTTCATTTGGAAGAGAAACAGGAAAAGCAGAAGTCGCCCATTGCCTGGGTCATGACCTTTGCAGGGACACGCAGAGGACTGTATACAGCCAGCGTTATAGCGGCCGCCATAGGAGTGATCTGCGGCATCGTTCCCTATTTTGTCATGGCGGATATGATCCGCGCGCTTGTGGCGGGAGTGAGGGACTGGCAGAGATATCTGACGGATGGACTTATCATGGCAGTGTTCTGGACCGCGCGGGTGGTATTCCACAGCGTTTCCACGACCTGCTCCCATAAGGCCACATTCCATGTCCTGGCGCAGCTGCGCAGAAAGATGTGCGATAAGCTGTCGCGGGTGCCGCTGGGGTATGTGAAGGATACGCCGTCGGGAACACTGAAGAATATCATGATGGAGCGGACGGACAGCATTGAGACGACGCTGGCGCATATTCTGCCGGAATTCACGGCGAATATCCTTGCCCCGGCGCTTGTGTTCATTTACATGCTGACCATTGACTGGAGGATGGCGCTGATCTCCCTGATCACGCTGCCCCTGGGACTGCTCTGCTACTCACTGATGATGATCGGCTACGAGGAAAACTATAAAAATGTTCTAACCAAGACAAAGACGCTGAACGACACAGCCGTGGAGTACATCAACGGAATCGAGGTCATCAAGGCGTTCGGAAAAGCGAGAAAGTCCTATGATCGGTTCGTTACTGCGGCGAAGGAGGGCGCTTCCTGCTATGTGGAGTGGATGAGGAAGTGCAATATTCCGTTTTCCCTGGCAATGGTGCTGATCCCCTGCACTTCGCTGACAATCCTTCCGCTGGGCGGCATGTTCGTCATGAACGGCAGCCTGGAAGCGGTGGACTTCATCATGATCATCCTGCTGTCTGTGGGACTGATCCAGCCGCTGATCACCTGCATGTCCTACACCGATGACATCGGAAAGATGGGGACGATCATCGGCGAGGTGACGGAGATCCTGACCCGGGAGGAGCTTATCCGCCCGAAAACGGATAAAAGGAAACCGAGAGATTATTCTGTCACTCTGGAAAATGTCCGCTTCGGCTACCATGAGAAGGAGGTGCTCCACGGGATCAATATGGAAATCCCATCCGGTTCGGTGACCGCTCTCGTCGGTCCTTCCGGAAGCGGCAAATCCACGATCGCAAAGCTCATTGCTTCCTTGTGGGATGTAAAAGAGGGAAGCGTGAAGATCGGAGGTGTGGATATCCGGGATCTGTCCCTGGAGGAATACAACAGGAGAGTGGCGTATGTATCCCAGGACAACTACCTCTTTGACGACACGGTCCGGGAAAATATCCGTATGGGCCGCATGGACGCCACGGATGCAGAGGTGGAAGAGGTGGCGAAGAAGAGCGGCTGCCATGACTTCATCCTGCAGCTTGAGAACGGGTATGACACCATTGCGGGAGGAAGCGGCGGGCATCTCTCCGGCGGCGAGCGGCAGCGGATCGCCATCGCCCGCGCCATGTTAAAGGACGCGCCCATCGTGATCCTCGATGAGGCGACCGCGTACACAGACCCGGAGAATGAGGCTGTCATCCAGGCGTCCGTGGCGAAGCTGGTGAAGGGAAAGACGCTGATCGTGATCGCACACCGGCTGTCCACCATCAGCGACGCAGACCGGATCTTTGTGATCCGGGACGGGCAGGTGGACGCGTCGGGAACGCATGAAGAGCTGCTGGCGCAGGGAGGCCTCTACAAAGAAATGTGGGAGGCGCATATTTCCGTCAGGGATACGGCTGAGGAAAATGATCAGCCGAAAGTGAAAAACAGGAAGGGAGGCGGAGCGCATGCTTAAGATCCTGAGAAAATTTTTTGATTTCTGTGGCGGGGAGAATAAGAGGAAGTTTTACATCTCGATCGTGTTCGGCGTGTTCATGGCGTTTTTTGAGGCGCTGAAGATCCCTGCCATCGTGCTCATGCTGGACGCGGTGATCGGAGGAAGGGTCACCACCGCAGTGATCTGGCAGTGCTTCGGCATCTGCCTGCTCAGTGTTGCGGGAGGAGCCGTCGTCAAGTATTTTAACACGATCATACAGTGTGAAGCGGGATACGGGACCACGGCGGGCAAGCGGATCGAGATCGCGGAGCATCTGCGCTACCTTCCGATGGGTTATTTCAACAACAACAGTATGGGATACATCACATCTGTTACAACGAACACAATGGAGAATCTGGGGGATGTGGCGACCCGTGTGGTCATGCTCACGACCCAGGGAGTCCTGACGACGCTTCTGATCGCTGTGATGCTCCTGTTTTATGATTATCGGATCGGACTTGTGGTATTTGCGGGGCTCCTGCTCTTCTTCCTGGTGAACAGCCGGATGCAGAGAAAGTCCGAGAAGATCTCTCCGCGGAAGGTGGAGGCGGACAGCAGTCTGGTGGAGAAGCTGCTGGAGTATATCCAGGGGATCATGGAGGTCCGCGCATACAATCTGAGCAGCACCCAGAGCAGGAAGTTAAATGCCGCTATCGATGAGAATGAGAACTGCAACTTTACACTGGAGAAAACGTTTATCCCCTATATGGGCGTTCAGAACTTCCTGACGAAGATGACGGGAGTGGCGATGACGCTTCTGTCCGTCTGGTTCTACCTGCAGGGGAGTATGGAACTGATCGTGTGCCTCGGCATGATGATCTGCTCCTTCATCGTGTATTCCAGTCTGGATTCTGCAGGAAACTATTCGGCGCTGCTCAGGACTGTGGACGTCAGCGTGGATAAGGCGCAGGAGATCCTTGATCTGGAGCCCATGGATATCGACGGAAAGGATCTGACGCCGCAGAATCACGACATCGATATAGAGAATATTGAATTCTCCTATGATAAGAGGAAGATTATCGACGGGATCACCGTCCATATCCCGGAGCGCACGTCCACTGCGATCGTCGGCCCGAGCGGAGGCGGCAAGACGACGCTCTGCCATCTGATCTCACGGTTCTGGGATGTGAACCGGGGATGCATCCGGCTGGGAGGGACGGATGTACGGGAGTACAGCATGGACAGCCTGATGAAGAATTTCAGCTTTGTCTTCCAGAATGTGTATCTGTTCCAGGACACCGTTGCCAACAATATCCGGTTCGGGCAGGAGGATGCGCCCATGGAGAAGGTCGTGGAGGCGGCGAAGAAGGCGTGCTGCCATGACTTTATCATGGCGCTGCCGGACGGATATGACACTGTGATCGGAGAGGGCGGCGCTTCTCTCTCCGGCGGGGAGAAGCAGCGCATCTCCATTGCCCGCGCCATGATGAAGGACTCGCCGGTCATCATTCTCGACGAGGCGACAGCCAATGTCGATCCGGAGAATGAGAAAGACCTGGTGACGGCGATCGAGGCACTGACCAGGGAGAAGACCATCCTCATGATTGCCCACCGCCTCAAGACGGTCAGGAATGCGGATCAGATCCTTGTGGTAGATCACGGAAGGATCGTGCAGCAGGGACGCCATGAAGAGCTGATGCGCCAGGACGGCATCTACCGGAGGTTCGTTGATGCGAGAGAGACGGCGGCGGGCTGGAAGCTGCAGGGCGAACGGACCGAAGCGTGAGGATGTTTTACGGATACGGCGTGCTTTTTCTGCCGGAGTATCTTACGAGGATGATATGATGCTGGGGGCAGAAGCCCCAGCTGCGATGCCTGCGGATTGTTCTGCGCTTCGCACTCTCACAATCCCTGGCATCATGATATTGTGATATGTAAACAATACCGCTGACCGATTCCGGCCGGCGGTATCTGCTTTTTGCCCGGTCCGGGAGCCATACTTTGACGGAACAGTCCTTTCGACTGCCGATTCTGACTGCTTTTCCTTACATTTTCCATGTTTATTTTCTGTCCGGCTGCCGAAAAACCTGAGAAAATATTTGAATTTCAATAAAAAGATGCTATACTTGATAAGAAATTATAATTGGGTGGTTTCTATTTACAGATATCAGTTTTATTGGCGAATCTTGAAAATATTTCAGAAGATAAAGCAGTAAAGGGGGATTCAGTATGGCGGGAACACTTGAGTATGAACAGCTGAATAAAAATCTGGAGATGGTGGACGGCCATGCTGTAAAAGCGCCGGAGGACTACCAGGATCCGGAGGAGCTGTACCAGGCGCTGGTGGCGCGGGTGAGGAAGTATCACCCTTCCGCAGATATTTCTCTGATCGAGAAGGCGTACCGCATCGGTAAGGAAGCGCATAAGGATCAGCTGAGAAAATCGGGCGAGCCTTATATCATCCATCCGCTCTGGGTGGGGATCATTCTGGCGGACCTGGAGATGGATAAAGAGACGATCGTCGCCGGGATGCTCCACGATGCGGTGGAGGATACGGATATGACTCTGGATGATATCACGAGGGAGTTCGGCGAAGAGGTAGCGCTCCTCGTGGACGGGGTGACGAAGCTGGGACAGCTGAGCTACTCCAAGGATAAGCTGGAGGTCCAGGCGGAGAATCTAAGGAAGATGTTCCTGGCGATGGCGAAGGACATCCGGGTGATCATCATCAAGCTGGCGGACCGGCTCCACAATATGCGGACGCTGGAGTTCATGACCCCGGAGAAGCAGAAGGAAAAGGCAAGAGAGACGATGGACATCTACGCGCCCATTGCTCAGAGGCTGGGTATTTCGAAGATCAAGACAGAGCTCGACGATTTGTCCCTGAAATACTACCAGCCGGAAGTCTATTATCAGCTTGTGAAGGACCTGAATGCCAGAAAGACCGAGCGTGAGGAATTCGTTCAGCAGATCGTCGCCGAGGTGTCGAAGCATATGGAGAATGCCCACATCAAGGCAAAGGTGTACGGAAGGGTGAAGCACTTCTTCAGCATCTACAAGAAGATGGTGAACCAGAACAAGACGCTGGATCAGGTGTACGATCTCTTCGCTGTCCGCATCATCGTGGACACAGTGAAAGACTGTTACGCGGCGCTGGGCGTCATCCATGAGATGTACACGCCGATCCCGGGAAGGTTCAAGGACTATATCGCGATGCCGAAGCCGAATATGTATCAGTCGCTCCACACGACCCTGATGGGGCCGTCCGGACAGCCCTTTGAGATACAGATCCGGACCGAGGAAATGCACAAGACGGCGGAATATGGTATCGCCGCACACTGGAAGTACAAGGAGAGCGGGGACTCCACCAAGAATGTAAAGACCCGCGAGGAAGAGAAGTTAAGCTGGCTCAGACAGATCCTCGAATGGCAGAGGGATATGTCTGACAACAGAGAGTTTTTAAATCTCCTGAAAGGAGACCTGGACCTGTTCCAGGAGGATGTTTATTGTTTTACCCCGAAAGGGGATGTGAAGAACCTGCCGAACGGTTCCACGCCGGTGGATTTCGCATATGCGATCCACAGCGCGGTGGGCAACAAGATGGTAGGCGCGAGAGTCAACGGCAAGCTGGTCAACATTGACTATAAGATCCAGAACGGCGACAGGATCGAGATTCTGACGTCCCAGAATTCCAAAGGACCGAGCCGTGACTGGCTCAACATTGTGAAGAGCCCTCAGGCAAAGAACAAGATCAATCAGTGGTTCAAGAAAGAGTTCAAGGAAGAGAACATTATCCGCGGAAAAGACCTGATCACGGCTTACTGCAAGAGCAAGTCGATCAATCTGGCGGATATACTGAAACCGAAATATCAGCAGATCGTACAGAAAAAGTACGGATTCCGGGACTGGGATGCAGTCCTGGCGGCGATCGGGCACGGCGGCCTCAAGGAAGGCCAGGTCGTGAACCGGCTGCTGGAAGAGTATGAAAAGGAACACAAGAAGGAGATCACAGACGAGACGATCCTGGAGAAGATCTCCGAGGCGAACAGCCAGAAGGTGCACATCGCCAAGTCAAAGAGCGGCATTGTGGTGAAGGGGATCGACGACATGGCGGTCCGGTTCTCTAAGTGCTGCAACCCGGTGCCGGGAGACGAGATCGTCGGATTCGTGACCCGTGGACGTGGAATGTCTATCCACAGGACGGACTGTATCAACATGCTGCACCTCTCAGCGGCAGAGCGTGAGCGTCTGATCGATGCAGAGTGGGAGGATACGGCCGATACAGAGGACGGCGGCCAGTACCTCGCTGAGCTTAAGATGTATGCCCACGACAGGCAGGGGCTGCTCATGGATATCTCCAAGGTTTTCACGGAGGCGAAGATCGATGTGAAGAACATGAATATCCGCACGAGCAAGAAGGGAACCGCTACGCTGGATATGGGATTCATCGTGCATGGCAGAGACGAACTGAACGGAGTGATCGAGAAGCTCCGTCAGATCGAGAGTGTGATCGATATCGAGAGAACGACAGGCTGAGACCGCCTGGGGTACGGGTTCTGTTCGTACTCTGGGATAGAAAACTGCCTGGCAGACAGGAAAAGCAGGAGCATCCCGCTCCTGCTTATCAATGAAGAAAGATAAGGGAGTCGGTTATGAAGATCGAGAGATTTGTGATCGGTCCGATCGGGACCAACTGCTATATTGTGATCAATGAAGAGACAAAGGAGTGCTTTGTCACAGATCCTGCAGCATGTCCGCCGGAGCTTGTGAGCCACATCCGCAGCACAGGGCTGAAGGTGCAGGCTGTGCTCCTCACTCACGGACATTTTGACCATATCATGGGGATCGATGATTTTGTCAGGGAATTTCCGGTTCCGGTCTATGCCCATGAGGCGGAGAAGGAGCTGCTGGAGAATGCACAGCTGAACTCATCGGCAATGTACGGGATGGGATATACTTACTCAGGAGCAGAGTATTTGAAAGACGGCCAGGTGCTCACCATCGCGGGATTTGAGATCCATGTGATCTATACGCCGGGGCATACGGCGGGCGGCTGCTGTTACTATATCCCGGCGGAGCATGTACTCATCAGCGGGGACACTCTTTTCCACGCATCCATCGGAAGGACGGATCTCCCTACGGGGAGCAGCAGCCAGCTGGTCCGCTCTGTGCGCGAGAAGCTGATGGTGCTGCCGGAGGAGACGAAGGTATACCCGGGGCACATGGAAGAGACGACCATCGGCTATGAGAAAAAATACAATCCATTTGTCTGACAGATTACAGGAAAGGTAATTCTGAAAAAGTGGGCTGTGTAAGGGCAGCCCTTTTTTACGGTTCGGAGGAAGATTATGATCAGGATCGACAGTAAGAGAAACAAATTTACATATAATATCTACCATATCGTTAAGTCCTTCTATCCTGGGGAGGACGTAGAACAGAAGGTGGATGGGGAACAGGAAGCTCTCGTGACGCTTGAGATGCCGGGAGGTTCCTCTTTTTCCGTCTTCCCGGAAGATGTGGGGCTTCCGCGGATATCCGATCCGGATGAGCGTCAGCTCCAGGAGGAGAAGTGGGCGGTCACCCGCAGTGTGTACCGTTATCTGGAGAACTTTACAGGGGAGAAGCTCGCCTGGGGGATCCTCACGGGAGTCCGCCCGACCAAGCTGATCATGCAGAAGCTGGAGGCGGGGATCAGCCGGGAAGAGATCCTGAGATCCTTTCAGGAGGAGGATCTCGTCAGTCCGGAGAAGGCGCAGCTTGCCTACGAGACCGCGTGCAGGGAGCATGAGCTGCTCTCGCGTCTGGACTGCGAGGACGGCTTCAGCCTGTATGTCGGGATCCCGTTCTGCCCCAGCGTCTGTTCCTACTGCTCCTTCAGCTCTTCCCCCATCGACGTGTGGCGGGACCGGGTGGACGGATACCTGGACGCGCTGATCCGGGAGCTGAAAGCACTGGGAGAGATGGCGGCGGGAAGGCGGCCGGACACGGTCTATATCGGTGGCGGTACGCCTACGACTCTTGAGCCGGAGCAGATGGACCGGCTGCTCAAGGCAGTGACAGAGTATTTTGATCTCAGCCATACACTGGAGTTTACCATCGAGGCGGGCAGGCCGGACAGCATCACGGAGGAGAAGCTCCGCGTGATCCGCAGGTACCCGGTTACCCGGATCTCGGTGAATCCCCAGACCATGCAGCAGAAGACACTGGACCTGGTGGGGAGGAAACACACTGTACAGGATGTGGTGGAAGCGTTTCACATGGCGCGGCGGCTTGGGTTCGACAACATCAATATGGATCTGATCGCCGGGCTTCCGGGCGAGACGGCGGCGGATATGCAGGATACGCTGAGACAGGTGGAAGCGCTCCATCCGGACAGCCTGACCGTACATGCCCTTGCGATCAAGCGGGCGGCGCGGTTCGGACAGGAGGGCAGGACGGCGCAGCTCCACTCGGAGATCACACAGATGATCGAGGACGCTTCAGAATGCGCCCGCCGGATGGGACTGAAGCCGTATTATCTGTACCGGCAGAAGAATATTGCCGGCAATTTTGAGAATGTGGGCTACGCAGAGGTTGACAAAGCGGGAATTTACAATATACTAATTATGGAAGAAAAGCAGACTATCCTTGCCGCAGGCGCCGGGGCTTCGACGAAGATCCTTCTTAAGGAGCCGATCCGGACGGAGAAGGGGAAGGAGATCGGTCTGGTGCGCATTGAAAATGTGAAGAACATTACGGAGTATATCAGCCGTATTGACGAAATGATAGAACGAAAAGGAGAATGGTTATGGCGCTGAAGAAGAAACCGGTCACCGGGATGAAGGATATGATGCCCTCCGAGATGGAGGTCAGGGATTATGTCATCGGTCTGATCAAGGACACCTACAGATCGTTTGGGTTTTCCTCGATCGAGACTCCCTGTGTGGAGCACCTTGAGAACCTCTGCAGCAAGCAGGGCGGTGACAATGAGAAACTGATATTCAAGATTTTAAAGAGAGGCGAGAAGCTGAAGATCGATGAGGCGAAGGAAGAGACGGATCTTGTGGACGGCGGGCTCCGGTATGATCTGACCGTGCCGCTGTGCCGTTATTATTCGAACCATGCGAATGAGCTGCCGGCGCCCTTCAAAGCGCTGCAGATGGGCAACGTATGGCGCGCGGACAGACCCCAGAGAGGACGCTTCCGCCAGTTCATGCAGTGCGATATCGATATCCTGGGCGAGCCGTCCAACCTGGCGGAGATCGAGCTGATCCTGGCGACGACGTCGCTGCTTGGAAAGCTGGATTTTAAGAACTTTACGATCCGTATCAATGACCGTCGTTTCCTGAAGGCGATGGCAGCGTACAGCGGATTCGAGGAGAAGGACTATGACAGTGTGTTCATCACTCTGGACAAGATGGACAAGATCGGTCTGGACGGAGTGGCAGCGGAGCTGAAGGAGAACGGATATGCGGAAGAATCGGTGGAAAAGTATCTTGCACTGTTTCAGGAGATTACAGGCGATGTGGAAGGCGTTCGTATGTGCAAGGAGAAGTTACAGGGCTTTCTTGCGCCTGAGGCGGCGGATTCGCTGGAAATGATCATTACCAGTGTGGAGAGCGCGAAAGAAGCAGAGTTCCGCATGAAGTTTGACCCGACGCTGGTCCGTGGAATGTCCTATTATACGGGGACTATCTTCGAGATCTCCATGGATGAGTTCGGAGGATCTGTCGGAGGCGGCGGGCGCTACGACAAGATGATCGGGAAGTTCACCGGGCAGGATACGCCTGCGGTCGGCTTCTCCATCGGATTCGAGCGGATCGTCATGCTGCTGATCGAGAGAGGCTTCCAGGTTCCCACGAGCCGGGATAAGAAGGCCTACCTTCTCGACAAAAAGCTGCCCCAGGAGAAGCTGCTTGAAGTGCTGAAAACGGCGAAGGCTGACCGGGATGCAGGAAAACAGGTGATGATCGCGAACATGAAGAAGAACAAGAAGTTCCAGAAGGAGCAGCTTGTGGAACAGGGATATACAGATATTACGGAGGTGTACAATGGCTGAATCAATGCAGGGATTAAAGAGGACGCACCGCTGCGGCGAGCTGTCTGCGGCGAATGCGGGCGAGACAGTGACCATCATGGGATGGGTGCAGAAGAACAGGAATAAGGGCGGTCTCGTGTTTGTTGACGTGCGCGACCGTTCCGGAATCATACAGGTCGTATGTGAAGAGGGGAAGACAGACGCCGCGCTTCTTGAGAAAGCGGCAGGGCTTCGCTCGGAGTATGTAGTTGCTGTTGTGGGAACCGTTGCAAAGCGTTCCGGCGCGGTCAATGACAAGATCGCGACCGGTGAGATCGAGATCTTCCCGACGGAGCTTCGCATCCTGTCAGAGTCTCTGACTCCGCCGTTCCCGGTGGAAGAGAATTCCAGGACGAAGGAGGAGGTGCGCCTGAAGTACCGCTACCTTGACCTGAGAAGACCGGATCTTCAGAGAAATCTCATGCTGAAGAGCCAGGTCATGACACTGACGCGCCAGTTCTTCACAGAAGAAGGATTCCTGGAGATCGAGACACCGATGCTGGGCAAGACGACACCTGAGGGAGCCAGGGACTACCTTGTCCCCAGCCGTATCCATCCGGGCTGCTTCTACGGACTCCCGCAGTCTCCGCAGCTCTATAAGCAGCTTCTGATGTGCTCCGGATTCGACCGCTATATCCAGATCGCGAGATGCTTCCGCGACGAGGATCTGCGTGCGGACAGACAGCCGGAGTTCACACAGATCGACATGGAACTCTCCTTTGTCGATGTGGACGACGTGATCGATGTAAATGAGAGATATCTTGCAAAGCTGTTCAAGGACGTGATGAATATTGACGTGCAGCTCCCGATCCAGAGGATGACCTGGCAGGAGGCCATGGACCGCTTCGGTTCTGATAAGCCGGACCTGCGTTTCGGCATGGAGCTGACCGATGTGACCGACGTGGTGAGAGGATGCGGCTTCGGTGTGTTCACGGGCGCCATCGAGAACGGCGGAAGCGTGCGAGGCATCAACGCCAAGGGACAGGGCGCGATGCCGAGAAAGAAGATCGACAAGCTGACTGCATTTGTGAAAGACTACGGCGCAAAGGGACTGGCATACATCGCGCTCCAGGAGGACGGCACGGTGAAATCTTCCTTCGCGAAGTTCATGAGCGAGGAAGAGATGAAGGAACTGATCTCTGCAATGGGCGGAGAGCCGGGAGACCTGCTCCTGTTCGCGGCGGACAAGAATAAAGTTGTCTGGGATTCCCTGGGAGCGCTCCGTGTGGAGCTGGCAAAGCAGCTTGACCTTCTGAACAAGGATGAATACCGCTTCGTGTGGATCACGGAGTTCCCGCAGTTCGAGTGGAGCGATGAGCAGGGACGTTACCTTGCCATGCATCATCCGTTCACCATGCCCATGGAAGAGGACCTTCCGCTTCTGGAGCAGGGCGAGCTCGGAAAGGTGCGCGCGAAGGCTTACGATATCGTGCTCAACGGAAATGAGATCGGCGGCGGAAGCGTCAGGATCCATCAGAACGACATCCAGGAGAAGATGTTCGAGGCGCTGGGATTCACGAAGGAGCAGGCGCACAGCCAGTTCGGATTCCTGCTTGAGGCGTTCAAGTACGGAGTACCGCCGCATGCAGGACTTGCCTACGGCCTGGACCGTCTTGTCATGCTCATGGCGAAGCAGGACAGCATCCGTGACGTGATCGCATTCCCGAAGGTGAAGGACGCATCTTGTCTGATGACGGAGGCTCCGACTCCGGCTGATGCGAAACAGTTAGAGGAGCTGGGGCTTAAGGTCGCGGCGGAGGAAGAGTAAGACCGGGAGAAAAAAGTCCTTGACAAATGCGGCTGGGACAACTAGAATAGAACACAGCAAAAGCAAAAACCGATGAGAAAGAGGAGTAGGTTTTAAAAGAAATCACAGAGAGCGGCAGGCGGTGGGATTGCCGTATGGATTTTAATTCTGAATGGACTTTCGAGGGCGGTCTGAAATGAAAAGAGTAGGCGCCGCCGGGAACCGAACCCGTTATCAATCAGGAGCGTATGTTAGTACGTGAGAAAGTGGACACAGGTCAATTTGAGTGGTACCGCGATAATAAATGGAATTTATTACCGTCTCAAGCATTATGCTTGAGGCGGTTTTCTATTCTGCCGGACAGACCGGAGGACTTTCCGGCGGAATAAAATAAGGGTCCAGAATCGGCTCCTTTGCTTTTGAAGAAAGAGAAAAAAGGAGAATGAAATTATGAAAAAGAAAGTATTGGCAGTAATCTTAGGAGCAATAATGACAGTGAGCCTGGCAGCGTGCGGATCGTCAGGAAGCGGATCTTCCGCATCCGGAAGCGGGGAGAAGTCCTACACGATCGGCATCTCCCAGTTCGCGGAGCACGGTTCTCTTGAAAACTGTAAGGAAGGATTTCTGGAGGGGCTTGCAGAGGAAGGCATCGTTGAGGGAGAGAACCTGACCGTTGAGGAAGGAAATGCCGCGGCAGACGCGGGAACGGCAAGACAGATCTCGGACGGATTCGTCTCAGACGGCGTGGATCTGATCTGTGCGATCGCGACACCCAGCGCGGAGGCAGCGTATGTGTCCGCCATGAACACGGACATTCCGGTCGTATACACAGCGGTGACCGATCCGGTCACAGCAAAGCTCGCTGATGAGGACGGCACTCCGGTGGGAAATGTGACGGGAACAAGCGATGAGCTTCCGATCAAGGAGCAGCTCGAAATGATCCGGGAGATCCTGCCGGATGCAGAGAAGATCGGTATCATGTACACCACAAGCGAGGTGAATTCTGTTTCCGCTCTGGAGACATACAAGGAGCTGGCGGGGGACTATGGATTTACTATCGTGGAGTCGGGCGTGACGCAGACAGCAGACATCTCCCTTGCGGCGGATAATCTTCTCTCGGAGGTGGACTGCCTGACCAATCTGACAGACAATACAGTGGTCAATTCTCTTGCGACGATCCTTGACAAGGCGAACGAGAAGAACATCCCGGTCTTCGGAAGCGAGATCGAGCAGGTGAGAAAAGGCTGCCTGGCGGCGGAAGGACTCGACTACATCGAACTTGGAAAACAGACTGGAAAGATGGCGGCAAAGATCCTGAAGGGCGAGGCAGAAGCGTCAGAGATGAATTACGAGACGATCAATGAACCGGGATTCTATGTGAACCTGGCTGTGGCGGAGAAGTTCGGGATCACGATCGATGATGAGCTTCTGTCAACAGCGGTAGAGAGCTTTGACAGCATCGGTTAGGCGTAAACAGTTACTTAACAGATAATAAACAAGTAAGAAGAAAAATGCCGGCAGACGAACAGGTCTGCCGGTAAAGTATGAAATGACAGCCCGCCCGGCGGGCGGATGACCGGAGGCATATTTATGGGTATCTATATCACAATTTTAGAGCAGGGACTGATCTACGGGATCCTTGCGCTGGGAGTGTATATCACATACAAGATCCTGGATTTCCCGGATCTGACCGTGGACGGCAGCTTCCCTCTCGGGGCGGCGCTGACAGCGACAATGATTACAAACGGAGTCAATCCGTATCTCACCCTTCCTGCATCGTTCCTGATCGGCGCGGCAGCAGGAGTCTGTACCGGACTGATCCATGTGAAATTCAAAGTCCGGGATCTTCTCTCGGGGATTATTATGATGACGGCTCTCTGGACGATCAACCTCCGTCTGGCGGGAACGGCGAACGTACCGATCTTCGGGGAGGACAGCATTTTTGAAAATTCATTTATCAACGGAATCTTTTCCGGAGGACTGGGCACATACAAGACACTGATCATCGTGCTGGTCATCACAGTGATCAGCAAGATCCTGCTGGATCTCTATCTCAAGACCAAATCCGGCTTCCTGCTCCGCGCGGCAGGGGACAATGATGTGCTCGTCACTTCACTGGCGAAGGATCAGGGCAATATCAAGATCCTGGGTCTTGCCATTGCAAACGGACTTGTGGCTCTGGCGGGATGTATTTTCTGCCAGGAGCAGAAGGTATTTGAGATCTCCAGCGGTACAGGCTCGATCGTGATCGGACTTGCCAGTGTGATTATCGGCACAAGCCTGTTCCGGAATCTGACCTTTATGAAAGCGACTACGGCGGTCCTGATTGGATCTGTCATATACAAAGCCTGCGTCGCAGCGGCTCTGAAATTCTTCCAGCCGCAGGATATGAAACTGATCACGGCGGTCCTGTTCCTGATCATTCTGATCATCGGCATGGAGCGCAGGAAGAAGGTGAAGAAAAATGCTTGAGTTCAAGGGAATTGACAAATATTATAATCCCGGCACAGTAAATGAGATGTGCCTCTTTGAAAATTTTAATCTGAAGATCAACGACGGAGAGTTCGTCTCAGTCGTCGGGAGCAACGGATCGGGAAAAACCTCCATGCTCAATATCCTCTGTGGAAGCATTCCTGCGGACGCCGGACAGATCATCATGAACGGCGAGGATATCACGAACAGGAAGGAATATAAGAGAAACCGGAAGATCGGACGTGTCTATCAGAACCCGGCGATGGGAACCTGCCCGTCCATGACGATCCTTGAGAACATGTCTCTTGCGGATAATAAAGGAAAGTTCTACGGACTGAGCCGCGGGATCAACAGGGGGAGAAGCGAGCATTACAGAGAACTGCTCGGCCAGCTGGGGCTGGGTCTGGAAGACAAGATGGATATCAAGGTAGGCTCTCTGTCCGGCGGACAGCGCCAGGCGATCGCGCTTCTCATGGCGACTATGACGCCCATTGATTTCCTGATCCTTGACGAGCACACGGCCGCTCTGGATCCGAAAACGGCAGAGCTGATCATGGAGCTGACAGATAGGATCGTGAGGGAGAAAAAGCTCACTACGATCATGGTGACCCATAATCTGCGCTATGCCGTGGAATACGGAACCCGCCTTCTGATGATGCATCAGGGGGAGATTGTGATGGATCTTGCGGGGAAGGAGAAGACAGAGCTGCAGGTGGACGATATCCTTGACAAGTTCAATGAGATCAGTATCGAGTGCGGAAACTGATCCTGAATCAGTAGAAGCTGTTCGAAGATCAAAAGAGAAGAAAAAGAACAGTCAGAAGGCTGCGGCCTTCTGACTGTTCTTTTTCTTATTCGTCCCATCCTTCATAGAAGCGGATGTTCACAGAAATATTTCGGATGATGTCGCCCTCCTCTGTCTCGATGTCCTCGTGGTCTGAGACATAGGGCAGAAGCGGATCGTCCTCCTCCAGTTCTACCGTGATCCAGGTGCGGGCTGCCTCATTGGCGTTTTCAATGGCGTCTTCCAGAGTCTCTCCGGATGCCTCACAGCATTCCAGGTCCGGGAACCAGGCTTTGTAGCCTCCGTTTTCTGTCTGCCGAAAAACAGCAGGATATATAAATTTCATGGTCTTCTGCTCCTTTCCAATTTCATTCTTTCTTATTCTTTCCGCGCGGAAGCGTCTGTCATTCTTCAGATGATCTCTCTGTATTCTTTCAGGGCATCTGAGGTTTCGGAATTTTACCTTTCTCATTATAACGGATGTATCCGGCTGTTACAAGCAGGTGATTCCAGCTCAAGAAAAAATAAATAATTTTTTTGAAAAAAAGTGTTGACTTTTCTTAGGGGGTATAGTATAGTACTTATTGTTCCGGTCGACGGAACACAGGAAATGCGACAGTGGCTCAGTTGGTAGAGTACGACCTTGCCAAGGTCGGGGTCGCGGGTTCGAGCCCCGTCTGTCGCTCTTCATACACCTGAATTTCTTGAAAGAGAAGTTCAGGTGTTTTTTTGTTTAATGGAGAACTTCGTTTACAGGGCTTTTCTTCTCCCTGACATCTGTGCTATACTGTGAATATTGCCATCTGCCCCCGGCGTGGGACAGAATACGCAAGAAATGCTTAAGTGAGGTGTCAGGATGAAGAAGATCAAGATCGGCCTGTTAGGGCTTGGTACAGTTGGTACAGGAGTGTATAAGCTGCTCAGAAAGCGTGCGGATATCATGGAGAAGACGATCGGAGCGGAGCTGGAGATCAAGAAGATCCTCGTGCACAATATGAATAAGAAGAGAGAAGGGATCGATCCGGCTCTTCTGACGGATGACTGGCACGAGATCATCGGAGACGATGAGATCCAGATCGTTGTCGAGGTGATGGGCGGCATGGAACCTGCCAAGACGATCATCCTTGAGGCGCTGAAGGCTGGGAAGAATGTCGTTTCCGCGAACAAGGACCTGATCGCAGAAGAAGGAAGGATCCTTCTGGATACCGCTCAGGAGTATGGAAAGGATTTCCTCTTTGAAGCTGCCGTTGCCGGCGGGATCCCGATCATCCGGCCGCTGAAGCAGTGTCTTGCGGCGAATGAGATCTCAGATGTGCTGGGAATCGTGAATGGGACGACAAACTATATCCTGACGAAGATGTTTGAAGAGGGAATGGAGTTCGCGGACGCGTTAAAGCAGGCGCAGGAGCTGGGGTATGCGGAGGCGGATCCCACGGCGGATGTGGAAGGGCTGGACGCGGGAAGAAAAGTGGCGATCATGGCTTCCATTGCATTCCACTCGAGGGTTGTATTTTCAGATGTGTATACAGAGGGGATCACAAAGATCACGGCAGCGGATATCGAGTATGCCAGAGAGTTTGACAGCGTGATCAAGCTGCTGGGCGTGGCGCGCTGCACAAAGACCGGGATCGAGGTCGGCGTGTATCCGATGATGATCGGAAAGGATCATCCGCTTGCATCTGTGAGGGATTCTTTCAACGCGGTATTTATCCACGGAGACGCGGTGGACGACGCCATGTTCTACGGCCGTGGAGCGGGAGAGATGCCCACGGCCAGCGCAGTGGCCGGAGATGTGATAGACGTGGCGAGAGACCTGGCATATAACTGTACGGGGCGGATCAGCTGTACCTGTTACCGTCAGATCCCGGTGAAGGATTTCGGAGAGGTGGAGAATAAGTTCTTCCTGCGGATGCAGGTGGAGAACCGCCCTGGAGTCCTTGCACAGATTGCTCAGGTATTCGGGGAACACAATGTGAGCATTGCCCGCGTTGTGCAGAAGAACGCCCGGGAAGAGCACGCGGAACTCGTCGTGGTCACGGAAAAAGTGAAAGAGAAGCATATGAAGAGCGCGCTGAGCGAACTCAGGGAGATGGAAAGCATCTCCGAGATCAGCAGCGTGATCAGAGAATACTGATCCACTGCGGAAAGAGAGCCGGTTCCGGGAATAAAACTGAGTGAACGCAGAATAGAGGAAGACAGGGTGAGTGCGGAATGGAGGATCGGAGCAGACCGATCGGTTTTATGATAAAGCAGATAAACAATGTATATGAGAAGGATCTGAATGAGCGGCTGCGGAAGATCGGCATCACATCTTCCCAGTGCGCTGTGCTCGACTATCTCTTTCATACCAGCAAGGATGAAGTCAGCCAGAGAGATGTGGAGAAGGGGCTGAATCTTAAGAATCCCACAGTGACGGGGATCTTGAAGCGTCTGGATGAAAAGGGGTATATCCTGTGTGTCCCGAATGCCAGGGACAAGAGAAAGAAGAATATCTATCTGACAGAGAAGGCTTACGATATCCAGCGGAGGATGGAGACGGACCGGCGGAAGCTGGACCGGGAGCTGACAAGAGGAATGACAAAGAGAGAAGTGGAATCCCTGACAAAAAATCTGGAGAAACTGCTCTATAACATTGCAGATCCGTGACCGCAGCCGGAAATCGGAGAAGTTTTGAACGGATAAAATGCATGGCGTGATATGAAGGAGGAAACTATGAGCTACGCAGACAGAGTATTTATCGATATGTGCCGGGATATCATAGCGAACGGCACGAGTACGGAAGGTGAGAAGGTGCGTCCGGTGTGGGAGGACGGGACTCCTGCGTATACGATCAAGAAATTCGGGGTGGTGAACCGATATGATCTGTCGAAAGAATTTCCCGCGCTGACCCTGCGCCGCACGGCGATCAAGAGCTGCGTGGATGAACTTTTGTGGATCTGGCAGAAGAAATCCAACAATGTGCATGAGCTGAAGAGCCACATCTGGGACAGCTGGGCAGACGAGACGGGTTCGATCGGGAAGGCGTATGGTTATCAGATGGGCGTAAAGCATCAGTATAAAGAAGGCATGATGGATCAGGTAGACCGGGTGATCTATGACCTGAAGAACAATCCGTACAGCCGCCGTATCATGACCAATATCTATGTTCACCAGGACCTGCATGAGATGCATCTGTATCCCTGTGCGTACAGCATGACATTTAATGTGACGAAGGAGAAGGACAGTGATGTGCTGACACTCAACGGGATCCTGAACCAGAGATCCCAGGACGTGCTGACGGCAAACAACTGGAATGTATGCCAGTACGCAGTGCTCCTCCATATGTTTGCCCAGGTATGCGGCATGAAGGCGGGTGAGTTTGTCCATGTGATCGCAGACGCCCATATCTACGACCGTCACATCCCGATGGTCGAGGAACTGATCTCAAGAGAACCGCTCCCGGCGCCGAAGTTCTGGCTGAATCCGGAGATCACGGATTTCTATGACTTTACGCCGGATGACGTAAGGCTTGATGACTATGAGACACATCCGCAGATCAAAAATATTCCTGTGGCGGTATAGCAGTGAAATGACCAGCAGGAGCAGAAAGGAGAAGGACAGATGAAGGCAATCTTGTCGGCAGACAGAAACTGGGGGATCGGATACCAGAACAGGCTTCTGGTCAGCATTCCTTCAGATATGAAATTTTTCAGGCAGACGACTACGGGAAAGGTCGTGGTGATGGGGAGAAAGACGCTGGAGAGTTTTCCCAACGGACTGCCGCTTAAAAACAGAACTAACGTCGTTCTGACGAAGAATCCGGATTACAGTGTGAAGGACGCGGTTATTGTCCACAATGAAGACGAGCTTTTTGAAGAACTGAAAAAGTATAATACGGATGATGTGTACGTGATCGGCGGAGAGAGTATCTACCGTATGCTCCTGCCTTACTGTGATACGGTGTATGTGACGAAGATCGATCAGGCGTTTCAGGCGGACACTTTTTTCCCGAATCTGGACGAGATGGATGAGTGGGTGATGACGGAAGAGAGTGAAGAGCAGACCTGCTTTGATCTGGAATTTGCCTTTACAAAATATGAAAGGCGAAAGGATACCCCATGACAGGAAAGACGATAAGGAAGAGTTATCGGAGGAGAGCAGTGAGCATTCTGACGGCCTGCGGACTGTTTTTCACGGGCGTACTCACAGGATGCGGGGCGGTCCGAGGAGAAAATGAAGCGGATGACGGGAAGATCAGTGTTGTGACGACGATCTTCCCTCAGTACGACTTTGTGCGTCAGATCGCCGGGGACAGTGTGGATCTGCAGATGCTGCTGAAGCCGGGGGAGGAGACGCATTCTTATGAGCCTACGCCTCAGGACATTATTGCCATACAGAACAGTGATATCTTCATCTATGTGGGCGGGGAGAACGATGCATGGGTGGAGGATATCCTGGATTCCATGCCGGAGGCGGACATGGTCACGCTGAAGCTCATGGACTGTGTGGATACGCTGGAAGAAGAACATGTGGAAGGGATGCAGGAGCAGCCCGGCCACTCGCATGAGGAAGAGGAAGATGCGCATCATGAGGATGAGGCGGAGGAAGAGGATGCCCATTCTGCACATGAGATCGATGAACATGTATGGACCTCTCCGGTCAATGCATCGAAGATCGTGGAGAAGATCAAGGATCTGCTTGTAGAGTGTGATCCGGACAATGAGCAGACCTATGAGACAAATGCGGCAGCCTATGAGGAAGACCTGGAGGAGCTCGACGGAGAATTCCGAAGCGTGGTGGACAGCGCAGAGCGCAGGCTGGTGATCTTCGGAGACCGTTTTCCGTTCCGCTATTTTGCTGATGAATACGGGCTGGACTATTACGCGGCTTTCCCGGGCTGCGCTTCCGATACGGAGCCCAGCGCGGCAACGATGGCATTTCTCATCAATAAGGTGAGGGAGGAGAAGGTGCCGGCTGTCCTGAAGATGGAACTGAGCAATGAAAATATCGCCGGCGCCATCGCTGAGGCGACAGGGACAGAAGTGCGGACATTCTACAGCTGCCACAATCTGTCGGCGGAGGAATTCAAAGAAGGGGAAACTTATCTGAGCATGATGCAGAAAAATGTTGAGACTCTGAAGGAGGTATTGAACTGATGGCCCTGATAAAGTGTGAAAATGTATTCATCGGCTATGAGGGACAGACCGTGGTCCGCGATCTGAACTTCCAGATCAATACGGGTGATTATCTGTGTATTGTCGGGGAAAACGGCTCGGGGAAAAGCACCCTTGTCAAGAGCCTTCTCGGTCTGAAAGGCGTAGAGAGCGGCAGGATCGTGTTCGGAGACGGACTGAAGCAGAATGAGATCGGATACCTGCCCCAGCAGACGGATGTACAGAAAGATTTTCCTGCAAGTGTGTATGAGGTGGTCCTCTCCGGCAGGCTGAACAGCCGGGGACTCAAGCCATTTTATACGTCGTCTGACAGGCAGCAGGCGTATGAGAAGATGGAGATCCTTGGAATCCGTGACCTGGCGAAGCAGTGCTTCCGTGATCTCTCAGGCGGACAGCGGCAGAGAGTGCTCCTCGCGAGAGCGCTCTGCGCCACAAAGAAGCTGCTTCTCCTGGATGAGCCGGTGACAGGGCTGGACCCTCTGGTCACGGCAGAGTTCTATCAGCTGATCCGCCAGATCAACAGAGATTCCGGAATTGCTGTGGTCATGGTATCCCATGATATCGAGAGCGCTGTGGAAGACGCAAGCCATATCCTCCATCTGCAGGAGAAGGTGCTGTTCTTCGGGACGGCGGAGGACTACCGGAGGAGCAGAGTGGGAAGAACATTTCTGGGAGGTGAGCGTAAATGATTGATACACTGATCGAAATGCTGTCTTATCCTTTTATGGTGCGCGCGTTTATCGTGGGTGCGCTGGTGGCGCTGTGTTCTGCGCTGCTCGGAGTGAGCCTTGTGCTTAAGAGGTACTCCATGATCGGGGACGGACTCTCCCATGTGGGGTTCGGCGCCCTTGCAGTGGCGACGGCGCTGAACGCCGCTCCTCTCGCGGTGGCGATCCCGGTCGTGATCCTGGCGGCGGTCCTGCTCCTTCGGATCAGCGGGAACAGCCAGATCAAGGGGGATGCGGCGATCGCGCTGATCTCCACCAGCTCTCTGGCGGTGGGGGTGATGGTGATCTCACTCTCAACGGGGATGAATACAGATGTGTATAATTATATGTTCGGCAGTATCCTTGCCATGAGCAGGGAGGATGTGGTGCTCAGCGTTGTCCTCTCGGTGATCGTGCTTGTGCTTTTCGTTTTCTTCTATCAGAAGATCTTTGCGATCACGTTCGACGAGACCTTCGCCCGGGCGACAGGCGTGAAGGCGGGACTGTACAATACGCTGATCGCGGTGCTCACTGCGGTGACGATCGTACTCGGTATGCGGATGATGGGCGCTCTGCTCATCTCGAGCCTGATCATTTTCCCGGCGCTCACATCCATGCGGGTGTGCAGGACGTTCCGCGGAGTGGTGATCAGTGCAGCGGCAGTCTCGGTTGTGTGCTTTGTGGCAGGTATCACGGTGTCCTATCTGTGTGCGACTCCTGCCGGAGCCAGCGTAGTGATGGCAAATATTGCAGCTCTGGTGATCTATGCTGTTATCGGCGCAGTGAGAAATCTTGGATCCGGCAGCAGACGAAAGTGAAGTTAAAAAAGATCAAGAATACGCGATTGACAAAGATAATAATACACACTATAATGTATTTAAATTTCAGCTTTTAGATTATAATGAAATGCAGTGACAAGGAGGAGTACACAGTTTTCTGATGCAAAGAGAGGAGATGGCAGGTGAGAATCTCCGTGAAGAGATTGTGGAAGTAGCCTTCGAGCAGTGGACCGAACGACAGAGAGCAGGATGTACAGTCCGGCGCAGGATCCGCCGGAAGAGTCTGATCGGATGTGCAAGTAGGCTTCAACGTTTTTCCCGCGTTACAGGGAAGCGGTATCGGAATTCAGGAGCAGCTTTCGGAAAGAACAGCAGGAGATGGGTTCCCGTATCGGCAGAGTGCAGAGAGTTTTCTCTGAATTTAGGTGGTAACACGGATGAAAGATTCGCCCTAAGCATTTCGGTGCTTGGGGCTTTTTCTTTCTGCCGGATAGATCGCAGGGCAGCAGGGCATTCCCCGCAGGGACGGAGGCTGCGCAGCGAGCTGAAAAGAAGGAGGTAGCAAATTGAGACAGATTTCTGGAAACAAATTACTGGTGAGAGCGTTAAAGGAAGAAGGGGTGGACACAGTCTTTGGTTATCCCGGAGCGTGTACGATCGATATCAGCGACGAGCTGTACAAACAGAATGATATCAGGGTCATCCTGCCGAGGCATGAACAGGCTCTGGTCCATGAGGCGGACGCCTATGCAAGGACGACAGGAAAAGTAGGCGTATGCCTGGTTACCAGCGGACCCGGGGCGACCAATCTTGTGACAGGCCTCGCGACAGCAAATTATGACAGCGTCCCGCTTGTCTGCTTTACAGGGCAGGTGGCGCGACATCTGATCGGTAACGACGCCTTTCAGGAAGTCGATATCGTGGGCATCACGCGGAGCATCACAAAATACGGTGTGACGGTGAGAAACAGAGAAGATCTGGGCAGGATCATCAAGGAAGCGTTCTACATCGCCCGGACAGGAAGACCGGGCCCGGTACTGATCGATCTTCCGAAAGATGTGATGGCGGAGCTGGGAAGCGCGGATTATCCGGATTCAGTAAATATCCGTGGATATAAACCGAATACAAGTGTCCATATGGGACAGCTCAAGCGTGCTCTGAAGATGCTGAAAAAGGCGGAGAGACCTCTCTTCCTGGCCGGAGGCGGCGTGAACATTGCGCGGGCGAACGCGGAATTTACAGAGGTAGTGAATAAGACGAATGTTCCGGTCGTGACCACGATCATGGGGCGCGGCGCAGTACCGACGAACCATCCGCTGTTTATCGGGAATCTTGGAATGCACGGGGCGTATGCGGCAAATATGGCGGTGAGTGAATGCGATCTCCTCTTCTCCATCGGGACAAGGTTCAATGACCGTATCACCGGCAAACTCCACGCTTTTGCACCGAAGGCGCAGATCGTCCATATCGATATTGATACGGCATCCATCTCCAGAAATATTCATGTAGATATTCCGATCGTGGCGGATGCGCTGGAAGCGGTCACGAAGATGAATGAATATGTGGAGCCGTGTGATACAGGGGCATGGATAAAACAGATCGGAGCATGGAAGGAAGAGCATCCGCTGACTATGAAGAACAGGGCGCAGATGAGCCCCAAGGATATCATTGACGAGATGAACCGTCAGTTCGATGACGCGATCATCGTGGCGGACGTGGGACAGCATCAGATGTTTGTTGCCCAGTATACGGAGATCACCGAGAAGAAGCAGATGATCATGTCCGGCGGACTGGGGACGATGGGATACGGGTTTCCGGGAGCCATCGGCGCGCAGATGGGCAATCCGGATAAGAAAGTCATCGCGGTTTCAGGGGACGGCGGCATGCAGATGAATATCCAGGAGTTTGCGACTGCGGTACTGGAAGAACTTCCGCTGATCCTCTGCGTATTCAACAACGAATATCTTGGCATGGTGAGGCAGTGGCAGAAGCTGTTTTACGGAAAACGCTACAGTATGACGAACCTCCGTTCCGGAGCTCTGACGAGGAGGACCGGCGGGGAAGAGATGCCGGCGTACACGCCGGACTTTGTGAAGCTGGCGGAGAGCTACGGAGCAAAGGGAATTCGTGTGACAAAGCGGGAAGAGATCGCAGCGGCGTTCGAGGAGGCAAAGAAGAGCGAGAAAGTGCCGACACTGATCGAATTTATCATCGATCCGGAAGAACTGGTCTATCCGATGGTGAAGCCGGACGGCACGCTGGAAGAGATGATCATGGACTGCTAGCGGATATACGCATAAAATGCAGATGCGGCTGATCCGCACACCGGGCAGGAATGCCGGCGGCAGTCTTGAATGAAAGGAGAAAGAAAAGATGGATAATAATATGAAGAAGAGATGGATCTCCCTTTATGTCGAGAACCAGGTGGGCGTGCTTTCCAAGATCTCCGGGCTGTTTTCCGGAAAGTCATACAATCTTGACAGCCTGACAGTAGGTACGACGGAGGACCCGACCGTGTCTAGGATGACGATCGCCACTGTCAGCGATGACGAGACTTTTGAGCAGATCAAGAAGCAGCTCAACCGTATGGTAGAGGTCATCAAGGTCATTGATTTTACAGATATTTTTGTCAGGATGAAAGAGATCTTGTATGTCAAGGTGTTTAAGTGTACGCCGGAGGACAAGGTCGAGGTGTTCCAGATCGCTGAGACGTTCAAGGCGAAGGTCATCGACTACGGGAGGGACAGCGTCCTGGTAGAATTCGTCCAGACGGCGACAAAGAATGATGCAGTCGTAAAGCTGATGAAGGAAGAGTTCCGCACGATCGAGGTCGTCAGAGGCGGAAGCGTCGGGATCGAGTCCATCAGTATGATGGAGAGGTAAGGTAAGACGGAGAAAAACCGGCCGGAAGAGGTTCAAACATAAAAAACAGAGCGCACTCTTGATTTTTCTTAATTATAGTATTATAATGGCACCGTAGAAATTTAAGGAACTGCCAGGGCAGAAGAATGGAGGAGTTACAATGGAGAAGAAAAACATTGACTGGGAGAATCTCGGTTTCGGTTACATACCTACAGACAAAAGATATGTGGCAAATTATAAAGACGGTAAATGGGATGAGGGAGCGCTGATCGATGATCCGAATATCGTGATGAACGAGTGTGCCGGCGTTCTTCAGTATGCCCAGACTGTTTTTGAGGGTATGAAGGCGTATACGACTGAGGACGGACACATTGTAACCTTCCGTCCTGACCTGAACGCATCACGTATGGTGGATTCTGCAAAACGTCTGGAGATGCCGGTGTTCCCGGAGGACCGTTTTGTTGATGCGGTGGTACAGACAGTAAAAGCAAACGCAGCGTACGTTCCGCCTTACGGATCGGGAGCAACCCTGTATATCAGACCGTATATGTTCGGTATCAATCCGGTCATCGGCGTGAAACCGGCAGACGAGTATCAGTTCAGAGTGTTTACGACACCTGTGGGACCGTACTTCAAGGGCGGCGTGAAGCCGATTACGATCTGTGTTTCAGACTTCGACCGTGCGGCGCCGCATGGAACAGGACATATCAAGGCCGGTCTGAACTATGCGATGAGCCTTCATGCGATCGTGACAGCACATGCGAACGGATTTGATGAGAACATGTACCTTGACTCTGCAACAAGAACAAAGGTCGAGGAGACAGGCGGAGCCAACTTCCTGTTTGTGACAAAGGACAACAAGATCGTGACACCGCACTCTACGACGATCCTTCCGTCCATCACAAGAAGGTCGCTGATGTATGTGGCTGAGCATTATCTCGGACTTGAAGTTGAAGAGAGAGACGTTTACTTCGATGAAGTGAAAGACTTCGCAGAGTGCGGACTCTGCGGTACGGCAGCAGTTATCTCACCAGTTGGAAAAGTCGTGAACCACGGCGAAGAGATCTGTTTCCCGAGCGGAATGGAAAAGATGGGACCGGTAACTCAGAAGCTGTACGATACACTGACAGGAATCCAGATGGGCCGTATCGAGGCACCGGAGGGATGGCTGAAAGTCATCGAGTAGCAGGAAATCTGCAGGAGAAGAATCTGCAGAGAAATCTTATAAAATACAGAAAAAGGAAACGGCTGCGGGAAATAATTCCCACCGCCGTTTCCTTTTTATGCTCATAAGTTGAAAAGCTTGGTCGCGATATTGAAGTAGATCAAGATCGAGAAGATGTCCACCAGTGTCGTGATCAGAGGGGAGGCCATGATCGCCGGATCAAGGTGCACCCTGCTGGCAAGGAGCGGAAGCATACATCCGATCAGTTTCGACATGATGACTGTCCCGATCAGGGACAGCGCGATGACGAGCGCAAGATTAAAATCATCGTACTGTATCATAATGCGGATTCCGTTGGTCACTGCCAGGACCGCGCCTACGATCAGCGAGATGCGGAACTCTTTAAAGATCACCCGGAAGATATCCCGGAAATGGATCTGGGAGAGAGCGATTCCACGGATGATCAGAGTGGAGCTCTGTGAGCCGCAGTTTCCGCCCGTGTCCATCAGCATTGGGATGAACGAGACGAGAAGGGGAATCGCTGCAAATGCGTTTTCATATTTTGTGATGATCGTCCCTGTTATGATAGAGGTGAACATCAGGATGAGCAGCCAGGGGATCCTGTTCTTCGCGTGCGTAAAGACCGAAGTATCGAAATAGGTCTTTTCACTGGGGTTGATGGCAGCCATTTTCGTGATATCCTCGGTCGCCTCATCGACCATGACATCCATCGCGTCATCAAAGGTGACGATACCGACCATATAGTCTTCTTCATCGAGGACAGGCAGCGCGATCAGATCGTATTTGGTAAAGAGTTTCGCAACCTCCTCCTGGTCTGTGTGGGTGCGCACAAAGATGAGTTCCGTCTCCATCAGTTCTTCGATGCGCATATTGTCGTCGCTTGTCATCAGCTCTTTTGCTGAGACAGTACCGACCAGTTTTCTCTGCTCCGTCACATAGCAGGTATAGATCGTCTCTTTATGTATCCCGGTCTTTTTGATATGAGCCATGGACTGTGCCACGGTCATGTCTCTGCGCAGGCTCACATACTCGGTCGTCATGATACTGCCTGCGCTGTCGTCCGGGTAGTTCAGAAGTTCATTGATCTTGACCCGGTCATCCGGTGAGACAGCGTCCAGGATCCGGCTGACAAGATTGGCGGGAAGCTCTTCCAGGATGTCCACTGTATCGTCCATATAGAGGTCATCCAGCAGTTCTTTCAGCTCTTTCTCTGTGAAGATCTCGACCAGATAGGACTGCATAGAGCCGTCCATGTTGGCAAACACTTCCGCAGCCTTGTCTTTCGGGATCAGACGAAATGCAAGCGCAAGCTCTTTATCGTCTAATTCGGAGAGCAGTGAGGCTATGTCCACTTCGTTCATTACATCCAAAATACTCCTCACAGCTTTGAACTGGCGCTGCTGGAGAAGTTTTACAAAAATATCCTTGTTCATGATAATACCCTCTCTTTATGTGATTTTTTCCTTTTAAGCCGCACAAGTGATAACTGGCGCCAGAGTCCATAACCTCACCTCCTTTTTTCATATAAATTATCCGGTACGGGCAGAGTCCTTTCCTGTGCAGGCTTCTCTGAGAGAAGCGCAATGAAAAAGACCCCGTCAATGCCTGAACAATGACAGAGTCCGCGCGGAATTCTTCCACAAAAAGCAAATGCACCGTTCAAGCTTTAGTATCACAGGGCATATCAATTGCATTAGGCAGCGCCTTCACGACGCGGCCTGCTGACCAACACTTTGTGTCTCCACAATCTCGCGGCAGCAATCTTCGGGATAGACCCAATCCCTGTGGTAACCTCACCTACCGAAATGATGTATTCTTTTTACGTGAATATTGTAGTTCAGGAAAATGGCTGTGTCAAGAGGAAATATCGACCCAAACTGATGGATGACAGATGATTTTCGCAGAGGAATCTGCTATAATCGTATGGTGGGATCGAAAAATGGTTCCAATAACAATTATGGAAAAGAGGATCAGATCATGGAGTATAAGATCACGGGTTATAAACCTGAAAAATTATTTCACTTTTTTGAAGAGATCAGCGCGATCCCGAGAGGGTCGGGAAACGAGCAGGGAATCAGTGATTTCCTGGTTAAATTTGCACAGGACAGAGGCCTCTGGGTCTATCAGGATGAGGCGCACAATGTGATCATCAAAAAGGGCGGAAGCAAGGGCGCTGAGGATCGTCCGGCTGTCATGCTCCAGGGACATCTTGACATGGTGTGCGAGAAAGTCGCAGGGGTAGAGCATGACTTTGAGAAGGAAGGAATCGACCTTGTAGTGAAGGACGGCGTTCTCACAGCAAACGGGACAACGCTCGGTTCAGACAACGGCGTGGCGGTCGCTCTCATGATGATGGTGCTGGATGACGAGGATATCGTGCATCCGCCGGTGGAGTGTGTATTTACGACAGAAGAAGAAGTGGGACTCAACGGAGCGAGAGCTCTTGACAAGTCTCAGATCTCGGCGCGCACGATGATCAATATGGATTCCGAGGAAGAAGGAATGGCGACCATCAGCTGCGCGGGCGGACTCCGAATCGAATGTACAAGACCAGTCACCAGGGAGACTGCTGAGGGAACACTGCTGTCGATCGAGATCTCAGGACTCAAGGGAGGACACTCCGGAACGGATATTGATAAAGAGCGTCAGAATGCGATCCGCGTGATGGCGAGAGTGATCTATCAGCTTATGAAAAATACGAATGGAAAACTTGTCTCCTTCGACGGCGGAAACAAGGACAACGCCATTCCGAGAGAGTGCTCTGCTTCTTTGATCTATGCGGATGCGGAAGAAGCGAAAAAGGCAGAAGAGCTGGCATGCAGCCTTGCTGAGACACTGGCAGACGAGAGCATGCCTTACGAGGAGAATTTTGCATGCGAGATCACTTCTGAAGAAGGAAGGACAGCAGATGCGATTCCGGCGGAAGATGCAAAGGCGTTTGTCACAGCGATGTATCTGGCACCGAACGGTGTACAGAGCCGGAACATGAAGCTGGACGGCTTCATCGTTACTTCTGTCAATATGGGCGTTGTACGTTCTGAGGCGGATAAGCTTGTGCTCGTCTTCTCACCGCGCTCTTCTGTGGCGTCTCTTCAGGAGGAGATGAAGGAAAGGATCGGACTTCTGGCAGACACCTTCGGATTCACTGCCGATTTCAGCGGAGAATATCCGGGATGGAGCTACAGAGAAGTTTCTCCGATCCGGGAAGTGTTCTGCGAGAGCTACCGGGAGCTGTTTGGAGAGGAGCTTAAGACAGAGGCGCTTCACGCCGGACTGGAATGCGGCCTGTTCTCAGATGCGATCCCGGGACTGGATGCGATCGCAGTGGGACCGACACTGAACAATGTCCATACTCCCGAAGAGAATCTTCCGCTGGATTCTTTCGAGAGATTTTATGAGCTGCTGAAAGATGTGCTCAGAAGACTGGCTGAATAATAAAGACAGCTGTCTGCACTGCTGTATTCAGGAACAGAAAGATGCGGCGGTCAGGTGCGGACAGTGAACAAAAAAGAAAAGGAGTCCGCTTTATCAGGCACAGCCCTGGGCTGTATTCATCTGATAAAGCGGACTCTTATCTGTTTAACCGGTATACGGTCCTGCCGTCCAGTTTTTCTTCCTTCACGATCCTCTGCTTTACCATATAGGGGAGGATGGAATCGAGAAATTTTTTTGCATCGGTCACGGCGATCTGCTCTCGGCTGAAAGGCTGTTTTGCAGTCAGTCCGCTCACGACCGGCTCCAGATCATTCCGTGTCATCGCTCCGTTTTTTCGGAGCGCTTTTTTGATTTTTGAGACTCCCTTAGCGGAGAGCATGTTTGACAGATCCTGCTGCTGCCGCATGGAGCGCCAAAGTCCCCATGCATAGATAACTGCGGTGACAAGGGCAAACAGCAGTACATACGGGATATAGTGAAGTATTACCTGCATTTTTCTCCTTTCCAGCGGATCAGATGATTGTCATGGAGGATCTCAAGAAATTTGATGAGCCGTGAAAGAGATTTCTCCATGCCCGGGAATTTTTCTTCCAGTTTCTTTGAAAGCTGATGTACATCGCTGACATCGTCAATGATGAGCCAGACGAAGCTGCCGTAGGTGTCCAGACGGATATCGCTCACCCTTGGGCGGTGGAAAAACCGCTGGGCGATCCTGTGATAGAAGCCTTTCCACTCGATCTCTACGGTGACGATCCCATCGCTGTCCGCGTGATACTGGACCTCAGGATTTTTTACGGGAACATAATCCAGATAGTTCTTTGACTGTTTGGCTTTCATTTATGTGCCGGGTCCTCCTTTCGAACTCGCGCGCCGGCGGAGCTTTCTGCCGGCTTTCCGGTGAATATGGCATCTTCTGCCAATGTTTTTTATCCTCTATACTTTATCCTATAAAGAAGCAGCCTGCAAGCAGCAGGCTGCAACTAAATGCTGAAAAAACGTTAATTTTATTATTTTTCTTTCTTCATACACACTCTGAACAGATAAGCCAGAAGCAGGATGAAGATGATAAGGCTTACAAACTGCGGGAGCGGCACCTCCAGTAATTTGATCCTGTCCGCTGCTCCAACAACGGCAAGGACTGCAAGGATGATTCCCATGATACCTTCTCCGGCAATGAGTCCGGAGGTGAAGAGTACACCGCGGTCTCCGCGCGCCTTCTTTTCTGCGTCGCTTCCCTTGATCTTCTCAACGATGAAGCGGACAGCACCGCCTGCCATGATACCTGCACTTAAGCTGAACGGCAGATACATACCGACTGCAAAAGGCATGACCGGAACTTTCAGGATCTCCGCTACAACTGCCACGAACACACCGATCAGGATCAGTGCCCACGGAAGGTTCGCATCCATGATACCCTCAACAAGAAGTTTCATCATGGTAGCCTGTGCTGCCGGGATCTTATCGGTTCCGTAGCCCCATGCCTCGTTCAGAAGATAGAGCACGAATCCGATCGCCGCAGCAGAGACGACTACACCGAGCATTTCACCGATCTGCTGTTTCTTCGGTGTTGCGCCTACGATAAATCCGGTCTTTAAGTCCTGGGAAGTATCACCGGCGATAGCAGCCACGATACAGATGATGCCTCCGATCGCGATCGCGCCGACCATACCTGTTGTGCCGTCAGCTCCGGTCACTTTCAGAAGCAGCGTCGCGATGATGAGTGTCGCGATCGCCATACCGGATACCGGGTTGTTGGAAGAACCGATCAGTCCTACCATACGAGAGGAAACGGATGCAAAGAAGAATCCGAAGACCACGATGATAAGAGCGCCGATCGGATTGACCGGGAAGGTAGGCACAAGCCAGATCAGGACTACGATCACCAGCATCATCACCAGCAGAAGAGGCATCGGAAGATCCTGCTGTGTACGCAGTACATTAGTATTGGCATGCTTCTTGGACATGCTCTTCATTGCCTGTTTAAAGGTACGGATGATAAGCGGGAAAGTCTTGATCAGACTGATCACACCGCCCGCAGCCACCGCGCCGGCACCGATATATTTAATATAACTTCCCCACAGATCGCTGGGAGCCATGGAAGAGATCGGATCAGTTCCCGGGAAGATAACGGCGTCTCCGCCGAACAGCGCGATCGCCGGCATGAGTACGAACCAGCTTAAAGTACCACCCGCCAGCATGTAGCTGGAGATCTTCGGTCCGCAGATAAATCCTACGCCTGCGAGAGACGGAAGTACCTGGATACCGATCTGGGATCCTGCAAAGCCCTTGAAAGCATAGCCGATCTCGCTTGGGAACACGTTGAATCCGTCAGCGATGAGTTTATACACGGCTGCGATACCGAGACCTTTGAAGACAGATCCCGCTTTGCTTCCGCCTTCCTCACCTGCGAGGAGGACTTCCGCACATGCAGTACCTTCCGGGAAGGGAAGAGTCCCGTGCTCCTCAACGATCAGTGCCTGGCGGAGCGGAACCATGAAGCAGACTCCCAGGATACCGCCGAACAGTGCGATGAGGAAAATTGTCAGGATGCTTGGAAATTCGATTCTTCCTTCCTCAGCCCATAAGAATAATGCAGGCAGAGTGAAGATCGCGCCTGCCGCGAGTGACTCTCCGGCAGAACCGATCGTCTGTACCATGTTGTTCTCGAGAATTGAATCTCTGCGGAGAATGATACGGATGATACCCATCGAGAGAACAGCAGCCGGGATTGACGCTGATACGGTCATTCCGACGAGCAGTCCGAGGTAAGCATTCGCCGCGCCGAATACGATGGCGAGGATACAGCCGATCAGGACAGAAGTGACTGTAAATTCCGGGACGATCTTGTCCGCCGGAATATACGGTTTGAACTCGTTCTTGTTGTCCATTGAACTTTCATTCCTTTCTTTTGTTTTTAACGTTTTTTTAACACAGCCTTAGAATTATACCATTAAGTGTGGGGAAAAGGAAGTAAAAAAATCTACAATTCAGTGGAATAATGTGTTAAACTTTGGGGGTATGGAGGAATTCAGATGGAAGCATACACCAGTTTTGCATCGGTCTATGATGTATTTATGGATAATGTCCCCTATGAAGAGTGGGGAAAATACCTCTGCGGACTGCTGAGAGAATATGGGGCGGAGTCAGGTCTGATCCTTGATCTGGGCTGCGGAACGGGAGCAATGACAGAGATCCTCGCCGGCTACGGGTATGATATGATCGGAGTGGACAATTCCGAAGAAATGCTGGAACTGGCGATGGACAAGAAGCTGGCATCAGGACATGATATCCTGTACCTGCTGCAGGATATGAGAGGGTTCGAACTCTACGGGACTGTCAGGGCGGCGGTCAGTGTCTGTGATTCGGTCAATTATATTACGGAACCTGATGAACTGACGCAGGTTTTCCGTCTGGTAAACAATTATCTCGATCCCGGCGGGGTATTTATTTTTGATTTTAACACAGATTATAAGTACCGGGAGATACTCGGAGAGCAGACGATCGCGGAGGACCGGGGGGACTGCAGCTTTATCTGGGATAATTACTATTATGAGGATGAGCGGATCAACGAGTATGATCTGACGCTGTTTATCCGGGATGAGGAGAACTCCGGCGACGGGAGAGAATTGTACAGAAAGTACCAGGAGACTCATTACCAGAGAGGATATACGATCGATGAGATGAAGGATATCATCCAGAGGTCGGGACTTGAGTTTGTCACGGCATATGATGCATTTACCCGCAGCGCGCCGGGAGAGAAGAGCGAGCGGGTCTATGTGATCGCCAGAGAATCAGGGAAAACAGCGGTTAGGCGTGAATAGTTACGAAAAAAGAAGAGATAGAAACGGAGAAAGACAGGATGAAAGATTATATTGTAAGAGCAGCGGCGGCAAATACACAGATCAGGGCATTTGCCGCAGTGACGACAGAGCTTGTGGAAGAGGCGAGACAGCGGCACGGCACCAGCCCGGTTGCGACGGCTGCGCTGGGAAGGCTTCTTACCGGAGGCGTGATGATGGGGAGTATGATGAAGAATGCAGATGATCTGCTGACGCTCCAGATCCAGTGCTCCGGTCCCATCGGCGGACTTACAGTGACGGCGGACAGCCAGGGAAATGTAAAGGGATATGTGCATAACCCGGATGTGATCCTGCCGCCGAAGAACGGAAAGCTGGATGTGGGAGGAGCCCTGGGGCAGGGCGTTCTCACAGTGATCAAAGATATGGGGCTCAAAGAGCCATATTCCGGGCAGACGATCCTGCAGACCGGAGAGATCGCGGAGGATCTGACATATTATTTTGCCACGTCGGAGCAGGTGCCGTCCTCTGTCGGGCTGGGAGTCCTGATGGAGCGGGATAATACGGTGCGGTGCGCAGGCGGATTTATCGTGCAGGTGATGCCGTTCATCGAGGATGAGGTGCTGAACAGGCTGGAGCAGAATATCCAGAATATTCAGTCAGTGACTTCCATGCTGGACAACGGGCACACGCCGGAGGAGATGCTCTCCCAGGTGCTGGAAGGCCTGGATCTTGAGATCACGGACACACTGCCGGCCAGGTTTTACTGCAACTGCTCCAAGGAGCGGATCGAGAAGGCAATCATCAGTATTGGAAGGAAGGATATTCAGTCCATGATCGACGATGGAGAGGATATTGAGGTGAAATGTCATTTCTGCAATACAGCATACAAGTACAGTGTGGATGAACTGAGAGAGCTGCTCAAAAAGAGCCGATAGAAGACGCGGTCCGGACCGCATAAAAGATCAGTCTGCAGCCAGCAGGCAGGAAGGTGGAATTGGAATATGAAACATGGGTTTGTCAAGGTCGCCGCAGCGACTCCGGATATCCGGGTGGCGGATGTGGCGTATAATACAGAGAAGATACGGGAGGATATTGCTGAGGCATGTGATAACGGGGCAAAGATCCTTGTGTTTCCGGAGCTGTGCGTGACAGGATATACGTGCAGTGATCTGTTCACACATGACGTCCTGCTGTCAGCGGCGAGAAAAGCGCTTCTTGACCTGGCGGAGTTCACGGCAGATAAGGACGTCCTTGTGTTTGTGGGTGTGCCGCTGGATATAGAAGGCAAGCTGTACAATGTGGCGGCAGCACTGAACAGAGGGAAGATCCTCGGGCTGACGACAAAGACTTTCCTGCCCAATTACGGCGAGTTCTATGAGATGCGGCAGTTTACGCCGGGGCCGTCCGAGGCAGGATATATCACGTTTGAAGGAGACAGGATCCCCTTTGGGCCGCAGATCCTTTTTCAGGCCACGGCCATGGAGAATCTGATCGTGTCCGCGGAGATCTGTGAGGATGTCTGGTCCCCGATCCCTCCCAGCATCGGTGCGGCATTGGAGGGAGCGACCGTGATCGTCAACTGCTCTGCCAGCGACGAGACTATCGGTAAGGACAGTTATCGCAGAGAACTGATCTCCGGACAGTCGGCACGGCTGATCGCAGGCTATATCTACGCCAACGCAGGAGAGGGCGAATCGACCACGGACCTTGTGTTCGGAGGCCATAATATCATTGCGGAGAACGGCACGATCTTAAAGGAAGCGAAGCGCTATCACAATGAGATCATTTACTCTGAGCTGGACATTCAGAGGCTTGCAGCGGAGCGGCGGAAGAATACCACATTCCAGACAGAGGAAGTCCGGACGCTGATCCGGGTGCCGTTTTATATCGAGAGTGAAAAGACACAGCTGACCCGCACATTTCCGAAGCGTCCTTTTGTTCCGGCGGATGATCAGGCGAGAGCACAGCGCTGTGAGGAGATCCTGACGATCCAGGCGATGGGACTGAAGAAACGTCTGGCGCACACTCATTCGAAAACAGCAGTAGTGGGAATTTCAGGGGGACTTGACTCCACGCTGGCGCTGCTGGTGACTGCCAGGGCGTTTGATCTGCTGGGGCGGGACAAGAAGGATATCATTGCAGTTACCATGCCCTGCTTCGGCACAACGGACAGGACCTACAACAACGCCTGCGAGATGTCGAGAAAGACAGGGGCAACTCTGAAGGAGGTGCGGATCGCAGACGCGGTAAACATTCATTTCCGGGATATCGGACAGGATCCGGAGGTCCATGACGTGACTTATGAGAATTCCCAGGCGAGAGAGCGCACCCAGGTGCTCATGGATATTGCCAACCGTACCGGAGGAATGGTGATCGGAACAGGGGATATGTCGGAGCTGGCGCTCGGCTGGGCGACTTACAACGGGGATCACATGTCCATGTATGGAGTCAACGCGTCTGTACCGAAGACGCTGGTGCGCCATCTTGTCAAATATGCCGCGGATGATACGGAAGATCAGGAGCTGAAGCGGGTGCTCTACGATGTGCTGGATACCCCGGTCAGCCCGGAACTGCTGCCTCCGAAAGATGGTGATATCGCCCAGAGGACGGAAGATCTGGTGGGACCCTATGAGCTGCACGACTTCTTCCTTTACTATATGCTGCGTTTCGGATACGAGCCGAGCAAGATCTTCCGCCTCGCCGAGAGGGCATTTCGGGATGAGTACGATAATGTCACGATCCTGAAATGGCTGGAAACATTCTGCAGGAGATTTTTCTCCCAGCAGTTCAAGCGTTCCTGTCTGCCGGACGGTCCGAAGATCGGTACGGTCGCGCTTTCTCCAAGAGGCGACTGGAGGATGCCGAGCGATGCGTGTGTGGCGGTATGGCTGAAAGATCTGGGGAATATTTCCCTGATGGAGGATTAGAGGATGAAGCTTATAAAAACAGAAGATGCAGTGGGGAGTGTCCTCTGCCATGATATCACGCAGATCATCCCGGGAGTCACGAAGGACGCTGTATTCCGCAAGGGACATGTGGTGAGGGAAGAAGACATTCCGGTCCTGCTTTCCGTGGGAAAAGAGAACCTCTATGTATGGGAGAAGCAGGAGGGAATGCTCCATGAGAATGACGCGGCGGAGGTGCTCCGCCAGGTCTGTCAGGGAGAACATATGAAGGCGTCAGAGCCCAAGGAGGGCAAGATCGAGCTGACTGCAGAGTGCAGCGGCCTTCTCAAGATCAACCGGGAGAA
The DNA here is from genome assembly GCA_904419285.1 of Lachnospiraceae bacterium UBA1818. Taxonomy (GTDB): domain Bacteria; phylum Bacillota; class Clostridia; order Lachnospirales; family Lachnospiraceae; genus Mediterraneibacter; species Mediterraneibacter caccogallinarum. The sequence continues at coordinate 134,307 of CAJFQZ010000006.1, forward strand.
GCTGAACGCGGTGAACGCCATGGGGCAGATGGTGCTTGCATCCCGCCACGGTGATTTCCCTGTGAAGAAGGGGGACAAGATCGTGGGAATGCGGGTCGTCCCGCTGGTCATTGAGGAAGAAAAAATGGACCGCGTCAAAGAAATCTGCGGTGGAGAGCCGATCTTCACTCTGCTGCCGTTCCGGAAGATGAAGGCCGGAATCGTGACAACAGGAAGTGAAGTCTACTACGGCAGGATCAAGGATCAGTTCACACCCGTCGTCAAAGACAAGCTGGAAGAGGCCGGCATGGAAGTGCTGGGAAATATTCTGTGCAATGATGAGTCTGACATGGTGACCGGTGCGATCCGTGAATGGATTGAAAAAGGTGCGGATGTGGTTGTATGTACAGGCGGGATGAGCGTAGATCCGGACGACCGCACGCCGCTTGCGATCCGCAATGCTTCAGACGAGGTCATAACGTACGGGGCACCGGTGCTTCCGGGCGCCATGTTCATGCTGGCTTATGCGGGGAATATCCCGGTGATGGGACTGCCCGGGTGTGTGATGTATTCAAAGAGGACGATCTTTGACCTTGTGCTGCCGAGAGCTGCAGCGGGAGAGAGGCTTCGCGCGGAAGACTTTTCTGTGCTGGGGGAAGGCGGACTGTGCCTGAACTGTGAAGTGTGTACATTCCCGAACTGCGGGTTTGGGAAATAAGAACCGGGCGTCAATCTTGATTTTTCTCCTGTAATGCAATAAGATAATTTATGATGTATCAGGCAGTTCATACTGCCGATCTGAAAAAAAGAAAGTACTTAGGCTGAAGAACAAAAGCTGGATAAATAAAAGTACTGAAGGGAAAAAGTGATGACAAAAGAGGTTAAGCAAAAAGGGTACGTGACGGGGGCAGGTGCGCTTTTGTATCTCACAGCCTGGCTCGTGACAGAGCAGTGTGATCTGGGAAGGAGCGGAGAGATCATCCTGTTTCTTCTGCCGTATGTGACGTTAGCGTTTTATACCTGCAGAGATTTTCTGAAAAAGATCGTGACGCTGCACTTCCTCGACGAAAATTTTCTGATGCTCATCGCGACGGTGGGGGCATTTTTCGTGGAGAGGTATAAGGAAGCGGTCGGGGCCATGCTTTTCTATCAGGCGGGCAGGCTGATTGAGGAAATCTCACTGAGCCGAACAAAAAAGTCGATCGCCGAGTTCATAGATATCCGGCCGGAATATGCGAATCTGAAAGAGGACGGTCAGGAGAGAGTGGTTTCTCCTGAGAACCTCCGGACAGGGCAGGTCATTGTCCTCAGGCCGGGAGAAAGGATCCCGGTAGATGCGGTAGTGACAGCCGGTTCAGGGACCGTGGATGAGAAGGCGCTGACGGGCGAGGCTGAACCGAGGACAGTGGAGCCCGGAGATCAGCTGTTCAGCGGAAGCATCAATCTGAACGGAGTCCTTGAGGCAGAGGTAGTAAAACATTACAGCGATTCAACCGCATCGAGGATCATGGAGCTTGTGGAAAATGCAAATGCCAGGAAGTCGGAGCGTGTTCTTTTTGCGGACCGGTTTACAAAGTATTATACGCCTATCGTGATCCTGATCGCACTGCTGACAGTCCTTCTTCCGCCTATGATGTTCGCGGAGAACAGGAATGAATGGATCTACAGAGGGCTGATCATCCTGGTCGCAGCGTGCCCGTGCGGACTGATGGTGTCTGTGCCCCTGGCATTTCTGGGAGGCATCGGCGTTGCTTCCAGACAGGGCGTGCTGTTCAAGGGAGCAGCCTTTCTGGAGATCCTCCCCAGCGTGGATACGTTTGTGTTTGACAAGACGGGAACTTTGACGGAAGGCGTCTTCCACGTGACAGAGATCGTTCCCTGCGGATGTACGGAGGAAGAACTGCTGGAGAAGGCTGTGCTGGGGGAGACCGGGTCCATGCATCCGATCGCTGTTTCCCTGAGGAATGCATACGGGAAAGAGGCGGACCGGTCGAGAGTAAAAGATGTGGAAGATTATCCGGGATACGGCCTTCGGGCAGAAATCGACGGAAAAACCGTTTATATAGGAAATTCCCGCCTGATGAGGCACCGGGGACTGACCTATCAGCCGGCCGAGGGGGCGGGCACAGCGGTCCATGTATCCGTTGAGGGAAACTACGCCGGCTACATATTGATCTCCGATGTAGTCCGTGAGGATGCAGGAGGACTCATCAAGTGGCTCCACAGGCACGGACTTGGAACAGTCATGCTGACCGGAGATAATGAAAGGACCGCGGAAAAAGTAGCGAAGCAGCTCGGGATCGAGAGTGTGTGCGCTGAGCTGATGCCGGAAGATAAGGTGGAGCAGGTCGAAGAGTTCATGGAAAGCCAGACAGAGGGCGAGAAGGTGGCATTTGTGGGCGACGGGATCAATGACGCTCCGGTGCTCGCAAGGGCGGATATCGGGATCGCCATGGGAGGTCTCGGCGCGGACGCAGCGCTTGAGGCCGCTGATATCATCCTGATGGAGGACGAGCCGTCCAGGATCATCAATGCGATCCGGATCGCAAAGGCCACACTGCGGTCTGTGAACCAGAACCTGATATTTGCGATCGGGATGAAGGTCCTTCTCATTCTGCTGGCATTTCTTGGATATGTGACGATGCAGAATGCCATCCTTGCGGATATGGCGGTCATGCTGATCAACATACTGAATTCCTTCTGGATGCTGAAATATCCGGAATAGTATATGATTCGAGAGGAGTATTATAGATGAAGAGGAAGAAAGCTGCAGCCGTGATCGCGGCGTTTTCAACAGCGTTTCTGCTGGCAGGATGTGCGAATGCGGTTAAGAGCGGGACAGAAGCGCTGGAGGCGAAGGATTATGAGACGGCCGCCGCAGAATTTCAGACAGCGGCGGATGATGAGGATAAGAAGACTTCGGCTGAAGGGTACCGCGGCCTGGGAATCGTTTATTATGAGACCGGAGACTATGCGAATGCCCTTGAGGCATTTCGAAGTGCGCTGGACAACGGGGCAGAACAGACAGCTGAGCTCTATAACCTGATGGGAGTCAGCGCCATGCAGACAGGAGATTACGAAGCGGGACTGGAGTATATCCAGTCCGGCCTTGCCATGACGGACGCTGCATCAGGGGATGAATCCGCGGATGCCGATTTGGTCCGCGAGATGGAGTTCAATGAGATCATCTGCTGCGAGCAGCTGGCAGACTGGGAAAATGCGAAAGAGAAGGCAGACGAGTATATAAAGAAATATCCGGATGATGAAGCCGCACAGAAAGAGGCGGAATTCCTCCAGACAAGGTAATCGTGTCAGGCAGGGAGCCGCGCAGGCAGCAGATGTCCGGAGCAGAGTGGGGCCGGGATCCTGTCTGAACGGATCCGGCCCCCTCTTTCATCCGGAAGACGGAGAAAAGAGAGTAAAGAATATGGGAATAAGAGAAAAATATCAGATCACTGAATACTGCCACCGCTATCTGAGAGATTATATCAGAGAGGGAGATGTCTGTGTGGATGCCACGGCAGGAAACGGCGGCGATACAGAGTTCCTCTGCCGCATGGCCGGGGCGGGCGGCAGGGTCTATGCGTTTGATATTCAGGAACAGGCGCTGCGCAGCACCGCAGAACGGCTGGAACGAGCGGGACTGCGCGGACGGGCGGAGCTTATCTGCGCCGGACATGAGCAGATGCGGGAATATGTAAAGGAGCCGGCAGCCGCGGCGGTATTCAATCTCGGGTATCTGCCGGGCGGGGATCATACGCTGGCCACAAGGGCGGAGACCACGCTTGAGGCGGCAGGACAGGCCCTTGAGCTTCTGAGGCCCGGCGGAATCTTAAGTCTGTGCATCTACAGCGGAGGAGACACCGGCTATGAAGAGCGGGACGCGCTGCTCTCCTGGCTGAAGAAACTGGATACACGCAGATGGCTGGTCATTGTGAACAGCTTTTATAACCGGAAGAACGATCCACCCCTTCCGGTGTTTGTCATCCGCCTTGAGTGATGAGACGGGAGACGGACAGAAGAATCAGATAACAGGAGGATCGGACAGATGTATGAGATGGAAGAGATCAAAGAAAAGGTGATCCTCGTCGGCGTGGAGACCGGCGGCGACGAACCGGCGGAGTCTTCTCTTGACGAACTTGCGGAGCTCGCCCGGACAGCGGGCGCTGAGGTGGCGGGAAGACTGATCCAGTCGAGGGAGAGTATCCATCCGGGTACGTATATCGGAAAGGGCAAGCTGCTGGAGCTCAAGGATCTTCTGTGGGAGACAGATGCAACGGGGATCATCTGCGACGACGAGCTCACCAGCACCCAGCTCGGAAGCCTGGAGTCGGAGCTGTCCTGCAAGGTGATCGACAGGACGCTTTTGATCCTGGATATTTTTGCCGCCCGTGCAGTCTCCGGGGAGGGAAAGATCCAGGTGGAGCTGGCACAGCTCCGTTACAGGGCGTCAAGGCTGGCGGGGCTTGGAAAATCCCTGTCCCGCCTGGGAGGCGGTATCGGCACAAGAGGCCCGGGAGAGAAGAAGCTGGAGATGGACCGGCGTCTTATCAGGGAGAGGATCAGCCGCCTGAAGCGTGAGCTGAAGGATGTGGAGAAGCACCGGGAACTGATCCGCTCCCAGAGAAAACAGTCCGGGCTGAAGACTGCGGCTCTGGTAGGATATACTTCAGCGGGCAAGAGCAGTCTTTTGAATGCGCTGACAGATGCAGGGATACTGGAGGATGCCATGCTGTTCTCCACGCTGGATACTACCACGCGGTCCCTGATGCTGGATAATACCCAGGAGATCCTGCTCACAGATACTGTGGGCTTTATCCGCAAGCTGCCCCATCATCTGGTGGAAGCGTTTAAGAGTACGCTGGAGGAAGCAAGGTATGCTGATATCATCCTCCATGTAGTGGATGCATCCAATCCGAATATGGACATGCAGATGCATGTTGTGTATGAGACGCTGCGTGAACTGGGGGCAGAGGGAAAGTCTGTGATCACACTCTTTAACAAGCAGGACCTGCTGAAAGAAGAAGGGTATCAGCGGGATTTCCAGGCAGAGTACTCCATCCCTGTGTCGGCGAAGACCGGACAGGGGCTTGAGGAGCTGAAACGCGCGCTTCTCGATGTCATCCGCAGGGATCAGATTTATGTGGAGAGGCTGTATGATTTCTCAGAGGCGGGAAAGATCCAGCTCATCCGGACCAGGGGACAGCTTGTGTCTGAGGAGTACCTGCCCGAGGGAATCGAGGTCAAGGCATACGTACCCCGGGATATATACGGGAGGATTTAGAGAAAGGAGAAAGAGATCATGGTTACGATAGACAGAGAAAAATGTATCGGATGCGGGCTCTGCGCGAAGGACTGCCCGGCAGGAAATATTGCTGTCAAGGAGGGAAAAGCAGTATATACACCGGAGTGTATCCAGTGCGGACACTGCGTGGCGGTCTGTCCGCGGGCAGCGGTGAGTATTCCGGAGTATGATATGGATGATGTGGAAGAGTACGATGCAGAGACATTCCGCATAGATCCGGAGCATTTCCTCCATGCGGTCAAGTTCAGGCGGAGTATCCGCAGTTTCCGTGACAGAAAGATTGACAGAGCGTGCATGGAGCGGATCCTTCAGGCGGGACGCTATACCCCGACTGCGAAGAACAGCCAGTCGTGCCGCTTTATCGTGCTGCAGGATGAGCTGGATGAGTTCAAGGATCTGCTGTGGGATCAGGTGCCGGAACTGGCAGAGAGGATGAAAGAAAAGATGCCTCACTATGCGATGATGTTCAAGTTCCTCCAGCGCAGGAGAAAAAAGGATCCCAAGGACGACGGTCTCTTCTTCAACACGCCGTCCTGCATCCTGGTCGCGGCGGACAACCTGCTGGACGGAGGACTTGCGGCGGCGAATATCGAGAATATGGCGGCTGCTGAGGGCGCGGGAGTCCTCTACAGCGGCTATCTGACCCGGATCATAGAAGCTTGTCCCAGGCTGAAAGAATGGCTCGGCATCCAGGACACTACGCTTGTGTGCTGTATGCTTGCCGGATATCCGGCGGTTACATATAAGAGGACCGCGCCGAGGAAAAAGGCGGATATCGACTGGAGGTAACGGACTTAAGCGGCGGATCAGAGAAATCCGCCGTCCAGCCCGATGATCTGTCCGGTCAGATAGGAGGGCGCCTCGGCGAGCATGAGCGCCAGCCGGGCTGCTTCCTCCGGAGCGCCGAACCTGCCGGCGGGGACTTCCTCTGCCAGCGCCCGCCGTTCTTCTTCGTTCAGGCGGGCGTTCATCTCGGTGTCGATCACCCCGCATGCAATGGAATTTACCTGGATATTGCTGGGCGCAAGCTCCTTTGCGAGCGCGCGGGTCAGACCGTGTACTCCCGACTTGGATGCGGAGTATGCGGCTTCGCAGGAAGCGCCTGCGGTTCCCCACATGGAGGAGATGTTGATGATCCTTCCGGATTTGCGGGAGACCATATACGGGACCGCGGCGCGGCAGCAATAGAAGACGGAGGAAAGATTCGTGTCCGTCACTGTGCGCCAGTCTTCATCCGACATGTCGGTGAGCAGCCCGAACCAGGCGGTCCCCGCATTGTTGATCAGTACGTCAAGCCCGCCGCAGGTATTTTCTATGATTTCAAAGATGCGTCTCACCTCATCCGGATCACTGACGTCTCCCGGCACGGGAGTACATTTTCCCCCGGAAGCGAGGATCTCATGTTCCACTTCTCTGAGCTTCTCCAGAGATTCCCTGCAGTTGATAAATACATGCCATCCGGCGCCGGCGAACGCCAGCGCGCACGCGCGTCCGATTCCTCTGGAAGAACCGGTGATGAGAATTTTCTTTTTATTTTCCATGAACATACTCCTTTCAGGTTCCTGCGTACACAGCAACACTTTTCAAGATATAAGCTGCCTGCAGAACGCTTTCGTCGGTCCGGACTGCATTCAGCGAAATATTTTTCGAAAGAATTATATCATGTCCATAGAAAAGAATGCGATATTTTTCAGGGCTTTTCATTGTGATTCCCTTTCCCTTGTGCTATGATTGCGGTATCAAAATAAATAATGTCAGTGGGTCAGCGTGAAGGCGCAGGCAGAATAACGGAGGTAAGCTTATGATCAGTGAAGCCATGGAATTCGCGGCGAAAGCACATGAGGGACAGTTCAGAAAAGGGACGAGAAGACCGTATATCGTACATCCCAGAGAGGTATCGGCGATCGTTTCGACAATGACGGATGACGAAGAGATCATCTCCGCAGCGGTGCTGCACGATACGATCGAAGACTGTGCGGGGGTCACCAGGGAGATGCTGGAGAGGCAGTTCGGACCGCGGGTCGCGGAGATGGTGGCGCAGGAGAGTGAGGACAAATCGCTGACATGGGAAGAGCGGAAGGGAGAGACGATACGTCGTCTCAGAACAGCGCCCCGGGAGGTGCAGATGATCGGTCTGGCGGACAAGCTGTCCAATATGCGGGACATAGACCGTGATTATCCGGTGGAGGGAGAGAGTCTCTGGCTCCGTTTCCGGATGCAGAGCAGGCTGGCGCTGGCATGGTATTATAAAGGGGTAAGAGACGCGCTGAGGGAAGCATTCGAAGGAACAGAAGCTTATGAAGAGTACTGCAGGCTGATCGATAAGAATTTCGGACCGGGTCCGGCTCCCTCCGACTGGAAGGAGGGCGGCCGCGGATAATGCCGGCAGAGCTGTCTAAGAGTTGTACCGGGCATATTTTTTCGGGGAGATCCCCACTGCCTTGGTAAATGCCTTGAGGTAATTGGTATAGTCGTTAAAGCCGCAGGCCTCGCACACTTCATTGACAGAATACCCCTGGCTCAGCAGGGATTTTGACAGGGTGATCCGTTTGGCGGTGATGTATTTATTGATCGTCGTGCCTGTGTCTGCCTTAAAGATCCGGCAGATGTAGGACTGGCTCAGGAAAAAATGAGAAGAAAGGCTCTCAAGCGTCAGATCTTCCCGGATATGCGTATTGATATAGGAGAGGATCTCATCCACTTTTGCATGGTGGGCGGAGGGCTCTTTTTTTTCTGCACTTTTATCCGAGCATCGGCTGTCAAAAGCACGGTTTAAGAAGACCATCAGTTCCAGGAATACCGTCTGATCCAGGATATCCTCCCCCAGCCCTTCGTTGGAGGAAAGTTTGTGGATAAAGTATACAAAGCGGGTCTGTTCCTCCTGGGTCAGGCGCATCCGGTGGGGCATTTCGGTATCGCGGAACCGGAAACAGCGGGTCAGGTCCGTGGCGCCGGTAGAGAGACGCTCCAGATATTCCGGATCGATGGACAGGATGATCCGCTCATGCTTCTGCTGATCGATCTGGGACAGATAATGGCTTTCGAATTCATTGATCATGAAGATATCTCCGTCTTTGATGTCATAGAAGCAGTTGTCGATCAGGAACTGCTTTCCCCCTGAAATAGAATAATAGATTTCATAGCAGTCATGGATATGCATATCCATGGCTTTTTCGTCGTTATACAGATGAGCGTAGGCAAAACTGTGGGTTTCCATGCAGCGGCGCATGGATTCTTTGCAGGAAACACAGGCTTTCATCAGATCTGACCTCCCTGAAAAATGATTACAGTACATGTTCTGGCTCCATTATAGATACGGAGTTCAAAAATTGCAAGAAACGAATCAAAAAAAACACAGGAAATGGAATAATACGAATGCTATACTTTAAGAAAAGGACAGTTTAAGGAGGTACATACGATGGAAGTAAGAACAGCTGCCTCACCGAGGGATGTGAAGCATTATACAACGGAAAGGCTCAGGGAGGAATTCCTGATCCAGGATCTGTTCCAGGCGGATAAGATCAATCTGGTCTACAGCCATATCGACCGAATCATTACAGGAGCGGCAGTGCCGGTGAGCGGAAAACTGGAACTGACAGCGGGAGATGAGCTCAGAGCCGAGTACTTTCTCCAGAGAAGAGAGATGGGCATCATCAACATCGGCGGCGACGGGATCATAACAGTGGACGGAAGAGTATATGAAGTGAACGCAAGAGAAGGCATGTATATCGGAAGAGGATCTAAAGAGATCACTTTCGAGAGCAGGGATGGAAGCACGCCGGCAAAGTTTTATCTGAACAGCGCGCCTGCACATGTGGCATACCCGACTGTTCATATCAAACCGGAAGGAGAGCCGGCGCCGGGCGTCGTCATCATCAAGGATGAGAACAAGGTGGAGTTTGGAACTCTGGAAGACTCCAACCACAGGATCATAAACAAGTATATTGTCACAGGACAGGTGCAGAGCTGCCAGCTCGCCATGGGAATGACCCGTCTGATGCCGGGAAGCGTGTGGAATACCATGCCTGCGCATACCCATGACAGGAGAATGGAAGTCTACCTGTATTTTGACATGGCGGACGATGCTTTTGTCGTACATTATATGGGCGAGCCCCAGGAGACGAGGCATATCATTATGCACAACGAAGAGGCGGTGATCTCTCCGAGCTGGTCCATCCACTCCGGATGCGGATCCAGGGCATATACATTCATCTGGGGAATGTGCGGAGAGAACCAGGACTACGATGATATGGACAATATTGCAAATAAAGATCTGAGATAATAAGTCACTGTACACACCGTACCGGGGATAGGAAGATGCAGCGTCATTCCTGCATGCTCCGGTTGAATAAACAGTAACGACAACAAAGAAAGGAAGAGGAGATCATGGTAAATTTTTCACTGGAAGGTAAAGTGGCACTTGTGACAGGAGGTTCTTACGGGATCGGATTCGCCATTGCATCCGCTTATGCGGAGGCGGGCGCGACCATCTGTTTCAACGGAATCCATCCGGAGAGCGTGGAGAGAGGGATCGCAAAGTATAAAGAAAAAGGAATCGACGTGCACGGTTATGTGTGCGACGTGACGGACGAGGAACAGGTGAAGAAGATGATCGCACAGATCAATGAGGAAGTGGGCGTCATCGACATCCTTGTCAACAATGCAGGAATCATCCTGAGAAAGCCGATGCTTGAGACTGAGGCGGACGAGTTCAGAAAGGTAGTGGACACGGATCTGAACGCGCCGTTCATCGTATCCAAGGCAGTGCTCCCGGGAATGATCGAGAAAGGACACGGAAAGATCATAAACGTGTGCTCCATGATGAGCGAGCTGGGACGTGAGACGGTATCCGCTTATGCAGCAGCGAAGGGCGGCCTTAAGATGCTCACAAGAAATATCTGCTCTGAGTTCGGCGGGCACAATATCCAGTGCAATGGCATCGGACCCGGATATATCGCGACGCCGCAGACAGCGCCGCTTCGCGAGAAACAGGCTGACGGAAGCAGACATCCTTTCGATCAGTTCATCATCTCCAAGACGCCGGCTGCAAGATGGGGAACGCCGGAGGATCTGCAGGGACCGGCAGTATTCCTGGCGTCAGACGCGTCTGACTTCGTGAACGGACATATCCTCTATGTAGACGGAGGCATCCTTGCATACATCGGCAAACAGCCGTGATCGGACGGGGAGGTAAGTCCATGGAGGAGAGAATGAATACAGGGAGCGCGCCTGCCTGGGCGGTGAAGGAGCTGGACAGGGTGTGCGCAGTCCTGGAAAAAGAGATGGAGAGATACGGGACCAAGTTTCCCTCTGCCTGCGCGGAAGGCGGAGTGTACAGTGTGGGGGAGAATGACGACTGGACCAACGGGTTCTGGACCGCCATGCTGTGGATGGCATATCAGTATACCGGAAAGGAGAAGTTCCGGGCGCTTGCTGAGGAGAATGTAAAAAGCTTTGAGAAAAGGCTTGAGGATCATATCGTCCTTGAACATCATGACATCGGATTCCTGTACAGCCTGTCCGTCTGGGCGGGATACCGGATTACCGGGGATGAGCATATGAAGAGCATTGTCCTCAGAGCGGCGGATGTGCTGGCGGACAGATATCAGGAGAAGGGCGGGTTCATCCAGGCCTGGGGGAAGAAAGGCGCCCCGGGGGAATACCGGCTGATCATCGATTCACTGATGAACCTGCCGCTCCTCTACCGAGCGTCTGAACTTTCAGGGAAACCAGTCTACCGGGAGATGGCAGAGAGTCATTATCAGAAGGTGATACAGAATATCGTCAGGGAGGACTGCTCCACCTATCATACTTTTTATTTCAATCCGGAGACAGGACTGCCGGACCATGGGGCGACCCATCAGGGATTCTCGGACCAGTCCTGCTGGGCGAGAGGGCAGGCGTGGGCGATCCTCGGCATGCCCCTTCACGCAAGGATTTCCGGAGACGGCATGTCAGAGGAGGAGAAGGAACTGTATGGAAAAATCGTGGACTACTTTGATTCCCATCTTCCTTCCGACGGCATGCCCTGCTGGGACTTGATCTTCGGCGAGGGATCCGATCAGCCGAGGGACAGCTCGGCGCTGGCGATCGCTGCCTGCGGAATGCTTGAGATGAAGGAAAACGAGAAGGCATGTGGAATGCTTAAGACGCTGATCAGCCAGGCGTCCACTGCGGCGGAGCCGGACAGCGAAGGATTTCTGCTCCATGGCGTGTACGCTTATGCGGAAGGCAAAGGAGTAGACGAACCGGATCTGTGGGGGGACTACTTCTATATGGAAGCACTCTGCCGTGTATGTGATCCGGACTGGACGCCTTACTGGTAAGAAGCAGAAAAGGGAGAGTTAAGAAAGTATGGAAAAGATTAAAATAGAGGTATTGAACGCGGGCGGGGAAGTGCTCGCCGAGTACAGCGGAAGTGAAGAGGCTGCATTTGTCTACGACCGTCCTTACTGCGAAGGCGACAGGATTCGGATCGAGGCGGAGCCGAAGAACAGCTTCTGGTGGATTCAGGTTGACGACGCGGTCGGGAAATCCATGGTGTACCTCACCGGGACGATGGAGTATGTGATCCCCTTCGGCGAGCAGAAGCTGAACCTTTCTCCGAAGGCGTTTGAAGGAGACTGGCATCTCATCAGTGTGAGAAAAGCAAAAGCATTTGAGTACGGCGGATACCGCTGTCTGTCTGTGAACGTAAACGACCAGCACGGACAGGGAAACGCCTATCCGCACGCATCTGCCAATGTGGAGACGCGGGGAGAGTCAGTGTTCGCGGCTATGAACGCTATCGACGGAACGATCGTTCCTCAGTGCCACGGAAGATGGCCCTATGAGTCCTGGGGGATCAACCGCAGGGAGGACGCCGAGTGGCGGCTGGATTTCGGGAGAACAGTGAAAGCAGATAAGATCATCGTTTATCTGCGGGCGGATTTCCCGCATGACAACTGGTGGACAGAAGGAAAAGTGACATTTTCGGACGGGACAGAGATGATCCTTCCGCTGGAAAAAGGCGGACACGGGCAGGAGTTCTGCTTTGAGCCGAAGCAGATCGAGTGGCTGACGTTTTCCGACCTTAAGAAAGCGGACGATCCGTCCCCGTTTCCGGCACTGACACAATTTGAAGTTTATGGGACAGAAGTGAAATAGGAGAGGAAGAATGCACTATAAGAAAATGAAACGTGTGCTGGCTGCCGCATGTGCAGCGGCAGTGACGGCGTCCGGGTTCTGCCCTGCGGCGCCGGTGATGGCAGAGGAAGTGTACAGCGCAGAGGATGCTGCGGACAGCAGTGTGCAGCCGCAGGCATCAAAGGAGACAGAAGCGGAGGACAGTACGGAAAATATGGTACTTTACTGGTCAGATGATCTGGAAGAGACGACGGCGGTAAGCGGAACAGCCGCAAATTACTGGTCAGGCGGAACAGCGGCGAAGAACTGGACCGGACTGTGGCAGGCAAAGGCATTCACGAACGAGAAGGCGGTGATTTCTCTGGACAGGGAGACCTTTGCGTCAGGGAGCCAGTCGGTTCATTATTCGAGTACGGACGCATCGGGAAGGATCAGCGTATCGCTGGGCTCCGCGCTGCAGAATGTTGATTTTACAAAGAATTATATCCTCCGCGCCAGGGTGAAGGCGGAGAATGTGACGGTAAGCGGAAACAACGGTTTCTATATGAGAGGCAAAGCGAATAACGTGACGATCACACCGGAAGGGACAAGGGTGAACGGAACGACAGACGGCTGGATCACATACGAAGTACCGCTCCGGAACCTGGCGGCAGTGGGCGGCGCGCAGAGCGGATCTCTTGCTCTGGAAATCTTCTTTGACTATCTCACTGGCGATGTGTGGTTTGATTCCATCGAGCTGTGGCAGGATTACCAGATCAGCCTCAGCGAGACTGAGAAGACGATCAAGCCGGGAGAGAGCTTCCAGCTGGAAGTGGAGTGCGATTCAGAGGAAGTGGACCTGTCCAAAGTTACATGGTCTTCCTCCAATCCGGAGGCTGTTTCCGTAGATGAGAACGGAATGATCACAGCGGAAAAGCTGGGCACTGCCGTCATCACGGCGAAGCTGGACGACAGCCACACCGCGACCTGCACCGTACAGGTGGACGACCCGGAGATGCTGGTGCCCCAGTATGCCAAGATGCGCAGCAGATGGACGGATCGCCTGACAGGAAACGGTTCTTCCATCACGGACGACGAGGACTTCCAGACAAGTATGGAATCAATGGCGCAGGATGCAGAGGAAGCCATGGAGAATATGGCGGACATCCCTGCAGACGGAAGCCATGTGGACGCACTCTGGAGCGATCTTGACCTTGAGATCAAGTACGTGGCGACCTCTGACGCCTCCTACACAGAGGATCTGAATACGGCATATACCCGTCTGCAGGCGATGGCGACAGCATATGCGGCGGAGAACTGCAGGCTCTATCACGACGAAGACCTGAAAGAACGCATCCTGTACGCCCTTGAGTGGCTGTATGACAACGGATACAATGAAAACTATAATGTGGAGAAACAGCTCTACGGAAACTGGTGGCACTGGGAGATCGGCATCCCGCAGGCGCTGGGAAGCACAGTGATCCTGATGTACGACGACCTGTCCCAGGAGCAGATCGATAAGTTCTATGCAACGCTCTACCGGTTCAACCAGGACCCGACCATCGTATACAAGGTGCAGGGCTGGGGCACGATGGAGATGACAAGCGCCAACCTGATGGATACATCCCTTGTGGCAGCGCTTCGGAGCGCCATCGGCAATACGCAGGACGGGATCGGAGCTGCGGTCAACGCGCTTGGCACGGTGACCGGGTTCGTCACGGAGGGCGATGGCTTCTACGAGGACGGCTCCTGTATCCAGCACAGCAATCTCGCCTATACGGGAGGATACGGGCTTACGCTTCTGAAGGGGATCGAGCGCATCCTGCTTCTTTCGAATGACACGGCATGGCAGGCTTCAGCAGACGACCTGGAAAGCGTCTATACCTGGATATGGGAAGGATACCGCCCGCTGTTCGCAGACGGAGCCATGATGGATATGGTGAGCGGAAGAAGCATCGCGAGACCCAGCCATACAGAGCTTGAGACCGGCCGGGGAATCCTGGAAGCGGTCGTGCTTCTTGCAGACGGAGCGCCGGAGGACAGAAAAGAGCAGCTCTTAAGTTTTGCGAAGAAACAGGTGCTCGCCGGGGCAGAGAACCTTGATACATTCTACAGCGGAATGGAAGCGTCTTCCATGATCGCGGCAAAACAGCTCGCGGCGGACGAAAGCCTTGAAGCCGACGACGGAACGCCGTACACGAAGATCTTCGGCAGCATGGACAAGGCGGCGGTCCACAGAGAAGGCTATACACTGGGAATCAGCATGTTTTCCAGCAGGACCGGAAACTTTGAGTATATGAACAAAGAAAACTCAAAGGGCTGGCACATCTCAGACGGCGCTCTGTTCCTGTACAACGGCGATACAGGTCAGTTCTCCAACAATTACTGGAACACGATCGATCCGCACGGCCTGCCGGGAATCACGACAGACCACACAGAGGGGACGAACTATGAGTCCGGTCTTGCGTACACAAGCGACAAAGATTATGCAGGCGGATCATCCGTAGACGACCTGTATGCGACGATCGCTATGGACTTCCACGGACAGAACACAGATCTGACGGCGAAGAAGGCGTGGTTTGCTTTCGACGACGAAGTAGTGGCCCTTGGAACGGACATCAGCGGAATCACAAAAGATACAGAGACGATCATCGAGAACAAGCAGATCCGGGACGACGGATCGAACACACTCGTGGTTGACGGCGAAGAGGCGCAGGCAGAGCTTGGAGAGAGCGGCGCGGCAGGCGCGGAATATGCATGGATCGAGGGAAATAACGGCACGGACAGCATCGGATATTATTTCCCGGAAGGCGAAGATCTTGAGATCAAGAGAGAGGCGCGCACAGGAAGCTTCCAGGATATCAACGGAGCAGTGGCAGACGGCGCGGCAGGCTCAGAGGATGTGACAAGAGACTACTTAAGCCTTGCAGTGTCCCACGGAGACGGCACGGAAGAAGGCGTGGAAGACTACGCCTATGTCCTTCTGCCTGGCAGGACCGAGGAGGAGACAGCCGAGTATGCTTCCGCTTCAGAGATCAAGATCATCTCCAATACAGCCGAAGTGCAGGCAGCAGCAGACAGGTCCTCCGGCGCATCCGGATACCAGTTCTGGACAGCCGCAAGTGCGGGAAATGTCTCCGCAGACCAGGCGTCCTCTGTCACGATGAAAGAGGAGGACGGCACGCTGAAGCTCGGCATCTCAGATCCGTCCCAGACGCAGGATTCCGTGACGATCCATGTCAGCGGATATAAGAACCTTCAGTACGTGGACGGGGATCAGGAAGTATCGGTGAATGTGACGGCGGACGGCGCGGACATTACCGTCGATACAAGCGCGGCGGCAGGAGAGAGCTTCGAGCTGACCCTGTCTTACGACGCGGAAAAACCGGAGACAGCCGTCTCAACAGCGCTGCTGGAGTACGCGATCGAGCTTGCAAAGGATGCAGACCTGACAGACGTTGTCCCGGCTGTCGTTGAGAAATTCAACGCGGCGCTCGCCAATGCAGAAGAGATCGTGGAGCAGGTGAAAGCCGGCGATACATCGGTGACGCAGGAGATGGTGGACGAGAGCTGGCAGGAGCTGGTACGCGCGATGCAGTACCTGTCGTTTAAGCAGGGTGACAAGACAGACCTGAACAAGGTGATCGCGATGGCAGAGAGCCTGGACCTTGACAGATATCTCCTGGCAGGACAGGACGTCTTTGCAGAGGCTCTGAGCAGCGCAGAAGCAGTGGCAGCCGATGAGAATGCGATGGAGAAGGAGATCGAGGAGGCTTGGAGAGAACTTCTCGCCGCGATGGGCAATCTCCGTCTGAAACCGGATAAGGGGCTCCTCGAGGAGCTGATCAGCCAGGCGCAGTCTGTTGACACAGAGGCATATACGGAGGAGTCTGTACAGGCTCTCACAGCAGCGCTTGCAGATGCGGCCGCTGTATTTGACAACGATCAGGCGGACAAGGAGCAGGTAGAAGAAGCACAGTCCGCTCTCAAGGCTGCACTGGCCGGACTTACGGCGAAGACAGAAGCAGGCGGATCAGATACAGCCGGCGCTGATACAGATACAGGAAACAGCGGAACCGGCACAGCCGGCTCAGGAAACGGAACTGAAAGCACAGAAGCAGGCGGCAGGGACACAGGAAGTACGGGCTCAGGAAGCGCGGGAACTGTGAACAGCAGCGCGGACCGCGCGGTGAAGACAGGGGACAGCTCCCCGGCAGTACCGCTGTACGCAGCGGCGGCAGCCCTCGCCCTTGTATGCGCGGCAGGTTCAGGGCTTGGCAAACAGGCCGATCGCGGGCGGAAAGAAAGCAAAGACAAAGAATAGCACCGCGAAGCAGGCTGTGAACAAATAAATAAGATTACGATACTGGCAGACGGCGGGCGATTCTCTCAGGACCCAGGCGGTTCGGAAAGCGATCAGCACGCCGGCCAGGAACACTGCAATGTCGGCCGCGGGGAAACTGCGGCCGACAATTCCTTTATACGTGTAAAATGTCACGGGGATACTCAGAGTCCCCAGAAGATTCCCCGCCAGGAGAGCGCCGGGCATGCAGGGATATTCCTCCTTAAAACGGGCTGCGAGAAAGACCGTGCATAGGAGCATGGGGAAAAAGATCAGCTTCATGTGCTCCCATGTGGATTCGTTCACCGGGAAGAAGAGCGCGGCTATGGCGCCCCGCCCGGTCCAGTCATAGAGAAAATGCCAGATGGTCCCCAGCACGGCAGTGAAGAGGAAACCCAGGATCAGG
This sequence comes from Lachnospiraceae bacterium UBA1818, assembly GCA_904419285.1. Classification (GTDB taxonomy): domain Bacteria; phylum Bacillota; class Clostridia; order Lachnospirales; family Lachnospiraceae; genus Mediterraneibacter; species Mediterraneibacter caccogallinarum. The sequence continues at coordinate 151,443 of CAJFQZ010000006.1, forward strand.
TATAATTTCAATCGTTTCATAGATAATCTCCCAGTTATAAAATCAGAATACAGCAGATTTCACCATAGTATATGCAGGCGGAAGAAAATTATGATTTTGTTTGCTTATCTGCATATTTTTGTGTTATAAAGGATAAATATGGTACAGGACAACTGAAAGGAGGACTGTATGAAGCGGAAAAAAGAGCGCCTGAAATTATATATGGAAGCAGGACTTGCAGTCCTTCTGGTGATTGGGCTCGCCGCCGGCGGCCGCGCCGGTCTTTTTGAAAAGGCGGTGAATGCCTCGGAAGAACTGACCCAGACAGTTCAAGAGGATGCGGGGACAGACAGTGGATCCGAAGCGGAGAACAGCGCAGCAGATGCTTCTGCCGGGGCAGAAGAAGCGATCGCGGACGGGCAGTATCCGATCATGGGCAGCAGTTCTGTGACGACGCAGGAAATGGTGGATTACTTCAACGCCTCCGGCGAGACGTACCCGTCGGAAGCGCTGTCCCAGGGCGGGGCGGACTCCATCGAGACGTTCTGCCAGATGTATTATGATGAGGCATGCGCAGAAGGCGTACGCCCGGAAGTCGCGTTCGCCCAGACAATGAAAGAGACGGGATTCCTCCAGTACGGGGGAGACGCGTCCATCGAGCAGTTTAATTTTGCCGGGCTGGGGACGACCGGAGGCGGAGTCCCGGGCAATTCGTACCCAGATGTGCGCACCGGGATACGCGCACAGATCCAGCATCTGAAGGCCTATGCCACCACAGACGCCCTTGCGCAGGAGTGTGTGGACGACCGGTACGAGTATGTGAAGAAGGGATCCGCGCCCTATGTGGAATGGCTGGGGCAGCAGGAGAACCCGGAGGGCGTCGGATGGGCGACGGGAGACAATTATGGATATGACATTGTCAGTATGATACGTGAGATGCGGGGTGGATGAGCTGCCTAATATCTTAAGATTATCTAAACATCTTGACAAATCCGGACCCGACCGCTATGATATTCAGCAGAATGAAAAAGGTGTTGAGGAAGAGGAGTACATCATTACTTCCGCCAGAGAGAGCTGTCCGGGGCTGTCCCGGCTGGAAGGCGGCTTCGGGAAAGGATGATGGAAGGTAGCTTCTGAACCGGATATCTGAACGGACGGCATAAGACGGCAGAGTAGGATATCCCGAGTGGTCTGCGTTAAAAGACCTCAGAGGTATGTGCGGGAGCGGATGCTGTACATCATGCGAACGTATATATGAAATAAGGTGGTACCGCGGAAATTCGCCCTTTACATACAGATGTAAAGGGCGATTTCTTTGCAGAAAACTGTGAAGATTCCGTGAAACAAAATGCGGGTATAAGGCAGTCCCGGCGGACGGGTACGGCCAAATACCGCAGGACAGATACAAGTCTTGAACTATGAGGGTGAACAAGGAGGAAATCATGAGCAGGGAACTGGAAAAGACTTACGATCCGAAGAAGATCGAGAAAAAGCTGTATGACAAATGGTGTGAGAGAAAATATTTTCACGCTGAGGTGGACAGGAGCAGAAAGCCGTTCACGACGGTGATGCCGCCTCCGAACATTACGGGAAAGCTCCATATGGGACATGCCCTTGACAATACGCTGCAGGATATCCTGATCCGCTATAAGAGGATGGAGGGATACAATGCACTTTGGATTCCGGGAACAGACCACGCAGCCATTTCCACAGAGGTCAAGGTAACGAACCAGCTCAAGGAAGAGGGAATCGATAAGAAGGAACTTGGCCGCGAGGGATTCTTAAAGAGGACATGGCAGTGGAAGGAAGAGTATGCGGGAACGATCGAGAACCAGTTAAAGCAGCTCGGAATTTCCTGCGACTGGGACAGAGAGCGTTTCACCATGGACGAGGGATGTTCCAAAGCTGTGGAAGAAGTATTCATCAATTTATATAAGAAGGGATATATTTACAAAGGGTCCAGGATCATCAACTGGTGCCCGAAATGTAAGACGTCTCTTTCCGACGCCGAGGTAGAGCACGAGGAGCAGGAAGGACACTTCTGGCATATTAAATACCCGATCGTGGGCACGGACCGATTCCTCGAGATTGCGACCACACGTCCGGAGACCATGCTGGGAGATACTGCCATCGCGGTACATCCGGACGATGAGAGATATAAAGATCTGATCGGAAAGAACGTGATCCTGCCGCTGGTTGGAAGAGAGATCCCGATCGTTGCAGACTACTATGTTGACAAAGAGTTCGGAACCGGTGCGGTGAAGATCACGCCGGCACATGACCCGAACGATTTCGAGGTGGGCAAGCGCCACAACCTGGAAGAGATCAACATCATGAACGACGACGCCACGATCAATGAGAAGGGCGGCAAATACGCAGGAATGGACCGCTATGAGGCGAGAAAAGCCATCGTGAAGGACCTTGAGGAGCAGGGATATCTTGTAAAGGTGGTTCCCCACACTCATGCAGTGGGAACTCATGACCGCTGCGGTACGACAGTGGAGCCGCTGATCAAGCAGCAGTGGTTCGTCAAGATGGATGAGCTTGCTAAGCCGGCGATCGCAGCCCTGGAAAAAGGTGAGCTGAAGTTTGTGCCGGAGAGATTCAACAAGATCTATCTGCACTGGCTGGAAAATATCAAGGACTGGTGCATCTCCCGCCAGATCTGGTGGGGACACAGGATCCCGGCGTACTACTGTGACGAGTGCGGAGAGGTCGTTGTCTCCAAAGGAATGCCGGAGAAGTGTCCGCACTGCGGATGCACCCATCTGACACAGGATGAGGACACGCTGGACACCTGGTTCTCCTCTGCTCTGTGGCCCTTCTCCACACTGGGATGGCCGGAGCACACCGAGGATTATGATTACTTCTATCCGACAGATGTGCTTGTGACAGGATACGATATCATTTTCTTCTGGGTGATCCGTATGGTATTCTCCGGATATGAGCACACCGGAAAATCACCGTTCCACACCGTGCTGATCCACGGTCTTGTGAGAGATTCTTTAGGCAGGAAGATGAGCAAGTCCTTAGGAAACGGAATCGATCCGCTGGATATCATCGACAAGTACGGCGCGGACGCATTAAGGCTTACCCTGGTCACGGGAAATGCGCCGGGCAATGATATGCGCTTCTACAATGAGAGAGTGGAGGCGAGCAGGAACTTTGCGAATAAAGTGTGGAATGCGTCACGGTTTATCCTTATGAATATGAAGGAAAATGTGATCGAAAGACCGGATGAGAAGCTGCTCACACCGGCTGACCGCTGGATTCTGTCCAAGGTGAACACGCTGACGAAGGATGTCACCGAGAACATGGATAAGTTCGAGCTGGGGATCGCGGTGCAGAAAGTCTATGATTTCATCTGGGATGAGTTCTGCGACTGGTATGTGGAGCTTGCAAAATACCGTATTTACCACGCAGAAGAAGACCCGGCTGCAGCAGACTGTGTGCTCTGGGTGCTGAAGACTGTGCTCGGACAGGCGCTCAAGCTGCTGCATCCGTTCATGCCGTTTATCACAGAAGAGATCTACAGCGCGCTTGTACCGGAGGAGGAGTCCCTGATGATATCTTCATGGCCGAAGTACACGGAAGAGCTGTGCTTCCCGGCGGACGAGAATGTGATGGAGCATGTGAAGGCGGTCACAAGAGGGATCCGCAACATGCGTTCTGAGATGGATGTGCCGAACAGCAGGAAGACGAAGGTCTACATGATCTGCGGAGACGCTGCGATCTGTGAGGGGATCGAGAGCTTTAAAGAGTCTGTCATGCCGCTGATGATGGCGAATGATATCATTATCCGTCCGACGAAGGAGGGCGTGGACGATAATGCAGTGTCCATTGTAGTTCCGGACGCAGTAGTCTATCTGCCGCTGGACGAACTGGTGGATCTGGAACAGGAAAGAGAGAGATTGACAAAGGAAGAAGAGAGACTGAACAAAGAGATCAGGAGAGCAGAGGGGATGCTGTCTAATGAGAAATTTGTGAGCAAGGCGCCTGCGGCAAAAGTGCAGGAAGAGCGTGACAAGCTGGAGAAATATACACAGATGCTTGCTCAGGTGAAAGAGAGAATGGCGGGCCTGAACTGACAGGACCGCCTGAATGAAAAAAGAAGAGAGGTCACAGATGAAACGCATTCATATCAGGAAACCTGATATCAAGGGATTCTTTGTCAAAATCAGAAATCTGAAGAAAGAAGATATCAAGAGACATTTTCAGGAAAAGAAGGAACGGCGCCGGCGCATTCTGGAGGAGCGGCGCAGCAGCAGGTTCGCGAGAAAGATGCAGCCGGTGTATAAATGGATGAACCGTTTGTCACTGCCGCTTCATTTTCTGCTTGCCTGCGTGATCAATTTTCTGATCGAACTGATCTCCAGACTCTCCTTTTTTGAAGCATGGGATTATATGGTGGGAACACCGCTGGTGTTCCTGTACAATGCGTTTTTGATCTTCGCCACATTTTCCATTGTGTACCTGGTGCGGCGGAGAGTGTTTGCCAGAATACTGATCAGTGTGTTCTGGGTATTCTTAGGGACCTGCAACGGATATCTCCTTACAAAGAGGGTGACGCCGTTCAATGCCCAGGACTTAAAGGTTCTGTCGGACGCACTTGAGCTGACAGGAAACTATTTTAATACATTTGAGCTGATCATGATCATCATCGGTGTTGTGGCTCTGATCCTGTGGATCGTGTCCATGTGGCGCCGCGGCGGCCAGTTTACCGGAAAGATGCACCGGATCATCGCGCTGGGCGGTGTTGCAGTCTCCTTTGGAGCGTGCGCGTTCCTGACAGACGCGGCGGTTGACCAGAGGGTTATCTCCAATTATTTCGGAAATATCGCCTTTGCATATGAAGATTATGGTTTTCCGTACTGCTTCTCTGCCAGCCTGTTCAACACAGGGATCAACGAGCCGTCCGGTTACAGCGAGGAGACGATGGCGGAGATCAGCAATAACGGTGCGATCACAAAGAGCGAGACCGGGAGATCCGAGGATGAGCTGCCGAATATCATGTTTGTGCAGCTGGAGTCTTTCTTTGACCCGACAGAGGTGGAATGGCTCCGGTTCTCTGAGGATCCGATCCCGAATCTGAGAAAACTGTTCAATGAATATTCCACCGGGTATTTCAAGGTGCCGTCCGTGGGAGCCGGTACGGCGAACACGGAGTTTGAGGTGCTGACCGGCATGAGCATGCGTTTCTTCGGGCCGGGGGAATATCCGTATAAGACTTATGCCAAGACAAAGGTACTGGAGAGTGCTGCAACGGCTCTTACGAGCCTGGGTTACGGAGCGGAGGCGCTTCACAACAACGGAGGAAACTTCTACAGCCGCGCGCAGGTATTCAATAACATGGGCTTTGATCACTATACGAGTAAAGAGTTCATGAATATCCTTCATACAACGCCGAAGGGATGGGCGACGGATGATATTCTTGTCCCGAACATCATGGAGTCCATGGATACGACGGAAGGGCAGGATTTTGTCTTTACGATCAGCGTCCAGGGCCACGGGGATTATCCTACCGAGCCGACACTGGAAAATCCGGAGATCATCGTGAGCGGCGTGGAGGATGAAGGAAAGCGGAATGCCTGGGAATACTATGTGAATGAGGTCCATGAGATGGATAAGTTTGTGGGCGAGCTCATCAATGCAGTGGAGTCGAGAAATGAGCCTACAGTGCTGGTGTTCTACGGGGATCATCTTCCGACCATGGATCTGGAGGCAAAGGACTTAAAGAGCAAATATCTCTATAATACGAACTACGTGATCTGGGATAATATCGGACTTGAGAAGCAGGACGGCAACCTGGCGGCATATCAGATCATGGCGGAAGTGTTCGACCGGCTGGACATCCACTCCGGTACGGTGTTCAACTATCATCAGCAGAGACGCCAGACGAAGAACTATCTTGCTGACCTGGAGCTGCTCCAGTATGATATCATGTACGGCAGGCAGTATGTCTATGAAGAGAGCGGCGCTCCGATCACAGAAGGACATATGGTCATGGGAGTCAAGGATGCCGGGATCACAGAGGTCGTGTCTCAGCTTGACGGCTCCTACAGCATCTATGGAAGCAATTTTACGAAGCAGAGCAAGGTTTATATCAACGGTGAGAAACAGACTACAAAATTCCTGAACAACACGCGGCTTGATCTGGAAGAGTCGGAGCTGAACGATGGAGATACCATCATGGTGGCCCAGGTCGGGTCAAGTAATACGATCTTCCGGACGTCGAAAACCTATGAATACCGGGATGGAAGTCTGACAGAGGTGCCCGAAGCTCCGGATGCGGTGGAAAACGGCAGGCAGGCGTTTGTGACTGAGGAAGAAGAAACGGAAGAATGAGATACGAAGAAGCTGTAAAATATATACTCGATATTCCGAAATTCACGAAAAAGAATGATGGGGATCATACAAGAAAATTTCTGGAATATCTTGGGAACCCGCAGGAGGGCCTGAAGGTCCTCCATGTGGCGGGAACCAACGGAAAAGGTTCCGTGTGCGCCTATCTGGACGGCATGCTCCGCTCAGAGGGGAAGCGCACGGGACTGTTTACGTCTCCCCATCTGGTGAAGATCAATGAGCGTATCGTCCTGGACGGAGAAGAGATACCGGACGACAGATTCTGTGAAGTGTTTGAGCGGACACTGACTGCGGTGAAAAAAATGGAGGGAGAGGGACTGGCCCATCCGACGTTTTTTGAGTTCCTGTTCGGCATGGCGATGCTGGCGTTTGCTGAGGGAGGGATGGAATATGCTGTTCTGGAGACCGGCCTGGGCGGCCGGCTTGACGCCACCAATGCGGTGGAGCAGCCGCTCGTCTCAATCATCACCTCCATCGGCATGGACCACATGGAATATCTGGGAGATACGATCGGAGAGATCGCTTCGGAGAAGGCAGGGATCATCAAATCCGGCGTGCCTGTGTTCTATGCGCAGACAAGTGAAGAGAGCGATGAGGTGATCCGGCAAAAGGCGGAGGAGCTTCATACTTTCTGTAAAAAAATCGGGAAAGATGCGTACGAAATTCTCGGAATTGAGGACAAACATATTGCATTTTCCTGTTCAAATGCTTATTATGGAAATACCACGTGGAGTCATGCGTTATCTCTTCGGAGAAGCCGGCCATCCGCAGAGATGGCGGCAGGTTCTGGCAGAACTGAAGTGGGCCGGAAGGATGGAAGAGATCCTGCCGGGGGTGTACATTGACGGGGCGCACAACATAAGTGCCGTGGAGGCATTTGCAGAGAGTGTCCCTCAGAATGAAAAAGGAAATATCATACTGTTTTCGGCAGTGCGCGACAAGGAGTATGAGGCGATGATCGAATGCCTGTGCCGGAGAGTGCAGGCGGATTTTTATGTCGTCACCCTTATATCGGACCGCCGCGCCGCAGAGGCCGGAACACTTGGAAAACTGTTTGAAAAATATACCGACAGACCGGTCGTTGTGATAGAGTCGGCAGAAGAAGCGCTGCGATATGTGCTTTCACACCGCGGGGGGCGGACAGTATACTGTCTGGGATCGCTCTATCTGACCGGGATGATCAAGAGTCTGATTCAGGAGGTCATATCATGCTGAATTATGAAGAAGAAATCAAAAAATTCAAACCGTGCCTTGAGGTGGAGGACATTGAAGAGGCTGTCTATCAGGAGGACCTGTCGGATATGACGGATCTTCTGAGAGAGGTCATGGATAAGAAGAAATGATACGGTACAGATGAACTGCAACAGAAAGATAGTGGTGGGTATAAATGAATTATACGAAGAAGATATTATATCAGTCCAACTACTGGTATAATGACGGTCTGTGCAAGGCGCAGATCAGGGATATGTCGGGGGCGATCCTGTCTCTGCGCAGAAGTCTGCAGTATAACAGGGAGAATATTGCGGCTAGAAATCTGCTGGGACTTGTCTATTATGGGGTTGGAGAAGTTGCGGAAGCGCTGGTGGAGTGGATCATCAGCAAGAATTTCCGCCCCCGGGACAACATTGCAAATGAGTATATAAACAAAGTACAGTCTGCGGCGAATGAGCTTGAGATCATCAACCAGGCTGTAAAAAAATACAATCAGTGTCTGGTATACTGCCAGCAGAACGGGGAGGATCTGGCTGTGATCCAGCTGAAGCAGGTTATCGCATCCCATCCGACTTTTCTCAAAGCGTATCAGCTTCTGGGGCTGCTCTATTTACATACAGAGCAGTACTCGAAAGCGAGACAGGTGCTGCGTACCGCGAGAAAACTGGATACGACAAACGAGATGACTCTCCGGTATCTGCATGAACTGACGAAGCAGAGAGGCAGACGGGGAAAGAAGGAAAAGAAACGGGATGACGCCGTAGAGTACAGTCTCGGGAATGAGACGATCATACAGCCGCGCTATTCCGCCGCAAAGGAGCTGGCCGGGCGGCTGGCAGTGGCGAATCTTTTTGTCGGAGCTGTGATCGGAGCGGCGATCATCTGGTTCCTTGTAGCACCTGCTGTAAACCAGTCCAAGTCAGAACGCATGAACAACCAGATGCGGGAGTACAGCGCCCAGATCAACTCTCTGGAAGCCCAGATCAGCGCCCAGACAAGGACGCTGGACGAGTATCGCGCGGCAGGTGAGAATTCGGAGTCGGAGGCACAGCAGGCAGCCGCAAGATCGGAGAGCTATGAGAACCTGCTCAATGCGGTCACCCAGTATGAGTCGAGAGAGTACAGCGATTCTGATATTGCCCAGGCGCTCCTGACCGTGCAGAGAGACCTGCTTGGCACCAACGGGCAGAACAGCTATGATACGATAGCGAACGATGTGTTCCCGGACGCATGCGATGATCTCTTCCCGACGGGTGAGTATTATCTGCAGACCGGAAGCTATCAGGATGCGATCTCCACACTGTCCATGGTCGTGACGATGAATGAGTCCTACTATGACGGGGAAGCGCTCCTGCGTCTTGCGCAGGCATACCAGGGCAGCGGAGACACGGCAAATGCGACAACGTATTTTAACCGTGTGATCGAGCTGTTCCCTGACAGCGACTACGCTGCTGACGCTCAGGACGGGCTGAATGAGATCAACGGGACAGCGGCTTCTGATGATGACGGAGAATAGGCCGAAACTGTGGAAAAAGTATGGACGCACCGCTGCAGAAGCCGGAGAAGAGCACAGATACAGGCCGGACAGCCCGAATTAAAGAAGAAGTGAATCAAGAATATACGAAAGATAAGGATATGCTGAAAATGCATATCCTTTTTTCTTTGCCCGAAAAGGGCACGGCGCAGTCCGCCGGAGCTGTGGCGCAGATGCAGATCCGGCGGCGGGAGAGCCGGGAAAGCAGGGACGGTGTGTCCCGTAGAGGAGGAGTAGGATAATATGAAATATCAGGTCCAGGAGAACTGTCTGACGATCTATCTGCCCCGCGAGGTGGACCATCACAATGCAGAGGAAATGAAGCGGGAGGCGGATGCGGTGATCGACAGAAACCATATCAAGTATGTGATCTTTGATTTTGAGAGAACAGATTTCATGGACAGTTCTGGAATAGGGGTTATCATGGGAAGGTATAAGACGATCTGCCTGATCGGAGGAGAAGTATGGGCGGTTCATGCGAATGCGCGGATCAAGAAGATCCTGACACTGTCGGGAGTGACAAAAATAATGAAGATATATGAGGAGGACGAATCATGAGAAATACGAATGAAATGGAGATCAGATTTGACGGGAGATCGGCAAACGAGGGATTTGCCAGGGTGGCGGTGGCATCTTTCATGACTCAGCTCAATCCGACAGTGGAGGAAGTGGCGGATGTCAAGACCGCTGTGTCCGAGGCGGTGACAAACGCGATCATCCACGGGTATGAGAACGAGGTGCATAAGGTGAGCATCCACTGCCGGATCGATGAGAATGTCTTCACGGTCGAGGTCAGCGACAAAGGGAAGGGAATCGAGGACATCGAGGAAGCGATGCGCCCGATGTACACGACCAAGCCGGAACAGGACCGCTCCGGTATGGGCTTCGCCTTTATGGAAGCCTTCATGGACAGTGTGGAGGTTGAATCGGAGCCGGGAAAAGGCACGAAGGTGAAGATGAAGAAGACCATCGGAAAAGGAAGGGAGATATGGACCACACAATCGCTTTGATCAGGAAATCACACGATGGAGATAAAGAAGCGAGGGAACAGCTTGTAGAAGAAAATGTGGGGCTGGTCTGGTGCGTTGTCAGACGTTTCTACGGCAGGGGCACAGAGGCGGAGGATCTCTTCCAGATCGGGAGTATCGGCCTTCTGAAGGCGATCGACAAGTTCGATCTGTCCTATGATGTGAAGTTTTCTACCTATGCGGTCCCCATGATCTCGGGCGAGATCAAGCGCTTCCTGCGGGATGACGGGATGATCAAGGTCAGCCGGTCGCTGAAAGAGCTGGCTGTCAGGAGCCTTCAGACAAGGGAGAAGCTGACAGACCGGCTCGGCAGAGAGCCGACTCTGGAAGAGCTTGCCGGAGAGATGGGAGTGGACAAGGAGGAGATCGTGCAGGCAATGGAGGCGGGAAGCGAGGTGGAATCTCTCTACCGCCCCATTCACCAGAAGGAGGGCAGTGAGATCCGCCTGCTGGACAAGATCGAGGAAAAGGAGCGCAAAGAGGACCGGATCCTGGACCGTATGGTATTAAAGCAGCTTCTGGAGACGCTGGAGCCGAAAGAGAGACAGCTCATCTATCTCAGATATTTTGCAGAAAAAACACAGTCTGATGTGGGCAGGATCATGGGAATCTCCCAGGTCCAGGTGTCCAGGCTGGAGAAGCGGATCCTGGAGGATCTCCGAAGACGCGGAAGATAAACCCGCAGATGATGAAAGCGGGCAGGGCGTGCACCGCAGGGAAACAGCGCGTTCCAGGGCGGCGGTCCCGGATATGCAGAAAAACAGTTTGAAAAATCGACACATAATTTCATCCGATCTTCGGATACTACAGTAGTGAAAAATATGTGTCCGGCGCAGAGTCAGGCGCTGCGGGAGAAAGGTCGGGTGAAAGACATGGATGAAGGAAAGAAAAAAGTGTGGATCTGTCTGCTGATCGCCGTGCTGGCGGCGGTTGTGATCGGGATCCTCTATTATCTGAGCGCGCCTTCGCAGCAGAGCAGTGAAGGATTTCTTATTCTTGCTCCGGAGGTGATAGAATATGCCGGCTGAGAAAGCAACTCTCTACATCAAAGGAGACTGCGATGTGGAGGTCACAAAAAAGGATATCACTCTGGGAGATATCCTGACAATGGAGTGCGGGGACAGGACAGTCATTCCGAAGATCAAGGCTCTGAAGCTGATGAAAGTACCGCAGCAGGGAAAACAGAGATTCGTCGTCTCTGTATTGAAGATTATATCCTGTATCCATGAGAAATATCCGAATATCGAAGTGCAGAATCTGGGAGAGGCGGATATTATCATTACTTACGAGGATCAGAAGACTCCCGCAAAGTTCTGGCATCTTCTGAAAGCAGTGTTTGTCGCTCTGGTCACATTCTGCGGGGCAGCGTTTTCCATCATGGCGTTCAACAACGACGTCGATGTGACAAAACTGTTCGCGCAGATCCATGAACTTGTGACCGGTCAGGAGACGAGCGGGTTTACGATCCTGGAGATCGCATATTCTTTCGGGCTGACAGTGGGGATCCTGATCTTTTTCAATCATTTCGGAAAGAAGCGGTTCACGGTGGATCCTACTCCCATGGAAGTTCAGATGCGGCTCTATGAAAATGATATTCAGACGACGCTGATCGAGGACTCTGCGAGAAAGGGGGAGGAGATCGATGTGGGCAGCTCAGGTGCTCCTGGCAGTCATCGGAATTAGCGCTGGCATGGCAGTGGCGGCGGGGCTTTTCTCTTTCATTGTCGAGCTGGGCGTCATCGCGGACTTTGCCGACAGGACGCATACAGGGGAAAAGATCCTGTTCTATGAAGACTGCGTAGCTTTAGGCGGGATCGTCGGAAATATCATATACGTGTTCCATATCGGCGTCCCTCTAGGGACAGCTCTCCTGGCAGTGTTCGGACTGTTTGCAGGGATTTTTGTAGGATGTTGGGCGATGGCTCTGGCGGAGATTCTGAATGTGTTCCCGGTGTTTATGCGCCGGGCGCGGATCGTGAGATATCTGACGGCCTTTGTGATCAGCATGGCATTGGGAAAGGGGATTGGAGCGTGCCTGTTCTTCTTCCGGGGATGGTGACAGGGACAGTTTTATACAGAGGCTTTCTGAAAATGCAAAATGAAAGCGTTCTATTCAGTTCTCCGGAATCTGACAACTTCCTTTTTCGCCCTCCAGGCTCAGCCGTAGAGAGATGAAATAATTTCCATCCACATACTGAAAAACGAATTTCCATCCTGCTTAAGTTATGCAGTCAGAATGGGGCTTTGTTGTCTCAGTCTTTCTATAAAATATGTATCACAATCAAATGTTTCGCTGACACATCGTAGAGGGAGCCCATCGGCTCCCTCTAGTTCAGCAGTGTCCACACCCAGTAGAGCAGGCCCAGCGCCCAGCTTGTGACGATTCCGTACAGGATGACGGGACCGGCGATGGTGAAGATCTTGCAGCCGATGCCGAAGACCTGTCCTTCCTTTTTATATTCAATGGCGGGCGCTGCCACGGAGTTGGCGAACCCGGTGATCGGAACGAGGGCTCCGGCGCCGCCCCATTTCGCCAGACGGGGATAGATTCCTGTTCCGGTGAGGAGTACGCTGATGAGGACCAGGAGCAGAGAGGTCCAGCTGCTGCATTCGTCGGCAGAGAGCTTCTGCATCTCACAGTAGTGATAGATCACCTGTCCGAGAAAGCAGATTGTCCCGCCAAGGAGAAATGCCTTGAGCATGTTGAGCCATACATTGTGCCGGGGCGTTTTCTTTTTTACATAGTCTTCATACTGTTTCTGTTGTTTCATGCGCTGCACTTTATCCATGATGAGTGCCTCCTTTTGTTTTTGAGTGCGCCGGTTATCCTCCGGCGCTTCTTTTTTGTGATGGAGGCGGGCAAAAGTCCGGCTCCACCTAAGACTTTGACGAGGGCTGCGTGATTTTTCATCTGCGGCGGCGTGCAAATCGATGCCGCCGCTGCGCCTCATTCCTTCGGCCTGCATATGAAGAAATCATTCTGCGCGATGCTAACCAGTCATTTATTAAGTATCTGACAAACAGCTCAGATTATACTGCATTTTCCATTTTCTGCAGTTTTTGCAGGTATATTTTAGGAACAGGAGGAAGATAATAACTCTCAAAGCAGTCCTCCAGCGCGTTGGCTCCGAAATTGACTAACTGACGGAGTGGGACAAGACGGATCCGGGGAAGGCGGGCCGGATAAATAAAATGACCGGATAAAATGGCGTGCCGGAGGATGAATCAGAAATGGAGACGGGATTATGGATCAGGTAAGAGGAAGTCAGAGCATTGTGTTTTCGCAGGCTCCCTATATTATCAGCGCGGCGTCGGTGGCGGGGAGCAAGGAGGCGGAGGGTCCGCTGGCGAAGCTGTTCGATATGGTGAATCAGGACGATCTGTTCGGCGCGCAGACCTGGGAGGAAGCGGAAAGCAATATGCAGAAGGAGGCGTGTACGCTGGCACTTGGAAAGGCGCATGTGAAAGCGGAGAAAGTGAGGTATCTGTTCGGCGGGGATCTGCTCAGGCAGGGTATCGCCACCTCCATGGGCGTGGAGGCGCTGCAGATCCCCATGTTCGGGCTGTATGGGGCATGCTCCACATCCGGCGAGGCGCTCGCGCTGGCTGCAATGAGCACAGCGGCGGGGTACGGAGAGTATATGCTTGCCGTGACGTCCAGCCACTTCGGGAGCGCGGAGAAGGAGTTCCGTTTCCCTCTGGGCTATGCCAGCCAGAGACCGCTGTCCGCCCACTGGACCGTGACCGGAAGCGGCGCCTTCCTGGTCGGGACGAGGAAGAGCCATGTGCGGATCACAGGCGTTACGGTGGGAAAGATCGTGGACTACGGACTGAAGGATTCACAGAATATGGGGGCGTGTATGGCGCCGGCAGCGATGGATACGATCGTTCAGAATCTGCATGATATGGAGCGGGAGCCGGAGGAATATGACCGGATCGTCACGGGTGATCTGGGATATGTGGGTCAGTCGATCCTTCTGGACCTTGTGAAAGGAAAGGGATATGATATCCGGAAGCTCCATATGGACTGCGGGATGACGATCTTTGATCAGGAGACTCAGGATACCCATGCAGGAGGAAGCGGGTGCGGATGCGCGGCAGTGACGCTGGCGTCGTTTATCCTTCCGAAGATTGAGAAGGGGGAATGGAAGAGAGTGCTCTTTGTCCCCACCGGCGCGCTTATGTCCACTGTAAGCTACAATGAGGGAGCCAGTGTGCCGGGGATCGCCCACGGGATTGTGCTGGAGCACTGCTGAGAGGACGGATAAGATAGAAGGATAAGACAGGGCAGATAAGGAGGAAGAAAGTATGGATTATGTGGTTTCATTTCTGATCGGAGGGCTCGTCTGCGCCGCAGTGCAGATCCTGCTGGACCGGACGAAGCTGATGCCCGGACGGGTGATGGTGCTGCTCGTGTGCACTGGCGCGGTACTGGGATTCTGCGGCCTCTATGAGCCGTTTAAGGAATTTGCAAAGTCCGGCGCCTCAGTGCCGCTGCTCGGCTTCGGGAATACGCTCTGGCAGGGGGTGAAGGACGCCGTGGATGAGAACGGGTTCATCGGGATCTTCATGGGCGGATTCAAGGCGAGCGCGGTGGGGATCTCAGCAGCGCTGATCTTCGGGTATCTGGCGTCCTTTATCTTTGATCCGAAGATGAAAAAATAGGGATTGTGGAGGACAGCGCTGCGAGTGCGCATGAGGGCAGAGGTTAAGTGTGCACAGTTACAACAGGCGCCGGCTTTACGAAGATTTAACAGAATCGAAGATGCGGTCCTGCTTTCCCCTCTGGTATAATGAGACAGAAGAAAAATCTATCAGAGAGAGGAAAGATTTGTAGAAAATCTACAGGGAGATCATGAAGAACGGAATCGCGAAGCAGATCATGTCAGGGTACGGAGACCTGAGAAAATCGGAGAAAAAGGCGGCGGATTATATCCTGAAAAATATGGAGCAGGCGGCGGAACTGTCCATTGACCGCCTGGCAGAAGCGGCGGGGGTGAGCAAGCCCACCGTGCTCAGGATGCTCCGCGCGTTCGGGTTTTCCGGGTATAAGGATTTTAAGTATCAGCTTGTATCTGAGCTGGCGCAGTCGGAGGCGGAACAGCAGGGTGAGGCGGAACCGATGTTCGGCTATACACTCAGGAAGCAGGATACGCTGGAAGAGATTCCTTCCTACATGACTGCCACGGCGGCGGGGATGATGGAGGAGACTTTGAAGAACTTTTCCGTCAAGACCTATCGGAAGACGGTAGAAGCCATCAGGAAAGCGCGTCTGATCGATATCTACAGTGTGGAGAATTCAGGCGTTGCGGCGCAGGATCTGCTGGCGAAGCTTCTCTATCTCGGCCTGCCGTGCAGATATTTCAGCGATTCTTATTATCAGAGGATCTCAGCGGGAAGCCTGACGGATGAAGATGTGGCGGTGGGTATCTCCTATTCCGGCGCGTCGAAGGATACGGTGGACGCGATGCGGACGGCGAAGCGGTCTGGTGCTGTGACGATTGTCATCACAAATTTCCGGGATTCTCCGATCTGCAGATACGCGGACATCCTGATCTGCACCAGCCAGGAGCAGTTTATTTACGGAAACGCCATCTATTCGAGGATGACGCAGCTTCTGATCGTGGACATGATCTATATGGGGATCATTGCCTCAGATTACGAACACTATGTGGGACTTCTGGATCAGGGAGAGAAGATCGTGCGGGAGAGGGCGTACCCGTACGGAGCAGAGAAAAGGAAAAAGAAGAAACCGTAGATTTTCTACAATTGAACATACGTTAAGCCTGTGTAAAGTTTACCATCCCTTTACACAGGCTTAATTTTTTCTTGATAGAAAAGCGAAAAATATTCTGGTTATAATCTCTCGTGCAGGCGGCCGGAGAGAGCGGAAAGCCGACGGCATCCTGCGGGACACTCTGCAGGAAATGAAACAGGCTCGAAATCGTAGAATGTTTCTGAAAAGTAAAGAGGAGTAAGTGTTATGCTTGAGTTGAAAAATGTAAAGAAAAGCTATGACGGCACAGTCGTGCTGAAGAATATCAGCCTTGATATCGGGGAGGGAGAGATCGTTTCTATCTTAGGACCGTCCGGGTGCGGCAAGACGACGCTGCTGAACCTGATTCTCGGGATCGTGGACGCGGACGGCGGCAGGATCATTTTCAATGGGGAGGACCTTACGGATGTGCCGATGGAGAAGAGAGGTTTTAACATTGTATTTCAGGACTATGCCCTGTTCCCGAACCTGAACGTATACCAGAACATTACATACGGCCTCAGAAACAGGCCGGAGATCTCTTCCAGAGAGGAAGTAGAGGAACTGATACGGCTGCTGGGGCTCGAGGAACATCTGACCAAGCGGATCGGACAGCTTTCCGGCGGACAGAAGCAGAGGGTTGCACTTGCAAGGACAATGGTGATGAAGCCGAAGATCCTTCTGCTCGACGAGCCCTTAAGCGCGCTGGACGGCGTGATCAAGGAGTCGATCAAAGACAGGATCAGGACGATCGCCAAGGAATACAATCTGACGACCATCATCGTTACCCATGATCCGGAGGAAGCGCTGACGCTTTCCGACAGAGTCATGATTATTAACGACGGAGAGATCGCGCAGTTCGGAAGACCGGAGGAGATCATCGAGAGACCGGAGAACAATTTTGTGAAGAAATTCATCCTGAACCAGCTTGAGATCAAGCGGAATAATATCTACACCCTGTTCGCAGGACAGCTGCAGGCACGGGCTCAGGTCTGCTGAAGAGGAGAGTGCCATGAGAAAGAACAGAGAGATTAAACTTATCTTTGTGCTGCTGGCGGTCTTTTTTGCCGGATTCCTGGCAGTGCCCATGCTCAGTGTGGTGGTGAAGTCCTTCACCGGGGACGGAAGCGGCATCTCGCTTGCTCATTATGCTGAAGTGCTCACTGGCAGAGGATTCCTGCGCGCGATGGGGAACAGCCTTCTGATCTCCGTGTGCAGCGCGCTGATCACAACGGTGCTTGCCTTTATCCTGGCATACACGATCCACTACACGAATCTGGGAAAACGGTATAAGGGATTTATCAGCAGGGCGGCGGTCCTGCCCATGCTCCTTCCCACGATCACATATGGGTTCGCGATCATCTATTCCTTCGGAAAGCAGGGGCTTCTGACACAGCTTTTCGGCAGACAGCTTTTTAATATTTACGGATTTAACGGACTGCTGCTGGGCTATGTGGTTTATACGCTCCCCATTGCGTTTACGCTGATCAACAATGCAATGGGATATATTGACAAGCGGTTTATGATCGTATCCAGGCTGATGGGGGATTCACCTCTGCAGACCTTCCGCATGACGATCCTGATCCCGCTGCTGGGGACACTGGCGACTTCGTTTATCCAGACCTTCTTCCTCTGCTTTACGGACTTCGGGATCCCGGCTTCTGTGGGCGGACAGTTTGAGGTTGTGGCAAGTGTCCTCTACACAGAGATGCTGGGAAGTGTACCGAACTTCGGCAACGGCGCGGTGGTGGCTCTTGTTATGATCATCCCGTCGGTGGTGAGCATCACAGTGCTGCACATTCTGGAGAAATACAATGTGAGATATAACAGGATCTCTCCGATCGAGATCAGAAAGAGTGCGAAGAGAGACGTGGCTTTCGGGATACTGAGTGCGGTTATCCTTGTGTGCATGCTCTGCATGTTCCTTGTGATGTTTATCGTGCCCTTTATCGAAGAATGGCCCTATCGGATTAATTTTACAATGGAACATGTGCAGGCGGTATTCGGGGACAGACAGCTGTACGGTGTGTATCTTAACTCACTGATGGTGGCGGTGATCACAGCGCTGGCCGGTACGCTGATGTCCTACGGTGCGGCGCTGGTGACGGCAAGGAGCACGGTCAGCGGGAAAGTGAAAAAAGTGATCGACAGCATCGCACTTGTGACAAACACGATCCCGGGCATGGTCATCGGTCTTTCCTACCTGTTTGTGTTCACGGGGACGCCGCTGCAGAATACTTTTCCCATCATCATCATATGCAACATCGTGCATTTCTTTTCCACGCCGTATCTGATGATGAAGAACTCACTCTCCAAGATGAACGCATCCTGGGAGACAACGGCAATGCTCATGGGGGACAGATGGATCAAGACTATTGTCCGGGTGGTCACGCCGAACGCAGTGTCCACGCTGCTGGAGGTGTTCAGCTACTATTTTGTAAATGCAATGGTAACGGTCAGCGCGGTCATCTTTATCGCCGGTGCGCGGACCATGGTCATCACGACCAAGATCAAGGAACTGCAGTATTTTAATGAATTTAATGAGATCTTTGTCCTGTCGCTTCTGATCTTATTCACGAATCTGATCGCCAGGGCATTGTTCCAGAAGCTCGCTGAGAGGAGCAGGAGAAAGGAGAATATAACAGATATGAAGAAAAAAGTGAGAAAAACAGGGTTCAAGAGAGCTGCAGCATTCACACTGGCAGCAGCAGTGGCAGTGACAGGCTTCGGCCTGACCGGATGCGGCGCAGGTTCTTCCGAGGATCAGGTGATCATTTATTCCAACGCCGACGAGGAAGCGATCACGGCAATGGAGAATGCGCTGGACAAGAATGGATATGAAGGAAAGTACATGTTCCAGACATTCGGGACATCCGAGCTGGGAGGCAAACTGCTGGCAGAGGGGAAGGATATTGAAGCCGATATGGTGACAATGAGTACATTTTATTCTGAGAGTGCCCAGGAGCAGAATGAGATGTTCCAGGATCTGACATTTGATGTGGATACGATCGACGAGTTCCCGTCCTACTGTGCGCCGATCACTTCCCAGGAAGGAACGATCATCGTGAATACGGAGATGATGGAGGAGAATGATCTGCCGATGCCTACATCTCTGAAGGATCTGGCTGACCCGGTTTACAAAGGATTCGTCTCTGTGACGGATATCTCCGCCTCCTCCACAGCGTGGCTGCTGATCCAGGCGCTTGTGTCCGCATACGGCGAGGACGGCGCGAAGGAAGTGCTGACAGGCATCTATGAGAATGTGGGAGACCACCTGGAGGATTCCGGATCCGCTCCGCTCAAGAAAGTGCGCGCCGGCGAGGTTGCCATCGGCTTCGGACTCCGGCAGCAGGCGGTTGCGGATAAAGAAGACGGTCTTCCTATTGATTTTGTAGATCCGGAGGAGGGCAATTTCAGCCTGACAGAGTCGGTTTCCGTGGTGGATAAGGGAGACGATACGAATCCACTTGCCATGGAGATGGCGCAGTGCATCATAGAGAATGGAAGGGAAGAGCTCCAGTCCTACTACCCGAATGCGCTGTACAACGGAGAGAGCACAGACGCCGCGAATAAATCTGCCAATCCGAAGGTATTTCCGGAGAAGCTGACCGTGGATCTGCTGGAGAAGCACCAGGAGCTCTCGGAGAAGTGCAAAGAGGCAGCGGGAATGTGAAAAAACTGTGAAAGGGGACGTAGTCAAATTCAATTTTACTACGTCCCCAATTGAAAGAAAGAGAGGAATTCTACGATGAAATCATACAAACTTCTTACACCGGGACCGCTCACCACAACGGACACGGTAAAACAGCAGATGATGTTCGACCATTGCACATGGGACGATGATTACAAGCAGATCACACAGGAGATACGCAGAGGGCTGTTAAAGCTGGCCCATGTCTTTGAGAATGAGTACACGGCAGTACTCATGCAGGGCAGCGGAACGTCCGGAGTGGAGTCTGTACTTACAAGTGTCATTGGCTCCGGGGACGAGCTGCTGATCTGCGCCAACGGGGCGTACGGAGAGCGCATGGCAGACATCGCGGAGCACGCGGGGATCAAGTATCAGATCTACAAGGAGCATTACAATAAAGTGCCGAATGCGCAGAAGGTGGCGGAGCTGCTCGACGCTGACCCGGCGGTTACCCATGTCGCGATGGTGCACAGCGAGACCACATCAGGCATCCTCAACGACATTGAGGCGGTCGGAAAGGCAGTGAAGGAAAAAGGCAGAGTCTTTATCGTGGACGCCATGAGCAGTTTTGGAGGCATGGATATTCCGGTGAAGGACTGGGGCATCGACTTCATCATCAGCAGCGCCAATAAGTGTATCCAGGGCGTGCCGGGATTCTCTTTCATCATTGCAAGAAGAGATTTGCTGGAGGCAAGCGCAGGGAAAGCAAGAAGCCTGTCACTTGATCTGTATGACCAGTGGAAGACTATGGAAGTGGATGGTAAATGGCGGTTTACCTCGCCGACTCACGCAGTTCTTGCATTTGCACAGGCAATGAAAGAGCTGGAGGAAGAGGGCGGCATTGAGGCGAGAAACAGACGCTACACAGAGAATAATCAGCTGCTGATCAGGAGAATGTCGGAAATGGGATTCCGGACGTATATCGATGACACACATCAGAGTCCGTTTATAACAACATTCTTCTACCCGGAGAACTGCTCCTTCACATTTTCCCGGATGTATGATTATATCAAAGAGAGAGGATATGCGATCTACCCTGGGAAGCTGACCGAGGCTGATACATTCCGCATCGGAAATATCGGAGAAATCTATCCGGAGGATATCGAGAAGGTGTGCGCGATCATAAAAGAATTTCTGGAGGAATACAACCATGAAGAAAATTAAGGCAGTGATCTTTGACTGGGCGGGGACGACAGTAGACTTCGGATGTATGGCGCCGGTCCAGGCATTTGTGGAGGTCTTTAAGCAGTACGGCATCGAACCGACGATGGAAGAGGTGCGCGGACCCATGGGCATGCTCAAGATCGATCACATCCGTACTATGCTGCGGATGGACCGGATTCGGACATGCTGGGTGCAGAAATATGGAAAGGAGCCCGGTGAGGAAGAGGCACAGGCACTCTATCAGGTCTTCGAGGAGAAGCTTCTGAGCATCCTTCATCTCTATGCCGATCCGAAGCCGGGCGTGGTGGAGACGGTGAACCGTCTGAGAAGAAATGGGTTCAGGATCGGCTCCACGACGGGATACACGGACAAGATGATGGAGATCGTCGTCCCAGCGGCAAAGGAGAAGGGATATGAGCCGGATGTGTGGTTCAGCCCGGATTCCACAGGACAGAAGGGACGCCCGTACCCGTATATGATTTTCCGCAATATGGAGGCGCTGGAGATCAAGAAGGTGCGCCGCGTGCTGAAAGTGGGGGATACAGTGTCTGACATCAAGGAAGGCAGGAATGCCGGCGCCTGGTCCGCGGGAATCGTGGTAGGAAGCTC
The DNA here is from genome assembly GCA_904419285.1 of Lachnospiraceae bacterium UBA1818. Taxonomy (GTDB): domain Bacteria; phylum Bacillota; class Clostridia; order Lachnospirales; family Lachnospiraceae; genus Mediterraneibacter; species Mediterraneibacter caccogallinarum. The sequence continues at coordinate 172,778 of CAJFQZ010000006.1, forward strand.
CGAGATGGGACTGAGCCTTTCCGAGTACGAAGCGCTTGAACAGGATGAAAAAGAACGCTTCTGCAGGATCACGGCTGACAGATTTTTAGAAGCAGGCGCCGATAAGGTGTTCTATACTATGGAAGATCTCGGGGAATTCCTTCTCGGATAAGAAAAGCATCGTTTAATTTAGATGAAAATATCTGGAAAAAGAGAGCTCTATTTTGTGCAAAACAGCGTAAAATAGGGCTTTTTCGGACTTTACACAGATTTAACATTCTGCTGATTTTACATTTAACATTGCCCCTATATGATGAATACCGTGGTCAAAAACAACACACAATAATCGAAATGAAAAAGGAGATTATCGAAAATGAAAATGAAAAAGTTTATCGCAGTATTATCTATCGCAAGTATGATGGCAGTTGCGGCAGTTGGATGCGGAAGCAGCAACAGCGACAACGCAGGCTCTGATAATGGCTCTGATACAGCATCAGGCTGGGACGCAGCAAGCGCGATCACAGTTGTATCCCGTGAGGAAGGTTCAGGAACAAGAGGAGCTTTCACAGAGCTGTTCGGCGTAGTCGATGAAGACGATAACGATATGACAACAATGGATGCTCAGGTTACGAACAACACATCCGTTATGATGACAACTGTATCAGAGAACGAGTATGCGATCGGATACATATCTCTCGGATCTCTTGATGAGTCTCTTGTGAAGGCTGTAAAGATCGACGGAGCAGATGCTACAGCAGAGAATATCGAGAACGGATCCTACAAAGTATCCAGACCGTTCAATGTGGCGGTGAAGAAAGATCTTGACAACGCTGTCGCAACGGATTTCATGAGCTTTATCATGAGCACAGAGGGACAGGAAGTGGTTTCAGAAGAAGGATACATCCCGGTATCTGACGTACAGGCTTACGCAGGAAGTGCACCGTCAGGAAGCTGCGTGGTAGGTGGATCTTCTTCTGTATCTCCGCTGATGGAGAAACTGATCGAGGCTTACAAAGCAGTAAACCCGAACGCATCTATTGAGCTTCAGACATCTGATTCTACAACAGGTATGACATCCGCCATCGAGGGAAGCTATGACATCGGTATGGCATCCAGAGAGCTGAAGGATGAGGAAGCGGCAGAGCTTAACGGAACAGTGATCGCTACAGACGGTATCGCTGTTATCGTAAACCAGGAGAACCCGACAGATGATCTGTCAGTAGATCAGGTAAAATCCATCTACATGGGCGATGTTACAACATGGGATGCGATCTGATCAGATCCTTGAGGACTGAAGATACGACACAGAAAAAATTGTAAAGTGAGAGACTTTCCGCTTTGAATGTATGAGCCGGGCAGATATGAGATATGTCTTCCCGGCTCATTAGGAGGAAAAAATGAAATCAAAAGCATGGACTGAGAAATTCATGCAGGGAGTATTTTTCGTTGCCGCGTGTGCATCCGTGCTGGCGGTAGCCCTCATCTGCATCTTCTTGTTTGCAAATGGTATCCCTGCAATGAAGGAAATTGGATTTATAAAATTTTTGACAGGGGAAATCTGGAGACCGGGCAGTGATCAGTTCGGCATCCTGCCGATGATCGTCGGAAGCCTTTATGTGACTGCTGGAGCGATCATCTTCGGAGTACCGATCGGGATCCTGACTTCTGTATTCATGGCAATGTACTGTCCGAAACAGATCTACAAGCCGCTGAAGGCAGCGACAGAGCTTCTTGCCGGAATCCCTTCGGTTATCTACGGTTTCTTCGGTCTGGTGGTCGTTGTGCCGCTGATCCGCAATCTGGGAACAGCGCTGTATAAGGCAAACATTGTGGATAATCCGGGAAACGGAAACAGTATCCTGACCGCATCCCTGATCCTTGGAATGATGATCCTGCCTACGATCATCGGGACAACAGAGAGTGCGATGCGGGCGGTTCCTTCTCATTATTATGAAGGATCTCTTGCGCTGGGTGCGACGAAAGAGAGAAGTATCTTCCGTGTCATCATTCCGGCTGCAAAGTCCGGTGTGATCACAGGAATCGTGCTGGGAATCGGACGCGCAATCGGCGAGACGATGGCAGTTATCATGATCGTCGGAAACCAGGCACGTCTCACAAACAGTATCCTTCAGGGAATCCGTACCCTGACCGGTAATATCGTTATCGAGATGGGGTATGCGACAGGCCTGCACCGTGAGGCGCTGATCGCAACAGGAGTTGTTCTCTTTGTGTTTATCCTGATCATCAACTTATGTGTAGCAATGTTAAAGAGGGGGACGGATCATGAGTAATAAGACAACGATCGGCGATAAGTTCAAAACTTATCTGAAACATCCGGGTTCATTTATAATGATGCTTCTGATCATGCTGGCGGCGATCATCACTTTCGCTGTGTTGATCTTCCTGATCGCCTACATCCTGATCAACGGAGTTCCGCATATTACACCGTCTCTTTTCTCGTTGGAATATACGTCGGAAAATGCGTCGGTAATACCGGCTCTTGTCAATACGATCATTATGACAGTGCTGTCTCTGCTGATCGCGGTTCCTTTCGGTATCTTTTCCGCGATTTTCCTTGTGGAGTATGCGCCAAGAGGAAATAAATTTGTAGAAGTGATCCGTTTGACGACAGAGACGCTTCAGGGCATTCCGTCTATCGTATATGGTCTGTTCGGTATGCTGCTCTTTGTTAACGCGCTGGGATGGGGCTTCTCCCTTCTGGCAGGCGCATTTACAATGGCGATCATGATCCTTCCTCTGATCATGAGAAATACAGAGGAGGCGCTCAAAGCCGTACCGGATTCCTACCGTGAAGGAAGCTTCGGACTGGGGGCAGGAAAACTCCGTACCGTGTTCCGCATCGTACTTCCGTCAGCAATCCCGGGAGTTCTGGCAGGTATTATTCTCGCGATCGGACGTATTGTTGGTGAGACGGCAGCTCTGATGTACACATCAGGTACTGTAGCGCAGATTCCGGACAGCATCATGGGATCCGGCCGTACGCTGGCGCTTCATATGTACAACCTCTCCAGTGAGGGACTTTACATGGATCAGGCGTATGCGACGGCAGTTATCCTGCTTATACTTGTAGTAGGTATCAATGCATTGTCAAGTTTCATTGCGAGAAAACTTACGAAAGCATAAATGTGAAAAAACTGTGAAAGGGGACGTAGTCAAATTCAATTTCACTACGTCCCAAATTGAAGGAAAGGTAGAGAAAATGTCAAAGATTAGTATAAAGAATCTTGATTTATATTATGGAGACTTTAAGGCTCTCAAGAATGTAAATCTGGAAATCGAATCCAACAAGATCACCGCTTTCATCGGTCCTTCCGGATGCGGTAAATCTACTCTCTTGAAGTCCATTAACCGTATGAATGACCTTGTTGAGGGGTGCCGTATCGACGGTCAGATCCTGCTTGACGGACAGGACATCTTCAAAGGTATGGACGTGAATGTGCTGAGAAAGCGCGTCGGAATGGTGTTTCAGAAGCCGAATCCGTTCCCGATGAGCATCTATGATAATATTGCTTACGGTCCGAGGACCCATGGTATCCGTTCAAAGGCAAAGCTGGATGATATCGTGGAGAAATCCCTGCGAAACGCAGCAATCTGGGACGAGTGCAAGGATCGTCTCAAGACGAGCGCGCTGGGAATGTCCGGCGGTCAGCAGCAGAGGCTCTGCATCGCGAGAGCCCTGGCAGTGGAACCGGAAGTCCTGCTGATGGATGAGCCTACATCGGCACTCGACCCGATCTCCACGTCCAAGATCGAAGACCTTGCGATGGAGCTGAAAAAAGATTATACTATTGTCATGGTCACACACAACATGCAGCAGGCAGTTCGTGTTTCCGATAATACGGCGTTCTTCCTCCTTGGAGAGGTCGTGGAGTACAACGAGACAGAAAAATTATTCTCTATACCTGCAGATAAAAGAACAGAAGATTATATCACAGGGAGGTTTGGCTAAACTATGCGTAATAAATTTGATGAGCAGCTTCACAGTCTTGATGAGCAGCTTACACATATGGGAGAGCTGTGCGAGACAGCGATTGCTAAGGCGACACAGGCGCTGAAGGACGGAAGTAAGGAACAGGCGAAGATCATTATCACAGAGGATGAAGAGATCGACCAGATTGAGAAGGACATTGAGAGACTCTGCCTCAAGCTCCTCCTGCAGCAGCAGCCGGTGGCAAAGGATTTAAGAAGAATCTCAGCTGCCTTGAAGATGATCACAGATATGGAGCGTATCGGAGATCAGACCTCTGATATCGCAGAGATCATTCTTTCTTCTAAAAATGATGTTGCGGCGGATGATATCCATGTGATCGGAACCATGGCTTCCGAGGTCAGCAAGATGGTGCGCAACAGTGTAACCGCTTATGTGAACAGAGATCTTGAGCTTGCCCGCGACGTGATGAAAGCGGACGACGCGATCGACCAGTACTTTGAGGAAGTCAGGGATGAGATGATCGACTTTATAAAAGAAGAGAAGGGCGAGAACGGAAAGAAGATCTTTGACCTGATCATGGTGACGAAATATCTGGAGAGAATCGGGGATCACGCTACAAACATTGCCGAGTGGGTAGAGTTTTCTATCACTGGCGTACACAAAGACAGTGCGATCATGCACGAAGGTTAAGATACGGCGGACTTGAGTTTAAGCCGCCGGAACCTGATGGAAATAAAGAAAGAAGATCGCCGGGCAGAAGAGAAAGGACTCTCTGCCTCGGCGGTCATAAAATATGGAGACAAAAGGAGAGCTTGAAGGATGATATATTGCGTGGAAGACGACGATAACATTCGTGAACTTGTGATATATACATTGGAGACGACAGGGCTCAAGGCAAAAGGATTCGCAGACGGTTCTGCTTTTATGGAAGCTTTGGCATTTGATACGCCAGAGCTTATTTTGCTTGATATCATGCTCCCCGGAGATGATGGCCTTGAGCTTCTGAGAAAACTGAAATCTTCACAGAAGACGAGAGGGATTCCGGTTATCATGGTGACCGCCAAAGGTTCTGAATATGACAAAGTCGTGGGACTCGATTCGGGTGCTGACGACTATGTCACGAAACCATTCGGCATGATGGAACTGGTATCCAGGATCAAGGCGGTTCTGCGCCGGAGCGGAAAGGTGGAAGACCGCCTGGATATGGATGTCTCCGGTGTCCATGTCAATGTGAAGAAACATGAGGTTACGGTCAACGGGAAAGCGGTTTCCCTGACGCTGAAAGAGTTTGAACTGCTGGAAAAGCTGATGCGCAACCAGGGCATTGTACTTACAAGAGATCAGCTTCTCGCTGAGATCTGGGGATATGATTTTGACGGGGAGACACGCACGGTAGACGTACATATCCGTACCCTTAGACAGAAGCTGGGAGAGAAAGGCGAGATCATCCAGACTGTCCGCGGCGTGGGATATCGCGTAGGGGGAGATGCATGAAATCCAGAATTCAGAGAAGCATGGTGCTGATCATATCCATTACCCTGGTCCTGTTCTATGCGATCCTCGCCGTCATCCTGTACAACCGGAATATGAACATTCTGGAGAGCGAGGTACAGCAGGAGGCAAAGTACATTCAGAAAGCCATTGACATTGCAGGGACCCGATATCTCGAGGAGATGGCTTCCGTGGACTGGAGCGCCAGAGTTACCTGCATCACGCCCGACGGCGAGGTGCTGTATGATTCACGGAGAAACGGCGAGGATCTGGAAAACCACAGCCAGAGGGCAGAAGTCAGAGAGGCGCTGGCCAGCGGTGAAGGCGAGGACGTCAGGATGTCTGATACAGTCGGCCGGGAGATGTATTACTATGCACTGCTTCTTGACGACGGCTCTGTCCTCCGTGTCGCGCGGGAGATGGACGGCCTTGTGAGGACCGCGCTGAATGTGCTGCCGGTCATGGGCGGTCTTGCGGTCCTGATGGTCGTGTTTGCCCTGTTCCTCGCCAGATGGCAGACAAAACGCCTGATCAAGCCGATCAATGAGCTGGATCTGGAGCATCCACTAGACAATTCTGTCTATCCTGAGCTGACTCCGCTTCTGGAGGCCATGGACCGGCAGAATAAGGAGAAGGAAGCTGTGTCGAATATGCGAAAGGAATTCTCGGCAAACGTGTCCCATGAGCTGAAAACTCCGCTCACGTCCATATCCGGATATGCGGAGATCATGATGAACGGTCTGGTGCGTCCGGCAGATATCCCTCTTTTTTCTGAGAGAATCTACAAGGAGGCGCGACGGCTGATCACGTTGGTGGAGGATATCATCAAGCTGTCGAAGCTGGATGAGGAGTCTGTGGAGCTTGAAAAAGAAGAAGTCAATCTGTATGAGCTGACGAGAGAAATCGTCAGCAGGCTCTCTCCACAGGCGTCCCAGAAGAATATCAGGATGGAAGTGACGGGCGAGCCTGTCCTGTGCAAGGGGATCCGTCAAATCCTGGACGAAATGGTCTACAATATCTGTGAAAATGCGATCAAATACAACAACGACAACGGACGCGTCACGGTATGGGTGGGGGACACATTGAACGGTCCGAAGATCAGTGTTACAGATACCGGGATCGGCATCCCGAAAGAGCACCAGGAGAGGATCTTTGAGAGATTCTACCGTGTGGACAAGAGCCACTCCAAGGAGAGGGGCGGCACCGGACTTGGGCTGTCCATTGTCAAACACGGCGCGATCCTCCACGGGGCAAAAGTGAATGTTGAGAGTGAGCCGGGAAAAGGAACGAGGATGGAGATCCTTTTCCCGCAGAATTAAATGATCCGGACTGCCGGCAGCGGCGGCCCGGATTTTTTCTTGCCCTGGAGAGAATGCTGTGCTATTATGGGTATAACACAGCGCAGAAAGGGAAAGGTGAGGATATGCTGATAGAAGTTGATTTTAACAGTGACGAAGCAATCTATGTACAGCTCTGCAACCAGATCATCCTTGGAATCGCGACTTCCGTGATCCGGGAGGGGGATTCTCTTCCCTCGGTCCGTCAGCTGGCGGATATGATCGGGGTAAACATGCACACAGTGAACAAGGCGTACAGTGTGCTCAAGAGAGAGGGGTATATCAGCCTTGACAAGAGAAGGGGCGCTGTGATCTCGCTGGATATTGACAAGATGGAACAGCTGGAAGAGATGAAGAACCAGCTGAGGATCGTGCTTGCGCGGGGATGCTGCAAGAATATTTCCCGGCAGGAAGTCCATAATCTGGTAGACGAGATTTTTGATGACTATGAATGATCTGACAGGAGGATTTTATGCAGATACCATACACAAAACAGGCTGAGAATGCCATTAAGTATGCCGGCAGGAGAGCCAGGGAGCTCGGACACCCCTATATCGGGACGGAGCACCTTCTCCTCGCACTCAGAAAGGAGTACACAGGAGTCGCCGGACAGGTGCTGGCTCAGAACGGCGTGGAGGAGGAGAAGATCCTTCATCTGATGGATGAGCTGATCGCGCCGGCGGATGATATGCTGAAAGGCAGGAAGCCGGAGCAGAGTCCGAGATTCGGATATATTCTGGAGAACAGTGAGAAAGAGGCGGGACGGCTTCATACTTCTGCGGTGGGAACGGAGCATCTTCTCCTCTCTATGATCAGGGATGTGGACTGTGTTGCCACGAGGATACTGATCACACTCAACATCAATCTTCAGAAGATCTTTCAGGATATTCTGAGTGCGGCCGGAATCGATCCGAAAGAGTATCAGGAAGAGATACAGGAAGAGACAAAAGGAGGCCGCTCCATGGTGGAGCAGTTCTGCACGGATATGACAGCACGCGCCGGGGCCGGAAAGCTGGATCCGGTCGTGGGCCGGGAGCAGGAGATGTTCCGGCTTATGGAGGTCCTGAGCAGGCGCACCAAGAACAATCCGTGCCTGATCGGCGAGCCCGGTGTGGGTAAGACCGCCATTATCGAAGGACTTGCCCAGCGGATCGCGTCCGGTGTGGTGCCGGAGAAGATGAAGGGAAAAAGGATCTGCACACTGGACCTTCCCGGGCTGATCGCCGGGTCAAAATACAGGGGCGAGTTTGAAGAGAGGATGAAAGGGCTGATCTCGGAAGTGGAGGCGGACGGGAATATCATCCTGTTTCTTGATGAGATCCACACCATGATCGGAGCCGGAGGTGCAGAGGGCGCCATCGATGCGTCCAGTATCCTCAAGCCTTCGCTGGCGAGAGGAGAACTGCAGCTGATCGGGGCCACTACGATCGCGGAATACAGAAAATATATTGAGAAGGATGCCGCACTGGAGCGGCGGTTCCAGCCTGTATCCGTGGAGGAGCCCACAAAGGAGCAGTGTCTGGAGATCCTGCGGGGGCTGCAGGATAAGTATGAGAAGCACCATCGGGTCGGAATCAGTGAAGAGGCTCTGGAAGCAGCGGTCCGCATGTCGGAGCGGTACATCACTGACAGGAATCTGCCGGATAAAGCGATCGACGTGCTGGATGAGGCGTGCTCCAAGGTCAGCCTGAGAGGCTACAGAGTGCCGGAGAATCTCACAGCACTGGAAGCCGCGGTAAAGGAACTGGCGGAACAGAAAGAAGACAGCATCAGGGAAGGTGATTTCGCTGAGGCTTCCCTGATCCAGAAGGAGCAGGAAGCGGCGGAGCAGAAACTGGAGTCTGTAAAAAAGCGGTTCCAGAAGAAGAGTGCATCTCTGAATCCGACTGTCGGTGAGGACGATATTGCAGAAGTTGTGTCCGCATGGACCAAGATCCCTGTGCGGAAGCTTGCAGAGAGCGATGCAGACCGGTTGAAAAAGCTCGAGTCTGTACTTCACAGAAGGGTGATCGGGCAGGAGGAGGCTGTCAGCGCGGTGGCGCGGGCAGTTAAGAGGGGCAGGATCGGCCTGAAGGATCCGAAGCGGCCCATCGGTTCGTTCCTCTTCCTCGGACCGACCGGCGTTGGCAAGACAGAGCTGTCAAAGGCGCTTGCAGAGGCGCTTTTCGGAAGTGAAGAATCCATGATCCGGGTGGATATGTCGGAATATATGGAAAAGCATTCAGTGGCTAAGATGATCGGTTCGCCTCCGGGATACGTGGGACATGAGGAGGGCGGACAGCTCAGTGACAGGGTACGGACTCATCCCTATTCTGTAGTCCTTTTCGATGAGATCGAGAAAGCGCATCCGGATGTGTTCAACATCCTGCTGCAGGTGCTGGATGACGGTCATATTACAGATTCACAGGGAAGGAAGGTTGATTTTTCCAACACTGTGATCATCATGACTTCCAACGCCGGCGCTAAGGCGATCGTGGATCCGAAGAAGCTTGGATTTGCAGCGAAAGAGGATCCTGCCGGGGACTATAAGCGGATGAAGCAGAACGTGATGGATGAGGTCAAGATGATCTTCCGTCCGGAGTTCCTGAACAGGATCGACGAGATCATTGTGTTCCATTCGCTGGATAAATCTCACATGAAGAAGATCGTGACGCTGCTGTGCCGCAGCTTTACAAAACGTCTGGAGGAACAGATGAATATCCATCTCACACTCCGGGATTCTGCGAAAAATCTGATCGTGGAGAAGGGCACGGATGCGAAGTACGGCGCCAGACCGCTGCGCAGAGCCCTGCAGACGGAGCTGGAGGACAGACTCGCCGAGGCGATCCTGAACGGAGAAGTCAAGGCGGGAGATCATGTGGAGGCAGGAGTCTCCAAAAAAGAGATAAAGTTTATTGTCAGTGAAAATAAATAAGTAGAAAAACCGGAATGTTTATTATATAATAACGGTAGCTTAATTACTTAGGAGGAAATAGATAATGGCAGCTGTGAAAGAATTATTGCGTGCAGAGAATGACGGCACACTTAGTTTTGGAGACTACACTCTCTCTTCCAAGACAAAGAAGGACAACTATGAATTTGAGGGAGATCTCTACAAGGTAAAGACATTTTCCGAGATCACGAAGCTTGAGAAGAACGGGATGTTCGTATATGAGTCCGTTCCGGGAAGCGCGGTGGAGAATTTCCGGGAGACAGATGCAGAAGTGTCATTCACTGTGTCGGCTCCGGGAGACGTTCAGTTCACTCTGGAACTGGAGCCGGAGAGCGAGTATGAGGTTCTGATCGACGGCACATCGGCGGGAAAGATGTCAACGAACCTGAGCGGAAAGCTCAGCGTCAGCGTAGAGCTGAGTGCAGGACAGAGCGCGCAGATCAAGGTTGTCAAATGCTGATAAGAGACAGGTTTGCTGCGGGGTGGATGATGCATCCACCCCGTTTCTGATTTCGGAAAGGATAAGGAATGGCAAAAGGAAAGAAAAGTATATTTTTCTGTCAGAACTGCGGACATGAAGAATCAAAATGGCTCGGTCAGTGCCCGGCCTGCGGAGAGTGGAATACATTTGTTGAGGAGCGGATTGACAGCGGCGTCACAAAGGGAACGGCAGCTGCGTCCCGGGCGGTCAGAGATTCTGTGAGGGAGGCAAAGGTCATGCCCCTCACTGAGGTGACGGCGAATGATGATGAGCGGTGTGAGACCGGCATCCGCGAGCTGGACAGAGTGCTGGGAGGAGGGATCGTGCCGGGCTCTCTCGTGCTCGTGGGAGGGGATCCCGGAATCGGGAAATCCACTCTTCTTCTGCAGGTCTGTCAGAGGATGGCGCGGATGAAGAAGATCCTCTATATTTCCGGAGAGGAGTCCCAGGCTCAGATCAAGCTGAGGGCGAACCGTATGGGAAAGTTCACGCCGAATCTTCTGCTCCTTTGCGAGACGAATCTGGAGACGATCCGCGGCGTGATCGAGAAGGAGCGTCCCGAACTGGTGATCATTGATTCGATCCAGACAATGTACAGCGAGGATGTGTCTTCTGCTCCGGGAAGTGTATCGCAGGTACGGGAGTCTACCAATATTTTCATGCAGCTCGCAAAGGGGCTGTGCATTCCGATCTTTATCGTCGGGCATGTGACCAAGGAGGGAACTGTGGCGGGTCCCCGTGTGCTGGAGCATATGGTCGATACGGTACTGTATTTCGAAGGCGACAGGCACGCATCCTACCGTATCCTCCGGGCAGTGAAGAACCGATTCGGATCCACAAATGAGATCGGAGTGTTTGAGATGCGGCAGGACGGGCTTGCGGAGGTAGAAAATCCCTCCGAGTATATGCTCAGCGGGAAACCTGAGAATGCGTCCGGCTCTGTGGTCGCATGTTCCATGGAAGGGACCCGTCCCATCCTGATCGAGATCCAGGCGCTCGTCTGCAGAAGTAATTTCGGAATGCCCCGACGGACAGCTGCGGGCACGGATTATAACCGAGTCAACCTGTTGATGGCGGTGCTGGAGAAGCGGCTGGGGCTCTCTCTTGGAAATTGCGACGCCTATGTCAATATTGCGGGAGGAATCCGGATGAACGAGCCGGCCATCGATCTCGGTATCGTGATGGCGATCATGTCAAGCTACCGGAACCGGCCCATCGACGAGAAGACGATCGTGTTCGGAGAGGTCGGACTCAGCGGCGAGGTGCGGGCGGTCAGTATGCCGGAACAGCGTGTGAACGAGGCGAAGAAGCTGGGGTTCGAGACCTGCATCCTGCCGGAGGTATCCCTGAAGATGGTGAAGGGAATCAGCGGGATCCGGCTGGTCGGAGTGAAGACGATCAATGATGTAGCAGGGTTTATCTGATGGATTTTATGAGTGAAAGGAATGAATATACAATGAAGGACTATATCAGGACGGCAAAATATTATGAGACAGACCAGATGGGAGTCATCCATCACTCCAACTATATCAGATGGATGGAGGAAGCACGTGTGGACATGCTGAACCAGCTGGGATATCCGTATCGGAGATTCGAAGAAATGGGATATATCAGTCCGGTGCTCCATGCAGAGTGTGAATATAAGAAAAGCGTGCGGTTTGACGATGAGGTGAGGATAACCGTGACCCTCAAGGAACTTGGAAGAGTCAAGTTCACACTGAGATATGATATCTACAATCTGTCAGAGGGCGGTGAACTGAGCGCATACGGTACGACGACGCACTGCTTCCTGAAGAAGGATGGAAGACCAGTGCTGATCGATAGAGAGATGAAAGAGTTCTCTGAAACGCTCAGCTCGCTGCAGAAGGCGGAATGATGCAGAGATAAGTCCGGCAAAATGGCAGCAGGACCTCTGCGAGGCGGATTATGGAACAGAGCCGGGAGAGGCCGCGGGCAGGAGGAAAAACGAGAGCTGATAGTGATGTGATCAAATGTTGAGGAGGGGATCCTATGGATAAGCAGGAACAGAAAACGATCACGCGGAGACTCCGCACTTTCCATTACACGGAGTGCGGCGCGTTTGAGGAGTATCTGCGCCGGATGTCGATGAAAGGGCTGCATTTCCGCGGATGGAAAGCGGGAATGATTTTTGAAAAGGGGGAACCGGAAGAAACGGTTTATTCGGTGGAGGTCTTTGACCGGGGGAAAGAAACAGATCTCCGTCCAGAGCCTGATGCGGAAGAGTTCGCTGGCAGCTGTGAGGCAGCAGGATGGGAGTTCATTGACGGAAACCGTCGGTTCTGTGTGTTCCGCAGAAGATCGGAGAATGCGGTCCCGATCATGTCAGAAGAGGAGCGTTTCTCTGCGGTCAGACGGGCAGAGATAAGAGGAGCGGTCAGATATACGAGCGTATATCTCATCCTGAATCTTATTTTCGGTGTAATCGCCTATCTATATCCGGAGCTGTGGATGTTCTCTGATACTTATATGCTTGTTATTCTGCTCATACCGTTTATGCTGCTTATGAATTTGGGGGAATATATCTCCCTCTTTCTCTGGTATGTAAGGGGAAAGATGAGGCTTTCGTCCGGAGAAGGAGTCATGTATCCAAGCAGGCTGTGGTATACTGCGGAGAACATTCTGATCACGGCAGCTCTGCTTGTCATTATTCTGTGGATGGCAGCTGAGAGGCAGTGGTATGATCTTCTCTTTGTTGCCATTATAGCGATTCTTCAGACTGGTTCGCGTTTCAGGATAAATTATATCCGTCCTTCCAGGGAGGAACAGAAGTGGTATTCTTTATGGGCGGTTATAGCGGTCGCGGCAGTAGTCTTTCTCCTGAATGTAATGCGCCCAGCGGAAGATTACAGCTGGGCGGGAATGGAAACCAGTATCCTTGGAACGGCAGAACAGGGATATATCAATATCAGTTCAGACAGAGAAGAAATGACAGATTATGATTATAAGCTCTACCGCTCAGAGTATCCAGGGGTTATCCGCGTGGTGTGGTGGAGCCAGTCGAGAGATATGAAAGCTCCGGCCGGAATTGGCGGCGGCTGGGATGCAGAAGAAGTGACCTCTGACGATGCTTACAGCTGCAGGATTTTTGTGCGGTATGATGACGCGGTACTGGTACTGTACGGGAGTGAGGAACCGGGAGAGCGGGAGATCCGCATACTTCGAGATCGTCTCGGACTGAGCTGAAAAGAAAGGAGAAATTTAGATTCTGTAAAGCAAGTAAATAGTTGAAAGTTCTTTTCTCTGCCCTGTGCTGTGACCGGCGCAGGGCAGAAATTTACATTCAGTTCTTAATGGGCGCTGTTATGAGATCTATTCTCGGTTTTTCACTTTGCAGATGATCTGTGTCATCGTTCCCATAGGGCAGTAGACACACCAGCTGCGGGGCTTGAACAGTATCATGGTAATCAGGCCAAGCACTGTGGAGGTAAGCATCACGCTGTAAAAGCCGAAAGCAAACTGAGCTGCGCCGGGATGGAAGAGTGTGCCGTGGTAAGCCCAATGCCAGGGGACTTTAAAGGTCCACAGAAGCGTCACGGCCTGCGACAGGTCCCGGGTGCCTGAAAATACCAGATAAGTATTCCAGAGCATCAGAAAAAACATTGCGAAAAAGAAAATTAAAAACCCGTATCGGAACCATTTGCTTTTCATCCACTTTGGAATATCCTTCCTGCGGGAAAGACCAAAGCGTCCGCCCAGAAGTCCGAAGAGCTGCCCTCTGCCGCAGTAACGGTTGCAATATCCTTTTGTCCCTTTTATAAGTGAAATGAGCAGAGGGACAAAAAAGCAGATCAGGCCGAGCCATGCGAACATGATGTTGAAAAATCCCAGAACCAGATATGTGAGGGAAAGAATCCATAAGTAATCATACCATCTTTTTTTCATAAATCTGCCTCCTGAATCATGATCACGCCTGCCGGACATTCTTTCGCACATTTTCCACATCCGACGCATTTCTCCATATCTACCTGTGCCATAACACCCTTAATGATTTGAATAGCTCCCAGCGGACAGACTTTTACACAGCAGCCGCAGGCCACACAATCTGACTGTTCCACAAAGGCTTTACGTTTTTTTCGAACTGAGGTCATGATATTTTCTCCTTCAAATTGATTTTACGGACTTAGTATACATTGAATTTTTCATCTTTTCTGTGATGAAATCACAAAACAGCAAACTTTTGCCGTTCCGGCAGCAGATCTCTTTCTATTGCAGTAACAGAAAGGATCTGATTAAAAAATATAAGTATAACAGTATATAACAGTTGACAGCAGTTATATACTGTTATATACTGTTTGACAAGAGGAGGACATATATGAAGATTATAATCAACAGTTCATCGATGGTACCGATCTATGAACAGATCATGGATCAGATCAAGGCGCAGATCACTGCGGGAGATCTGAGAGAAAACGACGTACTCCCCTCTGTCCGGACTCTTGCGAAAGACCTGAAGATCAGTGCTCTGACTGTCAAGAAGGCGTACGATAATCTTGAACAGGAAGGGTATACAGTAACGGTCCACGGGAAGGGAACCTATGTGGCGGCTGCGAATACGGAGCGGATCCTGGAAGATCAGCGCAGGGAGGTCGAGAGCGACCTTGAAAAGGCGGTCGAGAAGGGGCGCAGGTGCGGCCTGAAGGACGAGGAGATCAGGGAGTTGTTTGATTTGATAATGGAGGACTAGAAGATGCTTGAGATCAATGGTTTGGTAAAACATTACGGTGATTTTACTCTGAACTGTACGATGAAGGTGGAACCCGGACGCATTACCGGGCTTGTGGGTGAGAATGGCGCCGGGAAGAGCACAACATTCAAGGCCGCGATGGGGCTTATCACATACGATGCAGGAAATATAACTCTGATGGGAAAAGCACCGGCGGATTTTACGCCGGCGGAGAAGCAGAAGATCGGCGTGACTCTGGCGGAATCCGGATTCAGCGGTTATCTGAAAGTGAAGGATGTTGTGCCGGTGATGGCAGCCCTGTACCCCGCCTTTGACAGAGCGAAGTTCATTGATCTGTGCCGGAAGTTCGGAGTGCCGCAGGATAAATATATCAAGGAATTCTCTACGGGAATGAAGGCGAAGCTGAAAGTGCTCGCAGCAATCACCCACAGAGCAGATTTTCTGCTTATGGATGAACCCACGACCGGACTTGACGTGATGGCGAGAGAGAGTATCCTGAATCTGTTCCGGGAGTATATGGAAGAGGATGAGAACAGAAGCATTTTGATCAGTTCCCATATTTCCTCAGATCTGGAAGGACTGTGCGATGACATCTATATGATCCACAACGGGAAGATTGTTTTCCACGAGGAGACAGATGTGCTGCTCAATGAATACGGGCTGCTCAAGGCGGATGAAGACCAATATAGAAAACTGGACAAAGAATACATCCTGAGAGCCCGCAGAGAGAGCTTTGGATACTCCTGTCTGACAGACCAGAGACAGTATTATCAGGAGAACTACCCGGAAGTGGTCGTTGAGAGGGGAACTCTGGATGAAGTGATAACGATGATCGTAGGAGGGGAAAAGTTATGAAAGGGATGCTGATAAAAGATTTCAGGCTTTTGAAAAATCAGGGGAAAACATTGATCCTCATGCTCTTGGCTGTCGCTGTATTCATGAACCTGATAACGGATGTCGGGCCTTCCTTTGTGGTTGGATATATTACGATCATTTTTTCATTGTTTACAGTTTCAACGATAAGCTATGATGAGTTTGACAACTGCTATCTTTTCCTCATGACACTGCCTGTCAGCAGGAAAAACTATGTTAATGAAAAATATCTGTTTGCCCTGCTTTCGATCGTTCTGACATGGTGCGTCGTAATGGTTCTGGGAACCGGGCTGATGCTGATGTCGAATTCAGAAAAGATAGATATGGCCGAGTGGATGGGAAGCGGTGTGGGATATATTTTTGCAGCATGGATATGTATGGGGATCATGATTCCGCTAAGACTCAGATTTGAGGGGGAAAAAGCCAGATATGCGAACTTTATCCTGATCGCATCCGTTTTTATCGCGGCGTTTCTTGCATCCAAAGCTGCAGGATATCTTCCGGCAGAAACCGTGGAAAATGTGAAAAACTGGTTTTACGGGATGAGCGCGGGAGGGGTCCTGGGATTATTTGCAGGTATTACAGCAGCGATCGTAATTATTTCCTATGTGTGCAGCCGGCGCATCATGGCGAAGAAAGAGTTTTGAGGTGACAAGATAAATCGCAGCTAAAATGCAGGTGCGGCACGCCTGGGAAAGAGTCCGGTGTGCCTCACCTGTCTGTATCTGTCTGCTTTCAATTAAATAGATGACTGTATTGTCAGAGAATACTCTAATAGATATCTTTCTTACGGATTACCATTATATCCGGTTGACAGATTTTGAGAAGACTATTTAGTAAAGAAAAGGTTTCAACATTCTGCGGATAACGTTTTGCAATTCGTGTAAGTTTGTTGATAACTTGATTTTCTGTGAAATGTATATTGCGGAGCGGATTTTTCCGTGATATTGTGAATGCATTCAAGTGTCCGATTCTAAAATTCAACAGGATTCAAGGACAGAATCGTCCCAAATTTCAGCTTTAAATTTTTTAAATTAATCGTGACTCGGAATAAAAAAGACGTTTCGTCACGCGGAACATGAAAAGTGGTGTTTCATCGTAGGAAGCATCGTGGTAAAATAAGGAGGAAGAATATATGAGTACACAAAAAAGCAGAAGAAACAGTGATAACTTTATCATGCTTCCCACCGTGGATTTCTGTTTTAAAGAACTGATGCAGAATCCGAAAGTGCGAAAAGGATTTATTGCGGCAATTTTGGGAAAATCGCCCGGGACGATCCGACGAACTACATTGATCCCCACAGCTCTTCAAAAAGAAAGCGAAGAAGATAAGCTGGGGATTCTTGACGTTCTGGTAGAACTTGAGGACGGTACGAAAATGAATATGGAGATGCAGGTGTCTTATTTTGACTGCTGGACGAACCGGGTACTGTTTTATCTGGGGAAAATATATACCGGCCAGATCAAAGAGGGCGAGGATTACGACAGACTTCGAAAGTGCATCCATGTCAGTATTCTTGATTTTGTTCATTTTCCTCAGGATGAGAAATGCTGTCGAAAGATTGTATTCTGTAACGCAGAGTCAGGCGAACAGTATACGGATCTCATGGAACTGCATATTCTGGAGCTTAAGAAGCTGCCGCCTAAAGATCAGAGTGAGGATGGGATCATCCGATGGATGCGATTCCTCGGAGGGAAGAACCGGAAGGAGTTCGAGGATATGGCAAAGAAAGATGAATATATCGAAGAGGCTTATAATGAATTAAAAAAATTAAGCCTTGATGAGGAAAAAAGGCTGGAATATGAACTGAGACAGAAAGCGGTCCGGGACCATAATATGATGATGAAAAGTGCGGAAAAAAGGGGGCTCGAGATCGGAAGAAAACAGGGAGAGCAGCTTGCGCTGAAAAGGGTTGTGGAAAAACAGTTAAAGGCAGGGAAGACTGTGGAAGAAACAGCAGAGCTTCTGGGCATGGATATTCAGGAAGTGAGAGAACTGACAGAGGAGTGAATAGGAAGCGCACGGTTTACAAAGCCGTGCGCTTCTGCACATAATCCGCTGACAGTTCCATCAGACAGTCATGCATCCGGAGAGTATCTTCAAGGAGAATCTGCGCATCCTTTTCTGAAGCGGGGGCAGCACTTCCGTATTTATTGATGCACTCGTGGGGACGGCGCAGAGTTTCCAGAAGTTCATTTATTCTTTTACTCATTTCTGTATCGCGGGACATGAGATATTTTGCCTTGGCGACGTCACGGATTCCTTTTTTCAACATTTCACACCGGGGAGAACTGAGGCAGTAAGCGCCGGAAGTTATCCTCTCTGCCGGCTGATCATGAGGTGAAGAATAATCTGATGCAAGGCGCGCCGCAGGATAGACATACCAGCAGTCGCCCGGTTCGAATGCGGAGTAGGAATTGCCGCCCAGCGGGTCATCCGTCCAGTTGTCCCATGCCCAGCGGAGAAATCCGTCTGCGCCCTGGGCGAGAGTATACCACATCATCCATTCATTTTCGACAGGATCGTTGTAGAGAAAGCTCCCGGGATAAATGCCGGTGCAGTTGTAGATGGTCGTCTTCAGCCCAAGCGTTCTGCGGTGCGCGGTGAATCGTCGGAACAGACTGCTTTCTTGGTCAATATGGCAGAGAGCTACCGAGATATCATCGATCCTGTCCGTGAATGAAGGATCACTCTGCCGGTTATAGTTGAGGGCGGAGAAGATCCGGAAGCGCTTTCCCGACTTCTCGGAACGGACAGAATGGATGAGATCCACTGCAGGGATCAGTTCCTCAAGCTTTCTTTCGTCCATTGCGATATAGGTGAGGTCAAGCCATCCCATTTCTTCCGAATGGTTCAGGAAGTCCGTGAGAAACTCTTTCCAGAGAATGTTCCACTCCCGTGTTCCCGGAGTAAAGCGTTCGGTTCTGTATTGACCAGAGGCGAGATCAGTATATCCGATCTGATTTTCCCAGGGCACGATGCTGTAGCACTGGATGGATCCGATCCCTGCGGAAGGGTTCAGGATGCCGAGACGGACAGCATAAGAGACCCATCGGTCATACCAGCTGTAGTCAAAGGAGAAAGTTCCGTCTGTCCGGCGGAACCATTTGATCATAGATGGATTGCCATAGAAGGACTGATGATTCCAGGCTTCCTCCACGATCGTGGCGGTGACCGCAGTCCCTCCTGTTTCGCGGTAGGCGGTAAGGCTGTCGGAGAGATAGTTAAAATGTGTATCTGTAAAGTATTCGGTTTCTTTTATCCCGTAATATTCTGCGACAGCGAAAGGATACTGCCATAGTTCGACAAGCGTCCCTGTGTCCGACGGAGCGGGCTGAACAAGGTCAATGACATGAAGCGTACATTCGACGACGATCGAAGCGGGATCCCCGCTGTCGACTGTTATAGTCAGTGCACCCCGGTAACAGCCGGGGACAGTGTCTTTCGGGATGGAGATATCGATCCACGCAGGAACGGAAGAATGTGCGGGGATTTCAGCTGTCAGATATTCTTTGTCCGTGGGGCCCGCGGGAAGAAGGATATCCGGAAATGATCTTACCGGCGCCTGAGGATCATTTCTTCCGATATTGACACAGACATTCTGCATCCGGCGGATACGGATATTTTCCGGAGAGATCGTACTGCCTGTTTCAGAGACGAGGATGCCGGCCTCTATTCTTGCGTTCAGGCCGCAGTCTCCCCTGTTTGAGAGTATAAGCTTTGTGCATACGATATCGTTTTTCCAGGCGGACGCAGTGAAAGAATTCCCGCAGGAACCTGTATCCTGGAATGGTGTTTCGAGATCCAGTTTTTCCGGGAGCCCGACATGGACGGACAAAATTTCAGAGCCTGTGTTAATGTCTTTTTTCTGAGAAACAGTTTCGTTCATAAAAGTATCTCCTTTGTTTTCCTGGCTTTGTTGTCTGATACCATTATATCCTGCCGAATGGTTTTGAAAAGCCCCTTTTATGTGGTGTTTGGGAAAGTTCAGGCCGTCCTTTATTTATGGCCGTGGGCTGTTTATCTGAGAAAGAATATTTGCGGTGTACTTATTGACATTGACATGGCGGAAAAATAAAATGGCAGTTGAGAATAAACATGCGGTATGGAGGAAGCGATATGGGATACATTTATTTTACCCGTCACGGGCAGACAGTGTGGAACGTTGAGAATAAGATCTGCGGGGCGACGGATATTGAACTGACAGAACAAGGACATCATCAGGCGGAAGAGCTTGGAAAAAGGATACTGGAAGAAGGGATACACATTGATGAGATCATCTGCTCTCCTCTGGTGCGTGCTGCGGAGACGGCGAGATATATCTCGGAGATCACCGGAGTTCCCATGCGTGTTGAGCAGAGACTGAAGGAGCAGAATTTCGGGAGATATGAGGGGACTCCCCGGGACGGGGAAGAATTCGGACGCGCCAAAGAGCATTTTGCTGACAGTTATGACGGCGGAGAGTCCATGCTTAAGTTCTGTCACCGGATCTACGGCCTGCTGGATGAGCTCGAAAAAGAGGCGGATGCAAAAGTGTATCTTCTCGTAGCGCACAATGGAGTGGCGAGGGCAGTACAGTCCTATTTTTCTGACATGACAAACAGTGAATTTGCGAAGTTTGGGATTCGGAACTGCGAATTGAGGAAATTTTCTTATTGAAAATAGCAAAATTCGTAAAAAAAGTTATGTACTATTTCCAAAAAAAACGTATAATGTTGTTGGAGCATACAAAGAGACCTGAAAAGGTGTTCATATAAATACCTTCCGCCATGTGCGGATCGGATCGCATTCTGCGTGCTTCAAAAGAATGACAGGAACCGATAATTTGCTAACAGGAGGAGAAACAAGATGGACTACGCAAAAGAATCACTGAAGATGCACTATGAACTGAAGGGAAAGATCGAGATCACCAGCCGTGCGGCAGTGGATACGAAAGAGGCGCTGAGTCTTGCCTATACGCCGGGAGTAGCTCAGCCGTGTCTGGAGATCCAGAAGGATGTCAGCAAGAGCTTTGATCTGACAAGACGCTGGAACACGGTAGCGGTCGTTACAGATGGAACGGCAGTTCTGGGACTCGGAGACATCGGACCGGAAGCAGGTATGCCGGTTATGGAAGGAAAATGTGTGCTGTTCAAGGAATTCGGCGGCGTGGATGCTATTCCGCTCTGCGTTAGAAGCAAAGATGTAGATGATATTGTGAAGACAGTAAGCCTTCTGGCAGGAAGCTTTGGTGGGATCAATCTGGAGGACATCTCCGCGCCGAGATGTTTTGAGATCGAGAAGCGCTTAAAAGAGTGCTGTGATATTCCGGTATTCCATGACGATCAGCACGGAACAGCGGTTATCACACTGGCAGGTATGATCAATGCGCTTAAGATCGTAGGAAAGAAGATCGAGGATATTAAGATCGTAACGTCAGGAGCAGGAGCGGCGGGAATCGCTATCATCAGGCTGCTGATGTCCATGGGACTGAAGAATGTTATCATGACAGACCGTCACGGTGCGATCTATGAGGGAAGAGACTACCTGAATCCGATCAAGGAAGAGATGGCAAAGATCACGAACTTCAATCACGAGAAAGGAACACTTGCAGAGGTAATCAAGGGCGCAGATGTATTTATCGGAGTATCTGCACCCGGAACGCTGACACAGGATATGGTGCGCAGCATGGCTAAGGATCCGATCATCTTCGCGTGCGCTAACCCGACTCCGGAGATTTTCCCGGACGAGGCGAAGGCAGCAGGCGCGGCAGTTGTTTCCACAGGACGTTCCGATTTCCCGAACCAGGTAAACAATGTACTGTGCTTCCCGGGAATCTTCCGTGGAGCCCTGGATGTGCGCGCATCTGATATCAATGACGAGATGAAGGTTGCGGCTGCATATGCGATCGCCGGGCTTGTAAGTGACGAAGAGCTGAATCCGGAATATATCCTGCCGGCAGCGTTCGATCCGCGTGTAAAAGATGCAGTGGCAAAGGCAACTGCTGAAGCTGCGGTCAAGAGCGGTGTTGCAAGGATCCAGAAGTAAGATTTGTGATACAGTTTACGTAACTGTATAGAATGCAAAAAAGGACTGCCGTACATGACAGGCTCTCAGGGAGCAGGGCATGTACGGCAGTCCTTTTTGAGGTAGAACGTGAATTCAGTTTTTACTTCAGAAGATGCGCCTGTTCCGGATGCTTTTCAAACCAGTGCACCACATAGGAACATGTGGGGACTGCCTTCAGTCCTCTTTTTTTCAGCTCATCTGCAAGTTCGATCATCAGTTTTCCTGCGATTCCCTGGCCGCGGAGAGAAGCATCTACAAATGTGTGGTCCACCTCGACTGCACTGCGGCTTTCGTCGGTATAAGGAAATGTGACCTCTGCGAGGAGGGCGCCTGTTTCTGAGTAAAGTGCGATCTGATTTTCATTTCGTTTAAAATCCATTGTTTTCTATCCTTTCCCGAGCGCTTTGACAAAAATCTCTGATTACAGATTTTTGAATCATGCACTCATATAGTTATTATATAAGAATCGACAAAGTTTACTATCAAATTATTTTTGTTGTCCACTGTGTGCAGTCCCATACTTCTGAGACGACATCCTGATAGAATTCCGGCTCATGGCAGATGAGAAGCACGCTGCCACGATATTCGTTCAGAGCCTTCTTCAGAGCATCTTTCGCATCAATATCAAGATGGTTGGTGGGCTCATCAAGAAGAAGGATGTTTGTCTCGCGGTTGATCAGCTTACAGAGCCGGACTTTTGCCTGCTCGCCTCCGCTTAGGACGCGGACCTGGCTCTCAATGTGTTTCGTGGTGAGGCCGCATTTTGCAAGAGCGGAGCGCACCTCGTACTGGGTGAATGACGGGAACTCTTCCCACAGTTCGTCGATGCAGGTGTTAGTGTTCCCACCTTTGACTTCCTGCTCAAAATATCCGATCTGCAGATTTTCTCCCAGCTCGCATGTCCCTTCAAGAGAAGGAATCAGTCCGAGGATGCTCTTTAGAAGAGTAGTCTTGCCGATCCCGTTGGCACCCACAAGCGCGATCTTCTGTCCGCGCTCCATGGAGAGTGTGAGCGGTCTTGAAAGCGGCTCATCATAACCGATTACAAGATCCTTCGTCTCAAAAAGAAAACGGCCGGGAGTCCTGCCGTATTTGAAGTGGAACTCCGGTTTCGGCCGTTCGGCTGCCAGCTCGATCACTTCCATTCTGTCCAGTTTTTTCTGGCGTGACATCGCCATATTTCTTGTGGCGACGCGCGCCTTGTTCCTTGCGACGAAATCTTTCAGCTCACTGATTTCCTGCTGCTGGCGCCGGTAAGCCGCCTCGAGCTGAGCTTTCTTGACCGCATAAACTTCTTCGAAATGAGAATAGTCTCCTACATAGCGGTTCAGTTCCTGATTTTCCATATGGTAGATGATGTTTACTACATCGTTTAAGAACGGAATATCATGGGAGATCAGGATGAATGCGCTTTCATATTCCTGAAGATAGCGTTTCAGCCAGGCGATATGCTCTTCATCCAGGTAGTTGGTGGGCTCGTCCAGAAGAAGGATATCCGGTTTCTCCAGAAGAAGCTTCCCGAGCAGGATCTTGGTCCGCTGGCCTCCGCTTAAATCCGTGACGTCTTTCTCCAGCCCGATGTCGAGTAGCCCGAGCGCACGCGCTACCTCCTCTACTTTGGAATCAATGACATAGAAATCATGAAGTGTCAGTGTGTCCTGTATCGTTCCCAGCTCTTCCATCATGCTGTCCATCTTATCTTCGGAAGCGCTCCCCAGTGAATCGCAGATATCGTTCATTTTCTGTTCCAGCTCAAAGAGCCATGCAAAAGCGGATTTCAGTACGTCCCGGATCGTCATTCCTTTCTCCAGCGCAGTATGCTGGTCAAGATAACCGACGCGTACATTTTTTGCCCATTCGATCTTTCCTTCATCCGGCGCGAGGTGTCCGGTCACAATATTGAAAAAAGTAGACTTTCCCTCCCCGTTGGCGCCAACGAGCCCGATGTGCTCGCCGCGCAGCAGCCGGAAAGAGACGTCCGAGAAAATTGCTCTGTCTCCGAAGCCGTGAGTCAGATGCTCTACAGTCAGAATGCTCATAATAATCTCCTTGCGTAAAAATTCGTTCTCATTCTACACGAAAAAAGCGGCGTTGTCACCATAAAATATGAGGATTCTACCGCTGGTCGGTTGCCCATCGCGCTGTGTCGGATTAAAATATCAGCTTATGATGAAAACAGGATCAATGCCTACAGTGATGGAGTGTTCCGCATGCATATCCCGGGAGTCAGACTTCATAATGGAAATTGGCATTCTATTATTAAATGTATGAGAATCTGGCTGGCCGCCGCCATGGTGGCAGTTCCGCTGACAGTCTTCGCGGGACTCGTTCTTCCTGTGGGGACAGAAGTGAAAGCTGTTCTTGAAAAAGCTGTTTTGATCCTCTACCTGGCAGCGCTGTTTATTCCATTATATATTACAGCGAAAAAGAATGACTGAGATGGTTATGGCAGGCATCTGGAAAAGTCATGATGTGGCAGAAGCTATAGTTTGCGACATACTTTATATAGGAAAGAGACTGTCAGAATTGTGTGAATTGTCTGAAATAAATAAAAAACAGAAAAAACATTGACAATTCCCTTTTGCGGTGATAAGATAGCACCTGTCGCTGATGACGGGGACTCAACACCGCAGAAGATCAAGCCAGCCGGAGACGCGGAGGCGGAACAGCCGGGGGCGGGAGAGCGGAAGGAGAGAAGCC
>CAJFQZ010000007.1 GCA_904419285.1 Lachnospiraceae bacterium UBA1818
CTTGAAATTTCAGAAATGGCAAAAGCGAAAAAAGAAGAAGCTGTAATTAATATGAACTTTGCAAAACAAAGTGAGGATGCATATAAAGAAGAAATGCAAAGCTTTGAGTAAAGGGTCAATGTATTTCTGATAATTGTTAAGAATATAAAACAGATATTTATACATGATCTACATATGTAAATAGTGTTAGATTGGCTATTTTGCGTAGGTTTTACACAGAGTACATTTCAAAAATAGATGTATATTGTGTAGAAAGCCTGTGAAATAGCCATTTTCACTCTTTGGGTGGTGCCGAAAATTATCTCCGGCCTTCATATGTCGTTTATCGGCATGGGGATTTACGGCATTCTGAGAAAAGCAGGGCTTTCCTTTATCCCTGCGGGGATCATGGGAAGTGTGGTGCTGGGGCTGTATACCCTGATGATCGGAGCCGGTGTGTCCAGTCTCAGAGCGCTTGTTATGTTTTTGATGCGGATCGGGGCGGATATGACAGGAAGGGATTATGATCTTCCGACAAGCCTTTCCCTGGCGGCCGCGGCAGTCTGCGCATGGCAGCCGCTCTATCTGGCAGATGCTGGATTCCTGCTGTCCTTCGGAGCTATTCTCGGAATCTGTCTTTTCAGTCCTGTCTTTTCAGAAATGTTCACCGGAGAAAAGCAAAAGCAGAAGAACAGCAGAAACGGGGACGTGAGCGTGCGGGAAAAGCTTAGGAGGGCTGTCCTGGGACTGGCGGAAAGCCTCAGTTCCAGTATGGCGGTCAGTCTGATGCTCCTGGGACCGACGCTGTATTTCTATTTTGAGATCCCGCCTTACTCGGTGTTCCTGAATATCCTGGTGATCCCGGTGATGCCGCTTGCCATGGGGGCAGGGCTTACCGGTCTGCTGCTCTGTCCGGTGTCAGAGCCGGCAGGCGCCGCTGTCCTTCAGGTCTGCCGCGGAGTCCTGTGGTTTTACGACAGGGCTTGTACTGCGGCCGGAAACCTTCCGGGGAGCCGGATTGTTACCGGACAGCCGGCCTTATCCTGGCTGTTCATCTATTACAGTATGCTTTTCCTGCTCGCTGCAGGATTTTTTCGCCTCCTGGAAGTGCGCAGGAGGGAGGGAGAACGGTTCAGGAGAAGAAAGCTGATCCGGGGGACAGGGGCGGTCCTGCTTCTGTTCGGAGGGATCATGACAGCAGCGTGCAGGGCGGGACATGCAGGGAAAAATGAAGTCCGGGTGACAGTGCTGGATGTGGGACAGGGGGATGGGATCCACGTCCGGGGACCATCGGGGATCAATTATTTTATTGACGGGGGGAGCAGTGATGTCTCGTCAGTGGGAATATACCGGATCGAGCCGTATCTTCTGAGCAGAGCTGTGGACTGTCTGGATTATGTTTTTGTCACCCATGGAGATCTGGATCATTACAGCGGGATCATGGAGCTGATGGAGGATCAGGAACTCGGAGTCCGTATCCGCACGCTCGTGCTGCCACCGGAAGAGTGCCGGGATGAGAGGCTTCGGGAACTGGGACGGACAGCGGCTGTGAACGGGATACGCGTTGTCGAGATTGCTGCAGGGCAGTCCCTGGAGGAAAAGAACGGAAGATTTTCCATTGCCTGCCTTGCTCCGGAGGCGGGAGCGGGGATTCAGCCCGGAAACGCGGCATCCCTGGTGCTGGAGCTGAGATTCGGGGCGTTCGGCATGCTGCTGACAGGAGATGTGGAGGCGGAAGGGGAAGAGGCTCTTTTGAAGAGCGGGCGCCTGGGACGATGCCAGATCCTCAAGGCAGCCCACCACGGATCGAAAAATTCCGGTTCGGAAGCATTTCTGGAAAAAGTCAGACCGGCTGTGGCGATTATATCTGCGGGTGTGGGAAACAGATATGGACATCCTCACCGGGAGACACTGGAAAGGCTTTCCGAGGCTGGATGCAGCGTTTGTTCCACGCAGGAATCAGGGGCTGTCACAGTCGTAAGCGACGGAAATTCGATCAGGCTTGGAGGCTTTCTCGGGACAGACGAAAAAGCACAGGATGGGAGCTAAGGCCGCGCAGAGGAGCGAACCGGCGGCGTCCGCCTGTACCGGCAGATGGTTTTCTTCTTTACACAACAGAAACTCTTGTCAAAACAATCCTGTTTCTTATATAATAGAGAAGTTATGAAAAGCTTGAATGAAGATTTAAAAACAGGAAATTTTAAACAGATCTATCTTCTCTACGGGGAGGAGGGCTATCTGAAGAAGCAGTATAAAGAGCGCTTTGTCAAGGCTATGGTCGCCGAGGGCGATACCATGAATTATGCCTATTATGAAGGCAGGAATACAGATGTAAAGCAGGTGATCGACCTGGCAGAGACCATGCCCTTCTTTGCGGAACGCAGGCTGATCGTGTTTGAGAACACAGGCTTTTTCAAAAACGCGGGGGCAGAACTGGCGGACTATATTAAGGAAATGCCGGAGACGACGTACTTTATTTTCGTGGAAAATGAAGTGGACAAGCGCAGTAAGCTGTATAAGGCAGTGAAGGCGAAAGGGCATATCGTTGAGCTTTCCGCTCAGGATGAAGGCACACTGAAGCGCTGGATCCAGGGCATTATCCGCGGGGAGAAGAAACAGATGGCGGACTCCGTGATCCTGTATTTTCTCGGAAAAGTCGGAACAGACATGGAGAATATCCGGAAAGAGCTGGAGAAGCTGGTCTGCTACGCCCTGGATCGGGAGACGATCACAAAAGAGGATGTAGATGCGGTCTGTGTGACCCAGATCTCCAACCATATCTTTGATATGGTGAATGCGGTAGCAGACAAGGATCAGCGAAGGGCGCTGGATCTCTACTATGACCTGCTCGCTCTGAAAGAGCCGCCCATGAGGATCCTCTTTCTTATGATCCGGCAGTACCGCATCCTGTTCCAGGTGAAAGCGCTCCTGCAGCAGGGCTACGGGAAGAAAGAGATCGCGTCAAAGGCGGGGCTTCACCCCTTTGCGGCAGGGAAATATATGGAGCAGGCTAAGCGGTTCCGGATTCAGGAGCTCAGGGCTGTCATGGAAGACGGAGCAGACATTGAGCAGAGAGTAAAGACGGGACTTCTCACGGACAATCTGGCGGTGGAGCTTTTTATCGTCAAGTATTCAGGCAAGGCATAGATTTGGAGGAATAAAATTGGCAGTAATAGACCAGAAGAAAATAAGAAACTTTTGTATTATCGCGCATATCGATCACGGAAAATCCACACTGGCAGACCGGATCATCGAGATGACAGGACTTCTGACGAGCAGAGAGATGCAGGCTCAGGTCCTGGACAACATGGACCTTGAGAGGGAGAGAGGAATCACGATCAAGGCGCAGGCAGTGCGTACTGTCTATAAGGCGGATGATGGGGAAGAATATATATTTAACCTGATCGATACACCGGGACATGTGGATTTCAACTATGAGGTCTCCCGAAGCCTGGCGGCATGCGACGGAGCGATCCTTGTCGTGGATGCGGCGCAGGGGGTGGAGGCGCAGACGCTGGCGAACGTCTATCTTGCACTGGACCATGATCTGGACGTCATGCCCGTCATCAACAAGATTGATCTGCCCAGCGCAGACCCTGAGAGAGTGAAGGAGGAGATCGAGGATGTGATCGGACTGGACGCCGAGGACGCGCCGCTGATCTCGGCGAAGACAGGACAGAATGTACACGAGGTGCTTGAGCAGATCGTAAAGAAGATCCCGGCTCCGACAGGAGACCCGGATGCACCGCTCAAGGCCCTGATCTTTGATTCGAAATATGATTCCTACAAAGGTGTCATCGTATTCTGCAGGATCATGGAAGGAACAGTGAGAAAGGGAACGCCGATGCTCATGATGGCGACGGGAGCCAAGGCGGATGTTGTGGAGGTCGGAACGTTCGGGGCAGGACAGTTTATCCCCTGCGAAGAACTGAGCGCCGGCATGGTAGGTTACATTACCGCCAGCCTGAAGAACGTGAAAGACACTCATGTAGGAGATACGATCACAAACTCTGAGAATCCCTGTGCGGAACCGCTGCCGGGTTATAAGAAAGTGAACCCGATGGTCTACTGCGGCCTGTATCCTGCTGACGGCGCCAAGTACCCGGATCTCAGGGACGCTCTGGAGAAACTGCAGCTCAACGATGCGGCGCTTCAGTTCGAGGCAGAGACGTCTGCGGCCCTTGGCTTTGGATTCCGCTGCGGTTTCCTCGGACTCCTCCATCTTGAGATCATTCAGGAGAGACTGGAGCGGGAGTACAATCTTGACCTTGTGACCACAGCGCCAAGCGTTATCTATAAGATACACAAGACTAACGGAGAGGTGATCGATCTGACCAATCCGACCAACATGCCGGATCCGGCGGAGATCGATTACATGGAAGAGCCTATGGTGAAGGCGGAGATCATGGTGACGTCAGAATACATCGGAGCGATCATGGATCTGTGTCAGGAGCGCCGCGGGATCTACCAGAGCATGGAATATATTGAAGAGAAGCGCGCTGTCCTGCACTATCATCTTCCGCTCAATGAGATCATCTACGATTTCTTTGATGCACTGAAATCAAGATCCAGGGGGTATGCTTCCTTTGACTATGAGATGATGGGATACCAGAGATCCGAGCTTGTCAAGCTTGACATCCTGATCAATAAAGAGGAAGTGGACGCCCTCTCCTTTATCGTGTTTGCAGGAAGCGCCTACGAGAGAGGAAGAAAGATGTGCGAGAAGCTGAAACAGGAAATTCCGAGACAGCTCTTCGAGATCCCGATCCAGGCGGCGGTAGGCAGCAAGATCATCGCCCGCGAGACTGTGAAGGCGATGCGCAAAGATGTGCTTGCAAAATGCTACGGGGGCGATATTTCCCGTAAGAAGAAATTGCTGGAAAAGCAGAAGGAAGGAAAGAAGCGCATGCGCCAGGTGGGAAATGTAGAGATTCCGCAGAAGGCGTTTATGAGTGTGCTGAAGCTGGATGATGATTAGAAAAGAACTTGAACTGTATGTGCATATTCCGTTCTGCGTGCGGAAATGTGCATACTGCGATTTCCTCTCGGCTCCGGCGGGAGCGGATGAGCGGTCTGCCTATGTAGATGCGCTCATCCGGGAGATCGGGTGTATGAAAAAGAATTACAGTGAATATCGTGTGAGCACGGTTTTTATGGGCGGGGGAACTCCATCTGTTCTGGACGGGGATGACACCGCCCGCATTTTTGACGCACTGCACAGAAACTTTGACATTGACGGGCACGCTGAGGTGACCATGGAAGTAAACCCAGGTACAGTGACAGAGGATAAGCTGGGCATCTGGAGAACATCCGGGGTCAACAGGCTCAGTATCGGACTGCAGTCGGCGGATGACCGTGAGCTGAAGATGCTGGGGAGGATCCATACCTATCAGGATTTCCTTGAAACTTATGTCCTCGCGAGAAAAGCGGGATTCGGAAATATCAATGTAGATCTGATCTCAGCGGTTCCGGGACAGACGGAAAAAGCCTGGGAGAAAACGCTTCGGACTGTCGCAGAGCTGGGACCGGAGCATATTTCCGCATACAGTCTTATTATAGAAGAAGGGACTCCGTTTTTCGAGCACTACGGGGAGAGCGGAAAGCGGGCAGAGGGGGACGGGCCGGCATGGCCTCCGCTTCCGGATGAAGACGAAGACAGGGCTATCTATGAAGCTACAGCTGTCCTGCTTCAGAAGTACGGTTATCACAGATATGAGATCTCCAACTATGCGAAGGACGGGTATGAATGCCGTCACAATCTGGGATACTGGGAACGAAAAGAATACCTTGGCCTCGGGCTGGGCGCTTCCTCTCTGATCCGGGAATGCAGATTTCACAATACAGCGGATATGGAGAAGTATCTGAGCGCATTCTCCGGACGGGGACAGGATATTTCTGAAGCCTGCTGTGAAAAGATACGGGAGGAGAAAGAATCCCTCACAGTGGAAGAGCAGATGGCGGAATTCATGTTTCTGGGCCTGCGGAAGATGAGGGGAGTCAGCGCAAACGAATTCCGCCGTGCTTTCGGAGCAGAGATGGAGCAGGTCTATGGAGGACAGATCAGAAAGCTGAAGGAGGAAGGGCTTCTGGAAGAGCAGAACGGATGGCTGTATCTCACAGGCCGCGGGATCGATATCAGTAATTATGTGTTTTGTGAGTTTGTATAACAGTTAGTTACAGTTCACACCGTACTCAGGGATAGGAAACTGCATTGTCATGCCTGCATGCGGGCGGCGGTTAGGTGTGAACAGTAACAACAGTTACGGGTTTATCTAAAAAAATCATAAACACGGTTGACAAACGGAAAACAGGGTGCTATCTTAATATACGAAAGGTGTTAGCACTCGAAAGAAAAGAGTGCTAATAACCTGAAGGGATCAGTTCCCGGCGGGGAACGGATTCCGAAGACACCAAATTCAAACGACAGATAATATTTCGGAGAGGAGGCAGAGCTGTGGCAGCGGAGACAACGTTAAGCGAGAGAAAGCTTATCATATTGAAGGCCATCATACAGAACTACCTCGAAACAGGTGAACCGGTAGGTTCCAGGACTCTCACGAAATATACGAACCTGAATCTGAGTTCCGCGACGATCCGGAATGAGATGGCGGATCTTGAAGACCTGGGATATATCTTTCAGCCCCATACCTCGGCAGGAAGGATTCCTTCAGACAAGGGATACCGGCTGTATGTGGATATGCTGATGGAAGAGAAAGAACAGGAGATCACGGAGCGCGAGAACGGACTGCTGGAGAAGACAGACAAGGTCGAGCAGGTCCTTCGCCAGGCAGCCAAAGTGCTGGCGGCGAACACGAACTATGCCACCATGGTCTCGTCCCCGGTGAACAACCGCAACACGCTGAAGTTCATCCAGCTCTCACAGGTGGATGCAGAACAGATCGTAGCGGTCATTGTCCTGGGAGGCAATGTGATCAAGAATAAAATAATTGAAGTTGGTGAAACACTAAGCAATGAGAATCTGCTGAAGCTGAATATGCTTCTCAATACCACGCTGAATGGGATGTCCATCGATCAGATCACACTCGGATTGATCGCGAGACTGAAAGAACAGGCAGGGATCCACAGCGAAGTGGTCGGTCATGTACTGGATGCGGTCGCAGAGATCATCCATGTGGAAGACGATATGGAGATCTACACAAGCGGAGCGACGAACATTTTCAAATATCCGGAGCTGAGCGACAAGCAGAGCGCACAGGAGATCATCAGTGCGTTTGAGGAAAAACAGCAGCTGGCAGATCTGGTCACGGAGACGCTCGCAAGTGAAGACAATCATGGAATACAGGTCTATATCGGAGACGAGACGCCTGTGAAGACTATGAAGGACTGCAGCGTTGTGACAGCTACTTACGAACTGGGTGAGGGCATGAAGGGGACGATCGGAATCATCGGACCGAAACGAATGGATTATGAACATGTCATGAAGACGCTGAAGACTCTGCAGAGCGAGTTGGATGCGATTTATAATAAAGACCCCAAAGAATAGGAAGGTGGAAAGCTGGTGACAGAGATGAGCAAAGAAGATATGGTAAAGGAAGCCGTTGAAGAGGCAAAATCCAAGGCGGCAGAAGAATCAGCTGAGGAGGCTGCGCCTGAGGAGACGGCGGAAGAAGCGGCGGATACAGAAGAAGCTGCGGAACAGACAGCAGACGATTCTGAGCCTGAGTCAGGCGAAGATAAGGACGAGGAATTGAAAGCAGAGAAAAAGAAGCTCTTCGGAAAGAAGAACAAGAAAGATAAAAAGGACGAGAAGATCGAGGAACTTACAGATCGGCTTACCCGTCAGATGGCAGAGTTTGATAACTTCCGCAAACGTACGGAAAAGGAGAAATCCCAGATGTACGAGATCGGTGCGAGAGATATCATAGAAAAGATTCTTCCGATCGTCGATAACTTCGAACGCGGACTGTCGTCCATGCCGGAAGAAGAAAAAGCCACTCCGTTTGCCGAAGGCATGGAGAAGGTTTACAAACAGCTTATGACCACTCTGGAATCGATCGATGTAAAACCGATCGAGGCGGTGGGAAAGGAATTTGATCCCGATTTCCACAATGCAGTGATGCATGTAGAGGATGAGGAGCTCGGTGAGAACATCATTGCCGAAGAATTCCAGAAAGGCTACACATACCGTAATAATGTCGTAAGGCACAGCATGGTAAAAGTAGCGAACTGACATTACATTAAGACATCAACTATATTTAGTATTTATAAAAAAGAAAATCATTTAAAGGAGGAGCTTTACTATGGGCAAAATAATTGGTATTGACCTTGGTACGACAAACAGCTGCGTGGCTGTTATGGAAGGCGGACAGCCGACAGTCATCGCAAACACAGAAGGCGCACAATCTCTTCGATCAAAAGAGAGATGGGTACAGATTATAAGGTAGATATTGACGGAAAGAAATATTCTCCGCAGGAGATCTCTGCAATGATCCTTCAGAAACTGAAAGCGGACGCAGAGGGATACCTTGGAGAAAAGGTAACAGAGGCAGTTATCACAGTTCCGGCATACTTCAATGACGCACAGCGTCAGGCAACAAAGGATGCAGGTAAGATCGCGGGTCTTGATGTAAAGCGTATTATCAACGAGCCTACGGCAGCTGCTCTGGCTTACGGACTGGACAACGGAAAAGAGCAGAAGATCATGGTTTATGACCTCGGCGGCGGTACATTTGATGTATCTATCATCGAGATCGGCGACGGTGTCATCGAAGTTCTTTCCACAGCAGGAAACAACAGACTGGGCGGAGATGATTTCGACCAGAAGATCACAGATTATATGCTGGCTGATTTCAAGGCAAAAGAGGGCGTGGATCTGTCAGGAGACAAGATGGCTCTCCAGAGACTGAAAGAGGCTGCTGAGAAAGCAAAGAAAGAGCTTTCAAGCGCAACGACAACGAATATCAACCTTCCGTTCATCACAGCTACTTCTGAGGGACCGAAGCACTTTGATATGAACCTGACAAGAGCGAAATTCGACGA
The DNA here is from genome assembly GCA_904419285.1 of Lachnospiraceae bacterium UBA1818. Classification (GTDB taxonomy): domain Bacteria; phylum Bacillota; class Clostridia; order Lachnospirales; family Lachnospiraceae; genus Mediterraneibacter; species Mediterraneibacter caccogallinarum. Next base: position 8,980 of record CAJFQZ010000007.1, read on the forward strand.
ACTGACGAGAGATCTTGTCGACAAGACAGCAGAGCCTGTAAAACGTGCACTTTCCGACGCCGGAATCACAGCGGCAGACCTTGGCCAGGTACTTCTGGTAGGTGGTTCTACACGTATCCCGGCTGTACAGGAAGAGGTTAAGAGACTGACAGGCAAAGAGCCGAGTAAATCTCTGAACCCGGATGAGTGTGTCGCACTCGGTGCTTCTATCCAGGGAGCAAAACTTGCCGGAGACGCTGGCGCAGGCGACATCCTTCTTCTGGATGTTACTCCGCTGTCACTTTCAATCGAGACAATGGGCGGTGTCGCTACAAGACTGATCGAGAGAAATACAACGATCCCGACAAAGAAGAGCCAGATCTTCTCTACAGCGGCAGATAACCAGACAGCAGTAGATATCAACGTTGTACAGGGTGAGAGACAGTTCGCTAAGGACAATAAATCACTCGGACAGTTCAGACTGGACGGAATCCCGCCGGCTCCGCGCGGAGTACCGCAGATCGAGGTTACATTCGATATCGATGCAAACGGTATCGTAAATGTATCAGCAAAGGATCTGGGAACAGGAAAAGAGCAGCACATCACGATCACAGCCGGATCCAATATGTCTGACGCGGAGATCGATAAGGCTGTCAAAGAGGCTGCTGAGTTCGAAGCTCAGGACAAGAAGCGTAAAGAGGCGATCGATACAAGAAACGAAGCTGACGCGATGGTATTCCAGACTGAGAAAGCTCTCAAAGACGTAGGCGATAAGCTGGATGCCACAGACAAAGCTGCTGTTGAGGCAGATGTGCAGGCACTGAAGGATGTCCTTGCAAAATCTACTCCGGAGAACACTACAGAGTCTGATGTGGCTGAGATCAAGGCTGCAAAAGAAAAACTGATGGAGAGCGCTCAGAAGCTGTTCACAAAGATGTATGAGCAGGCAGGTGCAGCAGGTGCAGGCGCAGCAGGCGGCCCGAATCCGGGACCAGATGCAGGTCCGGCACCGGACGGATACCAGGGCGATGATGTTGTAGACGGAGATTACAAGGAAGTCTAAGCAAGATGATAAGATAAACTGTTGCGGCAGTTCTGCCGGCCGGGGAGTTTTTCTCCGGCCGGCGGGAGCCGTGACTAAAGATTCTACGGAACCGTATAAAACGACGGCTGCGTAGAATTTTTAGTGATAATGAAAGGTAGAGTAGTAGTATTATGGCAGAGTCAAAGAGAGATTACTATGAAGTGCTCGGTGTAAGCAGGAATGCCACTGACGCAGAGATCAAGAAGGCATACCGTACGCTTGCCAAGAAATATCATCCCGATATGAATCCGGGTGACAAAGAGGCTGAAAAAAAGTTCAAAGAGGCTTCAGAAGCATATGCTGTCTTGAGTGATTCTGAAAAACGCCGTCAGTATGATCAGTTCGGTCATGCTGCCTTTGAGGGCGGAGCCGGCGGTGCAGGCGGATTCGGAGGATTTGATTTCAGCGGAGCAGATTTCAGCGATATCTTCGGAGATATTTTCGGAGATCTGTTCGGTGGCGGGGGCGCCCGCCGGGGACGCGGCAGTGGTCCAATGAAAGGCGCCAATATCAGGAAGAGCATCCGTATCACATTTGAGGAGGCCGTCTTCGGATGTGAGAAAGAACTCGATCTTGTACTGAAGGATCCATGCAGTTCCTGTAACGGAACAGGTGCTAAGCCGGGTACATCACCGGAAACATGCCCGAAGTGCGGCGGTAAAGGACAGGTCGTATACACTTCACAGTCCTTCTTCGGCACTGTCCAGAATGTGCAGACGTGTCCGAACTGCGGCGGTTCAGGAAAGATCATCAAAGAGAAATGTCCGGACTGTGCAGGAACAGGATATACGTCTAGCAGAAAGAAGATCAAAGTCACGATTCCGGCAGGTATCGATAACGGACAGAGCGTACGCATCCGTGACAAGGGTGAACCGGGCGTAAACGGCGGTCCGAGAGGAGATCTTCTTGTGGAGATCAATGTGTCGAGACATCCGATCTTCCAGAGACAGGACGTCCATATCTTCTCAACAGTTCCGATCTCATTTGCAGTGGCGGCGCTGGGCGGTGATGTACGCATCCCGACTGTTGATGGCGACGTGATCTACACAGTAAAGCCGGGAACCAAGACAGATACAAAAGTACGCCTGAAGGGGAAAGGCGTTCCTTCTCTTCGCAATTCTCAGGTGAGAGGAGATCACTATGTCACCTTAGTCATCCAGACTCCGGAGCACCTGAGCGCTGAGGCAAAGGAGGCGCTGAAACGCTTCGATGAACTGACGGGAAACACTCTGCATCAGAATGATACAGAGCCGGAGAAAGGTGAGAAAAAGAAGAAAAAGGGCTTCATGGATAAAGTAAAGGAAGTCTTTGAAGAGTAAATTTCGGGCTGTATGGACAGTTCCGGCCAAGAATATCATCCGAAAACAGGGGAAGCTGTTGGAAGAATTCCTTCTACGATAGGAGGACAGTTTCCTCTGTTTTCTGCTTTATTCCGACCAGAGCTGTCTGTACTACCTCGGAATTTACCCTAAAATCACAAAGTACAGCTGGGGTCTCGTTTTAAATCTCCGGGATTGTCGGACGGGTTTCCGATATGGAGAGATTAGAAACCGGCGGGATGGGATGTAGAGAACTTTCGGAGATGAGGGGTGGGGGATTCTGGTGACTTTGAAGAAGGATTTAGAAAATCTTAAAGCTTCGGAAGATGGCGTTAATCCGAAAAACAGTATTGTCTGAGCGTCAGCGAGTTCGGATTGCTTTTAGCCGTCTTTCGAAGCTTTTAGTTTTTCTTATCCTTCGGAACGGAGCCTGAATCCCCCACCCCTCATCGCAGAATAGATTATAGTTACATCCCATCCCGCTGGTTTCGGATGTGAGTCAGATCAGAGACCTGCGCCGACAATCCGAATTTATTTCGTCCGCTGCCCGGTAAATATGATCACCGACCGTTCTCCCAGAAGCAGATGTTTCTGAGTGTACGGCATTTCTTTTTCTGCGAATGTCTGCTGTTTCGGATCCCCGGTGTTGACAGCGATCTTCCAGCAGTATCCTTCTGGAAGATCGGGCAGCGTCATCTCGGCTGCATTCCAGTGAGCGTTCACAGCCACATAGATGAGGTCTTCGCGGGCATTCTCTTCGTCATACCCGGAGAAGAGAACGCAGGATACATAGTCGCTTTCCGGAGCGTCAGGCTCCCAGGGAGTCAGGCCATGGATGCTCATGGACGGAAAACCGATATAACTTGGCTCCAGATCTCTGCGGACAGCAGGGTGATCCATACGGAAGGCGATCATATAGCGGAAGAATTCAAACATATCCCGATTCTTCTCGAAAAGGCTCCAGTCCAGCCAGGAGATCGCATTGTCCTGGCAGTAGGGATTGTTATTTCCGTAGCGTGTGTCGCAGAATTCATCGCCGGAGAGGAACATGGGAGTTCCGCGGCTGCACATGAGAACTGCGCAGGCATTCATCATCATCTTTCTTCGGAGTGCGAGGACGTTCGGATCATCCGTGTCTCCTTCCACACCGCAGTTCCAGCTGTTATTGTCGTCGAAACCGTCTGTGTTGTTCCAGCCGTTTGCCTCATTGTGTTTCTGATTATAGCTGTACAGGTCGTTCAGGGTGAAGCCGTCATGACAGGTCAGGAAGTTGACAGATGCGTTCCCGCCGCGGTAGACCGGGTCATAGAGATCCGGCGAACCGGTCATACGCTGAGCTGCGATGCCGGACATCCCGGGATCGCCTTTCAGGAAGCACCGCATATCGTCCCGGTACCGTCCGTTCCATTCTGCCCATCGTTTCCAGGATGGGAAAGAACCGACCTGGTAGAGCCCGCCCGCATCCCACGCCTCAGCGATCAGTTTGACATTTCCGAGAATGGGATCAAAGGCAAGGCTTCGCAGAAGAGGCGGCTGGTTCAGCGGCGTCCCGTTCTCGCTCCGGCCCAGGATGGAGGCAAGGTCAAAGCGGAATCCATCTACCCGGTAATCTGTTACCCAGTAGCGAAGGCAGTCCAGGATCAGTTCCTGGACTACCGGATGATTGCAGTTCAGTGTATTTCCGCAGCCGCTGAAATTATAGTATTTTCCGTCCGGTGTGAGCATGTAGTAGATATTGTTGTCAAAACCTTTAAAGCAGAAGGAAGGTCCCATCTCGTTCCCTTCCGCCGTGTGGTTGAATACCACGTCGAGGATCACATCGATCTCGTTGTCATGGAGTGCCTTGATCAGGTGCTTTAACTCCATACCCTCCCGGTTGTATTCCACACCGGATGCGTAGCTTGTGTTGGGGGCGAAAAAACAGACCGGGTTGTATCCCCAGTAGTCCAGAAGTTTATTTTCATCGATCAGCCGGGCGTCCCGCATCTCGTCAAATTCGAACACCGGCATCAGTTCCACGGCGTTGATCCCGAGCTTCTTCAGATAAGGGATCTTTTCCTCCAGTCCACGGAAGGTGCCGGGACAGGAGACGTTGGATGTGGGAGATTTGGTAAAACCCCGGACATGGAGCTCATAGATCACAAGATCCTCCATGGGAATTGGTTCGCTGCGCTCCAGTCCCCAGTCAAAGTTGTTCTGTACGACCCGGGCACGGTAGCTGTGCTGAGGATTGTTCTTGCACCCCCACTGGCTCTGTCCGGTGACGGCTCTGGCATAAGGGTCGAGCAGGATCTTGGACTTGTCGAAACGAAGTCCTTTCTTTTCATCGTAAGGCCCGTCGAGGCGGTAGGCGTACTCAAATTCCTCCACATCCAGACCGAACACGATCATAGAGTAGACAAATCCGATCTTATAGTTATCCGGAAATTTCAGGGCGGCAAAGGGCTCCTCCGCCTCCCGGTGGAAGAGGAGCAGCTCACAGGATGTTGCCCCGTGGGACTGGATCGTAAAATTGACTCCGCCCGGGATGATAGTTGCTCCGAAGAAACGGAAGAATCCGGGGCGTACCTGAAATCCGGATATGTTATCCAATGGTTTTAGCTGGCGGCCGGGAACGAGCACCAGGTCAGATGTATGCAGTGACATAAAGGTCATCTCCTTTTCAAATCAACAGGTCGGTTCCATGAAGCCTGATATGGGAACAGTGCGGCTGGCACCGTCATTTCCCTTCCGATGCTGTATGACTCCATTATAGACCATAAAAAGAAGAAAGCAAAGGAAAACAATACTGCAGAATGATATAGCGGCGCAGCAGAGCCGGCGAAAAACAGATGAGGGATATTTGAGACAGCCTGCGGGCCGGAATTGGAAGGAGTCTTCCTTATAAAAACATATAAGTATTAATGAAGAATGCAGAGGGAAAGGTTATTGACTTTTCCCCTGCATTTACTTTATGCTGTATGAGTAAAGTGGGACAGCCTGCGAAGGATACAGTGCGGTCCCGGTTGGAGCGATATGAAGGAGGATATGTTTAATGGGCGGTTTTTTTGGCGTTGCATCGAAAAAGGATTGTGTGCTGGAGCTTTTTTACGGAGTGGATTATCATTCTCATCTGGGTACAAGAAGAGGAGGAATGGCAGTTTATGGAGCGGGCGGATTCAACCGCGCCATACATAATATAGAAAATTCTCCCTTCCGGACAAAGTTTGAACGGGATGTGGAGGAACTGCAGGGAAATCTGGGAATCGGCTGTATCTCAGACTATGAGCCCCAGCCGCTGCTGCTCCAGTCCCATCTGGGAAGCTTTGCGATCACAACAGTCGGCAAGATCAATAATCAGGAGGAAATCCTTGACAAGGCGTATAAAGACGGCAGGACACATTTCCTCGAGATGAGCGGCGGACAGATCAATGCGACGGAGCTGATCGGATCCCTGATCTGCAGTCAGGAGTCTATCACTGAGGGAATCAAATATGTGCAGGAACTGGTGGACGGTTCTATGTCGATCCTGATCATGACGAAGGAAGGAATCTATGCGGCGAGAGATCTTCATGGAAGAACTCCTGTGGTGATCGGAAGAAAAGAGGACGCCTACTGCGTCTCCTTCGAAAATTTTGCCTATCTGAATCTGGGATATGAACACTATCGGGAACTGGGACCCGGGGAGATCGTATATATCACGCCGGAGAGCGCTGTGACTCTTGTGGAGCCCCGGAAAGAGATGAAGATCTGTTCTTTCCTGTGGGTATACTATGGATACCCTACCTCTTCCTATGAAGGAGTCAATGTGGAGGAAATGCGCTATCACTGCGGCAGCATGCTTGCAAAGAGGGACGGAGACACCGTGCATCCTGACATTGTGGCGGGAGTGCCGGATTCCGGCGTGGCTCACGCGATCGGGTATGCCAATGAGTCAGGGATCCCGTATGCGAGACCGTTTATCAAATATACTCCGACGTGGCCGAGATCATTTATGCCGACTAACCAGAGCCAGCGGGATCTGATCGCAAGGATGAAACTGATCCCGGTACAGGCCCTGATCGAGAATAAGCGTCTTCTGCTGATCGACGATTCGATCGTGCGCGGCACACAGCTTCGGGAGACGACAGAGTTTCTCTACAGGAGTGGCGCAAAGGAAGTCCATGTCCGTCCTGCATGCCCACCTCTCGTATACGGATGTAAGTATCTGAATTTCTCCCGCTCAAAATCAGAGCTGGAGCTGATCACAAGAAGGGTAATCAGGGAGAGAGAGGGAGACAACTGCCCGGCGGAGATCCTGGAAGAGTATACGAATCCGGATACCTGCCGTTATGCGCAGATGATAGAGGATATCCGGAGACAGCAGAATTTTACTACCCTTCGGTACCACAGGCTGGATGATCTTCTGGCATCTATCGGTATTGAACCGTGCAAGGTATGTACCTACTGTTTTAATGGAAAAGAGTGACAGCCAGCCTTGGAGAGCTGCGATATAAGAATAAGACCGGAATGCGGAATAAGCCCCCATTCTGGTCTTTCTATTTAAAAAATGAAAGGTTTCTAAAGCCTATTAAAGAAATGTGAACTCTATTGACTCGCGGCTGTTTTATAGTATTATTTAATATTAGGGATAAACTGCCGAAATGGGGCCGCGCACAGAGACAGACCGTGCGGCCGCAGGAGAAACATTCCGGCATCAGGAAGGAGCAACAAAAGCATGGGAAAAGTAATCGGGATCGATCTGGGCACAACGAACAGCTGTGTCTCTGTGATCGAGAACAATGTACCGGTGATCATACCAGGAGCATCCGGAAGCATGACTACACCGAGCGTGGTCGCATTTACAAAGAACGGGGAGAGACTGATCGGTGAGAGCGCCAGGAGGCAGGCTGTCACCAATCCGGATCGGACAATCAGCTCAGTGAAGCGCCATATGGGAACAGACTGGAGCGTGAAGATCGACGGGAAAGAATACAAGCCGCAGACGATCAGCGCCATGATCTTAAGGCAGCTGAAAAAGGATGCGGAAGAATTTACCGGCGAGGAAGTGACAGAGGCTGTGATCACGGTTCCCGCGTATTTTAATGATATACAGAGGCAGGCGACCAAGGATGCAGGAAGGATCGCCGGGCTGAATGTGAAGCGTATTATCAATGAGCCCACCAGTGCTGCTCTTTCCTATGGACTGAACCACGGCGAAGCGCAGAAAGTCATGGTTTTTGATCTGGGCGGCGGTACATTTGACGTCTCCATCATCGAGATTGGCGACGGAGTGGTAGAGGTCCTTGCAACAGCAGGGGATAATCATCTCGGGGGAGATGATTTTGACGACAGGATCGCCGGCTGGATCGTTCAGAATTTTAAGGCGGAGCACAGGGTAGATCTGAGCAGGGACTTTGCCGCCATGCAGAGAGTGCGGGATGCGGCGGAGCGGACGAAGAAGGAGCTGTCCTCTTCAGGCAGTTCCCACATCATCCTTCCATACCTGACCCAGGTGAAGGGAGAGCCGGTGCACCTCGATCTGACGCTCACGCGGGCGAAGTTCGAGGAGCTTGTGAGCGATCTGATCGAGCGGACTGCACAGCCGGTGAGAAACGCGCTGAATGATGCCCGGATCAGTCCCTCCCAGCTTGGAAGAGTGCTGCTCGTAGGAGGATCCACCAGGATACCGGCGATCCAGAACAAGGTAAGGGAGTTGACTGGAAAGGAACCGTCCAAGAATATCAATCCGGATGAGTGTGTGGCAAAGGGAGCGGCGATCCTGGGAAGCACACTGCAGGGGAATGGGATCGTTGCGGCGGATACCGGGAAAGACCTGCTGCTTCTGGATGTGACGCCCATGAGTCTTTCCATTGAGACAGTAGGAGGCGTGGCGACCCGCCTGGTGGAGAGGAATTCCACACTCCCGACCCGGTACTCCAGGATCTTTTCTACTGCCGCGCCGTATCAGCGGACCGTGGAGATCCATGTCCTCCAGGGGGAGAGACCCATGGCGAGGGATAACAAGACGATTGGAAAATTTAAACTCAAAGGCATAAAACCGGCGCCCGCAGGCGTCCCTCAGATCGAAGTGACGTTTGATATCGATGCCAACGGGATACTGAAAGTATCAGCAAGAGATATGGACACAGGAAAGGAACAGTCCATAACCATTACCGCGAATGACAGGATGTCTGAGGAAGAGATCCGGCAGGCGATGGCGGATGCCCAGAATTATGCGGGGCAGGATCAGATCCGCCGGGAAGCGATGGAGGTGCTGAACGACTCCCAGAACCTGCTGGCGAGGACAGAACAGGCCGTGAAGAACGCCGGAAAACTGCTGGATAAAAATGTAAAGAAACAGGTGAAGGCCGATATCAGCCGGCTGAGAAAGCTTGTTATGAAATGCCGGCTGGACAGGGTGACGGAAGCAGATGTGGAGGAGATGAGGAATGCCAGAGCCCAGCTGGAGAGCAGCGCGGCGCAGATCGGGTAAGGAAGCGTTTGTAACTGTTCAGAGTAACAAGCTCTTAAAGTAGTGTACAAGATCTGCTGAAATATGGTATACTATCGGAGTAACCAAAAAAATATCAGAGAGAAGGTAGTAAAAATGTCAGAAGTACAGAACAATGAAGGATGTACGGAAGAGTCCTGCGCGGGATGTGCACATGCGGATTCCTGCAGCAGCAAGAAAACAGATTTCAGAGAGCCGGCAAATAAGTATTCCAATATAAAGAAAGTGATCGGCGTTGTCAGCGGCAAGGGAGGAGTAGGAAAGTCACTTGTCACAGCATCGCTCGCCAGGATGATGCGCAAAAAGGGATATACAGTAGGTATCCTGGATGCGGATATTACGGGACCATCGATCCCGAAGATGTATGGAGTTCACGATAAGGCGGCGGGCGCGGAAGATTCGATCTTCCCGTGTGTTGCAAAAGATGAGACACGGATCATGTCAGTGAATCTGCTGCTTCCGGATGAGTCGGCGCCTGTCATCTGGCGCGGACCGATCATCGCAGGGGTGGTTAAACAGTTCTGGACAGATGTCATCTGGGGAGACATCGACTATCTGTTTGTGGATATGCCGCCCGGAACAGGCGACGTTCCGCTGACTGTATTTCAGTCTCTGCCGGTGGACGGCGTGGTCATCGTGACATCACCGCAGGATCTGGTGAAGATGATCGTGAAGAAAGCTGCGAATATGGCTGCCCAGATGAATATTCCGGTTCTCGGGATCGTGGAGAACTACAGTTATGTGAAATGTCCTGACTGCGGAAAGGAGATCAGGATATTCGGTGAGAGCCATATCGACGAGACAGCCGGCGAGATGGGAATCCCGGTACTCGGAAAAATGCCGATTGACGCGGATCTCGCGGCAAAGGTCGAGGACGAGAAGTTTTATGAGGCGGAGAATCCGTATCTGGATGAAGAAAAGATCATAACCTGTTTTGAGAATACAAAATAACAGACGTGACAGCTCCTGCCATTGACCGGCGGGGGCTGTTCCTTTTTTGGGGAAGGAAATGGGCAGAGGGGTCTGTTTTGTGGAGAGGAGAGAAAAGATTTTATGATAGGACAGAGAGTTGAAATATGGAGAGAAGATGAGTATGCGTACCCGGCGGCCTGGGGCTTTATTCCGGTCATGGTCACCTATCTTCATGAGGACACGGACGTGCACCCGGCGATGCTGGTCGTCCCGGGAGGCGCCTACCGCTATGTCTCCCCGTCGGAAGGAGATGTCGTGGCGCGCCGGTTCTATGAGAAGAATTACAATGTCTTTGTTCTGGCTTATACGGTAAATTATTTTGACGAACCGCTGAGAATGCAGCCGCTCAACGATATTTCCAGGGCGGTGCGCATTATACGGACTCATGCGGAAAAGCTGCATATCGATCCGAAAAAGCTGGCTGTGTGCGGATTTTCGGCAGGAGGACACCTGTGCGCGAGCCTCTGCGTGCACTACAAAGATATCAGTGATCCAAGACCGGAATTTGCCGGAGTTTCCAACCGGCCGGATGCTGCAGTTCTTTCCTATCCGGTCATCACATCAGGCGAATATGCGAACAGGGAATCATTTCTTGCGCTTCTGGGAAAAGATGCTTCAGAGGAAGATCTCGAGTATATGAGCCTTGAAAAGCAGGTGACAGAGGATACGCCGCCCTGTTTTCTCTGGCAGACTGCGACAGACAGAAGTGTTCCGGTGGAGAACAGCTGCCTTTTTGCAGAGGCGCTGAGAAAATGCGGCGTTCCATATGCACATCATATATTTTCCGACGGGGTTCATGGAATGTCGGTCGCCAGCGAGGAATGGCTGGAAGGAAAATACAGAGATACCTATACACTGGAACAGATCAAAAAGCTGGCGGCTGCTGTCAGAGAAGGAAAGACAGACTATCCGCCGGAAAAGGCAGATGAAATCCTCAGGGAATTCGGGCTGGATGGAAACAGACCGGACAAGTGGACGCCGGAAGAAAAGGAACGGCTTCGAGGCATCCTGCCGGAAGTCGGGGTATGGCCTGAACTGGCGGAGAAATGGCTGGAAAGAGAATGGGCAGGACAGTGAGATATACAGCGGCGGGCAGAGATCAAACGCCTGTCAGAAATCGAAATAAGGAGGAAGAAAGATGCGGATCTTGTTTATCCGGCACGGCGATCCGGATTATGCGAACGATACACTTACGGAGAAAGGACACCGGGAGGCAGCGCTCCTTGCTGAAAGAGCAGAGTCACTGAATATGGGAGAATGCTTTGTCTCTCCGCTGGGGCGTGCCAGACATACGGCAGACTACTGTCTGAAAAAGACCGGGAAAGATGCACGGATCCTGAGCTGGCTGGAAGAATTCCCTGCCCGTGTGGATCTGAACAGGGATGCGCACCTGTGCTGCGCGTATCAGAATGTCAGAAAAGAGAACGGCTTATTTGTTCCCAAAGTAGTGTGGGATATGGTGCCTTCCTACTGGACGGAACATCCGGAATATTTTGACAGGGAGGGATGGCGTACATCAGAAGTCGCCCGCTGTTCGGATATTGTTCCGCTTTATGACAGTGTGACTGAGAATTTCGACAGGTTCCTCGCAGAGCATGGATATGTCAGGGAAAACGCCCATTACCGTGTTGAGCGTGCATCTGCGGAGACAGTGACCTTTTTCTGTCATTTCGGTATAACCTGCGTGCTCCTTTCACATTTGTGGAGCGTATCGCCGTTTGTGCTTTGGCACAGTTTTGCGTTCGCGCCGACTTCTGTGACAGAAGTCGTGACTGAAGAGCGACAGAGAGGGACTGCGTATTTTCGCGGGCTGAAGCTGGGAGACGTGTCACATCTTTATGCCGGAAATGAGCCGGTTTCATTTGCCGCGCGGTTCGCAGAGATCTACGATGACATGGAACACAGACACTGACAATCCGGCGCCCGTATGCATAAGATAAAGAAAAAAGGAGTTTTTCTGTTATGGCATACGAGACGTTCGAGAAGATAGAGGGAGTTATCCAGAGTATTAACAGGGGAGATTCCTGCTGCTCTATGATGCTCTCCCTGATCAGTAATTCCAATATTGTAAATGTAGTCGTATCCGGAGACACGACAATCATAGATAATGTACGGCTGCGCGCAGGTCTGCGTGTCGCCGTATTTTATGATGCGAATCTTCCGACTCCGGCAGTCTATCCGCCGCAGTATCGCGCGGAGATCATTACTTCCCTGCGGAGAGGGCAGCAGGCGGTGCTCGGCTACTTTGATGAGAACCTTACCTCAGAAGACAATTCTCTCCAGCTGAATATCGGACCCATGACAAATATAGTCACTCTGAATGGGCAGCCCTACATCTGCAGTCCGGAGAATTCGGAGCTTCTTGTATATTATACAAATACAACGTTCAGTATTCCGGCAATGACAACACCTCAGAAAATTGTAGTAATGTGTCAATATTAGAGAGGTTGAAAATAGTCGAATAAATACTATTGTTTGCAATATCTTTCCAATTTACGATATTAAAGGAACAGGGACTCAAGGGCGGGAGGATATTGTTAATGAACTACAGAAGAACGATCACCAGCATCCTGGATTCACTGGGCGCGAACAAGTCATACACAGGCTACGATTATGTTGTCTACGGTCTGCTGCTGATGCTGGAAGACAAAGAAAGCGTAACCTGTATCACGAAATCCCTGTATATTGATATTGCAAAACAGTATAATACTACATGGAACTGTGTAGAGAAGAATATCAGAACTGTCGTAAAATCGGTCTGGAATTCCATGAACAGTGACCTGCTGAAGCTGATTTTCAAAAGGTCGACCAAGGAAAAGAAGCCGACCAATAAAGAATTCTTTAAATATATGTATGATTATATCGCCGAGATGGATGGAAATCCGAATGCGGATAAGAGCTGGATTTCTGTGATCTGTCCGATTTCCAAAAGATACTGCGAGTCGTTGTCGGTCTATTATGCAAAATTATTAAACACACTTGGAGATGAGCAGACAAAAGCAGTCTGAAATCAAAAAAGCATTCACAGACGGAATAATGCCGGTGAATGCTTTTTTTGACGGAGACGGAGGGATTCGAACCCTCGTGCCCCGGAGGGCAAACGCATTTCGAGTGCGCCCCGTTATGACCACTTCGATACGTCTCCATTCTCTGTGCTGAGGGAAATCTTATCTATGCAATTTTCCACAGCTTTCTTATTATAGCAGACTTTCCTGCAAAAGAAAACCCTGAAATGAAAAAACGCCTGAAAAAAATAGGACAAGTTTACATTTGGAGAAGATCCGAAATCCTGCTTGTCAACATTTTTGCTTCTTTCTGTACCAGTTGTGCTTAAAATCGTGCAGGTTGTGCAAAAATCGGTTCGATTTATTAAAAATATGTTAAAATTTGTGGCATGAAGAAACGAAATGCTCTGATGAGCAGTCTGCGATTCATCAAATTAACAGAATGGAGGAAGTGTTATGAACAGTATCAAGGAACGATGGATGAATGCATGGGGAGGTTTTGAAAAGAAGCATCCAAAGCTGGCAAAATGGGTTTATCAGATCTTTTACTTCTTTGTATTCAGTATGGGTGTAACGATCTTTCAGTATCTTGTATTTACGATCATGCCTCATATATTGGGAAAGGGGCTTGCGGGAACTGAGTTTATGTGGCCTCAGGTGGATCTGGAACTTTTTGGAGTACCGTTTACCTGGAGCCTGCTGGGATACAACGTTGTAAGAGATGCTAGCGGAGCAGTCATGATCGGAGGCGGCCTCGGATACTTCATCAGCTATGAGGTGGGATCCTTCCTGGCGCAGTGCATCAATTTCCCGCTCCAGAGAAATATTACGTTCAAGAGCAAAGGAAATCCGGTTTATCAGGCAATGTGGTATTTTATCGCATGGGTTGTGATCTCGCTGATCTGCAACGGATTCAACAACCTGTGGATGCCGATCGCAGCGGCGTATGTGGCGCCGGCGATCTACAATCTTCTTGTAACATTTATTACCGGCGGTGTCTCCATGGTTATCTTTTTCTTTGTATTCAAGATCATTTTCCCGGAGGGCGAGCCGGATAAGAAGGAAACAAAGTAAATACGGTATATTACTGATAAACGGAGAGTTCATGATCAAAAAGGAGAATTACTGTGAAACATAAAAATCTGGTTGATAAAATGACATTAGAAGAGAAGGCTGCTATTTTAAGCGGTTCATCAGAGTGGACGTCAAGGGAGATCAAGCGACTCGGAATTCCTTCGATCTTCTGTTCCGACGGACCTCACGGAATCAGAAAACAGGCGGGAGAGGGAGATCACCTCGGACTGAATCCGTCTCTTCCTGCGACCTGTTTCCCTACTGCGGCTACTATTGCAAACAGCTGGGATCCGGAGCTTGGAGAGGAAGTGGGACGGGCGCTTGGAGAAGAGGCTTCCGTACAGGAGGTAAACGTACTTCTGGGACCGGGACTCAATATCAAGAGAAGTCCGCTGTGCGGCCGGAATTTTGAATATTTCTCAGAGGATCCATACCTTGCGGGAAAGATGGCTGCATCCTACGTAAGAGGAATCCAGAGTCAGGGAGTTTATGCCTGCCCCAAGCATTTTGCGGTGAACAGCCAGGAGCTGAGGCGTATGGCCATGAATGCGGTTCTGGATGAACGTACGCTCCGCGAGATCTATCTGACAGGCTTCGAGATCGCGGTCAAAGAGGGCGGCGCCAAAGCGATCATGACAAGTTACAATCAGGTTAACGGAACCTATGCAAATGAAAATAAGCATCTTCTCAAGGATATCCTGAGAGGAGAATGGGGGTATGACGGTATAGTTATCACTGACTGGGGCGGTTCAAACGATCATGTGCAGGGAGTGGCTGCAGGATCCAATCTTGAGATGCCGACGCCGGGACTGGACTCTGCCAGGGAGATCCTGGAAGCAGTGGAGAGCGGAAGGCTTTCCATGGAAGCTCTGGATGAGTGCGTGGATACCTTCCTTGACGCTGTCCTTACCCTGACAGGCGATAAGAAAGAAAAGAAGACTGATTTTGATAAAGAGGCTCATCACAGACTTGCCAGAAAAGCGGCTGCCCAGAGTATCGTTATGCTGAAAAATGATGTGGATCCGGTACCGATCCTTCCGCTGAAAGAGGGAACGAGAGTCGCACTGATCGGTGATTTCGCAAAGACACCGAGATATCAGGGAGCCGGATCATCCATGGTCAATCCGACCAGAGTGGAGACCATGGCAGAGAAGATCAGCGAGTATCCTCTGACCTGTCTCGGATGTGCAGAAGGCTACAGGCGGACAGGAGAAGCGGATGAGGAACTCAAGAAAACCGCACTTGATCTGGCTGCAAGCGCAGATGTCGTCATCTACTGCTTCGGCCTGGATGAGATCAGCGAGTCGGAAGGACTTGACAGAACACATATGCGGATACCGCAGAACCAGATTGAGCTTCTGGAAGCTCTGGTCAAGGTAAATCCGAATATCGTCGGTGTGCTGAGCGCAGGTTCCGCGATCGAGATGCCCTGGCATTACTGCTGCAGAGCGATCCTTCACGGATACCTTGGCGGACAGGCAGGGGCAGGGGCAATGCTCGATGTTCTTACCGGGAAAGAGAATCCTTCGGGCAGGCTGAGCGAGACATATCCGATCCGTTATGAGGATACGCCTGCATTCCGCAATTTCCCGAGTACAGAGAGAAATTCTGAATACAGAGAGAGTATTTTTGTCGGATACAGATATTATGATACGAGCAAGGTAAGAGTGCAGTATCCGTTCGGATACGGGCTTTCTTATACAGAGTTTACCTATTCTGATCTGAAAGTGACTGATCAGGGCGCCGAGTTCGTGATTGCCAACACGGGCAGCATGGACGGAGCGGAGGTTGCACAGCTCTATGTAGGCGCGCCGAACAAGAGGATCTTCCGTCCGGATAAGGAACTGAAAGGATTTCAGAAAGTGTTCCTGAAGGCAGGGGAACAGAAAAAGGTGACGATTCCCTTTGATGATAAGACCTTCCGTTACTGGAATACAAAGACGAACTCCTGGGAGATCGAAGCAGGAGAGTATACGGTCTATATCGGTGCCAATGTAGCGGATATCCGCCTGGAAGAAAAGGTGCTTGTAGAAGGAACGACGGAAGAATTTCCGTATGATCCGGAAGAAATGCCTCTTTATTTCTCCGGACTTGTGCAGGATGTGCCGGATGATCAGTTTGAGAAGCTTCTCGGGACACCGATTCCGTCAGGAAAGTGGTCCGGTGAACTGGGAGTCAATGACGCGTTCTGCCAGATGTATTACGCAAAGAGCGCCATCGCCAGATTTATCTATAAGAAGCTGACACAGATGAAAAAGAAGAGCGAGGATGCAGGAAAACCGGATCTGAACATTCTATTTATTTATAACATGCCGTTCCGCGCTGTGGCGAAGATGACCGGCGGCGCTGTCAGTATGGAGATGGTCCACGGGATCGTGGATGCTGTGAACGGGCATCTGTTCCGGGGGCTCAGAAAGATCATAGGAGGGTATTTCCGAAACGCGAAAGCAAATAAAGCTTATGAGAAAAAGCTCTCGTAAACATTTAGAGTTATAGTGATTCAATATGGAAGAGCGGGAAGATGGCGGCTCACAGGAGCATCCTCTTCCCGCTCTTCTGTATTACACGGGAGAGAGAAAAGCAGAAATCTTAAGTTTTGTTTAAAATTAGTTAGGATTGTCTGACTTGTATTGATTCTGCTGTGTATCAATGCTATTTTTATGTATGTAAGAGTTATGCGGATCATCGTATGACAAATTTAGAATACAGAAGAGAAGACAATGCAGGAAAAACATAAAAGAACCAGTCCCCGGGAGCGGGGAAAAATAGAAAAACAGACACACGGCAGGAAAAACAGCAGAAGGATGAAGCAGCTTCGGAGAAGGAGGAGAAGGCTGATCGCTGCGATGCTGCTCATTCTTCTTATTCCGGCAGGGGGTCTGCTGCTCTTCCTCAATCTTCATCCCCTGTTCCTTAAGGATGACACGATCGAGCTGGAACTCCAGGGAAGTTTTGACCCGGCGGAAAATATCCGCTATGTATTTGGCGGGAACGCGGATCAGGTCAGG
The DNA here is from genome assembly GCA_904419285.1 of Lachnospiraceae bacterium UBA1818. Lineage (GTDB taxonomy): Bacteria > Bacillota > Clostridia > Lachnospirales > Lachnospiraceae > Mediterraneibacter > Mediterraneibacter caccogallinarum. The sequence goes on from CAJFQZ010000007.1 coordinate 25,893, forward strand.
ACAGAGGGCAGTGCAGATCTGGCGAAGCCGGGAGATTATACTGTTACATATATATACAAAAAATACAGGCGCAGCGTGACTGTCAGAGTGCAGGATACGATTCCGCCGGAACTTGATCTGCATCCGTATACAGCGGATCTGACAGAAGAGATCACACCGGAGAAATTTGTCGAAAAGGTCTCTGATGCATCGGATGTTTCGCTGCGGTTTCAGGATCCGCAGAAGTGGGATGAGGCAAAAGAGTACCGCATCGGGATCGTGGCTGAGGATGCATCGGGAAATAAGACAGTGAAAGATACGACTCTCACGAGGATAAAAGATGAGACAGGTCCCGTGATCAGCGGCGCAGATGATATAGAGATCCTCCAGGGAAAATATGTTGACTTTTCAAGCGGGATCACAGTCAGCGATGACATAGATCCGAACCCTTCGCTGGATATAGATGATAAGAAAGCGGATCTGAATACGCCGGGCACCTATTATGTAGTCTACACGGCAAAGGACAGGTCCGGAAATGTCACTGAACTTCAGCGGAAGGTCACTGTGGACGAGAATCCGGAGTGGAAGGAAAAAGCCGTTTATCTCACGTTTGATGACGGACCTTCGGAAAATACCGGAAGAATCCTTGACATTTTGAAGCAATATAATATAAAGGCAACTTTTTTTGTGACCGGGAATAATCAGGAGCATGACGATATGATAAAGAGAGCGTTTGATGAGGGACATTCGATCGGACTTCATACCTATACGCATGATTATGCATCTGTTTATACGTCAGAGGAAGCTTATTTTGACGATCTGAAAAAGATATCTGATCTTGTGGAGAGCATTATCGGACAGAAATCATACCTGATCCGTTTTCCTGGCGGTTCAAGCAATACTGTCAGTGCAGAATATACCCCGGGCATCATGACAGACCTGACAAAGAAGGTGCTGGAAGAGGGGTATCAGTACTTTGACTGGAACTGTGATTCCACGGATGCGGAGGGCAATAACGTTCCGGTGGAGAAAATTGTAAAAAATGCATCTTCCGCGGACTGTATGCACATCAATATCCTGATGCATGATACGGATGCGAAGGACACGACGGTGGAGGCGCTTCCGCAGATCATAGAACATTATCGGGATATGGGATACTCTTTTAAAGCACTGACTACAGAGTCCTATGCGCCGCACCACCATATCAATAACTGAATCGATCACTGACAGAGCAGCAGACAAGAGACAGCCCCGGCGCCAGGAGACGCCGGGGCTGTCCTGCTGAAACGGGAAAAAAACGTCAGGATTTTTTCCATTTCAGCAGAAGCGCGGAATTTATAATGACAAGAACAGATCCTGCGTTGTGGACCAGTGCTCCGACGACAGGATTTAAGATCCCTGTGATCGCGAGCAGGATCGCGATGAAGTTCAGAGTCATCGAAAATGTCAGGTTGAGGCGGATCGTCCTCATCATTTTTCCCGACAGCCGCAGCAGATGGGGCAGTTCGCTGATATCATCGTTCACGAGTGCGATATCGGCTGCATCCACGGCAATATCACTGCCAATCCCTCCCATCGCGATTCCCACACATGCCTTTTTCAGTGAAGGAGCATCGTTGATCCCGTCGCCGATCATGCAGACCGGGCGTCCATTCTTCTCAAAGGTGTCGATCCAGCGGAGCTTTTCCTCGGGCAGGCAGTTCGCATGCACTTCACTGATATGAAGCTGCTCCGCAATGTGGCGGGCAGCGCTCTCGTGATCTCCCGTGAGCAGGACAGGGACTGCTCTGGCTGCCTTGACTTCGTCGATCGTGTGCTGCGCATCCGGGCGTACTGTGTCAGAGAGGGCAATCAGACCTGCGGCAGTTCCGTCGACAGCAAGATAGATGACGGTGCAGCCCTCGCTCTCAAAAGCTCCGGCTCTGTCACGCATGGCAGGCGGAAGCAGGATACCGTTTTCTGAGAGAAGCTCGGGATTTCCCGCAAGGATCTCTTTTCCGCCTGCAAGAGCGCGCACGCCGCGCCCGGGAAGCATCCGGAATTCCTCAGGGGATACCGGTGCTTTGCTTCCTTCGGTAGAAGACGCATCATTCTCCCTGTTATAACAGCGGACGACTGCTTTTCCCAGAGGATGCTCAGAATTCATTTCGGCAGAGGCAGCGGCAGCATAGAGCTCATGGTCTGTCAGCTGAGGAAGAAAGCTCTCCACAGCAGTGACTTCAGGAGTTCCGAAGGTCAAAGTGCCGGTCTTATCAAAGGTGATATTTTTTACGGAAGCCAGCCTCTCCAGCGCGTCGCCCTCGCGGACAAGAAAGCCGTGCTTCGTCGCATTGCCGATGGCAGCCATGATCGCGGTAGGCGTGGCGAGCACCAGGGCGCAGGGGCAGAAGACGACAAGGATCGTGACAGCACGTATGATCTCGCCGGAGATCAGCCAGGTGAGTACAGCGGCGCTCAGAGCGATCACGACGATCCATGTCGCCCAGCGGTCGGCGATCCCCACAATCTTTGCCTTGCCGGCATCAGCAGACTGGACCAGCCGTATCATACGCTGTATGGAGCTGTCCTCGCCGACTTTCGAGGCGCGCATCTCAAAGGCGCCGAACTGATTTACGGTACCGCTTGAGACCTCATCGCCGGGACCTTTGTCCACGGGAAGTGATTCTCCGGTCATGACGGCCTGGTCAACAGAAGTCTCGCCGGAGAGGATCACGCCGTCCACAGGGATCGATTCCCCGGGAAGAACACGGAGAATATCTCCTACCTGTACCTCCTCCGCGGGGACAGTCTCCTCGGAGGAGCCTGTGAGCCTGCGCGCAGTGCGGGGAGTGAGGTGTACCAGCTTTTCAATCCCTGCGCGTGCTTTAGCAACGGTCAGATCCTCAAGCAGTGCGCCAAGCTGCATGATAAAAGCGACCTCGCCGGCGGCAAAATCCTCGCCAATGATGACCGAGGCGGCAAGTGCGATCGAGACAAGAACGTCGGCCTTGATGTCAAATGCAGTGACAAGGCCGATGAATGCCTCAAGGATGATCGGGATCCCGCAGAGGATAATGGCGATCCACGCCATGTCAAAAGGAAAAGGGGAGATACCGGCAATACTTAAGAGCAGCGCGGCTCCCGAGATAACAAGAAAAATGATATCCCGTTTTGTCCCTCCCAATTCCAGCAGTTCTTCTAATTTCTGCAAATAAATACCTCCTTCCGGTATAAGACAGTCACGGTAATACAAATAGCATAGGTATTACTGTCTGCATAATTATATACCTATAGGTGTATGGGTTGTCAACAAAACGGGATTAATTGAGAAAAAAAGTAGAATTACTACTTCATATTGGCAAATCGTTCCACTGCCTTGGTGAAATTTGCAATCGTCTGTTCTACATCACCGTGTTCAATGCCGTCCTTGACACAGTGGTTGATATGACCTTCAAGTACGATCTGGCCAACTTTGTGAAGTGCGGATTTTGCGGCGTTTATCTGCGAGAGGATATCTTCACAGGGGATATCCTCATCGATCATCCGGTCGATCGCCTGTACCTGGCCGACGATTTTCTTCAGACGACGGTGCAGATTATCAGAATCCATGCATTGTCTCATTGGAAGCACCTCCTGACATTTTGCGTGATAAGTCAATGTGATCCGGAGTGGATCACGCGTTTATTCTGCTGAATCACATTATCTGCCATCGCACAAAATTTGTCAAGAAATAAAGAACATGGGCAGCCGCGCGGGCATGCCCATGTTCTGATCCAATGATCTACAGTACACTGATAAAACGGTGGAAGGCTTCGAGCCCTTCCGGTGTGTATTTATAAACTCCTGCGTCCTCAAGCACCTGACAGAAGACCTTTCCGACTTCCTGCTCAAGAATATGCTCGATATTTCCTTCGTTGATATCCGGATAGGAGGGCAGGAACTCGTCTACCCAGTCCGCGTGCTTAGCGATCTGCTCATTGCTGCGGATATCTTTTCCGGCGAGGATATATTCTTTTAAAAGCTCCATCTCACCCTTCAGGCGGGCGGGGAGAACGGCAAGACCCATAACCTCGATCAGACCGATGTTCTCCTTCTTGATATGATGAAGCTTTGCATGCGGATGATACACACCGAGCGGATGCTCATCTGTTGTGATATTGTTGCGCAGAGTCAGGTCAAGCTCGTAGAGATCGCCGCGTTTTCTGGCGATCGGCGTGATCGTGCTGTGAGGCGTCCCGTCCGTCTCTGCGAAGATGAAAGCTTCTTCATCGGTGTAGCCGCGCCATTTGTTCAGGATGTGCTCGGCAAGGTCGATGATGCGCTCTGTATCCCTGCCCTGAAGCCGGATCACGGAGAGCGGCCATTTTACGATACCTGCCGTAACATCCTCATATCCTGCTACTGTAAAGTTCTCGATAATGGGAGCTTTTGCCATGGCAAAGGTGTAGTTTCCTCCCTGGAAATGATCGTGGCTTAAGATAGAGCCTCCTACGATCGGAAGATCCGCGTTGGAACCGAGGAAATAGTGCGGGAAGAGTTTGATAAAGTCAAACAGTTTCGCAAATGCATTCCGGTCGATCTTCATCGGAACGTGCTCGCCGTTAAATACGATACAGTGCTCGTTGTAGTAAACATACGGGGAATACTGGAAGCCCCATTTCTTGCCCTGGATCGTGATCGGGATGATCCTGTGGTTTTCTCTTGCGGGATGGTTTGTCCGTCCGGCATATCCCTCGTTTTCCATACAGAGCTGACATTTTGGATAGGAGGCGGATTTTGCTTTCCCGGCAGCAGCGATAGCCTTCGGATCCTTCTCCGGCTTGGAGAGGTTGATGGTGATATCGAGAGTGCCGTACTGAGTCTCGACAGTCCACTTTCTGTCTTTCTTGATCCTGTAACGGCGGATATAATCGCTGTCCTGGCTTAACTTATAGTAATATGCGGTGGCAGCTTCCGGAGATTTCTCGTATTCTTTCCAGAATTTTTCCTGGATCTGTGCGGGACGGGGCATCAGGCAGTTCATGAGCCGTGTGTCAAAGAGATCCCTGTATGTAATGCTGTCTTCGATAATGCCTCGTTTGACAGCCTCATCCAGAAGATCTGCAAGAACATCTTCCAGGACGATGTGATCGAGATCGCAGTCCACGTCCTCGTAGTCGTCTTCCTTCATCACATCGAGAAGGAGATTGGTTGTATAGATCCTTTCAGATTCCGGTGTGATTCCGTTGTCTATTCCGTACTGCACCAGTTTTTTTATTGATTCATAGAGCATGATGTTTTTCCTCCTTATCATTCTGTTTCAGTTTCGGTTGCTCGGTCAGCCGTCCAGGCGGGAAGCGCCGTCGCCGATATCTACGGTATAGAATTCAGCCTCATGTCCGACTTTTTCTTTGTATGCCTCACCGATCGTCTCAATGAACGTGTCTACGGCGTCATTTTTCACGATGCTTACTGTACAGCCGCCGAATCCGCCGCCGGTGATGCGGGAACCTATCACTCCAGGGATCTTCCAGGCAAGGTCCACCAGAATATCGATCTCTTCGCAGGATACTTCATAATCATCGCGGAGTGATATGTGGGACTGGTTCATCAGTTCTCCGAACCGTTCGATATTGCCTTCCTTCAGAGCGGAGACGGCATCGATCGTGCGCTGATTTTCATATACAGCATGTTTCGCACGTTTGAGACGGACGGGATCCTTGATCAGGCTCTTGTGAGACTCAAATTCTTCCGGTGTAAGATCGCCCAGAGAATCGATCTCGACCCCGGCCTGAAGCTCGGCAAGAGCTTCGGCACACTCCCTCCGCCTGTCATTGTATGCGGAATCTACAAGGCTGTGCTTTACTTTGCTGTTCGTGATAATGATCTTCGCATCCTTCAGTTTGATCGGAGCGTACTCATATTTTAACGTACTTGTATCGAGGAAGATGGCGTTGTCCTTTTTCCCCATAGCTACGGCAAACTGATCCATGATGCCGCAGTTGCATCCGTTGAAATTGTTCTCAGAGTACTGCCCGATCAGTGCAAGATCGGTCATTGTCAGATCTGTGATGCCGAAGAGGTCAGTGAGGATCACTCCGGTAAGAACTTCCAGGGACGCGGATGAAGAAAGTCCGGAACCATTCGGGATATTTCCCCAGATCACCATGTCAAATCCCTGGTCCAGCTTGTAGCCTTTCTCTGCAAATGCCCAGACAACTCCAAGCGGATAGTTGGCCCAGTTATAAGCCTTTTTGTTTGTCAGATCATCCAGCGAAGCCTCTACAATGCCGAAGGAATCCAGGTTCATGGAATAGAAATGGAGTTTCCGGTCATCTCTGCGGCGCGCAGCCCCATAGGTGCCGAGAGTCAGTGCGCATGGAAAAACATGTCCTCCGTTGTAGTCTGTGTGTTCGCCGATCAGATTGACACGTCCCGGTGAAAAATAGAAACGGGCGCCATCTGCGTTTCCAAACAGCTCTGCGAATTTGTCAAACAGCTTTTCTTTCATTTTGTCATTTCCTCCTCAAAATAGTAATCGCATTACACAGGATATACATTGTATCTATAAGCCATTATAAATGCAGGGATGAAAACAGTCTATAAAAAATACGTGCAAGTACATGTAAAAATGTTGCTTGAGGAGCGGACACGATCTATAATGGTCTTGTGTGTTTGAACCAGAAAAGGAGGCGCTGCAGTGACAGAATCATACAAGCATTCATATAAGGCGAGGGAAAGCCTGATGAACTCACTTTCGGTATATAATGTGGGATATCAGAAATGCGAACCGGAATATCAGTGGGGCCCCGGTGTCAGGGACCACTACTGTATCCATTACATTCTGTCAGGGAGCGGGTATTATTCCTCAGGGGATAAGTCCTGCCGCCTGACAGCAGGGGATACGTTCATCATCTATCCCGGGGCAGAAGTAAAATATTATGCTGACAAAGAGGAGCCGTGGGAGTACGCATGGGCAGGTTTTATGGGGACAGACGCATCTTTCATCATCAGGAACACGGACTTCAGCAAAGAGAAGCCGTATATAAAAAAAGGGAAGATCCCGGGGAATAAGATCCGGGACGGGATTGAGGAGATCTATTCCGTCAAGGGAAATACCTATGAGGCCACGGTGGCGATGGCGGGAGCGCTGTACAGTCTGCTGGCGGTCTTCATGCATTATTGTGACAAAGAAGAAAAAGAAAAGGATGTGCAGATGTCCTATGTAGAGAAGGCTGAGCTCTATATCGAGACGAATTATTCCTATCCGATCACGGTGGAGGACATTGCAGCTTATGTGGGGATCAGCCGGAGCCATCTTTTCCGGTCTTTCCAGGCACATATGGGTAAATCTCCCAAGGAATATCTGTCAGAATACCGGATCCGTCAGGCTTGTCATCTGCTGAAGGAGACCGGGCTTTCTGTCTCAACGATCGCCTATTCGGTCGGATTTGAGAATAATCTCTATTTCTCAAAGGCGTTTAAGAAACAGAAGAAGATCAGTCCGTCGGAATACAGGCAGACCCATCTGATGCGGAGCTGAGGAAAGTCGTCGGGTTCGGCGAATGAGGACGGGCAGAAAATCATATGTATATCAGAGAGGAGCCGCCCGCAGCCTGACGGGCGTGTCTTGAATTTTAGAAGAAATGAGATGGGAAGACGGCATGGGCTCAGAAAGAAGCTGGATCGGGCGGGCGCACCTTACGCGCTGGATGCAGGCTCTCGGGCTGGTCTATGTGCTGATGTTTCTGCCGGTGCGCGGATACGGCGGCGCGGATGCCGGAGCTGTGGACGCAGGGAGCATACAGACGGATGCGGAAGGCATGGCAGACGGAGGAGAAGCGGCGGCACAGCAGGAGCCGATGATCGCCCTTACATTTGACGACGGTCCGGATTCAGTCTGTACGCCCATGCTCCTGGACGGTCTGAAAGCGAGAGGCGTTAAGGCAACTTTCTTTCTGATCGGGGAAAATATTGTAAAGGACGGAAACCAGAAGATTGTAAAGAGAATGGAAGAGGAGGGACATCTGATCGGAAATCACACCTACCACCATGTGGATCTCTCCAGGCTGAGCGGAGAAGAAGCCCATCAGGAGCTGGCCCTGACAGATAATCTGATCCGTGAGATCACGGGGCATGAGACGCAGATCGTCAGACCGCCGTTCGGAGCGTTCCCGGACAGGATGCAAGAAGAGATCGATAAGCTGTATGTAAAATGGACGGTAGATCCTCTTGACTGGATGACGCAGAATTCTGATGAAATTGTCCGACGGGTAGTGACGGAGACAGAGGAAAATGATATCATTCTTCTGCATGACTGCTATGAGAGTTCAGTAAAGGCAGCCCTGCGCATTATAGATGTACTCCGGGGAAAGGGGTATGAATTTGTCACTGCGGACCGGCTCCTGCTGGAGTAGGAGAGCAAGGAGCGGCAGCACTCAGCGGGGAGAAACGGTGCAGGAGAATAAAGAAACACGGAGAGAAGATATGATAAATGAATATTCAAGAACAGAACTCCTGATCGGAGGGGAAGGGATCCGGCGGCTGAGAGAGTCCACGGTACTCGTCTTCGGCGTGGGCGGCGTGGGCTCCCACTGCATAGAGGCGCTCGCCCGAAGCGGCGTTGGACGCCTTGTCCTTGTGGATAATGATAAGATTTCACTGACCAATATCAACCGTCAGTCCATTGCTCTGCACAGCACGGTGGGCAGATATAAGACGGAAGTCATGAAGGAGAAGATTCGTGATATCGACCCTTCGATCAGGGTGGATACATACGAGACCTTTGTGCTCCCGGACAATGTAGAGGAGACGTTCAGGGAAAATCCTGATTATGTCATCGATGCCATCGACACAGTGACGGCAAAGCTTGCGGTTATAGAGACCTCTCTGAAAAGAGGAGTCCCGGTGATCAGCAGCATGGGGACAGGCAATAAGCTCCATCCGGAGCAGTTTGAGATCGCTGACATTTCAAAGACAAGTGTCTGCCCTCTCTGCAGAGTGATGCGCAGAGAGCTGAGGGCGAGAGGGATAGAGCATCTGAAAGTAGTCTATTCCAGGGAAAAGCCGATCGATACTTCCGGCAGGACGACGGGAGAAGATACGGGGATGAGACGCTCTGTGCCGGGCAGTATTTCATTTGTGCCGCCGGCGGCAGGCCTTCTGATCGCAGGCGAAGTGATACGCTCTCTGTCAGGGATCGAATGAGCAGGGTGTGCCGCCGAAACGAATACGATATAAATTGGAGGGAACAGAATGGACCTTTTTGATTATATGAGAGAGACTAATAAGGAGAAAGAAGCACCGCTTGCATCAAGGATGCGCCCGGAAACGCTTGATGAAGTCGTGGGGCAGCAGCACATTATCGGAAAAGACAAGCTTCTCTACCGCGCCATCAAGGCGGACAAGCTGCGTTCGGTGATCTTCTACGGTCCGCCGGGAACCGGCAAGACGACGCTTGCAAAGGTGATCGCCAATACGACGAGCGCCGAGTTCAGGCAGATCAACGCCACTGTGGCCGGCAAGAAGGATATGGAGGAAGTGATCAGACAGGCAAAGGATCTGCAGGGAATGTACGGGAGGAAGACGATTCTCTTTATCGATGAGATCCACCGGTTCAATAAGGGGCAGCAGGACTATCTGCTTCCGTTTGTGGAAGATGGTACAGTCATCCTGATCGGAGCGACCACGGAGAATCCGTATTTTGAAGTGAACAGCGCGCTTCTGTCCAGATCCAGTATCTTTGAATTAAAGCCTCTGTCGAAAGATGATATAAAAACCCTTTTGAAACGGGCGGTCTATGACAAAGAGAAAGGTATGGGGAGTTTCCGTGCCGATATCGACGGAGACGCACTGGATTTTCTCGCAGACATTTCCGGCGGAGACGCGAGGAGCGCTCTGAACGCGGCAGAACTGGGAATCCTGACAACGGACAGATCGGAGGACGGCATCATCCACATTACCCTCGAAGTGGCTTCGGAGTGCATCCAGAAACGGGCGGTCAATTACGACAGAAAAGGTGACAACCACTACGACATCATCTCGGCTTTTATAAAAAGCATGAGAGGATCCGATCCTGATGCCGCGGTATTCTATCTGGCCAAAATGCTTTACGCGGGCGAGGACGTGAAGTTTATTGCGCGCCGTATCATGATCTGCGCCTCAGAGGATGTGGGAAACGCGGATCCGATGGCGCTTACGGTAGCGGTGTCGGCCGCACAGGCTGTGGAGCGCATCGGTATGCCCGAGGGACAGATCATACTGGCACAGGCCGTCACTTATGTTGCGTCCGCGCCGAAGAGCAATTCTGCGGTCAATGCGATCTTCGTCGCCAATGAAGCAGTGCGCTCCGTCCGGACGACGGTGCCCTCCCATCTTCAGGACGCTCATTACAAAGGGGCGCAGAAGCTTGGGCACGGAGCCGGGTACAAGTATGCCCATGATTATCCCGGACATTATGTGAAACAGCAGTATCTGCCGGATGAAATAAAAGACGCCAGATTCTATGAACCCGGCGTCCTGGGATATGAAAAAAAGATCAAAGAACATTTAGAGGAGCTCCGCAAGCAGTGAGGTGTAGATCTCCTGGCTCTTATGAGACCAGCTGCGGACAATGGTTTCAGCCTCTTTTTCGGTCGGGACTGTGAGTTTCAGATCGATCAGGCTGAAGCCGTTCTCAACGATCTGGCATCTGACCTCGAATTCCCTGTTCGTGTTCAGATAATAATCTGCCTTTACAGACACTTCTTCTTTCAGATCATACTGCTTTTCCTTCAGAAAATCATCAATATCCTTCCGGATGGCCGGAGAGATCTTGTTGCTGAAAAAATGGATCGTCTCAGCGCCGTTTTCAGTCAGGTGATACAGTGTCCGGTTGTGAGTCGTCTCCACCTTCAGCAGATCTGATTCCGCCAGCTCGGACAGTGTCTCCTGGAGCTTGAAGTAAGATGTATATCCTTTATCCAGTATGAATTCCGAGATCTGTGACGTGGTGAGCGGAAAATCGATCTTGTCCAGCATGTACAGTATGATCAGTTTATATAATGTATATGTTTCAGCCATAAAATCCTTTCTCCTGATTGATGTTTATAAAGAATATCATTAATGTTTACGCAGAATATCATAACACTCTGCACGGTTCTTCGCAATAAAAGCTTTTGAATAAAAAGAGTTGAAAATGTTCCTGAAGAAATATAAAAATTAAAAAAGTGCTTTCTTTTTCAGAGGACATGCTGTATAATACAACCATATTTGATGCAATTTTCGATTGGAGTCAATTCAGACTAAACTTCCCGAAGCATTTGTTAAAAAACATGAAAGAGCAGTTGCGATACTGCGATACAATTTGATTCGACAGGAAAGGAATGATCTTATGACAAGAGAAAAATATGAATCCCTGCCCCTTGCAACATTGAAAGATCTTGCGAAAGCCAGAAAAATGCGCGGGATCTCAGGAATGAAAAAAGGGGAGCTGATCGACGCCATGCTCGCGCTGGATGAGAAAGAGAAGCAGAAAGAAGCGAGCGAAGAGGCGAAGGAAGAAGTCAGGGAAGAGATGAAGGAGAAAAAAGAAGAGACGGATATCGAGCAGCTGGACAGCGGCCATACGGCAAACGGCATACTTGAGGTGCTTCAGGACGGCTATGGATTCATCCGAAGCGAGAATTATCTTCCGGGAGAGAATGATGTCTATGTGTCTCCGTCCCAGATCCGAAGATTCGGACTGAAGACAGGCGATATTATTATGGGAAACACCAGGATTAAGACACAGGGGGAGAAGTTCAGCGCACTGCTGTATGTATCCACCATCAACGGCATGCGCCCTTCAGAGGCAATGAAGAGAAAGAATTTCGAGGATCTTACACCGATCTTCCCGAATAAGAGAATCCGCCTGGAAACGCCGGGGTGCACCACGGCGATGCGGATCGTGGATCTTATCTCTCCGATCGGGAAAGGGCAGAGGGGAATGATCGTCTCTCCGCCGAAGGCAGGAAAGACAACGCTCCTTAAAGAGGTGGCGCTCTCTGTGCAGAAGACGGAACCAAAGATGCATCTTCTTATCCTTCTGATCGATGAACGTCCGGAGGAGGTAACGGATATCAAGGAGGCGATCGAAGGCCCCAATGTGGAAGTGATCTATTCTACCTTTGATGAACTTCCGGAACACCACAAAAGAGTGTCAGAGATGGTCATCGCCCGTGCAAAGCGGCTTGTGGAGCATGGAAAAGACGTTATGATCCTGCTGGACAGTATCACCAGACTGGCCAGAGCGTACAATCTTACTGTTCCGCCGTCAGGAAGGACGCTCTCCGGAGGCCTTGATCCGGCGGCTCTCTACAGCCCGAAGCGTTTCTTCGGCGCAGCGAGAAACATGAGAGAGGGCGGAAGCCTTACCATCCTCGCCACGGCGCTGGTGGAGACTGGAAGCAAGATGGACGACGTGGTCTATGAGGAGTTCAAGGGAACGGGCAACATGGAGCTGATGCTGGACCGCAGGCTTCAGGAAAAGAGGGTGTTCCCTGCTATCGACATCCCGAAATCAGGAACAAGGCGGGAAGATCTGCTGCTCGATAAAGAGGAGCAGGAAGCAGCATATATCATACGGCGTGCGATGAACGGCATGAAGGCTGAGGAGGCTGTTGACAATCTTCTGAACATGTTCGCGAGGACAAAATCCAATGCTGAACTGGTGCATCAGGTGATTCGTCAGAAGTTTATTTAAAAAAGTATTGCAAAAGGAAATGTCTTGTGCTACAATTAAGAGGCTGTTTAGAGATTATACTAATTATTTTAAAATAGAGAGGTGAAAATCATGCGCGAAGGAATCCATCCAGAGTACCATCAGGCAACAGTGACTTGCAACTGCGGGAACACATTTGTGACAGGTTCTACAAACAAGAGTATCCACGTGGAAATCTGCTCCAAGTGCCATCCGTTCTACACAGGCCAGCAGAAAGCGGCACAGGCTCGCGGCCGTGTTGATAAGTTCAACAAAAAGTATGGTATTAAATAAGAATGATACGTTGCAGGCTGAGGTGAAGAACATCTCAGCCTGTTTGTTTTGATGCCGGATTTTCAGCGGCGGGGCGTGCCTGCGAGGAACCCGGCGGACATATACAGATACATACAGACAGTAGGAGGCAGTATGAAATCATCAAATATTGGCGGACAGGCGGTCCTCGAAGGCATAATGATGAGGAACGGCGGAAAATATTCCGTTGCTGTGCGCAGGACGGACGGAGAGATCGCCGTGGACGTACAGGATTATAAAAGTGTTATTCCGTGGAAGACCCCGCTTAAAATACCTTTTATCCGGGGGATTTTTAATTTTGTGGACTCTCTTGTGCTGGGGATGAAGACGCTTACCTATTCCGCCTCTTTTTTTGAGGAAGACGAGGAAGAAGTGCTCACAGAAGAAGAGGCGGCCAAAAGAGAGAAGATGGACAGGCTGCTCATGAACCTGACGGTTGCCGCAGCAGTGGTCATCGCGGTGGCGATCTTTATGGTCCTGCCTTATTTCCTGAGCAGTATCGTGGAGAGATATACATCCTCCCGCATGCTCATGACTGTGTTTGAGGGAGTGATCCGGGTTGCGGTCTTTCTGCTCTATATTTTCCTGATCTCAAGAACGAAGGATATCAAGCGGACGTTTATGTACCACGGAGCGGAGCATAAGTGCATCAACTGCATCGAGCACGGACTTGAGCTGAATGTGGAGAATGTGCGGAAGAGTTCAAAGCAGCATAAACGCTGCGGTACCAGTTTCCTGTTTTTTGTCGTGATCGTGAGTATTATTTTCTGTTTCTTTATAACCGCAGAGTCACAGATCCTCAGAGTGATCATCCGGATCGCTCTCCTGCCTTTGATCGCAGGGGTGTCCTATGAGATCATCCGCCTTGCGGGAAACAGTGACAATCCGGTCATCAACGCGCTGAGCAGACCAGGCATGTGGATACAGAATATGACGACGAAAGAGCCGGACGACAGCATGATCGAAGTAGGGATCCGCGCAGTGGAGGAAGTCTTCGACTGGCGGACCTGGCAGAGGGAAAACCTATGACGCTGAAGGAGGCTTACACAGAGGCCGGAAGAAGGCTGAAAGAGCGCGGGATCCCGGAGGCGTCTCTGGATGCATGGCTTCTTCTGGAATATGTGACAGGGGTTTCAAGGGCGTCGTATTACGCAGATCCGGACCGGGAGATGAACGGAACGGACCTGAAAAGGTACAGATTCCTGATCGGACAGAGGGCAGAGCATATTCCGCTGCAGCACCTGACAGGAACACAGGAATTCATGGGGCTTGAATTCGCGGTGAATGATCAGGTCCTTATCCCAAGACAGGATACAGAGATCCTGGTGGAGCAGGCGCTTGCCGTCCTGAAGAACGGAGAGGTTCCGGCGGAAAGAGGGCATATCCGTATTCTGGACATGTGCACGGGATCAGGATGCATTCTGCTGAGCGTGCTGCATTGGAGCAGGAAGATGCTGCAGAATCGTACAGCGGGCGGACAGGATATTTTAATAGAAGGAACAGGAGCAGATGTCTCGCCAGGAGCACTGGCCACGGCTGAAGAAAACGCACGCCGTCTGGGCGTGAAAGCGGAATTTGTGCAGAGTGACCTGTTCGACAGCATTTCCGGACGATACGGAATGATCCTGTCAAATCCGCCATATATCAGGACTGCGGAGATAGAAAACCTGCAGGAGGAGGTAAGGCTCCACGATCCTGTCCTTGCCCTGGATGGAAGAGAGGACGGACTGTATTTTTACCGGAGGATCGTGAGGGAGAGCTGCGGCTGCCTGGAAAATGGCGGCATGCTGATGTTTGAGATCGGTTTTGATCAGGCGGAAGCAGTCTCCGGTCTTATGAGAGACGCAGGCTTTGCCGGGATCGCAGTGAAAAAGGATCTGGCGGGACTTGACCGTGTCGTGTCAGGCGTGTTAAAGTGATGCAGAAAAGAAATAATGTTTTAGAAAAGGATAGATTAGAATGTTTGACAGATTGGATGATCTACTGATTCGATATGAAGAAGTAATGGGAGAGCTTCAGGAGCCGGATGTGGCAAACGATTCCGAGCGGTTCCGGAAGCTCATGAAGGAGCAGAGCGATCTCGCTCCGATCGTGGAAGCTTATAAAGAATATAAGGACTGCCGTCAGAATATAGAAGACAGCCTTGCGATGCTGGAGGAAGAGTCGGACGAGGAGATGCGGGAACTGGCGAAGGAAGAGCTCAGCGAGTCCAGGAGCCGTGTGGAGGAACTGGAGCAGAAGCTGAAGATCCTTCTTCTTCCGAAAGACCCGAATGATGACAAAAACGTTATCGTTGAGATCCGCGCCGGCGCCGGCGGAGATGAGGCTGCGCTGTTTGCGGCGGAGATCTATCGTATGTACGTCCACTACGCGGACAGCCGCGGATGGAAGACGGAGCTGATCTCCCTGAATGAGAACGGGATCGGCGGATTTAAGGAGTGCGTGTTCATGATCACGGGACAGGGCGCGTATTCCAGACTGAAATATGAAAGTGGTGTGCACCGTGTGCAGAGAGTTCCGGAGACGGAGAGCGGCGGCAGAATCCATACGTCTACGATCACTGTGGCGATCATGCCGGAAGCAGAGGAAGTGGATGTCGTGATCGATGAGAAGGATATCCGTATCGATGTGATGAGGGCATCCGGAAACGGAGGACAGTGTGTCAACACAACAGACTCTGCAGTCCGTCTGACTCATTATCCGACAGGGATCGTGATCTACAGCCAGACAGAAAAGTCTCAGCTGCAGAATAAGGAGAAGGCATTCCGGCTGCTCCGTTCCAAGCTTTACGATCTGGAACTTGAGAAGCAGCAGGCATCTGAGGCGGAAGCAAGAAGGAGCCAGATCGGAACAGGAGACCGTTCCGAGAAGATCCGTACTTATAACTTCCCGCAGGGAAGGGTTACTGATCACCGTATCAAACTGACCCTCCACAAGCTGGACAGCATACTGAACGGCGACCTGGACGAGATCATCGACAGCCTGATCGCAGCAGATCAGACTGCCAAGCTGGCAAAGATGGAGGATTAATATGGAGTATGAATTTAAGCGCCCGGAGCTGGAAGACAAAGAACTGATCAGTTCCTATTTTGCCAAAGCGCCTGGCAGAAGCTGTGAGAGAACTTTCGTGAATGTCTACCTCTGGTCCAGGCATTATAAAGTGAAATTTGCTGTGATCGAGGATGCTCTTGTATTTCGGGATGAGGGGGACGGATTTGCGTTTTCCTACCCGGCAGGGAAAGATGAGGCAGTAAAGAAGGCGCTGGAGGCGTTGATGGAGTACTGCAGGGAAAGAAAGTGCCCGTTCCGGCTTTACAATGTGACGGAAGAGCATTTTGCCCAGCTCTGCGGATGGTTTCCGGACAGATTCCAGATCCGGTATGACAGAGACGCCGCGGACTATGTCTACGAGACAGAGAAGCTGGCGACCCTTGCCGGCAAGAAGCTTCACGGCAAACGAAACCATATCAATAAGTTCAAGGCTCTGTATCCGGACTGGTCCTATGAGAGCCTGAACGACGACAATGTGGAAGAATGTTTTCAGATGGCTCTGAAGTGGAGAAATCAGAACGGATGCGATGATGATGCGGAAAAGAATGCGGAGATGTGCGTGACGCTCAATTCTCTGCGGCTCTATAAAGAACTGGGGCTAAGAGGAGGCGTTCTGAAGATCGGAGAAAAGATCGCGGCGTTTTCTGTGGGCGAGCCCCTGTGCAGCGATACATTTGTAGTACACATTGAGAAAGCCTTCCCGGATATCGAAGGGGCATACCCCATGATCAACCAGCAGTTTGTGCTGCATGAGTGCATGGATTATACTTATGTGAACCGGGAGGAGGATACAGGCGCGGAGGGACTCAGAAAGGCAAAGCTGTCCTACCGTCCGGTATTTATGGTAGAGAAAGGGATCGTTACGGAAAAGACCGGAAATGATCCAGAAGAGTAAATCAGAGTAAAAGAAATGGAGTGACAGAGATGATTTCAAAGAAAATGGAAAATATGGTGGCGAACAGTTCGGCGATCCGGGCGATGTTTGAAGAAGGAAACCGACTTGCAAAGATCTACGGCGCAGAGAATGTATATGATTTCAGTCTCGGCAATCCGAATGTCCCTGCTCCGGAAGCTGTAAAAAACGCGATCATCGATCTCCTGAACGAAGAAGATCCGGTGGTCCTTCACGGATATACCAACAGCAATGCAGGCTATGAGGATGTACGGCAGGCAGTGGCAGAGTCTCTGAACGAACGCTTCGGCACGGCATTCTCAGGAAAGAACATCACGATGACCGTGGGCGCCGCCGGAGGCCTGAATGTGATCCTGAAGGCTCTCCTTAATCCGGGGGATGAAGTGATCACATTCGTTCCGTATTTCGGCGAGTACAGAAGTTATGTGGATAATTATGACGGCGTTCTCGTGGAAATCTCTCCGGACACATCCACATTCCAGCCGAAACTGGATGAGTTTGAGGCGAAGATCACTCCCAGGACGAGAGCCGTCATCGTCAACACTCCGAACAATCCGACAGGAGTCGTTTACTCTGAGGACACGATCAGAAAGATGGCTGCCGTGATGGAGAAAAAGCAGAAAGAATACGGCACGGACATCTATCTGATCTCCGACGAGCCCTACAGAGAGCTCGCTTACGATGGAGTTGAGGTCCCTTATCTGACGAAATATTATGCAAACACGGTGGTCGGGTATTCCTACAGTAAATCTCTTTCCCTTCCGGGAGAAAGGATCGGGTATCTGGTCATCCCGGATGAGGCGGCAGACAGTGAGAATCTTATCTCGGCGGTCAATGTTGCTACAAGGATCCTGGGCTTTGTCAATGCACCGACTCTTCAGCAGAAAGTCGTAAAAGCATGTCTGAATGAGAAGACGGATATCTCTTTCTATGACAGGAACAGGGAGACTCTTTACAATGGGCTGAAGGAACTTGGCTTTGACTGCATCAAACCGGAAGGCGCGTTCTATCTCTTCGTCAAATCACCGACAGAGGACGAGAAAGAGTTCTGCGCGGCGGCGAAGAAGTATAATATCCTCCTTGTGCCGGGAAGCTCCTTCGGATGCCCGGGATATGTAAGGATCGCATACTGCGTGGCATACGAGACGATCGTAAATTCCCTGCCGAAGTTTGCAGAACTGGCGAAAGAATACAGATAAGAGATCAATCAGAACAGGGGGATCACAACAATGACGATAAGACCAGAACTAATGAAAAATATCCGGACAACAGAGCCCTATGTTCCGGGAGAGCAGCCCCAGAATAAAGTGATCAAGCTGAACACAAACGAGAATCCCTATCCGCCGGCTCCAGGAGTTGAGGAAATGCTGAAGAAGATAGATACGGACCGCTTGAGACTGTATCCGGACCCGGCGGCGGGCAGCCTCGTCAGGGCCCTGGCCGAGCATTATGGAGTCGGGGAGGATCAGGTGTTCGTGGGAGTCGGATCTGATGATGTGCTCAGCATGTGCTTCCTTACCTTTTTTAATTCCGACAGACCGGTCCTGTTCCCGGACATTACATATTCCTTCTATAAAGTCTGGGCGGACCTCTATAGGATCCCGTATGAGACAGTTCCTCTTGATGAAAACTTCAGGATCGTGAGGGAGGATTATTACAGAGAAAACGGAGGAATCATTTTCCCGAATCCGAATGCTCCCACAGCAGTCTATGAAGAGCTTGATTTTGTGGAAGATATCCTTTCCCATAACAGAGATTCTATTGTTATCGTGGACGAGGCTTATGTGGATTTTGCGGGCAGATCCGCCATGGAACTGGTCGAAAAATATGATAATCTGATCGTAGTCCAGACATTTTCGAAGGCGCGGAGCATGGCAGGGATGCGGATCGGGTATGCTGTTTCTAATCCGGAACTGATCCGCTGCCTGAATGACGTGAAGTATTCGGTGAATTCCTATACAATGAATATGCCGTCTATCCTGTGCGGCGCTGAGGCACTGAAGGATACGGAATATTTTGAAACGACTGTCCGTAAGATAGTAGAGACGAGAGAGTGGGCAAAGGAAGAACTGAAAAGGCTCGGTTTCGTATTCCCGGATGCAAAGGCAAATTTTATTTTTGCAAGGCATCCTGAAGTTGATGCAGATGAACTGTTCGAGGCTCTGAAGGAACACGATATCTATGTAAGGCACTGGAAAGGCGGGAGGATCGGACAGTATCTCCGTATTACGGTGGGAACTCGCCGGGAGATGAAGGCATTGTTTGATTTTCTCGGTGAATATATGAAAAAATAAGGAGAATTATATTTATGAGTGAAGCTATGATAGACTGGCTTGTCCAGAATCTCGGCGGGAGGATCGGCAAAGAATTTATCGCATTTATCATTTCCATGATACCGATCCTTGAACTGAGGGGAGGACTGCTGGCCGCAGGCCCGGCGATCCTTGATATCCCAATGTGGCAGGCAATTCCGATCTGTGTGATCGGAAATCTTCTCCCTATCCCGTTTATCCTTCTTCTTATCACGAAGATCTTTGACTGGATGAAGGGGACAAAGAAGCTGAAGCCAATAGTTGAGAAGCTTGAGAAAAAGGCGCTGAGCAAGAGCGACCAGATCGAGAAATATGAATTCTGGGGACTGGTCATCTTTGTGGGGATCCCGCTTCCCGGAACGGGTGCGTGGACGGGCGCGCTGATCGCGGCGCTTCTCGGAATCAGGTTCCGCAAAGCGTTTCCGGCGATCGTGATCGGAGTCTGCCTCGCAGCGTTTATCATGACTGTACTGTCATATGGATTCCTTGGAGCTCTGTTCGGCTAGGCGGAACAGAATGCATTTCAGATGGAAGGGGAGATGTGAGCATGCTAATGAATAACAGTGAAGAAAAAAGGAACACAGCCTGGAGAACTGTCATGACAGTGTCTTCCGTACTGATCATCATTGTTGCAGTATTCTTTGTGATCAAGCTTTTTACAGCTAATCCCGTGGAAGGGACCTGGGTCAGTGAAGAGGGAGATGTCACCCTGGTGATCGATGACAGTGCGGACATGCTCGTGAAGGACGGCGACATCAGCGCCCGGACAGCGTATACGGTGGATAAAAGGACAAAAGTCCTGACTATCCATGTCAGCGAGGAAGGGATCAGGGAGCAGGCAGAAGCATCCGACGGCAGTGTGACAGAAGGACAGATTCGGGATCTGCTGGAATCTGTAGAAGGAACATACGATTATAATATTGAGAGCAATATCCTTACTCTGTCGGAGAGAGAGTACGGAAATCAGATGGTTTTTGAAAAAGAATAATGGCGGTATTCCCGCATGATGTGAGCAGAAGAGTTTCGAAAAATGGGACTCTTCTGTACTTACATATACAGGATGTATTCTGCGGGAAGGGAAAGGAGCAGGATTGATGTACAGAAATCAGACAAAGGAGATACAGATCGGAAATGTGAAGATCGGCGGGGATAATCCGGTGGCGATCCAGTCTATGACAAATACAAAGACAGAGGATGTCTCTGCGACTGTGGAGCAGATCCTGCGGCTCGAGGCTGCGGGCTGCGAGATCATCCGATGTGCGGTGCCGACCATGGATGCTGCCGCGGCTCTTGGAGAAATCAAGAAAAGAATTCATATTCCGCTTGTGGCGGATATCCATTTCGATTACAGACTTGCCATAGCAGCCATAGAGAACGGCGCGGACAAGATCCGGATCAACCCGGGAAACATCGGGTCTCCCGAGAAGGTGCAGGCTGTGGTGGACAAGGCAAAAGAATACGGCGTACCGATCCGTGTGGGAGTCAACAGCGGATCCCTGGAGAAACATCTGCTGGAAAAATACGGCGGCGTTACTGCAGAAGGGATTGTCGAGAGTGCACTTGATAAGGTGCATATGATCGAGGAAATGGGATATGACAATCTTGTCGTGAGCATCAAGTCCTCAGATGTCATGATGTGCGTCAGAGCTCACGAGCTGATCGCAGAGCAGTGCCCTTATCCGCTCCACGTAGGCATCACGGAATCGGGAACTGTCTACTCGGGAAACGTCAAGTCTTCCGTAGGACTTGGAATCATCCTCTATGAAGGGATCGGCAACACGATCCGGGTGTCTCTCACCGGCGATCCGGTGGAGGAGATCCGGACGGCAAAGCTGATCCTCAAGACGCTGGGACTGAGAAAAGGCGGCATTGAGGTTGTATCCTGTCCCACCTGCGGCAGGACCAGGATCGATCTGATCAGTCTGGCGAACGAGGTGGAAAAGATGGTGGCGGACATTCCTCTGGATATCAAAGTGGCTGTCATGGGATGCGTGGTGAATGGTCCGGGAGAAGCGAAAGAAGCGGATATCGGTATCGCGGGAGGCATAGGAGAAGGCCTGCTCATCAAAAAAGGACAGATCGTGAAAAAGGTGAAGGAAGAAGAGCTTCTCAGTACACTGCGTCAGGAGTTGTTAAATTGGAAAGAGTAAAGAGTGAAAAGACTTTTTTTAATGTGTTCCCCACATTAAAGGTAGATAAGGACATGCAGATCCTCTTTGCGGACGTGGAGGTGAAGAAGATCACGACGAATTCCAGCCGTGATTTTCTGCGCGTACATATCCTCAGCACACACCTGATCCAGAAAAAGCAGATCTGGCAGATGGAGCAGAGGATCAAGGAGCAGCTGTTCGGGACTACACCGGTCGAAGTGAGGATTGAAGAACGGTATGAGCTGTCAGAGCAGTACACTCCGGAAGCGCTGATCCGGGAATACAGAGAAAGCATCATACAGGAGCTGAAAACAGTGAGCATTCTGGCTGCCAATATGTTCGCGCAGGCGGAGATCCGGTTTGAGGAGGACGGGATCGTGCATCTGGGATTGATTGATACGATCGTCTCAGAGGGGCGCAGGGACGAGATCCTCACGCTTCTGGAAGAAATATTTCAGCACCGCTTTCATATCAACGCGGATATCCGTATCTCCTACCGTAAACCGGAAGGGAATTCAAACCGCGAATATGACGAACAGAGGGTTCAGCAGGAGATCAATGCAATCTTTGAACGGCGGGCAATGCAGAAGGGCCTGGAGCCTCAGTCTTCTGATGAGCAGAAGAGCGGCGGAAAGACAGAGGAACGGAAGAAAAAAGGCGTCACACACACCGGCAGAGCCGGTTCCGGCGGCAAGAAAGAATATGGCAGGAAAGAGTTCCGGAAGAAGGACTACTATCGTCCTGTCAAGACCGGGGACGATCCGAATCTGATCTACGGAAAAAGCTTTGACGACGAACCCATCGCTCTGGAACAGGTCGTGACGGAGATGGGAGAGATCACTGTCCACGGCAAGATCATCAGCTTTGAAACAAGAGAGATCCGGAATGAAAAGACGATCATCATGTTCGCCGTGACGGATTTCACTGATACGATCACAGTAAAAATGTTTGCAAGGAATGAGCAGCTGCCCGAGATACTTGGA
Source organism: Lachnospiraceae bacterium UBA1818 (assembly GCA_904419285.1). Classification (GTDB taxonomy): domain Bacteria; phylum Bacillota; class Clostridia; order Lachnospirales; family Lachnospiraceae; genus Mediterraneibacter; species Mediterraneibacter caccogallinarum. The sequence continues at coordinate 48,269 of CAJFQZ010000007.1, forward strand.
GAGCTGAAGAAAGGCGCCTTTATAAAGATCAAGGGCGTGACGACCATAGATAAGTTTGACGGTGAACTCACCATCGGATCCGTGACCGGTATCAAGAAGATCGGAGATTTTACTGTGTCGAGGAAGGATCTAAGCCCCGCAAAGCGGGTGGAGCTTCACTGTCACACAAAGATGAGCGATATGGACGGCGTGTCAGAGGTGAAGGATATCGTAAAAAGGGCTCATGACTGGGGGCATCCGGCCATCGCGATCACAGACCACGGTGTCGCGCAGGCGTTCCCGGACGCGAATCACTATATCGAGACGCTTCCTCCGGACGATCCCTTCAAGGTGATCTACGGTGTGGAGGGATATGTGGTGGATGATCTGACGGATATCGCCGTCAATGCCGGAGAGCAGACGCTGGATGATACATATATTGTTTTCGATATTGAGACGACAGGATTCAGTTCCATCAGAGACAGGATCATTGAGATCGGGGCAGTCAAAGTGGTGAACGGCGAGATCGTGGACCGGTTCAGCACCTTTGTCAATCCGGAGCGCCCGATCCCCTTTGAGATCACGAATCTTACGAGCATCACAGATCAGATGGTCATGGAATATCCTGCGATCGAGACGATCCTCCCGCAGTTTCTGGAGTTTGTCGGCGACGGAGTCCTCGTAGCGCACAACGCGGGCTTTGACGTCGGGTTTATAGAACAGAACTGCAGAAACCAGGCGATCGAACAGAAATTTACCTATGTGGATACGGTCGCGCTGGCGAGAGTCCTCCTGCCGACGCTCTCAAAATACAAGCTGAACATTGTCGCCAAGGCGCTGGGCATCTCTCTGGAAAACCATCACAGAGCAGTGGATGACGCCGGGGCGACAGCTGAGATCTTCGTTAAATTTGTCGAGATGCTCAAGGACAGGAATATCACCACACTGAAGGAGATGAACCATTTCGGGGACAGAAATGTGAACGCCATCCGGAAGATGGCGACCCATCATATCATCATCCTGGCGAAAAACGATATCGGCAGATACAACCTCTACCAGCTGATCACCGAGTCCCATATCACCTACTATGCGAGACGGCCTCGTATTCCGAAGAGCCTTCTGAACGAGCACAGGGAAGGGCTGATCATCGGGAGTGCCTGTGAGGCGGGTGAGCTCTACCAGGCGGTCCTCGAAAAACGGTCCGCGGAGCAGATCGCCAGGCTGGCAGATTTCTATGACTATTATGAGATACAGCCTCTTGGGAACAACCAGTTCATGATCGAGAGCGACCGCGTTTCAGATGTGAATTCGGACGAGGATCTGATGGAACTGAACCGCCAGATCGTAGAGCTGGGAGAAAAGTTTAAGAAGCCGGTGGTCGCCACCTGCGATGTCCATTTCCTCGATCCCGAGGATGAGGTGTACCGCAGGATCATCATGGCGGGAAAAGGGTTCGACGATGCCGACACTCAGCCGCCCCTGTTCCTGCGGACAACGGAGGAGATGCTGGACGAGTTCGCCTATCTGGGATCTGCAAAGGCAAGAGAGATCGTGATCGACAATCCAAATAAGATCGCAAGAATGGTGGAGAAGATCTCGCCGGTCAATCCCAACAAGTGCCCTCCGGTCATCGAAAACTCAGACCAGGAGCTGAGGGACATCTGTTACAGGAAGGCACATGAGATGTACGGGGAAGACCTGCCCGAGCAGGTGTCATCGCGTCTTGAGAAAGAGCTGAATTCCATCATATCAAATGGATATGCCGTCATGTACATCATCGCCCAGAAGCTTGTGTGGAAGTCCAATGCGGACGGTTATCTGGTGGGATCCAGAGGGTCTGTCGGCTCTTCCTTCGTCGCGACGATGGCGGGAATCACCGAGGTAAATCCGCTGAGCCCCCACTATTACTGTAAAAAATGTCATTACAGTGATTTTGACTCGGAGGAAGTGCGCGCGTTCGCAGGCGGCTGCGGCTATGATATGCCGGACAGGAACTGCCCGGTGTGCGGCGAGAAGCTGGTGAAGGCGGGATTTGATATTCCCTTCGAGACTTTCCTTGGGTTCAAGGGAGATAAGGAGCCGGATATCGACCTGAACTTCTCCGGAGATTACCAGGCAAAGGCTCATAAATATACCGAGGTGCTCTTCGGAGAGGGGCATACGTTCAAGGCAGGGACGATCGGAACGCTGGCGGATAAGACCGCGTTCGGATTCGTAAAGAATTATTATGAGGAACACGGCCAGAGAAAGAGAAAGTGCGAGATTGACAGGATCACCCTGGGGTGTACGGGAATACGAAGGAGCACCGGACAGCACCCGGGAGGTATCGTCGTTCTGCCCCACGGACACAGCATCAACGAGTTCACGCCGGTGCAGCACCCGGCAAACGATATGGAGTGCGGGATCACCACGACCCACTTTGACTACCACTCGATCGACCACAACCTGCTCAAGCTGGACATCCTCGGACACGATGATCCGACCATGATCCGTACACTGGAGGACTACATCACCTCAGATGCGATGGACAATGAATACAATGCGGAGCATCCCTTCATTGCGACAGAGATCCCGCTGGATGACAAGCAGGTCATCGAGCTGTTCCACGGGACAGAGGTGCTGGGGATCAAGCCGGAGGACATTGACGGCTGCAAGCTGGGATGTCTCGGGATCCCTGAGTTCGGTACAGATTTCGTTATCCAGATGGTGGAGGATACAAAGCCTCAGACGCTGTCTGATCTGATCCGTATCTCCGGGCTGTCCCACGGTACGAATGTATGGCTGGGAAACGCCCAGGAACTGGTAAAATCAGGGAAGGCGACCATCTCCACGGCAATCTGTACCCGAGACGATATCATGATCTATCTGATCAATCAGGGCGTAGAGAGTGCTCTGGCGTTCACTATCATGGAGAGCGTGCGAAAAGGAAAAGGATTGAAGCCCGAGTGGGAAGAGGCAATGAAAGAAAAGAATGTGCCTGACTGGTATATCTGGTCCTGCAAGAAGATCAGCTATATGTTCCCGAAGGCGCATGCAGCGGCATATGTCATGATGGCATACCGTATCGCCTACTGCAAGATCAACTATCCGCTTGCCTATTATGCGGCTTACTTCGGGATCCGCGCGGATGCATTTTCCTATGAGATCATGTGTCAGGGCAAGGACAAGCTGGACTATTACATGAAAGATTATAAGAAACGCAGTGATTCCCTCAGTAAAAAGGAACAGGATGTTATGAAGGACATGAAGATCGTCCAGGAGATGTACGCGAGAGGTTTTGAGTTCATGCCCATCGACATATACAGGGCGAAGGCAAAGATGTTCCAGATCATCGACGGAAAACTGATGCCGTCCCTTGCAAGTATAGAAGGAATGGGCGACAAAGCCGCAGAGGCGGTGGAGGAGGCATCCAAAGACGGTCCATATCTGTCGCTGGATGATTTCCGGCAGCGGACCAAGGTCAGCAAGACCGTGATCGATCTGATGGCAGACCTGGGACTCTTTGGCGACCTGCCCCAGAGCAATCAGCTCTCGCTGTTTGATTTTTAAAGATACAGTTCCTCTTTTCGGAAGCTGGCGTACAGTTTTCGAAAAGGGGAATTTTTTATGTAAGAAAATGCACGGTGGCTGTGTCTAATAAGTGAAAGGGGGATGAAAGATGCCGGCAGATGACCTTTTGGAGAGAATGATCAGAGATTACGGAGACGCGCTCCTGAGGACTTGTTATCTGTATCTGAAGGACTACCATCTTGCGGAGGATGCGGTCCAGGAGACTCTTATCAAAGTCATGAAGCATTACGGCGGGTTCCGCCATCATTCCGATGAAAAGACATGGCTGACGCGCATTGCGATCAACTGCTGTAAAAATATGATAAGGAAAAAATGGTACAGGCAGGAGCGGGAAGAGCTTGACGGCGCCGCTTCTCCCGATACGGAGGATGCGATCAACGAGCTGATCGAGAAAAGCTGCGTTTCCCAGGGGATCATGCAGCTGGATCCGGATGACAGAGAAATCCTCATACTTTTCTATTATCAGGAGCTGACGCTGAAAGAGATCGCATCCGTGATCGGAAGATCTGAAAATGCATCGATGCAGAGACTGAGCAGAGCAAGAAAAAGGCTGAAAAAGATTTTGGAGGGATTGTCTTGAAAAATAGTAAGATCAGGGAAAAAATCGATCGTGAGCTGAGCGCTATCGCGCTCAGCGATGAAATGAAAGAGAAGATCCGCTTGGCGGCGGGTGGAGAGAAAAAGCAGACCAGAAAAATGATGCAGACTGCAGCCGCGGTGGCAGCAGTCATGATCTTCGGCGGCACATGCGTATATGCAGGATACAGCCTGCTCGGCATCACGCATGTAAATGACACGGAGCTCCCGGCGCTCGATCCGATGAAGAAGGTGTCCGCAGGAGAAATCCCGGGCAGCTGTGATGAAAGCGGGCAGATCTTTCAGGACTACAGCTCCTACGATGAGGTGAATGAGCTTCTGGGCGGCATTCTCCTGGACTCTCCTCTTGCCGAGGAGAATCCATATATGCAGGTCAGCGTCCAGACGGACAACAAGGATTACGGGATCGTGACAGTCGAAAACTATATCCTCGGCGATACACATGATTACCAGCTTGTTTCCGATATCGGCAGGTACAACTGCGAATCCGGTGAAGAATATGGCTCATCCATATCTCTGGAGACAGCCTATATGCTCAGCAGCGATCAGGAAGCGGCCGGCTGGAATACAGATTATCTGGGGTATTACGAATATGCAGGTTCTTATGTGTCCGAGAAAGAATATAAGGTAAATCTCATCCGGAGTACGACAGATACGGCAGATTCCAGCGGGGAGTTATGCGCGGTCTTTGTCGCGGACGGGATCCAGTATACATTAAAGGGCAGAGTGACGGAGGATACGATGAAAGAAATCGTGGACAGCATGACGAGCGCGGACCGCGCTGAAGATCAGATCACAGGCGGCAGTGAAAATGAAATTGCAGACAGCGCTGCGAATTAAATCGTAGACGAAGCCGGCGCACCGTGTTATAATCAGCTTTATAGGCAGCGCCGTATGGCGGGCAAGATTATGATATGGAGGAGAATGAAAATGTACGACTTCGATGAAATCAAGACAACAGATCCGGAGATCGCGGACGCGATCAAGGCGGAAATGGAGAGACAGAACTCACACATTGAACTGATCGCATCTGAGAACTGGGTGAGCAAGGCTGTCATGGCTGCAATGGGAAGCCCGCTGACGAACAAATACGCAGAGGGGTATCCGGGTAAGAGATACTACGGCGGATGCCAGTGTGTGGACATCGTAGAGAATCTTGCAAGAGAGCGCGCGAAAGAACTCTTCGGCTGTGAGTATGCGAATGTCCAGCCGCATTCCGGAGCACAGGCGAACATGGCTGTATTTTTCGCTATGCTTCAGCCGGGAGACACTTATATGGGTATGAATCTGGATCACGGCGGCCATCTCACCCATGGTTCACCGGTCAACATGTCCGGAAAGTATTTCCATGTAGTTCCGTACGGCGTGAACGAGGACGGCGTGATCGATTACGACAAGGTCCTTGAGATCGCGAAGGAATGCCATCCGAAGCTGATCGTTGCAGGAGCCAGCGCATATGCGCGCACGATTGATTTCAAGCGTTTCCGTGAGATCGCGGACGAGGTCGGCGCTTACCTCATGGTAGATATGGCGCATATTGCAGGTCTTGTGGCGGCAGGACTTCATCCGAGCCCGATCCCGTATGCACATGTCACAACGACGACGACTCACAAGACACTGCGCGGACCCCGCGGAGGAATGATCCTTTCCAGCAATGAGGTGAATGAGAAGTTTAACTTCAACAAAGCAGTGTTCCCGGGAATCCAGGGGGGACCGCTGATGCATGTGATCGCGGCAAAGGCAGTCTGCTTCAAGGAAGCGCTCCAGCCTGAGTTCAAGGAGTATCAGAAGCAGATCCTCAGAAATGCCAAGGCGCTCTGCGAGGGACTCAAGAAGCGCGGCGTGAAGATCGTATCCGGAGATACGGACAACCATCTGATGCTGGTGGATCTGACAGATGCCGGCGTCAGCGGGAAGGAGCTTGAGAAACGCCTCGACGACGCGCATGTGACATGCAACAAGAATACGATCCCGAACGATCCACGTTCCCCGTTCGTTACAAGCGGCGTGAGACTTGGTACTCCGGCCGTGACGACCCGCGGCATGAAAGAGGACGACATGGACAAGATCGCTGAGATCATTGCTATGGTGATTCAGAGTGAGGATAATGTGGAAGCCGCAAGGAAGATGGTGGCAGAACTCACAGAGAAATACCCTTTATGTTAGGCATAGATCGTAAATATAAATTGGGATCAAATTTATGGAACTGTATTTTTGAATATGAAAAGTGAAAATATTCAAGGATAGTAAAATGTTAAGGCTTCGAGAGATGATTGCAGTACAAATTTGATGAAAGATGCACTGTTTGAATCTATTTTCGAAGCTTTAATTTATGCAAAAACAATTCAGCTGAAGAGCATAACATAGCAAGTTGTCGAAATTATAGAGTTTTATATTCTAATACAAATGAGGGTGAAGATAGTGAAAAAATTACTCGATCCTACAGAGAAGAATATTTTTCTTTCAATTAAGAAGGATACCTTACAAAGAAGTCGAGATGTTAAAGATTTTATTTTACTTTTGGAAAGAATAGATTATAATGCTTTTATTGCTATTGATGGAGACTGGGGGGATGGAAAAACTTTTTTTATAAAGGAAATAGAGTTTACTTTGCGATATTATAGAAGAAAAAAATTAAACATGGCAGTAAGCAAAGAAGAAAATGATGCTTTTTCCCATAATTCTATTTTGGGGAATATAGACGATTTAGAAGTTAGATCTACATATCTACCATTATATTTTAATGCATGGCTTTACGATAATCATGGAGACCCTTTAGCTGCATTATTGCTATCACTAACCAAACAAATAGAAAAAGATGTTAATACGACATTAGCTTCGTCTATAATAGATAAAATTGCCTCCGTAATGGATAGTCTTCAGTTTTGGGAGAGCAAGAATTGGACTAATCTAATAAAAACAATGAAAGGGAAAAATATTTTGGAAAACGCTATCCTTCTTGAAGATATTAAAGCCTTGACCTCAGATATTTTTCAAGAGATATTAGCTGAAGAAGGAAAGCGTATGGTTGTTTTTATCGATGAATTAGATCGTTGTAAACCTACATTTGCAGTTGAATTATTAGAAAGGATTAAACACTATTTTGATAATAATCAGATTGTTTTTGTAATATCTATAAACAAACACGAATTGATTCAAACTATACGAAAATACTATGGCGATAGTTTTAATGCAAATAGGTATTTAAACAAATTTTTTGATTTGCAATTTCAGCTTCCGGTGGGAAATATAGCTCGTCATCTAGAATCAATCGAATTAACAAAGCATAGGGATGACGATATTATGATTGATATCTCTAATAGTTTGCAAATGAGTTATCACCTTTCTTTGAGAGATACAATACTTTATTTTGATAAAGTGCAAGTTATAGCCAGCAAACTTGAAAGAGAAAAAATCGAATCAGGAGTCAAAAGATTGCTGAATATAATGATTCCTATAATATGTATCTTTGATATAAATGATAACGAAAAAAAGCAGCAGATACTTGACGGGACAGGTGTAGAAATAGTAAAAGCTGTTGTTTCGAATAATGAGATAATCCAAAAATATCTTTTGGAGTTAAAGGAAGAAAATAAATTAACTCCAATTAATGTGCAGGGGATATTACGAGAAGTAGAAAATGCGTATAAAGTTGCGTTTGGAAAAAATAGATATGGACAATATTTTCAGGGACGCTTGTTTGAAGTTGATGCTTCGTTTGTGAAGTTTTGTATTAGAGTTTGTAACGGAATGTAATGTAAGGGTTTAATATATCTTTTTAATTTGTTGATATTAATAAACCCAAAGGGCGGATTCAATTTTTTCTCCGCCCTGCCGGTCTCGGACATTATACCATCCGACAGCCTCCCGATTGAAGGTTCTGCTGACCGGATGAGTGTGAGTTAAAGGGGCGGATGTTATAAAACAGGGACTTCAAGTGGAGCGTTCCGAATACAGTTTGCTCAGGTTGTTAAAGACCGTGGAAAATGGGTTTCCAATGGAACACTTTTTCTACGGTCTTGTTACAACCTTTCAAACGGATGAGGTAGAGCGGAACGGTCCCGCGTTATAACATCCGCCCCTTTGACGTCTCATTCATCCGCTCAGAAAACCTGAATTTTTCACTTTAATTCGGCAAAGTATTATGTTATACTGAACAAAGCGAATGTTTACAGCGAAGGAGGTATACTGGCAATGATTTGGGCAAAGGAAGAAACTCTGCCGAGAAGTGAGATTGAGGCCATTCAGCTTGCAAAGCTGAAGGAGTCGGTCAGATATATTTACGACCGTGTGAAGCCTTATCGGGAAAAGATGGATGCAGCGGGAGTTAAGCCGGAAGACATCCGGACTCTTGAAGATCTGAAAAAGCTGCCTTTTACATATAAAGCAGACTTCAAAGACAATTATCCGGACGGGCTTTTTGCCGTGGATAAAAAAGAGATCGTACGCTATCATGCAAGCTCCGGTACGACAGGAAAACCTACGGTAGTCGGATATACAAGGAACGATCTTGATATATGGCTGAACAATGTGGCCAGGATCGCCTGTATGGGAGGAGCATCCTCGGATGATGTGGCGCAGATCTCGTTTGGCTATGGTACATTTACAGGGGCTCTGGGACTTCACGGCGGACTGGAAAAGATCGGAGCGTCCGTAATCCCGATGTCGTCCGGCAATACGAACAAACAGATCATGTTCCTCCAGGATATGGGAGTGACTCTTCTGGTGGCCACCCCTTCCTATGCGCTTCATCTCGGTGAGGAGATCCGGAAGAGAGGGATCGATCCGTCCAGGGACCTGAAGATCCGGATCGGACTTTTCGGCGGAGAAGGAATGACGGAGCCGATGCGGGATGAGATGCACAAAGTATGGGGCGAACAGTTTGTCTGTACACAGAATTATGGAATGAGCGAGCTGTGCGGCCCGGGAGTGGCAGGAGAATGTACGGAACTCTGCGGCATGCACGTGAATGAAGACTGGTTCATACCGGAGATCATTGATCCGAAGACGGAGGAAGTTCTTCCGCCGGGCGAACGCGGGGAACTTGTTGTGACCTGCCTGGGCAAGGAAGCTCTGCCGCTTATGAGATACCGCACCGGGGATATGACGAGACTGATGTATGAGCCGTGCAGATGCGGGCGGACGACAGCCCGGATCGAGAACCTGTCAGGACGTGCAGATGACATGCTGGTGATCCGCGGCGTCAATGTATTCCCGACACAGATTGAGGAAGTGCTGCTTAAGATCGAGGAGATCGGACCTCACTACGAGATTCTTGTGGAGCGGAAGAACCGTCTTGATGTTATGACGATCAGTGTAGAACTTATTGATGACAGACTGCTCGACAGCTACGCGAAACTGAGCGAACTGGAGGCAAGGATCAAGGCTGCTCTGAAGTCACAGCTGGGACTCGCCACTCAGATCCGGCTTGTAGCCCCGAATTCACTGAAGCGGTTCGAGGGAAAGGCAAAGAGAGTGACAGATTTACGAAAGGATGGACTGTAAAATGGCAGAAAAAGTGATTATGCTGGGAAATGAAGCGATCGCACGCGGAGCCTATGAGGCAGGCGTCAAGGTGTCGTCGGCATACCCGGGTACACCCAGCACGGAGATAAGCGAATATCTGGTCCAGTACCGGAATGATGTATATGAGGAATGGGCGCCAAACGAGAAGGTGGCGACAGAGGTTGCCGTAGGCGCCAGCCTGGCAGGAGTGCGGGCAATGGCGTGTATGAAGCACGTGGGACTGAATGTGGCGGCAGATCCGCTGTATTCTGTATCCTATATGGGTGTAAACGGCGGTCTTGTCATTGTAGTGGCAGATGATCCGGGACTCTACAGCTCACAGAACGAGCAGGACACAAGAATGGTCGCAAGAGCGGCGCAGATTCCGGTCATTGAACCGTCAGACAGTTCAGAGGCAAAGGAGTTCTTCAAGACAGCATTTGAGCTGAGCGAGAAATTTGACCGACCGTTTATCTTCCGGACCACTACAAGGCTTGCACACTCCCAGGGACTGGTCGAGCTTGAGGAGAGGAAAGAGCCTGAGGACAGGCCTTATGTGAAGAATATCCAGAAAAATGTTATGATGCCCGGCAATGCCAAGATCCGGCACATCGAGATTGAAAAACTGAATCTTGCACTGGCAGAAGCTGCCAATACGCTGCCGATCAACAGAGTTGAGATGAATGACACGAAGATCGGAGTTATCACGAGCGGGATCCCGTACCAGTATGTCAAGGAAGCACTTCCTGAAGCGTCTGTGCTGAAGCTGGGCATGGTGAATCCGCTCCCGCGGAAACTGATCGAAGAATTCGCTTCCAAAGTCGATACGCTCTATGTTGTCGAGGAACTGGATCCGGTGATCGAGGAGCAGGTGAAATCCTGGGGCATCGATGTGATCGGAAAAGAGATCTTTACGGTTCAGGGAGAATATAGTGCGAATATGCTGCGGAAGTCGATTCTGAAAGAAGATCTCGGACTTCAGGCACCGGCAGATGTTCCCGGAAGACCTCCGATCCTCTGCCCGGGATGTCCTCACAGAAGTGTGTTCTATGTCCTGAACAGGCTGAAAATGCACGCTGCAGGCGATATAGGCTGCTATACTCTGGGAGCTGTCGCTCCGCTGAGCGTGATCGATACGACAATGTGCATGGGATCGAGCATCTCAACACTTCACGGCATGGAGAAGGCAAAAGGAAAAGAATATATCAAGAACTGGGTGGCAGTGATCGGAGATTCTACCTTTATGCATACAGGTGTTAATTCTCTGATGAACATGGTCTATAATCAGGCAACCGGTACAGTGATCATCCTGGACAACTCCACAACAGGAATGACCGGACACCAGGATCACGCGGCGACAGGAAAGACACTGCAGGGCGATCCGACCTATGCGATCAGCATCCCGGGCATCTGCCGCGCAATGGGCGTTAAGAATGTCTATGAGATCAATGCCTTTGACATCAAGCTTCTTGAGAAGACGATCAAGGAAGAGACTGCAAAGGATGAGATCTCTGTCATCATCACCAAGACACCCTGCGTCCTCCTTGATAAGAGAAAGAAGCCTCTGTATATTGCACATCCGGACAAATGTAAAAAGTGCGGCATGTGCATGAAGCCGGGATGTCCTGCGATGACTAAAAATGCAGATGGAACGATCCATATTGACGATACGATGTGCACCGGCTGCGGCCTGTGCGAGACACTGTGCAAATTCGATGCGATAGAACTTGTAAAGGCGGGTGAATAGAGATGGCAGTAAAGAATATTATGATCGTCGGCGTCGGCGGTCAGGGAACACTGCTCACCAGCCGCGTTCTCGGCGGACTGGCAATGGCAGGAGGATATGATGTGAAACTCTCCGAAGTACACGGCATGGCGCAGAGAGGAGGAAGCGTTGTCACATTCGTCCGCTACGGTGATCGGGTCGCGGAGCCTATCGTGGAAGAGGGACAGGCAGATGTCATCATTGCGTTTGAACGTCTGGAGGCGCTCAGGTATGCACATTTCCTCAAAAAAGACGGAGTGCTTATCGTCAACGACTGGAGGATCGATCCGATGCCTGTGGTGATAGGAAATGCAGAGTATCCGGAGCATATCCTGGAAGATCTTGAAAAGAAATATAAAGTATATAAGGTGGACGCGACAGACGAGGCGAAGAAGCTGGGCAATCCGAAGGTGTTCAACCTGGTCGTCCTTGGGATCGCGGCACAGCATATGGATTTTACGAAAGAGCAGTGGTATGATGTCATTGAGAAGACAGTACCTCCGAAGACGATAGAGATCAATAAGAAAGCGTTTGACAGGGGATACAGCATTGTGTAAGAGAGAGGCATTAGGGAAAGGAAGGTGAGGGATGCATTGATCAGACAGATATCAGTGTTTGTGGAAAATCAGCCGGGAAGCATGATGCGCGTAACTTCTGTACTTACGGAGGCGCGTGTCAATATCCGGGCGATCTCAACGTTCGATACACCGGAGTTCAGTATCATGAGGCTGATCGTTGACGAACCGGAGCGGGCGAAGGCAGGCCTGACCGAGAAGGGATTCGTGACCCGTGTGAGTGATGTGATCGGAGTGGAACTCAAAGATGAGAAGGGGAATCTGAACCAGATGCTGAAAATACTCGCGGATGGCCAGATCAACGTAAATTACATTTATTCCTTTGTCATCCGGGAGGGAAAAGCTCCTGTTATGATCTTCCATACGGATGATTTTGAGAAGGCGGAACAGGTGCTGGAATCAGCGGATGTAAAGCTGGTCGAGGAAGCGGACATTTAGAGAGGCTCCTCAGAAAGAAAGAGAAACAGTCAGAAGGAGACAGAAGAAATGGCGGCAGTATCATTGGAAAACTGGGTCGAGAGAATCAGAGACCCGAAAATTGAGTGTATGAGCAGAGATGAGATGTCTGTTCTGCAGAGCAGACGTCTGATCGACGTTGTCAACAGAGTATATAATAATGTGGAGTTTTACCGCAGGAAAATGCAGGATATCGGCGTCGAGCCGGGAGACATCAAATCCATTGAGGATATTGACAAGTTACCGTTTACGACAAAAGAGGATCTGAAGAACAATTATCCCTTCGGTCTTCTTGCAATTCCGATGAAAGACGTTGTGAGAGTTCAGGGAACATCGGGAACGACCGGCAAGCTGACGATCGCTCCGTATTCTCAGAAAGATGTGGATGTGTGGGGGGAGTGTGTCGCAAGAGGGCTTGTGATGGCAGGCCTCACAGCAGAGGATATTATCCATGTATGCTATGGATATGGGCTGTTCACCGGCGGCATGGGCCTGGACTTCGGTGCGAAAGCGCTCGGCGCAACAGCAATCCCGATGTCTGCAGGAAATACGAAAAGACAGATGATGTGCATGGAAGATCTTGGAGCGACAGCGTTTGCATGTACCCCTTCCTACGCGCTGTATCTTGCCGAATCCCTTCAGGAAGCAGGCGCAGTGGACCGTCTGAAGCTGAAGGCCGGTATCCACGGAGCTGAGCCATGGACAGAAGAAATGAGAAAAAAGATCGAAAGCATCCTTCATATCAACTGTTTCGACATCTACGGTCTCTGTGAAGTGACCGGGCCGGGCGTTGCACAGGACTGCATACATCATGCAGGGCTGCATGTTCATGAGGATTACTTCTATCCGGAAGTCCTTGATCCGACGACCCATGAGAAGTGCGCTGACGGACAGACCGGGGAGCTTGTATTTACCACTCTGGCAAAAGAAGCGATGCCGCTGATCCGCTACCGCACAAAAGACCTGACAAGCATTGATCACAGTACCTGTGAGTGCGGAAGAACACTTCCGAGGATCTCCAAGTTCACCGGAAGGACAGATGATATGAAAGTCATCCGCGGCGTGAATGTATTCCCGACACAGGTTGAGACAGCGCTCCTCAGCATGGGCGGAGCTGTTGCACCGCATTATATGATGATTGTTGACAGAGAGGACAATATGGATGTCCTGACCGTGATGGTAGAAGTGGACGAGAGAATGTTCTCGGATGAGATCCGGAAACTGGATGCACTCAGGAATAAGATCGCGGCTGTTCTCAAGACTGCCCTCGGAATATCTGTAAGAGTGAAGCTTGTTGAGCCGAAATCGATCCAGAGAAGCGAAGGAAAAGCAGTCCGCGTTATCGACAACAGGAATCTGTAGGAAGGGGGATAAGAACGATGGGTATAACTATACAGCAGTTATCAGTATTTCTGGAGAACCGTCAGGGACGGCTTGACGAAGTGCTGTCCGTGCTTGCGGGAAATGACATTAATATTGTTGCGCTCAGTCTCGCAGATACAACCGAATACGGCATGCTCAGGATGATCGTATCCGATCCGAACAAGGGGAAAGCCGTTCTGAAAGATAACGGGATCACGGCAATGCTCACTGACGTGGTGGCACTGCGCGTGCCGCATGAGACCGGTTCTCTGAGCCGAGCCATGCATCAGATCGTGGAAGGCGATGTAAATATAGAGTATATGTATGCTTTTGCCAACGGGGAGGATGCGTCAGCTGTCCTGAAGACGGATGACCCTGCAAGAGTCGTGGATATTTTACGCGGCAGCGGCTTCGATGTCTGGGAGGCTTCTGAGGCGTATGTGTCGAACATCAAGGCAAAGGGCATGTGACCGAAAGAAGAAAAAATCAGAAAAAAGCGCCGCCGGATAACTGAAAAGCTATCCGGCGGCACTTTCTTAATCTCATTTCTCTGTATTGCTTTTTAATATTAAATGCCTGTCTGATTTATATATTAAAAGGTACATTAAAAAATCTGATTAAAGTTTTACTACGTTAGTTGCCTGCCTCTGTCACTTCAAATTCGACAGCCTGGCCTTCTTCCAGGGTTTTGAATCCATCCATTACAAGCCCTGAATAGTGAACGAAGATATCGTTGCCTTCAGAATCTGAGATAAATCCGTACCCCTTCTGGTTGTTAAACCATTTTACTGTACCTGTCATTGTGTAACCCTCCATAAAAATAATAAGTTCATATCAGCGCATAACTTGTACTGATACTGTGACAGTGTAGCATGTTTAACAATAAAAGTCAATGAAATTGTTTTGGTATTCGTAAAAATATACAAAAACTGTCGAAACCTTGTATTTAGAGAAAAGAATGGTACAATAGATAAACAGAGAAAATGCAGTGAATAACAGGATCCTTTGAGAAGGTTTCTGGGATATGTTCCTGCAGGCAAGGAGGAAAGACAAAATGGCGGCAGTCTATAAAAGTGTGACTGAACTGATAGGAAAGACACCTCTTTTTGAGGCGGTGAATCTTGAAAAAGAACTGGGGCTTAAGGCAAGGATTCTCCTGAAGCTGGAATATTTTAACCCGGCGGGAAGTGTGAAAGACCGTGTGGCGCTGAATATGATCGAGGAGGCGGAGCGCGCGGGAAAGATCGGGCCGGGCGCCGTGATCATTGAACCGACCAGCGGGAACACAGGAATCGGGCTCGCGGCAGTAGCCGCATCCAGAGGGTACAGGGCAGTGTTTGTCATGCCTGAGACCATGAGCATTGAGCGGAGAAAACTTCTTCTGGGCTATGGGGCGGAGATCGTGCTCACAGACGGGAAAAAGGGCATGGCAGGCGCTATAGAAAAAGCTGCGGAGATGGAGAAGGAACTGGAAAATGCCATCGTGCTCGGACAGTTTGTGAATAAGGCGAATCCAGAGGCGCACTACCGGACCACAGGCCCGGAAATATGGGAAGATACAGAAGGAAAGATCGACCTCTTTATAGCCGGTGTCGGCACCGGAGGCACGATCACTGGGACTGGGAAGTATCTGAAAGAGAAGAATCCAGGCATCAGGGTGATCGCCGTGGAGCCGTATGGTTCACCAGTCCTTTCCGGCGGGAAGCCGGGTCCTCACGGACTTCAGGGGATCGGTGCCGGATTTGTGCCGGAAGTGCTGGATACAGACATCTATGATGAAATCTGTACCGTTAAGGACGAGGACGCCTACAAAGCGGCAAGGATGCTGGCGCGGAGAGAGGGGCTCCTGACGGGTATTACTTCCGGCGCTGCACTGCACACCGCACTGCTGGAAGCGGCAAAAGAAGAGAATGCCGGAAAAGTGATCACAGCGCTTCTCCCGGATACTGGCGAGAGGTATCTTTCGACGCCGTTATTTGCCTGAAAACGATTAAAGTTAATTGAAAATTTGTGCAATGTGTTATATACTAAAAAAAGAATCACTATAAAGTCAAAGGAGGAAACATGACTATGAAAGAATTTAAATATGTGATTACTGATCCGGAAGGAATCCATGCCAGACCGGCAGGAATCCTCGTTAAACAGGCAGCAGGCTATCAGTCTGATGTCAAGATCGCGAAAGGAGAAAAGAGCGCAGACGCAAAGAGGATTTTCGGCGTTATGGGTCTGGGCGTTAAGAACGGTGAAGAAGTTACTGTAACAGCTGACGGTGCAGATGAAGATAAGGCAATCGCTGAATTGGAAGCTTTCTTCAAGGAGAATTTATAAGTTATGATTACATTAAGCGGTAAAAGTGTATTCGGCGGAGTGTCGATCGGCCGGCTTATGTTTTATAAGCGCAGCGATAAAGTGATCAAGAGGACACATGTCGACGATGTTGAGGGGGAAGTTGCCCGGTTTCAGAAGGCAAAGGATACTGCGGTAGAGCAGCTGAAGGGCCTGTATGAGAAGGCGCTCAACGATGTCGGCGAAGCGAATGCCATGATTTTTGAAATCCACCAGATGATGCTGGAAGATCTGGATTATCTGGAGTCAATTGAAAATATTATCCGTACGCAGGAAGTGAATGCAGAGTTTGCGGTTGCGACTACAGCTGACAATTTTTCTCAGATGTTTGCATCTATGGATGATGCGTATATGCAGGGCAGGGCAGCCGATGTGAAGGATGTGTCTGAGCGTGTTTTAGATATCCTCTGCGGCACCAGCGAAGGAATGAAAGAGATGACGGAACCGTGCATCATCGCTGCAGATGATCTGGCTCCGAGCGAGACAGTACAGCTTGATAAGAGCAAAGTGCTCGGTTTCGCTACAATGTACGGATCGTCCAATTCCCATACGGCGATCCTTGCGCGTACCATGAATATTCCGGCAGTCATCGGACTTGGCGAGGAACTCTCACAGGAATATGACGGAAAAGAGGCCATTATCGATGGATTTACAGGCACTCTCTATATTGATCCGGACGAAGAGACGATGAAAGAGATGCAGGAGAAGCGTGCGAAGGACCTGGAACAGAAAGCGCTTCTGGAGCAGCTCAAAGGAAAAGAAAATATTACAAAGAGCGGCCGGAAGATCAATGTCTATGCAAATATAGGCAATGTATCTGATGTGGGATCTGTCCTCAAAAATGATGCGGGCGGCATCGGACTTTTCCGAAGCGAGTTCCTGTATCTTGAAAACACGGATTTCCCGTCAGAGGAACAGCAGTTTGCGGTTTATAAGCAGGTTGCAGAGAACATGGCGGGGAAGAAAGTCATTATCAGAACACTGGACATCGGCGCTGATAAGCAGGTAGACTATTTCGGGCTTGACAAAGAAGAGAACCCGGCGCTCGGATACCGGGCGATCCGTATCTGCCTGACACGGCCGGAGATCTTCAAGACGCAGCTCCGCGCGCTCTACCGCGCAGCTGTCTATGGCAATATTTCGATCATGTTTCCGATGATCATTTCCGTCGGTGAGATCCACAGGATCAAGGAGATCGTCGCAGAAGTGAAAGCGGAACTGAAGAATGAAGGAATTCCGTATAAGGATGACGTGGAACTCGGTGTTATGATTGAGACGCCTGCGTCTGTCATGATCAGCCGTGATCTTGCGAAAGAAGTTGATTTCTTCAGTGTTGGAACAAACGATCTGACACAGTACACGCTGGCGATCGACCGCCAGAATGCAAAGCTGGATGCGTTCTATGACCCGCATCACCCGGCGATTCTTGCAATGATTAAAATGGCTGCAGAGAATGCACATGCAGAAGGTGCCTGGATCGGTATCTGCGGTGAGCTGGGGGCGGACCTTGAGCTTACTCAGGAATTCCTTGACATGGGGCTGGACGAGCTGTCTGTATCGCCGTCCATGGTGCTTCCACTGAGGAAAAAGATCAGAGAGTGTGAATAAGGAAAACGGTGTGGAGTATTCCATATCCCGATAAAAATACCGTCAGCGGATAAACCGGTGGCGGTATTTTTCTGTCTAAAACAGTTGAAAAAATCGAACATATGTGCTAATATCTGAATAGAACAAATGTTCGATATGCTGACGGAAGGGCGTGAAAAAGATATGACGGATAAGATACAGACGGAAATGACATTATATGATAAGCTCAATATCCTGACAGACGCTGCCAAATATGACGTGGCATGTACTTCCAGCGGTGTGGACCGCCGCGGAGACGGGACAGGGATGGGAAACTGCAGCAGATCGGGGATATGCCACAGCTTTTCTGCGGACGGCAGATGTATTTCACTGTTAAAAATTCTTTTTACCAACGAGTGCATCTACGACTGCAAATACTGTGTCAACCGCTCATCAAACGACGTCGTGCGCACATCCTTTACGCCGGACGAGGTATGCACTCTCACAATAGAATTTTACCGGAGAAATTATATCGAAGGGCTTTTCCTGAGTTCCGGCATCCTGAAAAGCCCGGATTATACGATGGAACTGATCTATGCGACATTGTATAAACTGCGGCATGTATATAATTTCCAGGGATATATCCACGTAAAGGCTATCCCCGGGGCAGACCAGAGATTGATCCGCCTCACCGGATTTCTGGCGGATCGTATGAGCGTCAATATAGAACTCCCTACGGCAGAAGGACTGAGGCGGCTCGCTCCTCATAAGTCCAGAAAGAATATACTTACTCCGATGCGGATCGTCCAGAAAGAGCGTGAGGAGAACCGGCAGGAGATCGAGCTGTATAAAAGTGCTCCCCGGTTCGTCCCCGCGGGGCAGAGCACGCAGATGATCGTCGGAGCTACCCAGGAGACAGACTATCAGATCCTGAATGTGGCGGAAACTCTCTATAAAAAATTCGACCTGAAAAGAGTTTTTTATTCCGCGTTCGTACCCGTGAACAGCGATAAAGACCTTCCTGCCCTGAATGGGGAAGGACCTCCGCTCCTGAGGGAGCACAGGCTGTATCAGGCGGACTGGCTTTTGCGATTTTATCATTTCAAGGCGGAGGAACTGCTCGATGAAGCAAATCCGAATTTTAATGTCTTTCTGGATCCGAAGTGCTGCTGGGCTCTGAAACATCTGGAACAGTTCCCGGTGGAAGTAAACAGGGCGGATTACCGGATGCTGCTCCGGGTCCCCGGGATCGGATACAAATCAGCTTCCAGGATCGTGAAAGCAAGGAGGATGGGAACACTCAAATATGAAGATCTGAAGAAGATGGGGGTCGTCCTGAAGAGAGCGCTGTACTTTATAACATGCAGCGGGAAGATGATGTACCCTGTAAAACTGGACGAAGACTATATTACGAGAAATCTTCTCAACACAAAGGAGCGGCTCCCTGAGGAAATAGGCGGAATCACGTACAGGCAGCTTTCTCTTTTTGATGATATGAATATGACGGATGCTGTCTTTTAATCATGTGGCATTATGATGGAGGTGCGGCTGAAATGAAACAGATTTATATATGTCATGATACAATAACAGGGCTGTATTCTGCTCTCTACGATGCGTGGAAGGAAAGCAGGGACAGGGAGGCCGGGATCGAGCTGAGGGGGAAAACGCAGCAGAGACTTTTCTGCGAATATACAGTGGTTGATGAGTGTGAAAAAAAGGCGGTCAGTGTCGAGCGGATGATCAAGCATAACCTGGGATATAATACATACTGGGATTTTTATCATGCACTCCTGTCGGATGATCCGTCCAAAGCAGAGGCTGTGTTTAAGACGATGCAGGCGGCGAGAACGATACCGGACAGCACAAGGATCATGGAACACCTGAGCGATCCGAATGCAGCCAAAGTATTCGAGCTGAGCAGAAGAGTCTCCAATGAAGCGCATACGTATAAGGAGTTTATCCGCTTCAGAGAGCTGGAGAATGGAGTCCTGTTTTCAGAGATCTCTCCGAAAAGCCAGGTGCTGACCTGTATTGCCGGACATTTCGCTGACAGATTTCCCCTGGAAAACTGGGTGATCTGGGACAAAACACATCATGCATTTCTTGTGCACAAGGCCAGGCAGAACTGGGGGATCGTGTGGGGTGAGGAACTGAACCGCGGCGGCGTGGAGAAGATTTCTCGGAATGAGGCGGAATATGAGAAGCTCTGGCAAGGTTTTTTTGAATCGATCTCTATTAAAGAACGTGAGAATCCTCATCTGCAGAGAACAAATCTGCCGGTGCGTTATCGGAGGGAAATGCCGGAATTTTATTAAAAACAGTTGTATAAAACAGCAAATGAGATTATGATAAAGGCAGTATCATTAACCCGGATTCGGGAATACACAAAGGAGAAAGCGGCTTATGGAGATGGAAGTACTGATCTGGTGCGGGCTGATGATCCTGTTTCTGGTCGTGGAGATAGCAACAGTAGGACTGACCTCGATCTGGCTGGCAGGAGGAGCTCTTGCAGCGTTGATCGTTGCTGTGTCGGGACCGGGGATCATCTGGCAGCTGACGGCATTCGTGGTGGTGTCATTTATCCTGCTGGTGTTTACACGGCCTTTTGCAAAAAAGTACATAAATTCGCACCATGAAAAGACGAATTATGAAGAGCTGATCGGCGGAGTGGTGAAGGTGACTGAGACCGTCGACAATATCGCGCAGACGGGCGCAGTGTTCGCACAGGGAAAAGAGTGGACTGCCCGGGCGGAAGATGACCGTCAGAGACTGGAAGCGGGCTCACTTGCAGAGGTTGTCGCGGTTTCCGGTGTAAAACTGATCTTAAAGCATTATGAGGAGGTATAAATATGGGTTGGATGGTTTTATTTCTTGTTTTGATCATAGTACTGCTCCTGCTGGTTTCCAGTATTAAGATTGTTCCTCAGGCACACGCTTACGTGCTGGAGCGCCTGGGCGGATATAAGGCGACCTGGAGCGTGGGACTCCACTTCAAAGTGCCGATCCTTGACAGGGTAGCACGCAGAGTTTCCCTGAAGGAACAGGTTGTTGATTTTGAACCTCAGGCAGTGATCACAAAGGATAATGTAACAATGCAGATTGACACGGTCGTGTTTTTCCAGATCACAGATCCGAAAAAATATGCATACGGCGTGGAAAGCCCGATCTCTGCGATCGAGAACCTGACTGCGACGACACTGAGAAATATTATCGGTGATCTTGAACTTGATGAGACGCTGACATCCCGCGAGACTATCAACTCAAAGATGCGTACTATACTGGACATTGCGACAGACGAATGGGGCATTAAGGTAAACCGTGTGGAACTGAAAAACATTATGCCGCCGAAGGCGATTCAGGACGCTATGGAGAAGCAGATGAAAGCGGAACGCGAACGCCGTGAGGCGATCCTCCGCGCAGAAGGAGAGAAAAAATCAACGATCCTTGTTGCGGAAGGTGAAAAGGAATCTGTGATCCTTGAGGCGGAAGCGTCAAAACAGGCGGCTATCCTGAAAGCAGAGGCTGAGAAGCAGAAACGGATCAAAGAAGCGGAAGGCCAGGCAGAAGCGATCCGCACTGTGCAGAAGGCGACTGCGGACGGAATTGAATTTATTAAGAATGCCGGCGCGGATGACGCTGTCCTTACGCTGAAAAGTCTCGAGGCGTTTGCAAAGGCTGCAGACGGAAAAGCGACAAAGATCATCATTCCGTCAGAACTCCAGGGAATCGCAGGACTGACAAAGACGATCGCGGAAGTTGCTCATATGGATAAGGCGGAATAGTCCAGGTGAGGGAAGATGATAAAGTGATCCGGATATCGGTCAGAAACCTTGTCGAGTTTATCCTGAGAGAAGGAAGCATCGACAACAGGGTATCCGGAAGCATAGAAAAAGATGCGATGATCCTCGGCGGAAAGATGCATCGCAGGATACAGAGAAAAATGGGACCGGAATATCATGCGGAGGTCTCGCTGAAAACTCGGATTCCTGGTGAAGGGTATGTGCTTCAGGTCGAAGGACGTGCGGACGGGATCATCATCCGGGAACAGGAAGAAGAGCCGGATGTCACCATAGATGAGATAAAAGGCGTGTTCCGGGATCTGGAATATCTGGAAGCGCCGGTCAATGTCCATCTTGCCCAGGCAAAATGTTATGCGTATATCTATGCAGAGCAGAATAATCTGTCAGAGATCAGTGTCCAGATGACATATTGTCATCTGGACACTGAAGCGGTCAAACGGTTTGTACGGCATTATACGGCAGCAGAACTGAGAGACTGGTTTGAAGAGTTGATACGAAGTTATAAAAAATGGGCCGAATTTCAGATTCGCTGGAAAGAGGAAAGGGATGAATCGATCGGGCATGTGAACTTCCCGTTCCCCTACCGAAAAGGACAGTATGAACTGGCTGCATCGGTTTATCGAACGATTTTGAGAAAGAAAAAGCTTTTTATCCAGGCGCCGACAGGAGTAGGAAAGACCATGTCAGTGATTTTCCCGGCAGTGAAGGCAGTCAAAGAGGGTCTGGGCGATAAAATATTTTATCTTACAGCAAAGACAATCACAAGGACAGTCGCGGAACAGGCCTTCCGGACTCTGAAAGAACAAGGATTAAAGTTTAAAGTCATTACGCTGACGGCGAAAGAAAAAATATGTTTCTGCGAAGAAACAGAGTGCAACCCGGATGCCTGTCCCTATGCGGACGGGCATTTCGACAGGGTGAATGATGCCGTGTTTGATATGATCACAGCGCAGGAGGATTTCAGCAGGGAATCTCTGGAAAGACAGGCGAGGAAGCACCGGGTCTGTCCTTTTGAGTTATCTTTGGACGTTTCTGTCTGGATGGATGCTGTTATCTGTGATTATAATTATGTATTTGATCCGAACGCGCACCTGAAACGATTCTTTTCCGAAGGAGGAAACAGCGGGTACCTTTTCCTCATTGATGAGGCGCATAATCTGGTCGAACGGGGAAGAGAGATGTACAGCGCGGTGCTGTACAAGGAGGATCTGCTGGAAGCTAAACGCAGCGTTAAAAAGACAGATGCCAGACTGACAAGACGGCTGGATGAGACCAACAGGATTTTGCTTGAACTGAAGAGGGAATGTGAGTCGTACAGGGTCCTGGAAAGCGTTTCACATCTTGCGCTGAAGCTGATGAATCTCCTCACGGAGATGGAACGTTTTCTTGAAGAGTACCGCGAAGGTGAAGAGCGTGAGGTTATCCTGAACCTGTATTTTCAGGTGAGGGATTTTCTCAATATTCATGACATCCTGGATGAAAATTATGTGATATACAGTGAACTGGAGTCGGATGGGAGATTCAAGGTAAAATTATTCTGCGTGAATCCCGCTGCTAATCTGCAGAGCTTCCTGGCCCAGGGAAACAGCACTGTCTTTTTCTCTGCGACACTGCTTCCGATTCAGTATTATAAAAAACTGCTCTCTGTTGAAACGGATGATTATGCTGTCTATGCAGAGTCTCCTTTTCCGGAAGAAAACAGGCTCCTTCTGATCGGCGGGGATGTAAGCACAAAATATACCCTCCGGGGCCGTTCAATGTACCGCCGCATAGCAGAATATATTTCTGCTGTGGAAAGATCTCAAAGAGGAAATTATATGATCTTTTTTCCTTCCTATAGATTTATGGAAGATGTGTATGTGGAATTCACGGAACTTGCACCTGATGCGGATACAGTGGTTCAGACACAGTTTATGAATGAAAAAGAAAGGGAAGATTTCCTTGAAAGATTTGAGATTTCGGACAATGGGACCAGTCTGATCGGCTTTTGCGTTATGGGCGGGATCTTTTCCGAAGGGATCGATCTCGCTGCCGACCGTCTGATCGGGGCTGTGGTGGTTGGCACAGGGCTTCCGCAGGTATGCAGCGAGCGGGAGATCGTGAAAAAGTATTTTGATTCGAGAGGGACGCGCGGCTTTGACTATGCGTATCTCTATCCTGGTATGAACAAGGTGCTTCAGTCTGCCGGGAGAGTGATCCGGACAGAAGAGGATCGAGGCGTTATTCTCCTCCTGGATGACCGTTTCCGCCAAAAGCAGTATCAGGACCTGTTTCCAAGAGAATGGAAAGTCAGCAGGATCTGCCGTGTTGACGAAATAGAGCAGGCGGTGAAGGAGTTCTGGAAAGAATGATCTGCGCAGAGTCATGATGATCACTGCAGGAGTATCATTCTTTCCGGAAAAGAAGTCATTGCTCCGCTGGTTTAAAATAGCTGAGAAATTCATTGGCGGCGCGGGAGAGGGGAAGATGCTCGTTGTATGCGATGACAAGCTCTCTCTCGGGCAGCTCTTCCTTTGTCTCAAGGACGTGGATTCCTTCTGTTTTGTCTGAGATGCAGTAATCGGGGATAAATGCGATGCCCAGTCCGATTCGGGCGAGGTCAATGAGCAGGTCATTGCTCGTAAGTTCGATCTCGGGCACCAGATCCAGCTGATGCTGCTGGAACAGACGGTGAAGGAATTCATTTGTGGTGCTGTTTTTATCAAGCATCAGGATCGGATATTTAATGATCTGGCGGAATGAAAGCTTTTCCCCCTTCAGTTCGGGATAAGTATCGCCGGCGATAAACACGTCTTTGAATTTTTTAATATGGATAATGCTGGAGACGCTGCCAAGGTAATTGTTCGGGTAATTTACGACAATTAGATCTACGAGACCGTTTTTCAACAGTTCTGTACACTTGACAGAGGTCTGGTTAATGACTTTGATGTGGGCGTTCGGGAAAGCTTTGTGGAAACGCTCCAGGTATGGGATGAGGAAATATCGGCAGATCGTATCGCTTGCCCCGATCCGTATCTGTCCACCGGTGGATGCGGCTTCCAGCAGCTGAGCTTCCCCCTTCTGAATCAGGTTCATGGCCGGTTCGATATGGCGCATCAGGATTTCTCCTTCCGGAGTAAGCTGCACTTTTTTCGTGCTCCTGATAAAAAGTGTCTGATCCAGTTTCCTCTCAAGTGTCTTGATGGACTGGCTTACAGCGGACTGCGAGATGAAAAGCTGTTTGGATGCTTCTGAAAAGTTCAGCGTGGAGGCAACGTGGTAAAAGACTTTATACAGCTCATAATTTATATCTATCATTATTAGACCTCCTAATAAAAACTGGTTGTATTATAAGATAAATTCTATAAAAATACAATCAGATATTGACACAGAAGAAAGGAATACAGCAAAATGAAGAAAATCCAATGGGGTGCCGGAATCATTCTGGCGTTTTCGGTTATCATCATCCTGCTTATATCAAGCTTTGAAACTGCCATGTATTCGGATTTCGGAGTATACGAAAGAGAATATGAAAAATATGATGTATTAGATGACCTGGGTATGACAATGGAAGATACAATGCATGTTACAAGAGAGATGATGGCATACTTGAGAGGCGACAGAGATGTTTTATCCGTTGAGACTACGGTAGAGGGAAGACAGCAGGATTTTTTTAATGAGCAGGACCGGTTTCATATGGCTGAGGTGAGGGATCTGTTTATCGGAGGGCTTGACCTCCGGCTTGGAGCGTGCGCGGCTGCGGTTTTATGCATCCTCATCCTGATCTTTCTGAGGGCGGACTGGAGAAAGATCGTTCCCAGATCCTACTGGATCGTTTTGGCGGTGATTGGCGTGCTCCTGGCGGTTTTTGCGGCTGCTGCGGTGATCGACTTCAATGCTGTGTTTGTTGGATTTCATCATATCTTTTTTGACAATGATCTGTGGCTGTTCGATCCGGCGGAAGATTATATGATCCGAATGCTGCCGGAGGGGCTGTTTGCGGATATGGTGGTGAGGATCGGCGTTCTGTTTGCGGGAGGGATGATCGTGCTGTTTATACTGAGCATGCTTCCGGGGATCCTGGAACGAAAGAAAATTAGAAAAACTTATAATAAACTTTAATTATATTAATTGTACTAATGAAGAAAAGTGTGGTACGATATGATTAATATAATGATGCTTAAGTGTGCAGGCCTTCTGCATGCAAATTTCATTCAAAGGAGAGAGCCTATGAGTAATGTAAAGCGCGTATATGTAGAAAAGAAACCTGAGTTTGCCGTTGCGGCGAAAGAGCTCAGACATGAGATCCGTCATTATCTCGGAATCACCGATGTCACGGGTGTGCGTGTACTGATCCGCTATGATGCGGAAAACATTTCTGAAGAGACTTTCAGGAAAGCCTGCAGAGGCGTATTTGCGGAGCCTCCTGTGGATATCCTGTACGAAGAGACCTTCCCTGTGAATGAGGGGGACAGAGCATTTTCTGTAGAATTTCTTCCGGGACAGTTTGATCAGCGTGCAGATTCCGCGGAGCAGTGCATCCGTTTTATTAAAGAAGATGAGACTCCCGTCATCCGGACGGCAACCACATATGTGATCGAGGGCGCGATTTCGGACGACGAATTCCAGGCTGTCAAGAACCACTGCATCAATCCGGTGGATTCCCGGGAGGCGGCAGAGGAAAAGCCGGAGACACTTGTGACAGTCTTTGATGAGCCGGAAGACATCAAAGTGTTTGACGGGTTCCAGGATATGGAAGAGGAAGAGCTTAAGAAGCTCTATGATTCTCTTGGACTGGCAATGACATTCAAGGATTTCCAGCATATCCAGAATTATTTTCATGGAGAAGAACACCGCGACCCGACAATGACAGAAATCCGCGTCCTTGATACGTACTGGTCTGATCACTGCCGTCACACAACATTTTCAACTGAGCTGAAAAATGTGATCTTCGATGAAGGTGATTACAGGGATACGATCATGGATACTTACAGGCAGTATCTGAATGACCACAGCGAGATATTTGCCGGAAGAGAGGACAAGTTCGTGTGCCTGATGGATCTTGCCCTGATGGCTATGCGGCGTCTGAAGAGAGAGGGAAAACTGGCGGATCAGGAGGAGTCGGATGAGATCAATGCCTGCAGTATTGTCGTGCCGATCAAGGTGGATGACAAAGAAGAAGAGTGGCTGATCAACTTTAAAAATGAGACGCATAATCATCCGACAGAGATCGAGCCGTTCGGCGGAGCTGCGACCTGTCTCGGCGGGGCAATCCGTGACCCGCTCTCAGGAAGGACGTACGTATATCAGGCGATGCGTGTGACGGGAGCTGCTGATCCGACAGTATCAGTGAAGAATACAATGAAGGGAAAACTTCCTCAGAAGAAACTTGTACGTGAGGCGGCTCACGGATACAGCTCATACGGTAATCAGATCGGACTTGCAACCGGCGCCGTTAAGGAAATCTATCATCCGGATTATGTCGCTAAGCGAATGGAGATCGGAGCGGTGCTCGGCGCTGCGCCGCGCCGTGCCGTGATCCGAGAGAATTCTGATCCGGGAGATATTATCATTCTTCTCGGCGGACGAACAGGCCGCGATGGCTGCGGCGGCGCGACAGGTTCATCAAAGGTTCATACAGAGGAATCCATAGAGACCTGCGGCGCTGAAGTCCAGAAGGGAAATCCTCCGACGGAGAGAAAGATCCAGAGACTGTTCCGCAGAGAAGAAGTCAGCCGTCTGATCAAAAAGTGCAATGATTTCGGAGCAGGCGGTGTGTCCGTCGCAATCGGAGAGCTGGCGGACGGTCTTCGTGTCGAACTGGACAAAGTTCCGAAAAAGTATGCCGGACTGGATGGAACAGAGATCGCGATCTCGGAATCTCAGGAGAGGATGGCTGTTGTTGTCGATCCGAAAGATGCTGAACAGTTTATGAAATATGCAAAAGAAGAGAATCTTGAGGCTACAGAAGTGGCGGTCGTTACAGAGTCTCCGCGCCTTGTTCTTGTTTGGAGAGGAAAGGAGATCGTCAATATCTCGAGAGCATTCCTGAATACGAACGGCGCACATCAGGAAACTGATGTGGAAGTGGAGATGCCGAGCCGGGCTGACAGTCTCTTTAACCGGCAGGAGATCGGCGACGTGAGAGAAAAATGGCTGTCTACACTTGCGGATCTGAATGTCTGCTCACAGAAAGGACTTGTGGAAATGTTTGACGGTTCTATCGGCGCCGGCTCTGTATTCATGCCGCACGGTGGAAAGTATCAGATGACCGAGACACAGGCAATGGTCGCAAAAGTGCCTGTCCTGCATGGAAAGACGGACAGTGTGTCCATGATGAGTTTTGGATTTGATCCCTATCTGTCAAGCTGGAGTCCGTATCACGGAGCTGTTTATGCCGTGACAGAATCCGTGGCGAAAATCGTCGCTGCGGGCGGAGACTACAGAAAGATCCGCTTTACTTTCCAGGAATATTTCAGAAGGATGACAGAAGATCCGAAGAGATGGAGCCAGCCGTTCGCAGCTCTGCTGGGAGCGTATGCAGCACAGATCGGATTTGGCCTTCCGTCGATCGGCGGAAAGGACAGTATGTCGGGAACATTCCAGGATATCGATGTGCCGCCCACACTTGTATCCTTTGCGGTTGATATGGCTGTAGAGAAGGATATCATCACTCCGGAGCTGAAGAAAGCAGGAAACAAGCTTGTATGGCTCAGGATCGAGAGAGATGAGGATGATCTTCCGGTATACAGCAGTGTTATGGAACAGTATGGGAAGTTTACCGAGGATATCAGGAACGGAAGGGTCATTTCAGCATATGCGCTTGACCGGCATGGAGTCATCGCGGCAGTGAGCAAGATGGCGTTCGGAAATGCAATGGGAGTGAAACTGGAGCACAATATGGATCCTCGTGATCTGTTTGCGCCCGCGTTTGGAGATATTATTGCGGAAGTTCCGGACGGCCAGACAGGCAGTCTTGCCATCACCTACACCGTGATCGGAGAGGTTACAGAGAACGGCAGGTTCGAATACGGAAATACAGAGATCAGTCTTGCTGAGGCTGAAAAGGCCTGGACAGGAACACTGGAGCAGGTATTTGCAACAAAATCTCCGTCAGATTCACAGGAGCCGGTGGAGGAAAAGATTTATCATTCTGCAGGGGTTCACATCTGCAGCCATAAGATCGCGCAGCCGACTGTATTTATTCCCGTATTCCCGGGTACAAACTGTGAATATGACAGCGCAAGGGCTTTTGAGCGCGCCGGCGCAAAGGTGATCACAAAAGTATTCCGGAATCTTGACGCGGAAGATATCAGGGCATCGGTTGATGAGTTTGAGAAAGCGATCAGCCAGGCACAGATGATCATGTTCCCGGGCGGGTTCAGCGCCGGAGATGAGCCGGATGGTTCTGCGAAGTTTTTTGCCACTGCGTTCCAGAACGCAAAGATCAAGGAAGCGGTAGAAAAACTGCTCAATGAACGAGATGGTCTTGCACTGGGAATCTGTAACGGTTTCCAGGCTCTGATCAAACTCGGCCTTGTGCCGTACGGAGAGATCGTCGGCCAGGCAGAAGATTCTCCGACACTGACTTATAACACGATCGGACGCCACATCTCCAAGATGGTCTATACGAAGGTTGTGTCAGACAAATCTCCATGGCTTCAGGGAGCAGAACTGGGCGGCGTCTATACGAATCCGGCGTCTCATGGCGAGGGAAGATTTGTGGCAGGAGGAGAATGGCTTGACAAGCTCTTTGAGAACGGTCAGGTTGCTACTCAGTACTGTGACCCGGAGGGAAATGTCTCCATGTCAGAAGAATGGAATGTGAATGGATCCTACCGGGCGATCGAGGGAATAACCAGCCCAGACGGCAGGGTGCTCGGAAAGATGGCACATGCAGAACGGCGCGGAGATTCTGTTGCTGTCAACATTTATGGAGAACAGGATATGAAGATCTTTGAATCCGGAGTAAATTATTTTAAGTAATCATGGCAAAATGCGGGGATATGCCGGTGCAGACAGCGTCGGTATCCCCGCAATTAAAGCACTTGAAGGAATTGTTTAAAAAAATTTGAAAATTTATTAAAAAAAGTGTTGACATATGCCGGAATATGATAGTATAATAGCAAAGCGGGTTGCGGGAAAGCAATAAAAACCGCAGAGAATATGGGGTCTTAGCTCAGCTGGGAGAGCATCTGCCTTACAAGCAGAGGGTCATAGGTTCGAGCCCTATAGGCCCCATATAAAACCTAATTTCATATGGCGGAATAGCTCAGTTGGCTAGAGCACACGGTTCATACCCGTGGTGTCGCTGGTTCAAATCCAGTTTCCGCTACTCAGAGACGCCGGAATTTTCCGGCGTTTTTCTTTTTCTGTATATTGCCGGGAAGAATGGAATAAGATAAAATTTTGTGATAGAATGTTCAAAACACGATCACTGCGGAGGATAAAAGAATGAATAAACAGCTGATGCACATTTTACGGATCCTTCTGGGAGGATATATAATTTTTGTCGGAATACGTCTTTTGATACAGGTGACAGATCAAGATCCGAGCAACAGGATCCTGCTGTCAGCCTTTGCAACTGTTTTAACGCTGTCAGGGGCGGTATCTGTGATCTATTCCGGAAGGAAGCTCTGGTCTATGCTCAAGCCTGAGGAGGATGTGGTGGAAGAATCCGGAGACAGGACAGCGGACGAGGCGGAGAGAAAGCGCGCGGCAGAGAAGAGAAAAGGGAGGCCTGCAATGGTAGACATTTCAGTTTCCGGCAGTTTTGAGGAGGAGAAAAACGAAGAAAAAGTGAAAGAGGTTCCGCAGAACAAAGAGGAGGAGAACCGTGATAAGGATGCGGACAGTCAGGAAAAAGAGGATGACGGGAATGCGGGCCGGGCGGATGACGCGGCAAAGTCTGAAACAGCGGCCACAGACGGGATAAAGGAGAAGAAGCCGGACAGCGGAGAGAAAGAAGAGGACGATACGGAAGAAGCACGGCAGGAGGAAGAGACGGAGATATTAGAGGAACTGGAAACAGATTATGAGGAGATGTGATTATGCGGGTAGGTATGGGATATGATGTTCACAGACTGACAGAAGGAAGAAAACTGATACTGGGCGGGGTTGAGATACCGTATGAAAAAGGACTGCTTGGACATTCCGATGCGGATGTCCTGCTCCATGCAGTCATGGACGCTCTTCTTGGAGCGGCAGCACTGGGGGATATAGGAAAACATTTTCCTGATACAGATCCGCAGTATAAAGGAATCTCCAGTATCCGGCTTCTTGAGCATGTGGGTGGACTTCTGGAGGAGCGCGGATATGTGATCGAAAATATAGACGCGACGATCATTGCACAGCGGCCGAAAATGCGTCCTTATATTGACCAGATGATACAAAATATAGCCGGGGCGCTCGGCATTGAGGAAGATCAGGTCAATGTAAAGGCTACCACAGAAGAGGGGCTGGGATTTACCGGGTCCGGGGAAGGGATTTCATCCCAGGCAGTGTGCGCAGTTGAAAAATATATGAACTACAGCAGCTTTGATGTATCGCAGAGTGCCCCGGCATGCAGTGGCTGCTGCGCGCAGAAAGCAGAAGCCGGGAAGGAGAAAGACGAATGATGCTCCGCAGACTGAAACCTGAAGAACATCCTGACACAAGACAACTGTGGGAGGAGATCTTTTGCGAGGATACGAAGGAGTTCCTGGATTACTATTATTTTATCAAAGCCCGTTCCAATGAGATTTATGTGGTCGAAGAGGATGGAAGGATCTGTTCTATGCTGCATCTGAATCCTTATGTGATGAGGATTGAAGAGGAAGAGTTCCCGTCAGACTATATCGTGGCCGTGGCGACCAGAGAAGCGTATCGCGGCCGAGGATATATGGGAGAGCTTCTTCGGAGGACGATGAAGGAGATGTATGGACGCGGTGTTCCCTTCACCTTCCTGATGCCTGCAGCGGAAGCAATCTATACTCCCTATGATTTCAGATTTATTTATCAGCAGGAGACAGGTATGGTGGAAACTGGAGGAAGACCGGAAGAACCGGATCCTGATGTGACCAGCATGGATGCGCACCTCTGGGATGCAGATGCCCTTTCCGCTTTTTTTACCCAGAATTTCAGCGGGCGCTGGCAGGTGTGCACGAAACGGGATGAAGAATACTTCAGGACAATGATCCTGGAACAGCAGAGTGAACGGGGCGGAGTGCGGATTCTGAAAAAGGGGGAACGAATGATCGGAACCTTCGCATATGCGGAAGAGGATGGGCTGGAGATACGTGAACCGCTGATCCTTCCGGGCTGCGAAGAGGTGTTTGAGAGCGCGGTACGCCGTCTGGCATCTTTCGGGGATGACGCGGTGAAGGTGTATGGATATTCCGGTGGAGTGCAGAGGGCGCAGCGCCCTCTGATCATGGCGAGGATCCTCTCGCTTCCTACGCTGCTCGGAGCAATGAAAGTTCCGTCGGGGCTGGCTGTGGACTGTTCCTTTGCAGTGATCGATCCGCTGATCAGGCAGAACAGCAGGATCTGGAGAGTGCAGAGTTTGTGCGGGGAAGAAAAGATCAGTGTAAGAGAGTCTGAGGATTCGGAGGGAGTGATCCCCATTGCGGAATTGACGGAACTGCTCTTCGGCGTTCGTACGGTGGAGGAGATCAGAGGGGCGGAACATGTGATCATCACTGACCATCTGGCGGAAGAACTGGAAAAGATCATTAAACTGAAGCGTGTATTTATCAACGAAGTGGTGTGAACCGTATGTGCCGAAAACAGTTGACAAAACAGGGAAAGTCTCATAATATAAATTATGTTCAGAAATTGATAGGAAAAGGCTGTGAACGGAAAAGTAGCTGATCGAATGCTCACAGAGAGGGAACGCCGCCGGCTGTAAGCGTTCCTGTGCGGAAGATCCGTGAAGTGCGTCCGGGAGCTGATCCTGTGAAGAAAGTAGCAGGATACGTCAGACATACGTTACATGTTCATGAGTGAAAGAAGAGATTCTTTTATTAGAGTGGAACCGCGGAAATAACTTCGTCTCTAACAGGAGGCGGAGTTTTTTGTTCTTCAGAACAAGTTTCCACGGGGCTGTTCTGTGTTATATTTCATCAAAGGAGATGAATCAATGGGCATCATTTCTTACATCAGAGAAGAAATACAGGTTATACGGGAGCGTGATCCCGCGATCAAGTCGAATATGGAGGTGCTGCTTTATCCCAGCTTTAAGGTGATCCTTCACTACCGTGTGGCGCATAAGCTGTATCTGAAGAAGCACTATTTCCTTGCCAGGTGGGTCTCTCAGCGGGCAGTCAGAAAGACCGGGATCGAGATCCATCCGGGAGCAACGATCGGAAGGGGGCTTTTCATAGATCACGGCAGCGGTGTTATCATAGGCGAGACGACTGTGATCGGGGACAATGTCACGCTGTATCAGGGGGTGACTCTCGGCGGAACAGGAAAGGAGCAGGGGAAAAGGCATCCCACACTCGGCGATAACGTTATGGTGAGTGCAGGCGCAAAGATCCTTGGCTCATTTACCATAGGGGAGAATTCCAAGATCGGAGCAGGATCTGTCGTTCTCGAGGAAGTCCCTCCCAACTGTACGGTGGTGGGAGTGCCCGGCAGGATCGTGCGCAGGGAGAATCAGAAAGTTCCGCGAAGCGATATGGACCAGATCCATCTTCCTGATCCTGTGCTAAACGATATCCGCAGCCTGCAGGAGGAGAACCGCCGGCTGCATGAAGAGCTCAAGGGGCTGATCAAACATATGAAATGTATGGAAAAAGGAGAAAAATGCAATGAAAATCTATAATACAATGTCAAAGAGAAAAGAAGAGTTTGTTCCTCTGGAAGAAGGAAAAGTAAAAATGTATGTGTGCGGTCCGACTGTGTATAATTTTATCCACATTGGAAATGCCCGTCCGATGATCGTATTCGATACAGTGAGAAGATATTTTGAGTACAAAGGCTATGATGTGAACTTTGTATCCAATTTTACCGACGTGGACGATAAGATCATCAAAAAAGCAAATGAGGAAGGCGTTACAGCGGAAGAGATCTCAAAACGATATATCGCGGAGTGCAAAAAGGATATGGAAGGGATGAACATTGAGCCTGCCACAAAAAATCCGCTTGCCACAGAGGAGATCGGCGGCATGATCGAGATGATCCGCACTCTGATCGAGAAAGGATACGCCTATGAGAAAAACGGCACAGTCTACTTCAGGACCCGAAAATTCAAAGATTATGGAAAGCTTTCCCACAAAAATCTGGATGACCTTCAGTCGGGAGGACGCACCCTCCTTGTGACGGGAGAGGATGAGAAAGAGGATCCCCTCGATTTCGTCCTGTGGAAGCCGAAGAAGGAAGGCGAGCCTGCATGGCAGTCGCCCTGGGGTGAAGGGCGTCCGGGATGGCACATTGAATGCTCGGAGATGTCAAAAAAATATCTGGGAGAACAGATCGATATCCATGCCGGAGGGGAAGACCTTATCTTCCCGCATCATGAAAACGAGATCGCTCAGAGTGAGGCGGCAAACGGCAAGGAGTTTGCAAAATACTGGATGCATAACGGTTTCCTCAATATTGACAACCGCAAAATGTCGAAATCGCTCGGCAACTTCTTTACCGTGCGGGAGATCAGCGAGAAATACGATCTTCAGGTGCTCAGATTCTTTATGCTGAGCGCACATTACAGGAGCCCTCTGAACTTCAGCGCTGAGCTGATGGAGTCGGCGCGCAGCGGCCTGAACAGGATCGTGACCGCGGCTGAAAATCTGAAGTTCCTCATCGGAAATGCATCCGCTGAGAAGATGACAGAGGAAGAAAAGGAGAAGTTTGAAAAATCAAAAGAATATGTGGACAGCTTTGAGAAGGCGATGGATGACGACTTCAATACTGCCGATGCGATCGCGGCTGTCTTTGAGCTGGTGAAATATATCAATACGACCGCTGACGGGGAGAGTTCAGGGGAATATCTTGAGAGCCTGCTGAAACGGCTGGTAAGCCTTACAGATGTGCTCGGGATCATTGTAGAGAAAGAAGACGAGATCCTTGATGCGGACATCGAGGCACTGATCGCCGAGCGGCAGGCAGCGAGAAAAGAAAAGAATTTTGCAAGAGCGGACCAGATCAGAGATGAACTTCTTGCAAAGGGGATCATCCTTGAAGATACACGAGAAGGAGTAAAATGGAAAAGAGCATAGAGTTCGGGTTTGAACATTATATTCACATGATCCCGGGCGTCCGGGAGATCGATGCAAAGAACTGTTCTCCGCTTGTACTTGCCTATATCGGGGACTGTGTCTTTGATCTGATCATCAAGACGATGGTCGTCGGAAGAGGGAACAGGCCGGTCCACAGGCTGCACGAGGAGACAAGCCGTTATGTGCAGGCGTCTGCGCAGTCGTTTATGATGAGATCGATGCAGGAGCATCTGACAGAAGAGGAGCATGCCATATACCGCCGGGGGAGAAACTCCCGCACAGTATCGCCGGCAAAAAATCAGTCGATCACAGATTACAGGCGGGCGACCGGATTCGAAGCCCTGATCGGATATCTCTATCTGCAGGGGGAATATCAAAGGCTTGCGGAACTTGTCACAGTTGGGCTGGAAAGCATGGAAGATGAAGAAAAAAGCCGGGAGGCTGATAAGGAGTAGAAAATGCAGGAAAAAAGAACACAGTTGCAGGAGAAGGAACACACACTGGTGATCGAAGGAAGGAATGCTGTCCTTGAAGCCTTCCGTTCGGGAAGGACTATTGACAAGCTGTTTGTCTTAGACGGATGCCAGGACGGACCGGTGCGCACGATCATAAGAGAAGCAAAAAAGCACGGTGCGATCATAAGCTTTGTGAGCAGAGAAAGGCTGAACCAGTTATCCGGTACGGGAAAGCATCAGGGGGTCATTGCTTACGCCGCAGCTTATGAATACAGTGAAGTGGAAGATATGCTGAAACTGGCTGAGGAAAGAGGAGAAGATCCCTTCCTTATCCTGCTGGACAATATTGAGGACCCGCACAATCTCGGCGCCATTATCCGGACTGCCAATCTGGCCGGCGCACATGGCGTTATCATTCCGAAGCGCAGAGCAGTGGGCCTTACGGCAACCGTGGCGAAGACTTCCGCCGGAGCGCTGAACTACACTCCGGTGGCAAAGGTGACAAACCTTGTAAAAACCATGGAGGAACTCAAAGAGAGGGGACTGTGGTTTGTCTGTGCGGACATGGACGGCGAGCAGATGTACGATCTGAACCTTACCGGGCCGATCGGTCTAGTCGTGGGAAGCGAAGGAGAAGGAGTGGGGCGCCTGGTGAAGGAAAACTGCGATTTTGTCGCCCGGGTCCCCATGCGCGGACAGATCAGTTCGCTGAATGCTTCCGTGGCGGCAGGCGTGCTCGCTTATGAGATTGTCAGACAGAGGATTTCCCGCGGATGAGCCTGTCCGCGGCATATCTCCCGGGCCGGGGAGGAGAAGGTGGATGTATGGGAAAATATGACAGAATGACAGACGAGCAGCTGATCGCGGAACTGAGGGCGGGAAACAGTGAGATCATGGATTATATCATGGTGAAATATAAATCTATGGTGCGGAAAAAGGCACGTGCCATGTTCCTGCTCGGAGGAGAAAATGAGGATCTGATTCAGGAGGGGATGATCGGGCTGATCAAAGCGGTGCGGGACTATGATCCCGGACAGGGAACGTCCTTCGCAAGCTTTGCCGAACTGTGCGTCTCCCGACAGATGTATTCGGCGATCGAAGCGTCCAAACGAAAGAAACATCTGCCCCTGAATTCCTATATTTCACTGTATGAGGAAGGAGAGTCTGAGGGGGATGGGAAGCGTATCCCGCTGATCGATACGATCGAACCACAGCAGGAAAACGATCCCGAGGCACTTTATTTCAGCAGGGAGTACACAGAGGCTTTTGTAGATCGGCTCAGAGGGACTCTGAGCCCTCTGGAAGATCATGTTCTGTATCTCCATCTGATGGGAACAGATTACCGCACGATCGCAGAACTGCTGGATAAGAGTCCGAAATCGATAGATAACGCGCTGCAGCGCATCCGGGGCAAGGCTGAGAAGATGCTGCACCGGACAGAATAGCAAACAAAAGGTGTTAGGTAGGAGATATACATTATGAAGAAGACAAGTAATATGCTTATGGCGATCCTGGTATTTGCTCTGACGATCTTTGTTTTTAACGGTACGAGCATCCTGCTTTCCTATGTCTCTGTTTTTTTCGGAGTCCTGCTCCGAGGTGAGAGCGGAGTATCGGATACTTATTATTATCTGCTGGGCCATCAGAATCTTTATTCCTTTCTGATCTATTTTACCGCGTTCGTTCTGTTTGCCCTGTGGTACTATTTTGCCGTGATCCAGCCGAGAGGGCTGAAGCCGTTCCTGAAGGCCCGGACTGAGGGGCTCAGCCCGGCATGCTTCGGATGGATCCTGCTGCTCGCATTTGCAGTGCAGCATCTGACGTCTCTGGTCTTTACGCTGATCGACATGTTCTCACCGGCGGCGGTCGAAAATTATTCTCAGATGGTGGAGACTTCCGGCCTGACGGAATACTCTTTTGTATGGTTCCTGAGTACGCTGATCCTTCCGCCGTTGACAGAAGAGATCATTTTCCGGGGGCTGCTCCTTGGATATCTGAAAAAGACGGGAATCCCGTTTCTGGCTGCGAATCTGATCCAGGCTGTGTGTTTCGGCATTTATCATCAGAATTTGGCGCAGGGGATCTACACGGCGCTTCTTGGATTCCTGCTCGGATATCTGGCTCAGAGATACGGGACATTGATCGCACCGATGTTCCTGCACTTCCTCTATAACCTGTTCGGGACAGTACTGGTGGATCTGGAAAACGCATTTCTCCCCGCTGCGGGACAGGGGCTTCTCGTCCTGCAGAGCATTCCGCTGGCAGTTCTGGCGATCGTGATGATCCAGCTGCGCATCGGGGAGAAGAAGAAGGAGGAAACAGCATGAGATTTGTGATTCAAAGAGTAAAAAAAGCTTCCGTTTCCATCGGAGGCGAGACTGTGGGAGAGATCGGAAAAGGATATCTGGTCCTGATCGGTGTTTCGGAGGATGATACGGAAGCAGCGGCGGATAAGATGATCCGCAAAATGATCGGTCTGAGGATCTTTGAGGATGAAGCCGGAAAAACGAACCTTTCGCTGGCTGATGTGGACGGAAGCCTGCTTCTTGTATCCCAGTTCACACTCTATGCAAACTGCAGAAAAGGAAACCGCCCCAGCTTTATCGAGGCGGGAAAGCCGGAGAAGGCTGAGGCTCTGTATGAATATATCATCCGGGAATGTAAAAAGTCTGTACCGGAGGTACAGACTGGAAGGTTCGGAGCGGAAATGGAAGTATCGCTCGTCAATGACGGACCGTTCACCATTCTGCTCGATTCTGAAAAATTGTAAAAAAAAGAAGCTGTCTAGGGGACTTGAACCCCCGACCTCCGCCTTACCAAGGCGACGCGCTACCGACTGCGCCAAGACAGCTTATGCATATGGTTTTCATACGCAATGACTAATATACACCAACCATTTTGAATTGTCAAGAGAAATATGCTACGATTCCGGACATTTGAATCCGTCGGAGGAAAGGTATGCTATACTGGATAAATACAGTGGTGAACTTTGGGGCCGGGGACGGAAAGGAAGCGCGTATGATAATTGACAAAAACGAATTGAAGAACCTTAGGGATGAGCTTGAGAGGCTCACTGACTTTATCAGAAAGATGGATGAAAAAGATCTGCCCTATTTTTATCACTGCTTCGATACGATGAAAAATAATATTGATCTTTTTCTCCGCGTGGGAGGAGATGATATCAGAGGTCTTTTCCCTGTGCTGGAGAGGGACTGGAAGGCGTCCCATACTGCATTTCTCGGAGTGCAGGAGTATGACCTCCGGGAGATCGATCCGGAGATCGATCCGAGGCTCTGCTTCTATTTCGCCCGTCTTGTCTCTGAGGTAGGAAAGTATTTTGAACGTAAACAGGAATTCTATTCCTGACAGTTCACCGGAAGAAAAGGAGGAAGAGCACA
Organism: Lachnospiraceae bacterium UBA1818; assembly: GCA_904419285.1. Lineage (GTDB taxonomy): Bacteria > Bacillota > Clostridia > Lachnospirales > Lachnospiraceae > Mediterraneibacter > Mediterraneibacter caccogallinarum. Next base: position 86,821 of record CAJFQZ010000007.1, read on the forward strand.
ATGCCGTCATTTTTAAAAGATGTGTCAGCTTTTTATGGAACCGGGGAGAAAAATGCTGCCGGACAGACTCTTGAAGATTTTCTTGCATCCTATGATCCTCATAAATATAAAACGCCGAGTTGTACAACGGATGCGGTCGTATTCTCATACAGAGAAAGCCGCCGGGATTTCTCCGGCCTGAAGCTCCTCCTGGTCAGGAGAAGCAACCATCCCAGCATCGGTTTCTGGGCGCTCCCCGGAGGTTTTGTCGATCTGAGGGAAAATCTGGAAGACGCTGTGCGGAGGGAACTGGAGGAAGAGACTGGTGTCGGCTGCCTTCCGGTGGAACAGTTTGCCTGTTACGGGGATTATGACAGGGATCCGAGGACCAGGGTCATCACAACCGCATATATGGCTCTGGTGGACGAAGAAAGCGTTTCTGTGAGAGCCGGGGATGATGCGGCGGATGCCGCCTGGTTCTGCCTGAGCGTACACAAAAGCGGACGGTCTGACAGTACAGGAGACTGGGAGACCGAGGAATTTGTCCTGGAGCTGGATAATGAAGAAAAACAGCTGCATACCAGAGCCGTGGTTGAGAGAAGGGTGAGGGAAGGTCTTGTCCGGGAACAGAAATTCACAGTGAAAGACCGCGGGATGACAGCTGTGGACCATGCGGCGATCATCGTGCAGGCATATCTGATCCTTGAGGAAAGGATGAAGAGAAGCCGGACAGACGGGGAACGGCTGTGAAAGATTGGAAATACCGCCCTTGTGAAGGAAAACATTTTATGATAAGATAAGTGGCATGAATGCTTTATGTATGAGGAGGAAACTATGGAGAACGAAACTGTTTCAAAGAATTTTATCGAACAGGAAATAGATAAAGATCTTGCGGAAGGAGTCTATGATCATGTGTGCACCCGTTTTCCGCCGGAGCCGAACGGCTACCTTCATATCGGACATGCAAAATCCATTCTTTTGAACTATGGTCTTGCGCAGGAGTACGGCGGGACGTTCCATATGAGATTCGATGATACGAACCCGACAAAAGAGAAGACGGAATTTGTGGATTCCATCATGGAGGATATTAAATGGCTGGGTGCAGACTGGGGAGATCACCTGTACTTTGCTTCTGATTACTTTGACCAGATGTATGAGTGCGCGGTAAAGCTGATCAAAAAAGGAAAAGCCTTTGTCTGTGATCTCTCACCGGAGGAGATGAGAGAGTACCGGGGCACGCTCAAGGAACCTGGAAAAGAGAGTCCGTACCGGAACCGTTCAGTGGAAGAGAATCTGAGACTGTTCGAGGAGATGAAGGCAGGAAAATACAAAGACGGAGAAAAAGTTCTCCGTGCGAAGATTGATATGGCTTCCCCGAACATCAATATGAGAGACCCGATCATCTACCGTGTGGCACATATGTCACACCACAATACAGGGGACAAATGGTGCATTTATCCGATGTATGATTTTGCACATCCGATCGAGGATGCGATCGAAGGGATCACACACTCTATCTGTACTCTGGAATTTGAGGATCACAGACCGCTGTACGACTGGGTCGTGAGAGAATGTGAGTTTGAGAATCCGCCGAGACAGATTGAATTCGCAAAGCTGTATCTGACCAACGTTGTGACTGGAAAGCGTTATATCAAGAAGCTGGTGGAAGAGAAGGTCGTGGACGGCTGGGACGATCCGAGGCTGGTATCCATCGCGGCGCTCAGGAGAAGAGGGTTTACACCAGAGTCGATCAAGATGTTCATTGACATGTGCGGTGTCTCCAAGAGCCAGAGCTCTGTGGATTATGCGATGCTGGAGTACTGCATCAGAGAGGATCTGAAGATGAAGCGCTCCCGTATGATGGCGGTGCTGGATCCGATCAAGCTGGTGATCGATAACTATCCGGAGGGTGAGACAGAATATCTCGATGTAGCCAACAATCTCGAGAACGAAGAACTTGGCTTCCGCAAGGTGCCGTTCTGCCGGGAACTCTATATTGAGAGAGAGGACTTCATGGAAGAGCCTCCGAAGAAATATTTCCGTCTTTTCCCGGGAAATGAAGTGCGTCTGATGCACGCATATTTCGTGAAATGTGTAAGCTTCGTCAAAGATGAGGACGGAAAAGTGACGGAAGTCCACTGTACTTATGATCCGGAGACGAAAGCCGGAAGCGGTTTCACGGGAAGAAAAGTAAAGGGAACGATCCACTGGGTTCCTGCTCCGTATGCGCAGAAGGCGGAAGTCAGACTGTATGAGAATCTTATCGATGAGGAGAAGGGCGTGTATAATAAGGAGGATGGTTCTCTGAACCTGAACCCGAATTCTCTTAAGGTGATCAAGGATGCGTATGTTGAGCCGAGCTTTGAAGGAGCACAGCCCTATGACAGCTTCCAGTTTGTGAGAAACGGCTATTACTGTATTGACGCAAAGGATTCTTCTCCGGAGCACCTGGTGTTCAACAGGATCGTATCGCTGAAGAGTTCGTTTAAACTTCCTAAAAAATAGAAAAGAAGACAGGTTCCTCTGATGTCAGAGGAATTTGTTTTGATCAGACTGGACTGGTTGAAAAAGGAGAAAATGCCATGTATGAACTGACCATCAGCCTTCGGCCCAAGTCCGGGACTCCTCTCTATGAACAGATCTATGATCATATCAAGGGAGAGATTCAGGACGGCCATATCAAAAGCGGTGAGAAGCTTCCGTCCACGCGTGCTCTCTGCCGGCATCTCGAGGTGAGCAGGAGCACAGTAGAGCTGGCATATGAACAGCTTCTCTCGGAGGGGTATGTAGAGGCAGAGCCCTGCAGAGGGTATTTCGTATCCCAGATCGAGGGCCTTTATCACTTTGAGAGACAGGAGAGGAAACGGCCGGAAGGAAAGCAGGAGCCGGAGAAGTCTTATCTGTATGATTTCACTCCGAACGGAGTAGATCTGAAGAGCTTTCCTTACAATGCATGGAGAAAGCTTTCAAGAGAGTGTCTTACCGATGACCGGGCTGAACTGTTCCGCCTGGGAAATCCCCAGGGAGAATACGGCCTGAGAAATGCGATCTGCAGTTATCTTCATCAGGCGAGAGGAGTCAACTGCCGCCCGGAGCAGGTCATCGTCGGAGCGGGCAGTGATTATCTCCTTATGCTCCTGATCATGATCATCGGAAGCCGGCACCGTGTCGCACTTGAGAATCCGACGTACCGTCAGGCTTACAGGATTTTCGAAAATCTCTCCTGTGAGGTGTGTACCGTGGATATGGACAGCAGGGGCATGCAGGTGGACAGACTCAGAGAATCCGGTGCGGATATTGCATTTGTCATGCCATCCCATCAGTATCCGCTGGGGATCGTCATGCCGATCCGGCGAAGGATGGAGCTTCTGAAGTGGGCGGATGAGGAACCGGGGCGCTATATCATAGAAGATGATTATGACAGTGAGTTCCGCTATAAGGGGAAGCCGATCCCTGCGCTGCAGGGATATGACAGCCGCGGCAGAGTGATCTATACAGGAACTTTTTCTAAATCCATAGCGCCGGCGATCCGAATGAGCTACATTGTTCTTCCTCCGGAGATCCTCTCTCTGTATCAGGAGAGATGCAGTTTTCTCAGTTCGACGGTTTCCAGAGTGGATCAGCTTATTCTGCAGAAGTTTATTGAGGATGGCTATTACGAGCGGCACCTGAATAAGACGAGGGCTTTGTATAAGAGCAGACACGACACGCTGCTGGGATGTCTGCGGGAGATGAAAGGAGACTTCAAAATTTCCGGAGAAAATGCAGGAGTTCATCTTCTGCTTCATTTTCCGGGGAGTGTTCCGGAGCGTGAGATGATCGAACGGGCAGCGGATAAGGGGGTAAAGGTGTACGGCCTCTCTGAATATTGTGTGGAGACGGGGAAGGAAAACGACGAGACAGTGATCCTTCTCGGATATGCCAATATGGGAGAAGAGAAGATTTGTGAGGCTGTGAAACTCCTGGAAGAAGCATGGATGTGAAAAAGGGGAACGCGTTCTGCGTTCCCCTGACATTTTCTGTGCAGCCCTATTCTTCTGTGTCAGTCTCACCTGCTGCCGCACCAGGCGTTTTGTCCTCCGTGCTGTCAGCATCCCTGTTGAGAGATACATATTCTCTCTCGGAAGCCGGCTTCAAATCCACGTCCAGGTCAAAATCTTCGTCCTCTGTAAAATCAGGATCATCTTCGATCGTCTCTCTGTCGGCATTTTTGTAGAAATAAGCGATCACAAGAGCGATCGCGGCGCCTGCGGCGGCGAAAAGAGAGAACCATTTCAGGAATTTCTTCAAAGCCAATGTCTCCTTTCTTTAAGATGACGGTCCTCCGATATAGAAAAGAGGATAACCTTAATTTGATTTTAATTGTAATACTTTTTACCTTTAAATACAATACCCAAAGGCAATATGAAAAATTAACAAAGTGAGAGGAAATAAGAAATAATATTTTACATAACCGGGAAATTATAGTATAATTCATAAGGCGGTGATCGCGGCGGGAATTTAATCTGCCGCTGCAGGGCGCCGCCGGCGAATATTGACAAGCATGATCTGCAGGAGGGTTTGAAATGGTAAAAGCAGTAGTTGGTGCAAACTGGGGCGATGAAGGAAAGGGCAAGATCACGGATATGCTGGCAAAAGAATCCGATATCATCGTGCGCTTTCAGGGCGGTGCGAACGCCGGCCATACGATCGTGAACGATTATGGCAAATTTGCGCTGCATACATTGCCGTCCGGAGTGTTCTATAACCATACGACCAGCATAATAGGAAATGGCGTCGCACTGGATATTCCGGTTCTGATCAAGGAGATTCAGTCTATCGTGGACAAAGGAGTTCCGACTCCGAAGATACTGGTGTCCGACAGAGCACAGATGGTGATGTCATATCATAAAAATTTTGACGCTTATGAGGAAGAGAGACTCGGGGGAAAATCTTTCGGTTCCACAAAATCCGGAATCGCTCCGTTCTATTCTGACAAATATGCAAAGATCGGATTCCAGGTGAGCGAGCTTTTCGACGAAGAGCTGCTCAGGGAAAAGGTTGTCCGCATCGCAGAGCAGAAAAATGTGCTGCTTGAGCACCTTTATCACAAACCGCTGATCAATCCTGATGAATTATATGAAGAACTGATCGGTTATAAGAAAATGATCGAGCCGTATGTATGCAATGTATCTCTCTATTTACATAATGCTCTGAAGGAAGGAAAGAATGTCCTTCTTGAAGGACAGTTGGGTTCACTGAAGGATCCGGATCATGGAATCTATCCGATGGTGACATCGTCTTCCACACTGGCTGCCTATGGAGCGATCGGAGCAGGAATTCCGCCTTATGAGATCAAACAGATCATCACAGTCTGCAAGGCATACTCCAGTGCTGTCGGAGCCGGAGCGTTTGTGAGCGAGATCTTTGGCGATGAAGCGGACGAGCTGAGAAAGCGCGGCGGCGACGGCGGAGAATACGGCGCTACAACAGGACGCCCGAGACGTATGGGCTGGTTCGACTGTGTCGCATCAAAATACGGATGCCGGATGCAGGGAACGACAGATGTGGCGTTTACGGTTCTCGATGTACTGGGATATCTGGATGAGATCCCGGTATGTGTGGGCTATGAGATCAACGGAGAGGTCACCACGGAGTTCCCGGTGACACATCTTCTCGAGAAGGCAAAACCGGTGTTCAAAAAGCTGCCGGGATGGAAAACAGATATCCGCGGCATCAAGAAATATGAGGAGCTTCCTGAGAACTGCCGGAAATATATTGAGTTTATTGAGGAGCAGATCGGCTACCCGATCACACTGATCAGCAACGGACCGGGAAGAAATGATATTATCTTCCGCAATTTCAAATAAGAAGAACAAGAAAACGCATGATGTAGACCGCAGAGCAGTCTTTCACAAAGGAGTGAAGGCCTGTCCTGCGGTCTTTGTTTTCTCATCAAGATTTAATAAAATCCAAACAAGATCTTCATAATACATGATTATAATAAAAACATAGTCATATTTCCGGGAGAAAAGAAATATAATATAAAGCTGAGATTTGATGAAAAGGAGGTATTTTATGCGTCAGAGCTTTAAAGGGGAAACAAGGGACATAATTACGATGGAAGAATACCTGAAAAAGAGACAAGCGATGAGGAAACGCAGGCCAGGAGGAAAGGCGGACGCGGAGGAAAGACTGGCGGCCGCCCTGAAACTGGCTGAAATACTATGCGTCTGAATGGTCATCCTCATCCTGTCTGCGCTCTTTCAGCAGACGGGCGATCATGATATAGGCGTAGAGAAGAACCGGCACAAGAATCGTTGCAGCGACGGATGCGCGGAACATGCCGCCGGCAGCCGGTGAATCCATAAGTGCGAACACGAGAGTGCTGACATAAAGCGCAGCGAGAAGGATGACTCCGATGAGGGCCAGTATACGTTTCAGTTTTTTCATAATAATCCTTTCTTTATTATCTTTTTTTGAGTTCATACTGTGGGGGACAGGCCCCGGGCACTTCGCTCAGAGGGCTTGTGTCCATATAACGTATCAGCTCAGCCATGCGGCTTGGATCCGCTGTTCTGCATATCATTCACCGCATGGCTGAACTGCTGTCATATAACACAGTATACCGAAAATAATTGTTTACGGCAAACAGAATTTGGTATATAATTAAGTTCGCGATTGAAATACGGACTGTCTGCAGGGCGGACGGTTACAATTTGGGAAAAAGGAGCAGTATATACCATGAGTGAAAAATGTTTATTAGACCAGTGGCGCGATATGGCGTATGACAGAAGCCTTTCAAAGGATCAGCTGGAAAAGTTCTGGGGAACATATTTTAATATTGAGAAAGGAATCTATGAGCAGCTGCTTGACAATCCGGATGAAGAGGTCCGCGGAACGGTAAAGGAACTGGCCGAGAAGTATGGACAGAATGTCATGACGATGGTCGGCTTCCTGGATGGGATCAACGACAGCCTTAAGGTGCCGAATCCGATCGAGACGATGACAGAGGATACAATGGTCTCACTTGCCTTTGACAAAGAATTGCTGTACAAGAATATGGTGGACGCCAAGGCGGACTGGCTGTATGAGCTGCCGCAGTGGGAGAAGATCTTTGACGAGGAGACAAGAAAACGTCTGTACCGCGAGCAGAAGCAGTCCGGAACAGTCCGCAAGCCGAAGAAGATCGGAAGAAATGATCCGTGTCCTTGCGGAAGCGGCAAAAAATATAAGAAGTGCTGCGGAAGAAACGCATAACAGATGAGATATTATTTTTTGATCATCGGGATCTTATGCATCCTGTATTATCTGCTGCTGTGCCTGTATTCACGGCGCACGAACTCAACATTTGCGCGATTCTGGCTCGCAGCGGGCGGCGTACATCTGATACTCGGATGTGCGCCTCTTTCTGTATCGGCGTACCGCCTGCTGGGATGTGCCGCGGCACTCCTCTGGATCCTCTTCCTCTCTGTTGAGATAAGGATTGTCAGCGCAATGAAAAAGCGGTGCCGCAGGCAGGTGGACTACGTTCTGATCCTCGGTGCCCAGGTGAGAGGGACCTGGATCACAGATTCCCTGAAGAGACGGCTTGATGCTGCACTGGACTATCTGAGCCGGTTTCCGGATGCAGAGGTGATCGTTTCCGGAGGCCGGGGGAGCGGAGAGGATATTTCGGAGGCGGATGCAATGGCGTTTTATCTTATGGACAGAGGTGTTGAAGAGTCGAAGATCATAAAAGAGGACAGATCCACATCCACCAGAGAAAATCTGCGGTTCAGCAGAAGATTCCTTGATGCGCAGAAGGACAGTGCGGCGGTCGTGACGAATGATTTCCATATTTACAGAGCCCTGCTGACTGCCAGGAGAGAAGGATATGTGAATGTCTATGCAGTTCCCGCTTCATCCAATCCTGTGTTTCAGATCAACTATCTGGTCAGAGAATTCTTCGCTGTGGCTGCAATGTATCTGCCGGGGAGAATAAAAGTGCAGAGGGATGGACATAATGATACTGATTCTGCAAAAAAGAGGAGGTAAAATTATGCCGGAATTAAAATGTACTGTACAGACATGTGTACACAACAATCAGTTTCTCTGTGATCTTGAGAAGATACAGGTGGGAGGGGACAGCGCAAAGACCGCCCAGGAGACATGCTGCGACAGCTTCCAGGAGAGAAAAGAAGGAAGCTATATGAACTATTCTGGTCAGCAGATGGCTTCAGACTGTGCAAGTGTGGACTGCCGTGCGAAGGAATGCATGTACAATGAGAACTGCCAGTGCCATGCGGGCAGAATCAGTGTCGAGGGCGGCGACGCCCGCCAGAGCAGCGCAACGGAATGTGCTACGTTCAAGTGCTGTTCTGCAAGATAGGTGCAATATCGATGAGAAGAAAATCCGGGATTCATTTTCCGGATTTTCTCTCTGTTGACTGTTCTGTGCCCGCGGCGTTATAATGACACTGTCTGCATACATTTTTTGGTGAGGAAAAGGAGAAGAGAACATGCCGATTCGAGTACAGAACGATCTGCCGGTAAAAGAGATACTGGAGCAGGAAAATATATTTGTGATGGATGAATACCGCGCGGCACACCAGGACATCCGTCCGATCAGCATCGGACTTCTGAATCTGATGCCGCTTAAGGAGGATACTGAGCTGCAGATCCTGCGGTCTCTGTCCAACACGCCGCTGCAGGTGGACGTGACTTTTGTCAGGATGACGAGCCATGTGTCGAAGAATACTTCCACCAGCCATATTTACAAATTTTATGAACCGTTTGAAAACATCAGGGACAAGAAGTTCGATGGCTTTATCATCACCGGAGCGCCCGTGGAGCAGATGCCTTTTGAGGAGGTGGACTACTGGGAGGAACTCAAGCAGATCATGGAGTGGACGAAGACGAACGTGACTTCCACCCTGCATCTTTGCTGGGGTGCCCAGGCGGGGATCTATTATCACTATGGAATCAATAAGACGGAGCTTCCGAAAAAACTCTCCGGTGTATTCAGGCATCGCGTGAGAAACCGCAGGATACCTCTGGTCAGAGGATTTGACGATGTGTTTATGGCACCTCATTCCAGACACACAGAGGTCCCGCAGGATCTTCTTGAGGCGGATGAGAGGATCACGATCCTGGCAGATTCACGCCAGGCAGGTGTTTTCCTGTGCATGGCTGAAAATGGCAGGCAGGTTTTTGTCATGGGACATCCCGAGTATGACCGCATGACTCTCGATTCTGAATACAAGAGGGATATCGGAAGAGGCCTGAATCCGCAGATTCCGGAAAATTATTATCCGGACGACGATCCGGAGAATAAACCCCTGCTCACATGGCGTTCCCATGCGAATAATCTTTACACAAACTGGCTGAACTATTATGTCTATCAGGTGACACCGTACGATCTGTACGGGACGCCGTTTTAGGGCCAGATGGCAGAATACATAAAGAGGAGGACATTAAAGTGGACAGCAGTCATTTTTCGACCCTGATCAATGATTTTAAGCCGGGGATCTTCGGAGCCCTGAATGAAAAAAAGGAAGAACTTCTTCGGGAAGGAAGAAAAGTCTATAATCTGTCGGTCGGGACACCGGATTTCCGGCCGGCGCCTCATGTGATGAAGGCGATGCAGGACGCCTGCGGGAATCCGGAGAATTATAAATATTCTCTGGCGGATCTGCCGGAACTTCTTGAGGCGGTCTGTTATCGTTATGAAAAAAGATTCGGAGTACATATCAGTACAGATGAAGTGATGTCGGTCTACGGCTCTCAGGAGGCCATGGCACATATCGGCATGGTATTCTGCGACCCGGGTGATGTGATCCTTGTTCCGAATCCGGGCTATCCGATGTTTGAGATGAGCGGGATCATGGCAAAGGCGGATGTGCAGTACTACAGTATAGAGGAAAAGAATGGCTACCTTCCGGATCTGGAGAGCATACCGGAAGAAACGCTGAAAAGGACAAAATATATGATCGTTTCCTATCCGCTGAATCCGGTCTGCGTCTGCGCGCCGGACGAGTTTTATGTGAAGCTGATCGCATTTGCAAAAAAGCATGATATCGTGATCCTGCACGACAATGCATATTCGGATATTACATTTACGGGAAAGCCGGGAAAGTCTTTCCTCTCCTTTGAGGGGGCAAAGGATGTGGGAGTTGAGTTCTATTCACTCTCCAAGTCCTATAATCTGACCGGGGCAAGAATCTCCTTTGTAGTCGGAAACCGTGATATCATCAGCAGATTCCGTCTGCTCCGCTCTCAGATTGATTATGGGATCTTTTATCCGGTACAGCTGGCGGCGATCGCAGCCCTGACCGGACCGGATGACTTTATCGAGGAGCAGAGAGAACAGTATGCGGCGCGCAATCGGGCATTGTGCGGCGGGCTGAGGAGTATCGGCTGGAATGTTCCGGACAGCCAGGGGACTATGTTTGTCTGGGCTCGGATTCCAGAGGGATACGAATCTTCGGCAGATTTCTGCATGAAGCTGATGGAGCAGACCGGTGTGATCGTGACCCCGGGAAGCGCCTTCGGAAGTAATGGAGAGGGATTTGTCCGGATGGCTCTGGTAGTGGACCTGGAGATGATCTCGGAGATCATCCGTGTACTTGACGCATCCGGTATATTCAGGAGATAGGGATTCGGAGAAAGGACAGGGAGAGACAGAATGAACAGGATAGCAAAGTTTGAGAAGGTGAGTTTTGAGCAGTTCCTGGAAGGCTGGGCAGATACGTTTGGTCATGCGGAAGAGGAGAATGTCAGGGAGATCTACGAACAGCTCCGGCTCCCCCGCAGAGCGACCGCGGGCAGCGCGGGGTATGATTTCTTCGCCCCGGCAGATCTGGTGCTCCGTCCGGGTGAGACAGTTAAGGTGCCTACAGGGATCCGCGTGTGGATGGAGCCGGAATGGGTGCTGAAGTGTTATCCCCGGAGCGGTCTGGGATTTAAGTACAGGCTGCAGCTCAACAACACGGTCGGGATCATTGACAGCGATTACTACTATTCGGACAATGAAGGGCATATATTCGCCAAGCTCACGAACGATACCAACGAGGACAGGACAGTGGAGATCGCGGCGGGATCCGGATTCATGCAGGGAATCTTCGTAGAATACGGGATCACTGTAGATGATGACGTGACGGATGTGCGCAACGGCGGTTTCGGCAGTACAACAAAGCAGGGCTGAGCCCGTAAGCTTACAAAAATGTAAGTGCATTTAAGAAAATCGTAAGGAAATCATATGGAAGAATACAGCTGTGTTCTTTATACTGTATATCAGATGAGGGGCCAACCCCTGAATCTGAGGATGACTGTTTGGATAAACTATGAAAAAGGCAGGAGATACGGTATGAAATGGATCAAAAGGCTGTGTTCTTTCATTTTTTTATGTGTTCTGATCGCAGGAGGAATCCTGCTCTGGCAGGGATACAGAGAGTACAGGGAAGCGCTTCAGACCAAAAGTGTAGAAGAGATGGCTCGGCAGATCGAGTCAGAACTAGGGCAGAGACAGGCGCAGGTTCTGGAAAAAATGAGAAAAGCAGGATATCTGGAATAGGCGGCTGCAGTATGCATAGTTTTCCTGATAAGAGGAGAATCTAACCATAGAACCGCAAGGACAGATCGTGAGGTCTTCCGGCAGAAAAGGGGAATGGATTCTATGGTTGAGAAGAATGAAAAAAAGATCAGTGCTTCTTTTGAGGAGAACATAACATACATGAATCAGATCCTTCCGGTGAAAGAAAGCTTTGATATCATCCGGAGAGAGATCGGGATCGGAGGAAGATCCTCTGTATTTTATTACATCGACGGCTTTGTAAAGGACGAGGCCATGCTGAAGATCATGGACTCCTTTCTGTCGGTGGAGGAGAAAGACATGCCTGAGGACGCTGAAGCCTTTGCCAGAAAGAATGTGCCTTATGTTGAGGTTGATGTACTGGAAGACTTTGATCAGGTGCTCAGGAACGTTCTGTCAGGAGCGGCGGTCCTCTTTATAGACGGGTACAGTGAGTGCGTCTGCATTGACTGCCGTACCTATCCGGCGAGAAGTGTGGACGAGCCGGATAAGGATAAATCTCTGAGAGGTTCCAGAGACGGATTTGTAGAGACAATCGTTTTCAATACTGCTCTGATCCGCAGGCGGATCAGAGACCCTCATCTCGTGATGGAGATGATGGAAGCGGGGCAGGCTTCGAGGACGGATATCGCGCTCTGCTATATGCAGGACAGGGTGGACAAAGAACTTCTGCAGAATCTGAAAAGCAGGATCGAGAGCCTGAAGGTGGACGATCTGAGGATGAATCAGCAGAGCCTTGCGGAAGCTCTTTTTAAGAGAAAATGGTTCAATCCGTTTCCGAAATTTAAATATACAGAGCGCCCGGATACAGCGGCGGCCTGCGTGCTGGAGGGGAAAGTTGTGATCCTGGTGGACAATTCTCCTTCTGCCATGATCCTTCCGACCTCTATACTGGACATGATCGAAGAGGCGAATGACTATTATTTCCCGACGCTCACAGGAGTATATCTGAAAACGGCAAGGATCCTGATCACTGTGGCCACTGTATTTTTTACTCCGCTGTATCTGCTCTTTATGCAGAATCAGGAGTGGCTTCCTGAGGCGTTTGAGTTTGTCGCCGTGAGAGATACAGTCAATATCCCGCTGATCTTCCAGTTCCTGCTGCTGGAGATATCCATCGACGGGCTGCGGCTCGCGGCAATGAACACACCGACTATGCTCAGCACGCCGCTCAGCGTGATCGCAGGTATTGTGATGGGAGAGTTCTCGGTGCAGTCGGGGTGGTTCAACAGTGAGGTGATGCTGTACATGGCGTTCGTAGCAGTGGCAAACTATACACAGCCTAATTTCGAGCTCGGCTACGCCCTGAAATTCATGCGCCTGCTGCTTCTTATACTGACTGCGTGTTTCAATCTGTACGGATTTATCCTGGGGTGTATCCTGGTCCTCTGTTTCCTGATCTTCAACAAGACTCTGTCGGGAAGAAATTATCTGAATGTAAAACTGAACTGACCGTCTGACCGCTTCATTTTTCTGAAAAGTTTTGATTAATATCAGAAAAAATGCTATGATATTCAAAGATAAGTCCGTCTTTACCAGGGGGACAAATACAGATCCGGGAGGAATCGAGATATGAGAGATTTTGTGATTACAGTGAACAGCACGGTGGACCTGCCGAGGGAATGGCTGGAAGAGAGGAATGTTCCGGTGATTCCGTTAAAATATACGATCGACGGAGAGACCTACACGGATATGTACGGCCTGTCGGCAAAAGAATTTTTTGACAAGCTCAGGGAGGGCCACATGTCGGTGACCTCCCAGATCAATCCCGGGGAGGCTGAGGAGATGCTCGAGCCTTTTCTGAAAGAAGGAAAGGATATTCTTCATCTGGGCTTCTCTTCAGGGCTCAGCGGAACGCTGAACAGCATGAAGATCGCAGAGGCAGAACTCTCTGAAAAATACCCGGAGGCAAAGATCATCATTATCGATACGCTCTGCGCCTGCCTGGGGGAGGGCCTTCTTCTGTACAAGGCGCTTCAGCTCAAAGAAAAAGGAAAGACGATCGATGAGATCGCGCAGTGGGTCGAGGAGAATAAGCTGCACATCTGCCATGATGTGACGGTGGATGACCTGAACCATCTCCACAGGGGAGGACGCATCTCGAAGACGACCGCGGTTCTCGGCACGCTGGTGCAGATCAAGCCGATCATACATATGGACAATAACGGAAAACTCCAGGTGATCGGCAAAGAGCGCGGGCGTAAGAAGTCGCTGAACAGGATCGTGGATATGGCAGTGGAACAGTCAAAGGGATGGGATAATGATATTATCATGATCACCCACGGAGACTGTATCGAGGATGCAGAGTATGTGGCAAAACTGGTGCGGGAAAAAATGGGGATCGATAATATTCTGATCAATAATATCGGTACGGTGATCGGGAGCCATACCGGCCCGGGCGTCGTAGCGGTGTTCTGCATGGGAAATAAACGGTAAAAAAGAGAAAAAGTGTTGACATGAGAGAGTGGATATGGTAAATTAATAGACGCGTTAAGCAAAAAACAAAGTAGAGTATCCACTCTCACCGCAGCACGATCGGGTGACTGACGGTCTGATATTGATTCAAGAGTTTCCGCGGAAGAGCGGAGGACTGTATTGATTGTCGGGTGGATATGATATTCACTCGTTTTTTTGTGTTTTCGCAGAGGAAAACCTGAAAGGAAATTCATTTTACGGAGGTATACGACAATTAGCGATTTAATGATTAACGAGCAGATCAGAGACAGAGAAGTACGTCTGATCGGTGAGGATGGGGAACAGTTGGGTATCATGTCAGCCAGAGAGGCAATGAAGATCGCCATGGAGGCAGAACTTGACCTGGTTAAGATCGCACCTACGGCAAAACCGCCGGTCTGCAAGATCATTGATTACGGTAAGTATAAGTATGAGCAGACCAGAAAAGAGAAAGAAGCCAAAAAGAAGCAGAGAACTGTTGAGATCAAAGAAGTGCGTTTATCACCGAACATCGATACGAATGACCTGAATACAAAAGTGAACAACGCCAAGAAGTTCATCTCGAAGGGAAATAAAGTTAAGGTTACGCTGCGTTTCCGCGGACGAGAGATGGCTCATGTTCAGCAGAGCAGACATATTCTGGATGATTTCGCAGAGATGCTTTCCGATATCGCGGTTGTTGAGAAAGCGCCGAAGCTGGAAGGCAGAAATATGAGCATGGTTTTAACTGAAAAACGTTAAAAACATAGAATCCGGGATGAAGATCCTGAAAGGCAGCACAATAAAGGAGGAAATTATCATGCCAAAAATCAAAACAAATAGAGCGGCAGCAAAACGCTTCAAAAAGACAGGTACAGGAAAACTGAAAAGAAATAAAGCTTACAAGAGCCATATCTTAACGAAAAAGTCTACAAAGAGAAAAAGAAATCTCAGACAGGCGACGATTACAGATGCAACAAATGTAAAGAACATGAAGAAGGTTTTACCTTATCTGTAAGATTTGGAAGTTGATGAAGGAGGATTAAGAAATGGCAAGAATCAAAGGCGGAATGAACGCTAAGAAGAAACATAACAGAACACTGAAACTGGCAAAAGGATACAGAGGAGCACGTTCCAAGCAGTACAGAGTTGCAAAACAGTCTGTAATGAGAGCTCTTACATCTGCTTATGCAGGAAGAAAGCAGCGCAAACGTCAGATGAGACAGCTGTGGATCGCACGTATCAACGCAGCGGCAAGAATGAACGGACTTTCCTACAGCAAGTTCATGCACGGCCTGAAGCTGGCTGACGTGGATATGAACAGAAAAATGCTTGCTGAGCTGGCAGTAAATGACAAAGAAGGATTCGCGACACTCGCAGCACTTGCGAAAGAGAAAATCGCGTAAGATATAGAACGGAGATCCGGTCCCGGAAGGGATCGGATCTTTTCTGTTGTATGATAACGCAGAAATATGCAGGAAGTGTCATGCAGATTGAACAAAAATAGTTGACTTTTCTGTCTCTGCGTGATAAAGTTTGACTAAACCGTTGAAGAAGAGTAAGTAGCTTTATCGATCTGCCTTACAGAGAGCTGCGGGCGGTGGGATCGCAGCATGCCGGACATAAGGTGAATGGGCTTCTGAGGGCGAGCTGAACAGAGGAGTAGGCGAGCCGGAGAGTAAACTCCGTTAATAAAAGGAGCATATGTCTGTATGCAATGAGTGGATGTGATTTCACATCAAGCCGGGTGGCACCGCAGGAGTCTGAATAGCAGCTCTTGTCCCTGCAATCGTTTATGTTGTGTGGGACAGGAGCTTTTTTGTATGTCCGGGGGAGAGCCTGAAAGGCAGTGCGGCGGGATCCGCCATGAGGATGCACCTCTGACGGCTTGAAAAATCCGCGGGCAGAGAAACTCCGGTCCCGGAAGAAGAAAGGAGTAAGAAATGAGCGAAAAGAAAATCCCTTACAAAATCTATCTTGAGGAGAGCGAGATGCCGAAGGAATGGTACAATGTGCGGGCGGATATGAAGAATAAGCCGGCGCCGCTCCTGAATCCGGCGACACTGCAGCCCATGACAGCGGAGGAACTCGGAGCGGTATTCTGCGAGGAACTGGTAAAGCAGGAACTGGACAATGACAACAGATATATTGAGATCCCGGAGAAGATCAGAGACTTTTACAAGATGTATCGTCCTGCGCCGCTGGTAAGAGCATACTGCCTGGAAGAGAAGCTCCAGACCCCGGCAAAGATCTATTATAAGTTCGAGGGAAACAATACAAGCGGAAGCCATAAGCTGAATTCTGCTATCGCACAGGCGTATTATGCGAAGGAACAGGGGCTGAAAGGAGTGACCACGGAGACCGGGGCAGGACAGTGGGGAACCGCGCTGTCCATGGCATGTGCATATCTGGATCTTGACTGCAGAGTATTCATGGTAAAGTGCTCTTATGAGCAGAAACCGTTCCGGCGCGAGGTGATGAGGACGTATGGGGCGAGCGTTACGCCGTCTCCGTCCGAGACAACGGAAGTGGGGAGAAAGATACTTGCAGAGCACCCCGGAACGACAGGAAGCCTTGGGTGTGCGATCTCTGAGGCGGTAGAGGTGGCGACTCACACAGAAGGATACCGCTATGTGCTTGGCAGCGTGCTCAATCAGGTCCTGCTCCATCAGTCCATCATCGGCGTGGAGACGAAGATCGCCATGGATAAGTACGGGATCAAACCGGATATCATTATCGGATGTGCAGGAGGCGGATCAAATCTGGGAGGTCTGATCTCTCCGTTCATGGGCGAGAAGCTCCGCGGTGAGGCGGATTATCAGTTTATCGCTGTAGAGCCGGCGTCCTGCCCGAGCCTTACACGGGGTGTTTTCGCATATGATTACTGCGATACGGGAATGGTCTGCCCACTGGCGAAGATGTACACTCTCGGAAGCGGATTCATTCCGTCGGCAAACCATGCGGGCGGACTCAGATATCACGGCATGAGTTCTGTCCTGTCCCAGCTCTACCACGACGGATATATGGAGGCGCGCGCTGTGGAGCAGACTTCCGTATTTGAGGCGGCGGAGCAGTTCGCGAGGGTGGAAGGCATCCTTCCGGCTCCGGAGAGCAGCCATGCGATCAAGGCTGCCATTGATGAGGCGCTGAAGTGCAAAGAGACAGGAGAGGAGAAGACGATTCTGTTCGGCCTGACCGGCACGGGATATTTCGATATGGTCGCGTATGAGAAATTTAATAACGGAGAGATGACGGATTATATCCCGACAGATGAAGATCTGAAAGCTGGATTTGACGGCATTCCGAGGTTCCCCGGGAATATGGAGTAAAAATTCGAATCACCGGAAGTGCTAAAAGACATATTACAGGATTGTGAGCGGCGGCCAAGGCCGCGGGCAGCCCCGGACTTTGACCCGCCGCTGTTGCAAAAAAACCGGATTTTCCACGGAGAAAGATCCGGATTTGAGGATGGGAAATTTTCATAATTGTAGATATAAATAAAAAAATCAAAAAAATTTAAAAAAACTGTTGACTTTTTCTCCGGTTAATAGTAATATATCAAATGTGCTCAGCACGACACAAAAAAGTGCGGAACACAAACAACTGAAAAATGCGGAAGTGTCGGAACTGGCAGACGAGCAAGACTAAGGATCTTGTGACATTCGTGTCGTGTGGGTTCAAGTCCCATCTTCCGCATTGATGAAAAGCCTTGAGTATTCAAGGCTTTTTCTTTTTGCCGGCATCTCTTCCGGCCAGCTCATCCAGACTGATATCAAAAATGTCTGCCACACGTATCAGAGTATAGATATCGGGAATACTGACTTCCCGTTCATATGCAGACACGGTCTGCCGCCGGATGTTGAGCTGTGCAGCAAGATCTTTCTGACTCATTCCGTGCTTCTTGCGGAGCTTTCTTATATTATTCCCGACTATGTTTGACATCATACTGATCACCATATATATTTTATCATTGTTCTGTCACCGAATGAGCTCATACCCTGAAATTGAGTAGGATGAAATCCTGAATACGGATAGCACGCGGAGCAGGATTCGATAAAATAGGGTATAGACTATTAAAGGGTGTGAATGGATTGGATAACCGTGTGCGTGAGCTCCGCAAAGAAAGAGGGCTGAAGCAGGAAGAACTTGCGGCGAAGATCAATGTTTCGCAGCAGACGATCAGCAGGATAGAGAAAGGAGAGAATTCTCTTCCCGCGGATATACTTGTTCACCTTGCAAAATTTTTCCATGTGTCAGCCGATTACATATTAAAGCTGTCTGATGTAAGGCTGATCTCTGAATACAGGATAGAGGTCGAAAAGGTGATAGAGAGAAATGTGGAGTTCTGCCGCATTTACGAACGGCTGGGCAAGAAGAACCAGGAACTTGTATACAGGCTGATGGAGCAGCTTGAAACGGGGCAGGGAGCAAAGAAAAGCGAATAAAGAAAATTTTAAAAAAAAGAGAAATCTTAGCAGGATTTCTCTTTTTTGCATTGGATATATGATATAATTACAATAATTTAAGAAAACCGGCAAATACTATCAGAACAAAGAAGCGGAGGAAAGGATATGTTAGAAAAAGTTGATCTGACGAAAAAGATGTCAAAAGATGAGTATAAAGCAAAGATGCCGCAGCTGGAAGTGCGCCTGGGACAGCTCCAGCGTCAGTGCAAGGAACTTAAGATCCCTGTGATCATCGTTTTTGAAGGATTCGGGGCATCCGGGAAAGGCGTTCAGATCGGCCGCCTGATCCAGAGTATGGATCCGAGAGGGTTCAGGGTGTATCCGATCAAAAATGAGACGGAGGAAGAACGGATGCATCCTTTCCTCTGGCGCTTTTGGACGAAGACGCCGGAACGCGGACGAATCGCCATCTTCGACGGAAGCTGGTACCGCCGTGTCCTGATCGACCGTTTTGAGAAGAGAACAAAGGCGAAGGATCTTCCCGGCGCTTTCCATTCCATCAATTCTTTTGAAGAGCAGCTTTCCGCTGATGGGAATGTGATCATCAAGCTGTTCCTGGATATCGACAAAAAGGAGCAGAAGAAACGGTTTGACAAGCTGGGGAAGAATAAGGAGACGGCCTGGAGGGTGACCCAGGGGGACCTTGAGCGCAATGCCAGATATGATGAGTATGCGTCAATGATGGAAGACATGCTGTTTTCAACGGATAAGGACTATGCGCCGTGGACGATCATTGAATCTACAGACCGGAGATTTGCCACAGTGAAGATCTATACTACCGTGATCAAGGCGATGGCGGATCAGATTGAAAAGGTACAGAGAGAAAACGCGGAGAAGACGTCCGCGGAAAAGGAAGAGAGGAAAGAAGGCGGCATAGATGCTGCAGAGATCGCGCGTGAGGCGGACAGAGACCTGAGGGAACTTCAGGTATCTATCCTGTCGAAAGCGGATCTGTCGCTGAAATATACAAGAGAGGAGTATAATGAAAAGCTCGATAAGCTTCAGAAGAAGATCGAGAAGCTCCACGGTGAGCTCTACCGGAGAAGGATTCCCGTCGTGCTTGGATTTGAGGGATGGGATGCCGGCGGCAAGGGCGGAGCGATCAAACGCCTTACGGAAAAGATGGATGCCCGGGGGTATGCGGTTAACCCGACTGCATCGCCCAATGATATTGAAAAGGCACACCACTATCTCTGGAGGTTCTGGCGGGCAATGCCCAAGGACGGGCATGTGGCGATCTTTGACAGGACCTGGTACGGACGCGTGATGGTGGAAAGGATCGAGGGCTTCTGTACAAAAGAAGAATGGCAGAGAGCCTACAAGGAGATCAACGATATGGAGAAGGATCTGTACGACGCAGGCGCTATCGTGATCAAATTCTGGATGCATATAGACAAAGACGAACAGGAGCGGAGATTCCGTGAGAGACAGCAGAATCCGGAAAAGCAGTGGAAGATCACGGAGGAAGACTGGCGCAACAGAGAGAAATGGGATCAGTATGAGGACGCGGTCAATGAAATGCTGCTTAGGACGTCCACGGATTACGCGCCCTGGGTCGTTGTGGAAGGAAACGACAAATATTATGCCAGGGTGAAGGTGCTCAGCACAGTGGTAAAGGCCATTGAGGACCGGATCAAAGAAAAATAAGCCTGGAGGACAGGGAGAGAGGTGGCTCAAAATATGTCGATGACGATCAGGGAACAGCTGGAAGCACGTGAGATCGATTATTTAAGTCCCTATGCGACTTTGAGTAAAAATTCGAGAGGACGCGAGCGGGAGGAGGCGCAGTGCGATATCCGCCCGGTATTTCAGAGAGACCGGGACCGGATCCTGCACTGCAAGGCTTTCCGAAGACTGAAGCAGAAGACTCAGGTGTTTCTGCTCCCGAAAGGAGATCACTACAGGACCCGGCTGACGCATACGCTGGAGGTCTCGCAGATCGCGCGGACGATAGCAAAGGCGCTGCGCCTGAACGAGGATCTGGTCGAGGCGATCGCCCTGGGACACGATCTGGGGCATACGCCGTTCGGACATGCGGGGGAAAAGGCGCTGAACCATGTGTATCATTTCTCACATCACAGGCAGAGCCTGCGGGTCGTAGAGTGCATTGAGAAGCAGGGACGGGGACTGAATCTTACCTGGGAGGTGAGGGACGGCATTCTGAACCACAAGACGTCAGGGTGCCCGCATACTCTGGAAGGCAAGGTCGTCCGTCTCTCCGATAAGATCGCATATATTCATCATGATATGGATGATGCGATCCGGGGAGGCATCCTGACAGAGGATGACATTCCGGATGAATTCCGCGGCGTGCTCGGCTGTTCCTGCAAGGAAAGACTGAATACGATGGTGCACAACGTGATCACCAGCAGCATGGACCGGCCGGAGATCACAATGTCGGAGCCGGTTGAGGAGGCAATGACAGGTCTGCGGAAATTCATGTTTAAAAACGTCTATCTGAATCCAAAGGCAAAAGGCGAGGAAGACAAGGCGGTACATATGATCGAACAGCTCTATGAGTACTATGTGCGGCATACAGATCTGCTGCCGGACCAGTACCTGGAGGCGATGACTAACCCGGATAACAGCAGGGAGCAGATCGTCTGCGATTATATTGCCGGGATGACGGATTCGTACGCCGTAAAAAAATTCCAGGAATTTTTTGTACCGGAATCCTGGAAAATTTAAAGGAAAGAAAAAGGTTTTGTCGAATATATATTATAGGGTATTCTATTGCTGGAAGCGAATGTGCTTTGGTGCTGAGAATGTGCCGGAGCACATTCTTATTTATGGAGGTTGGCATGTACTATTCTGAAGAACTGATAGAGGAGATAAGGACAAGAAATGACATAGTAGATGTGATTTCCGGCTATGTCCGGCTGCAGAAGAAAGGAAGCTCTTATTTCGGGCTGTGTCCGTTCCACAATGAGAAATCCCCGTCGTTTTCTGTGAGCAGGCAGAAGCAGATGTATTACTGCTTCGGCTGCGGGGCCGGCGGGAATGTGTTCACATTTCTTATGGAATACGAGAACTTTACTTTTGTGGAGGCGGTAAAGTTTCTTGCAGACCGGGCGGGAATAGAGCTCCCGAAGGAGGAATACTCAAGAGAAGCAAGGAAGAAGGCGGACTTGAAGTCTTCGATCCTTGAGATCAACAAGGCGGCTGCAAAATATTTTTATGTCCAGCTCAAGTCAGAGAGTGGAAAAGCAGCCTATACATACCTTAAGAACAGAGAGCTGTCGGATGAGACGATAACCGCGTTCGGTCTCGGATATTCCAGCAAATACAGTGATGACCTGTACAAATATCTCAGAAAAAAAGGGTACAGTGAGGAGCTGATCCGCCAGGCAGGCCTGATCAATACAGATGAGCGGCAGGGCGTTTACGACAAGTTCTGGAACCGGGTGATGTTCCCTATCATGGACGTGAACAGCAGAGTCATCGGTTTCGGAGGAAGAGTGATGGGGGATGCCAAACCCAAGTATCTGAATTCCCCGGAGACGGTCGTCTTTGACAAGAGCCGCAACCTGTATGGCCTGAACAGGGCGAGAACATCGAGAAAGCCGTACTTCCTTCTGTGTGAGGGGTATATGGATGTGATCGCGCTCCATCAGGCAGGATTTACAAATGCAGTGGCTTCTCTCGGGACAGCCCTCACTCCGGGACACGCCTCCCTGATCAAGCGCTATGTTCAGGAAGTCTATCTTACATATGACAGCGATGAGGCGGGGACGAAGGCTGCGCTCAGGGCAGTGCCGATCCTGCGGGATGCAGGAATATCCGCAAAAGTTGTGCGGATGGATCCATATAAGGACCCGGACGAATTCATCAAGAATCTTGGCGCAGAGGAATATGAACGTCGGATCGAAGCCGCACGAAATGGCTTTATGTTTACCCTTGAGGTGCTGGAACGGGACTATGACATGCAGTCCCCGGAGGGGAAGACCGCTTTTTTCAGAGAGGCGGCGCGCCGTCTGCTGAGCTTTGAGGATGAGCTTGAAAGGAACAATTACATAGAAGCGGTGGCATCAGCTTATAAGATCCGCAGAGAGAGCCTTGAGAAGCTTGTGGCAAAGACAGCAGTGAGTGCCGGGATGGCAAAACCGGTCGAGCGCCCCAGACGCGCAGAGGGAAAACAGAAAACAAAGGAAGACGGTATTCTGACTTCCCAGAAAGCTCTGCTCACCTGGATGATCGAGGACGATTCTCTGTATGACAAGATCAGCAGATTTATCTCGCCGCATGATTTTACGGAAAGTATGTACCGGACCGTGGCGGAACTCCTCTACGAACAGCGGAAGAATGGCGAGCTGAATCCCGCGGCGATACTGGATCATTTTACAGAGGAAGAAGAGCACAGAGAGGCAGCGGCCCTGTTCCATACCCGGATCAAGGAGCTTAAGACGAAAGAAGAACAGGAGCAGGCGCTGAAAGAGACGATACTCCGGGTCAAGGCCAACAGTATCGATGATCAGACCATGCATCTTGATCCGACAGATATGGCGGGACTGCAGCATCTGATGGAAGAGAAGCGGAAGCTGGAGGACTTAAGGAAACTGCATATTTCTATTGATTAAGGATAAAATAAAACAAGATAGCCTGCGCACGCGCGCCGGCAGGGAAGGATGGACACATGGAAGAGAACGCACAGAAATTTCTGGAAAAAATGAAGGAGCTTCTTGCTCTGGGAAAAAAGAAAAAGAGCATACTTGACATTCAGGAGATCAATGACTTTTTCAGCGATATGGAACTGAATGCAGAGCAGATGGAGAAGGTATTTGACTATCTGGAAGCGAATAATATTGACGTTCTGCGTATCAGCGGTGATCCTGATGATGATGTGGATATGGATGTCATCATATCAGAAGAAGATGACGTGGATGTTGAAAATATCGATCTTTCAGTTCCGGAGGGAGTCAGCATAGAGGATCCGGTCCGGATGTATCTGAAAGAGATCGGCAAGGTGCCCCTCCTGAGTGCTGAGCGCGAGATCGAGCTGGCAAAAAGAATGGAAGAAGGGGACGAGGACGCGAAAAAGGAGCTCGCTGAGGCAAATCTCCGTCTGGTCGTCAGCATTGCCAAGAGATATGTGGGAAGAGGAATGCTTTTCCTTGATCTGATCCAGGAAGGAAACCTGGGACTGATCAAAGCAGTGGAAAAGTTTGATTACCATAAGGGATATAAGTTCAGTACTTATGCGACATGGTGGATCCGCCAGGCAATCACAAGAGCGATCGCGGATCAGGCAAGGACGATCCGTATTCCGGTTCACATGGTTGAAACGATCAACAAGCTGATCCGGGTTTCCAGACAGCTTCTGCAGGAGCTCGGAAGAGAACCGCTGCCGGAAGAGATCGCCAAGGAGCTGGACATGCCTGTGGAGCGTGTGCGTGAGATCCTGAAGATCTCACAGGAGCCGGTTTCCCTTGAGACTCCGATCGGAGAGGAGGAGGACAGCCACCTGGGAGATTTTATCCAGGACGATAATGTACCGGTTCCGGCGGAGGCTGCCGCGCAGACTCTTCTGAAGGAGCAGCTTGACGAGGTTCTTGATACACTGACCGAGAGAGAGCAGAAGGTGCTCCGCCTCAGGTTTGGAATGAATGACGGACGTGCCCGCACACTGGAAGAGGTCGGACGGGAGTTTGATGTCACGAGAGAGCGTATCCGACAGATCGAGGCAAAAGCACTCCGGAAGCTCCGTCATCCGAGCAGAAGCCGTAAACTCAGAGACTATCTTGACTAGTGGGGAAGGATGACCGTAGAGGATTATGGAATTATCAAAAAGACTGCAGGCGGTCGCAGATCTTGTGACCGCCGGCTGCAGGGTCGCGGATGTAGGGACTGATCACGCCTATATACCTATTGCCCTGGTACAGGAAGGCAGAATTCCCGGAGCTGTCGCAATGGATGTCAATACAGGACCGCTGGAGAGAGCCCGCCTCCATGTTGCGGAAAACCGGCTGGAAGAAAAGATCGAGCTGAGACTGTCGGACGGACTTGCGGCACTGAGTCCCGGGGAAGCTGACTCTGTCGTTATCGCAGGCATGGGCGGGGGACTGGTCATCCGCATCCTCACAGAAGGAGCGCAGACAGTGCAGGGCGTAAAAGAATGTATCCTTCAGCCCCAGTCTGAGATTGAAAAGGTGAGGGCCTTTCTTTTAGAGGAAGGCTTTTTGTTTCTACAGGAAAACATGGTGCTGGAGGACGGAAAATACTATCCGATGATGAAAGTGCAGCCGCCGAAGAGTGAGGCCGTGCATTCGGACGCCTCCGGGAACGGTGTCTGCGCATGGAATGAAACAGAACTGAGATATGGAAAGCTGCTCCTGGAGAGCAGGAATGAAGTGCTGCGTTCGTTCCTTCAGAGAGAGATCCGCATGAAGGAGCAGATCCTCCGGAATCTCCGGGGAAAAGATTCTGACCGGATTGCAGGCAGGAGAAACGAGCTGGAGCAAGAATTAAAATATGCTGAGAAAGGGATGGAATACTATGCTTTGTAAAGAGATCATGCAGGTAATCGAGGCTTCCTATCCGAGAAATGCGGCACTGGATTTTGACAATGTAGGGCTGCTGGCGGGGCGTGCCGAGAAAGAGGTGAACCGGGTCTATCTGGCGCTGGACGCCACGGATGCCGTGATCGACAGGGCGGTTGAGGCAGGCGCGGATATGCTCATCACGCACCATCCGCTTATTTTTTCACCGATCAAGAAAGTGACGGACGAAGACTTTATCGGTCAGAGGGTCGTCAAGCTTATCAGAAATGACCTGAGCTATTATGCAATGCACACGAATTATGATGTCCTCGGGATGGCTCCGCTTTCGGAGAAGATCCTTGAGATCAAAGATGCGGAAGTCCTGGATGAGACGATGGAGGATGACGAGGGCAGGAAACAGGGGATCGGCAGGATCGGAAACCTTGAGAAACCGATGACTTTGGAGGAATGCTGTGTGTTCGTCAAGCATAAACTGAAGCTGGGAAGCCTGAAGGTGTTCGGCGATATGGGAAAGACAGTCCGAAGGATCGCTGTCTCGCCGGGATCCGGCAAATCTGCCATCTCTGTGGCGCTCAGAAAAGGGGCTGACGTCCTTGTTACCGGAGACATCGGACATCATGACGGAATCGATGCCGTAGAACAGGGACTGGCAGTCATTGATGCAGGACACTATGGTACAGAATATATTTTTATTGCAGATATGAAGCAGTTCTTTGAAAGAAAGCTGCCGGGGATCGAGACAGTGACGGAGCCGATCGTACATCCGTTTCAGGTCATGTAGCAGCAGATAGGAGGAAGTGAATGGCGGACCGTAAATGCAGGGTCACAATAGACGGAGAGGTTCGGGAATATGCCAGAGGAACAGCGTATCAGGAGATCGCCGGGGAGTTCCAGCCGAAATATGAACATCAGATCGTACTTGTCTTTGTCGACCGTTTTCATCTCCAGGAATTAAGAAAGACGGTGGAGCGGGACTGTGAGCTTAAATTTGTCACGACTGCGGATCCGGTAGGGTATCAGACATACAGGAGAAGCATGTGCTTTCTCCTGGTAAAGGCCGTCCATGACGTCGCCGGACATGACAAGGTAGACCGCGTCAGGATCCATTTTTCTGTGGGAAAAGGATTCTACTGTACCGTTGACGGGGAGGTGGCGCTGGATCAGATATTCCTTGACAAAGTGGAAGAGCGCATGAGAGAGCTCTGCGCGCAGAAGATCCCTGTCAACAAGCGGTCTGTCCATACCGAGGAAGCTGTCGCTCTGTTTCACAGGCATGGAATGTACGATAAAGAGCGTCTGTTCGAGTACAGGCGCGTTTCCAAAGTGAATATCTACAGCATGAATGAGTTCGAAGACTATTACTACGGATATATGGTGCCGGATGCGGGATGCCTGAAATATTTCTCGCTGTATCTGTATGATGACGGCTTTGTGCTGCAGATGCCGTCCCGTGAAAATCCGGAAGTGGTCCCGGAGTTCAGCCCCAGCCCGAAACTCTTCCAGGTGCTCAAGGAATCTGTCCTCTGGGGAGACCTTCAGGAGATTGATACTGTAGGGGCGCTGAATGATATGGTTACAAGGTATGATATGCGGGAGGTTGTTTTGGTACAGGAGGCATATCAGGAGAGGCGCATCGGCGAGATCGCCGGACAGATCGCCGAGCGGAAGAATGTAAAATTTGTCCTGATCGCCGGACCGTCTTCTTCCGGGAAGACAACGTTTTCGCACCGGCTTTCCATTCAGCTCAGGGTCAACGGCTTGAAGCCCCATCCTATTGCAGTGGATAATTATTTTGTGGACCGGGAGCATACCCCCAGGGATAAGGATGGTAACTACAATTTTGAATGCCTGGAAGCCATTGATATAGAAAAATTTAATGAGGATATGGAGGCACTCCTGAATGGAGAAGAAGTCTATCTGCCGATCTTTGATTTCAAGAGCGGAAAGCGAAGGTATTCAAGAGTGCCGAAAAAACTAGGGGAGAATGATATCCTTGTGATCGAAGGAATCCACTGCCTGAATCCCAGGCTTACGGAGATGCTGGATGATGCCAGCAAATTCCGGATCTACATCAGCGCTCTGACGCAGATCAATATCGATGAGCATAACCGCATCCCCTCCACTGACGGAAGGCTGATTCGCCGGATCGTAAGGGATGCACGGACCAGAGGGGCCTCGGCGATGAAGACCATCGGGATGTGGCCGTCTGTGAGACGGGGAGAGGAAGAAAATATTTTCCCGTTCCAGGAGCAGGCCGACGTAATGTTCAACTCTTCCCTGCTCTATGAGCTTGCCGTGCTGAAACAGTATGTAGAGCCGCTTTTATTCGCGGTGGATAAGGAGTCGGAACAGTATCAGGAGGCGAAGAGGCTGCTGAAATTCTTCGATTATTTTGTGGGGATCGGGAGCGAATATGTGCCGACCAATTCACTTCTCAGAGAATTTATCGGAGGAGGATGTTTCCATGTATAATGGCGGATGATGCAGGGCATGGGAACTGTGAGCACAGAAATACATTGTAAAAAGGGAGCCGGCTTCAGCAGATTTTCTGCTGAAGCCGGCTCCTGCTGCAGCTGCCGGATTGGAATTACTTGTTGTTATAAAAATCTTTGATCCTGTCCAGGCGGGCAGACATATTCTGCAGGAGCAGGTCAGCGATCGTGACAGCGGTCATGGATTCAACAACCACTACAGCGCGGGGGACAATGACCGGGTCATGCCTTCCGCGGACCGTCATTTCGATCTCTTCGCCCGATTCGTTGACAGTGTGCTGAGGACGGGCAATGGAAGCGGTCGGCTTAACTGCCGCGCGGAGGATCAGGCGGGAACCGTCGCTCATGCCTCCGAGGGTCCCTCCGGAATGATTGGTCCGTTTGCGGACATTTCCATCCTGCATATAGAACGGGTCATTATTTTTGCTGCCGGTGGAAGAAGAGGCACGGAAGCCGTCGCCGATCTCCACGCCCTTTACCGCGCCGATGGACATGACAGCCTGCGCCAGGAGAGCGTCCAGCTTGTCAAAGACAGGTTCGCCGAGACCTGCAGGCAGACCGTCGGCTGTGCATTCTATGATCCCCCCGCAGGAATCACATTCTGCCATCAGCGATGAAACATATTCGCCGGCCTCCCGGGCGACTGCATTGTTCGGCATATAGAAGCTGTTTTCCTGTATTTCGGAGAAGTGGTACTCTTCTTCGGGAACACAATAGGGTCCCAATGCTTTCGTATAAGCCTGCAGTGTGATGCCGAGCTCCCGGAGAAAAAGCGACGCTACGGCGCCGGCTGCGACCCTGCCGATGGTTTCCCGGCCGGAAGAGCGGCCGCCGCCTCTGTAATCTCGGAATCCGTATTTCTCCTTAAAAGTGTAGTCTGCGTGTCCGGGACGATAGGAGAATGCGATCTCTCCGTAATCCCGGGAACGCTGATCCTGATTTCGGACGATCATGGAAATGGGCGTACCTGTTGTCTTCCCCTCGAATACTCCCGAAAGGATCTCAACAGAGTCCGTTTCCTGCCGTTTTGTCGTATACTTGCTCTGCCCGGGCCTGCGCCTGTCGAGAAATGCCTGAACGTCATTCTCTGTAAGGGGAATCCCGGCAGGGCATCCGTCGATCACTGCACCTACGGCAGGACCGTGGGACTCCCCCCATGTAGTGACACGGAATATTTTGCCAAATGATGAACCACTCATGATTTGCTCCTTTCTGTAACAGTTTGTCTCAAGATATTATATAGGAAGAAACTTCACTGTGCAAGGCAAAGTATATGGATTTGGACTACAGCGCCAAAACACAAGATTAAGAAAGAATTCACTGTACATTTGAAAAGTTTCGTAATATAATGGGGCATGGATAGTGAATTATAGAGAGGGAGTTATATCAGATGAGTAAAAAGGAACAGAAAGAATCTAATGCATTGACTCCGGAAGAAGCTGCCGCAGACGCTCAGGAAGCGGCGGAAGAAAAAGAGGATATCCTGTCCGGGGAAGATGAGGAGAGGGAGACGGACTGGGATGATATAGAGCCGGAGGAAGATGGGGACGATATAGAAGAATTAGAATTTTTCTATGATCCTACAGAGGAGAAAGAAGAAAAGAAAAAGGCTGCCCGGGCAAAAAGAAGGCAGAAGAGACTGCAGAAGAGAGCGGCAAAGGCGGAGAAAGCAGAAGAAAAAAAGGAAAAGCCGCCGATGGGAAAGAAACCGTGGATCATAGCGGGAAGCATTGTGGGCGGTCTTCTGGTGATCTATCTTGGCGTTTCGGCGTTTTTTATCAGCCATTTCTATATCAATACTGAGATAAACGGGAAAGATTTTTCCGGAAGATCCGCATCAGCGGTGGAAGAGTATCTGAAGGAACAGGTACAGGATTATGAACTGACAGTCATCGAACAGAATAATGAACAGGATACGATCAGCGGAAGTGAGATTTCATTAACTTATAAAGAGAGTTCTGAGATCGAAGATGCCCTGAAGGGGCAGAATCCGCTCTTATGGCCGGCGGGATTTTTCTCCCGGAATTCTGAAAAAGTGACGATCAATGTTGACTATGATGAAGCGGCTCTTCAGGAAAAGATCCAGAATATCAAGGCCGTCACGCAGGAACAGACGCAGCCCGTGTCAGCCTATCCGAAATTTGACGGCAATTCCTTTGTCGTAGAACCGGAGGTGTACGGCACGGCGGTGGATATTGATATGCTGACGGAGAAGATAAAGCAGTATATCAGTGAATTTGAGAGTGAGCTGAACATGATGGATGAGGGATGCTATGTCCTTCCGAAGTATACTTCGGATTCTCCTGAGGTCCAGGCGGCCTGCGATACGATGAATCAGTACTGCAAGGCGAGCATAACATATACAATGGATACGGATGTAGTTGTCGATAAGGCGCTGATCTCCACATGGCTTACATATGACGACAACATGCAGGTGTCTCTGAATGAGGAGAGCGTCCGTGAATGGATGCGTCAGTTCGGAGCTACCTATGACACTGTCGGGAAAACAAGGACGATCACAACACCGACCGGCAAGACAACTGAAGTCTCAGGAGGTACATATGGATGGTCAGTTGACGAGGACGGTGAGACGACGGCGCTGATCAACAGCATCAAAAACGGAGAAGTGATTTCCAAGGAACCTGCATATGCCCAGACAGCGGCAACGCACGAGGCGCAGGACTGGGGAACAACTTATGTTGAAGTCGATCTTACTACACAGCATATGTGGTATATCGTGGACGGTTCGGTCGCAATGGAAGCTGACGTGGTGACAGGTCTTCCGACACCTGAGCGCGAGACTCCGGCCGGTGTCTACTCCATCCTGGAGATGAAGAGAGATAAGACACTTGTTGGAGAGACGAATCCCGCTACCGGAAAACCGATCTACGAGACCCCGGTCGACTACTGGATGCGTGTGACATGGACCGGAGTCGGATTCCATGACGCGAGCTGGCAGTCTTCCTTCGGAGGCAGCCGCTATATGACAAACGGATCTCACGGCTGCATCAATATGAGACCGGATCAGGCGGCGGCACTCTACAGTATGCTCAGTGTGGGAACACCGGTCGTCATGCATTATTGATCAATGTGTGAATGGCAGCAGAAAATAAAACAGAGGAAATCAGATAATATGTATGAGTTATTAAAGAAAGACGGCCTTGCAAAAAGAGGCCGTCTCCATACTGTTCACGGAACGATCGAGACGCCGGTCTTCATGAACGTGGGAACAGCGGCTGCGATCAAAGGAGCTGTTTCGACAGACGATCTGCGGCAGATCAAAACGCAGGTCGAACTTTCAAATACCTATCACCTCCATGTCAGACCCGGCGACGAAGTAGTGAAAAAACTTGGAGGGCTTCACAAATTCATGAACTGGGACAGACCGATACTGACGGATTCGGGAGGATTCCAGGTGTTTTCCCTCGCGTCGCTCAGGAAGATCAGGGAGGAAGGCGTCCGTTTTAATTCCCATATTGATGGCAGGAAGATCTTTATGGGGCCGGAGGAGAGCATGCAGATCCAGTCTAATCTCGCTTCCACGATCGCGATGGCTTTTGATGAATGTCCGTCAAGTGTTGCTGATAAGAAGTATATTGCAGATTCCGTGGCACGTACGACGCGCTGGCTGAAGCGCTGCAAGGCAGAGATGGAACGGCTCAATTCCCTGCCGGATACGATAAATCCGCATCAGCTTCTGTTTGCGATTAATCAGGGAGGCGTGTACGAGGATATCAGGATCGAACATGCGCAGCAGATCTCAGAGCTGGACCTGGACGGCTACGCGATCGGCGGACTTGCCGTAGGAGAGAGCCATGAGGAGATGTACCGTATCCTGGATGCGGTAGTCAGATATCTTCCTGAAAAGAAACCGACCTACCTGATGGGGGTGGGAACCCCCGCCAATATCCTGGAGGCAGTGGACCGGGGCGTTGACTTTTTCGACTGTGTTTACCCGTCGCGAAACGGAAGACACGGACATGTTTATACGAACCACGGGAAGATGAATCTTTTCAATGCAAAATACGAGCTCGATGACAGACCGATTGAAGAAGGCTGCGGCTGCCCTGCCTGCAGGAGTTACAGCCGGGCATATATACGCCATCTGCTGAAAGCAAAGGAGATGCTGGGAATGAGACTCTGCGTGCTCCATAATCTGTATTTCTACAATACGATGATGGAAGAGATCAGAGATGCGATCGATGCAGGGGAATATAAGGCTTACAAGAAGCGTAAACTGGAAGGAATGCAGACACAGTAACTGAATTGTTGCGGCAAATGTGAAAATTTGTAAAAAGGCTTGAAGAATCCAGCTTTTTTGTGTATAGTAATCTTATTGTGTAACACAAGGAGTTAGGAGGAAATATGATATGGAGCTGATTGGTATAATCTTGATTTATGCTGTCGTGATCGGCGGTATGTGGTTCCTGCTGATGCGCCCGCAGAAGAAGGAGCAGAAGAGAGTACAGGCGATGCTGTCAACGATGGAAGTCGGCGATACAGCGCTTACGACAAGCGGATTTTATGGTGTGATCATAGACATTACAGACGATGACGTGATCGTTGAGTTCGGCAACAACAAGAACTGCCGTATTCCGATGCAGAAGTCCGCGATCGCACAGATCGAGAAACCGAATGCTGAATAACCGTGTTGTTTTCATGAAACCGGAAGGCTGAATGCCCTCCGGTTTTCTCTATATAATATAAGTATATAATGCGGGAATTTTAGAGCGCCCTCTATTTTTCTTCCTAAATACTTGAAAGATAAAGTGAAATGCGGTATGATTAAAACTAGTATTTTTTACATTTGGAAGGATGTGCAGATATGGAAATGAAAATCGGAGTTATCAAAGGGGATGGCATCGGTCCGGAGATCGTGGATGAAGCGCTGAAAGTGCTCGACAAGACAGCCGGGATATATGGCCATGCCTTTTCTTATACCCAGCTTCTCATGGGAGGGGCATCGATCGATGTGAACGGTGTTCCACTTACAGAGGAGACGCTGGAGCTGGCGAAAGGCTGCGATGCAGTGCTGATGGGCTCGATCGGAGGAGATGCGAAGACCTCTCCCTGGTATCAGCTTGAACCGTCAAAACGTCCGGAGGCGGGACTTCTTGCCCTGCGCAAGGGACTGAACCTTTTTGCCAATCTGAGACCTGCAGTTCTCTACAAAGAACTGAAAGGAGCCTGCCCTCTGAAGGAAGAGATCGCGGACAGAGGATTTGACATGATGATCATGCGTGAACTGACCGGAGGGCTGTATTTCGGCAGGAGGAGCACTGAGTCAGTGGAAGGCGTCCTCGTGGCTAAAGATGAACTGACCTACAGCGAGACTGAGATCCGCAGGATCGCAAAAAGGGCTTTTGACATCGCGATGAAGCGCAGAAAAAAGGTTACCAGCGTCGACAAGGCAAATGTCCTTGACTCTTCACGACTCTGGAGAAAAGTGACAGAGGAGGTCGCGGAAGATTATCCGGAAGTTACACTGGAGCATATGCTTGTTGATAACTGCGCGATGCAGCTTGTGAAGGATCCATCCCAGTTTGATGTGATCCTGACAGAGAACATGTTCGGGGATATCCTTTCGGATGAGGCGAGCATGGTGACCGGTTCGATCGGAATGCTGGCATCAGCCAGTCTGAACGAGACAAAATTCGGCCTTTACGAGCCAAGCGGAGGATCGGCGCCGGATATTGCCGGAAAGGGAATCGCCAATCCCATTGCCACGATCCTTTCAGCGGCGATGATGCTGAGGTATTCATTTGATCTCGACAAGGAGGCAGAGGCGATAGAAAATGCAGTCTCAAAGGTACTGCAGGACGGATACCGTACGATCGATATCATGTCTGAGGGAATGAAGCAGATCGGAACGGCAGAAATGGGAGACCGGATCTGTTCGTATATCGGCTGATTCGGCAGTACATATCAACTACAGAGATAAGAACATACAGAAGGAGAGGAGACAGAAATGAGAAGTGATACAGTAAAAAAAGGAGTTCAGCAGGCACCGCACCGTTCCCTTTTTAATGCACTGGGAATGACACAGGAAGAGCTTGACAGACCGCTGATCGGTGTTGTCAGTTCATATAATGAGATTGTTCCGGGACATATGAACCTGGATAAGATCACGGAAGCGGTAAAGATGGGAGTTGCAATGGCAGGAGGAACCCCAATCGTCGTGCCGGCCATCGCCGTATGTGATGGAATCGCTATGGGACATATAGGAATGAAGTATTCGCTCGTTACGAGAGACCTGATCGCGGACTCCACAGAGGCGCTGGCGATGGCACATCAGTTTGACGGTCTTGTCATGATCCCCAACTGCGACAAGAATGTACCAGGACTTCTGATGGCTGCAGCACGTGTGAATATTCCGACTATATTTGTCAGCGGCGGCCCGATGCTGGCCGGGCATGTGAAGGGCGGAAAGACAAGTCTCTCCAGTATGTTTGAGGCTGTGGGCGCCCACGCGGCAGGTAAGATCACGGATGAAGACCTCTGTGAGTTCGAGAACAAGGCGTGTCCTACCTGCGGTTCCTGCTCGGGAATGTATACAGCGAACAGCATGAACTGTCTGACAGAGGCTCTTGGCATGGGACTCAGGGGAAATGGAACGATCCCTGCTGTATATTCTGCAAGAATCCAGCTCGCGAAGCATGCCGGCATGCAGGTGATGGAACTTGTGAGAAAGAATATCCGTCCCAGAGATATCATGACAGAGGATGCGATCCTGAACGCACTTACAGTGGATATGGCGCTTGGATGTTCGACGAACAGCATGCTCCATCTTCCGGCGATCGCACATGAGATCGGAATGGACTTTGAGATAGATTTTGCAAATACGATCAGCGAGAAGACTCCGAACCTCTGCCATCTTGCACCGGCAGGACATACATATATTGAAGACCTCAATGAGGCGGGCGGCGTCTACGCTGTCATGAATGAGCTGAATAAGAAAGGTCTTCTCCATACAGACTGCATGACAGTCACAGGTAAGACGATCGGTGAGAATATCGCCGGATGTGAGAATAAGAATCCGGAAGTCATCCGTCCGATCGACAATCCGTATTCAGAGACGGGCGGACTTGCCGTCCTGAAAGGAAATCTTGCTCCGGACGGCAGTGTTGTAAAACGTTCTGCAGTGTGTGACGAGATGCTCGTTCACGAAGGACCGGCGCGCATCTTTGAGAGCGATGAAGAGGCGACAGAGGCGATCAAGAGCGGAAAGATAAATCCTGGAGATGTGATCGTGATCCGCTATGAAGGACCGAAGGGCGGTCCGGGAATGAGAGAGATGCTGAACCCGACTTCAGCCATTGCCGGGTACGGTCTCGGATCAACGGTAGCCCTGATCACAGACGGAAGATTTTCAGGCGCATCCAGGGGTGCATCTATCGGACATGTATCTCCGGAGGCTGCTGTCGGTGGACCGATCGCGCTTGTAGAGGAAGGCGACATTATCAAGATCAATATTCCGGAACTTAAGCTTGAACTGGATATATCTGATGAAGAGATGGCGGCGAGAAGAGCAAAATGGCAGCCGAGAGAACCAAAGGTAAAGACGGGATATCTTGCAAGATATGCTTCCATGGTTACGTCAGGAAACCGTGGAGCGATCCTTGAAGTACCGAAGAATTAATGAATGACCAGGAGGAAGTGCACCATGCAGTTAAGTGGAGCAGAGATAGTGATAGAATGTTTGAAGGAGCAGGGAGTGGATACTGTCTTCGGGTATCCGGGCGGAGCGATCTTGAATGTTTATGATGCTTTATATAAGCATCGCAGCGAGATCCGCCATATCCTCACTTCACATGAGCAGGGCGCATCCCATGCTGCGGACGGATATGCCCGGGCTACCGGAAAAGTAGGCGTATGTCTTGCGACAAGCGGACCCGGCGCAACGAATCTTGTTACCGGGATTGCAACGGCATACATGGATTCCATCCCGATCGTGGCGATCACCTGTAATGTGGGAGTACCGCTTCTCGGAAAAGACAGTTTCCAGGAGATCGATATCACAGGGATCACGATGCCCATTACAAAACATAATTTTATCGTCAAGGATGTTACAAAGCTTGCCGATACGATCCGGAAGGCATTCCGTATTGCAAAGAGCGGAAGACCTGGACCGGTGCTCATTGATATACCGAAGGACATCACTTCGAATGTAACGGAGTACGAAAAAGAAGAACTCGGGAAATATAATCCGACGGAATGTCATATTAATGAAGAGGAGATCTCGCGTGCGGTTTCCCTGATCGAAGCGTCAGAGCGTCCGTTTGTCTTTGTCGGCGGCGGCGCCGTTCTCTCTGGGGCGAGCGAAGAACTGTTCAAGTTCGTGGATAAGCTGGATGCTCCTGTCACAGATTCTCTGATGGGCAAGGGCGCATTCCCGGGGACAGATCCGCGCTATACCGGGATGCTCGGAATGCACGGCACCAAGGCATCGAATTTCGGGGTCAGCGAGTGTGATCTTCTGATCGTGCTCGGCGCCCGTTTCAGTGACCGTGTGACGGGAAATACAGAGAAATTTGCAAGGAACGCACGGATCCTTCAGATCGACATCGATCCTGCAGAGATGAACAAAAATGTGATCATCACAGCAGGCGTGGAGGGTGATATCAAAACGGCGCTCCGGATGATCAATGAGAGACTGGGACAGCAGAACCACTCGGAGTGGCTGAAAAAGATTGAGGAATACAAGGAAAAATATCCTTTAAAATATCATCATGACATATTGACCGGACCGTTTATCGTGGAGGAGATCTACCGTCAGACCAATGGCGATGCGATCATCAGTACTGAGGTGGGACAGAACCAGATGTGGGCGGCCCAGTACTATAAGTTTACAAAGCCGAGAACGCTGCTTACATCCGGCGGACTGGGCACCATGGGATATGGCCTTGGAGCTGCAATGGGCGCAAAGGTCGGCTGTCCGGAGAAGACTGTGGTCAACATTGCGGGAGACGGCTGCTTCCGTATGAATATGAACGAGATCGCCACGGCAGTACGGCATAAGATCCCGATCATTGAGGTCGTCATCAACAATCATGTTCTCGGCATGGTCCGTCAGTGGCAGGATCTGTTTTATGACGAGAGATATTCCGCAACTGTCCTCAGAGACGCAGTGGATTTTGCAAAGCTTGCAGAGGCAATGGGCGCAGTGGGAATGCATGTGGAGAGCCAGGAGGAGTTCAAAAAAGCTTTTGCGGATGCGCTTGCCATGGACCGTCCTGTTGTGATCGACTGTCAGATCGGAAGCGATGATAAGGTATGGCCAATGGTCGCTCCGGGATCTGCCATCAGTGATGCATTCGATGAAGAAGATATGTCGAAATAATTCGCTGCTCAGACGATGCAGGAACAGGGATTATAAAAGTAAATTTAAATCATGAGGAGGTAACAGAAATGAGCAGAGTATACAATTTTTCAGCCGGTCCGGCTGTGCTCCCGGAAGAAGTGCTTCGGGAAGCAGCCGATGAGATGCTGGATTACAGAGGAACAGGGATGTCCGTGATGGAAATGAGCCATCGCTCAAAGGCGTTTGAGGAGATCATTACCACCGCGGAACAGGATTTGAGGGACCTGATGGGAATACCGGACAATTATAAGGTTTTATTCCTCCAGGGTGGCGCATCCCAGCAGTTTGCCATGATCCCGATGAATCTTATGAAAAACAGAGTCGCCGATTATATCATCACAGGGCAGTGGGCCAAAAAGGCGGCGAAAGAGGCTGAAAAATACGGAAAGGTGAACAGGATCGCTTCTTCGGAAGACAAAACCTTCTCCTATATACCGGACTGCTCGGATCTTCCGGTTTCCGAGGATGCAGATTATGTCTACATCTGCGAAAATAATACGATTTACGGTACAAAGTTCAAAAAGCTTCCGAACACAAAGGGAAAGACCCTGGTTGCAGATGTGTCCTCCTGTTTTCTGTCTGAGCCTGTTGACGTGACAAAATACGGGGTTATCTACGGCGGTGTCCAGAAGAATATCGGACCGGCGGGAGTCGTTATCGTTATCATCAGGGAAGATCTGATCACAGAGGATGTACTTCCGGGAACACCGACCATGCTTACATATAAGACACATGCTGATGCAAAATCGCTGTACAATACACCTCCGGCATATGGAATCTATATCTGCGGCAAGGTATTCAAGTGGATCAAGAATATGGGCGGTCTGGAAGCAATGAAAGAGAGAAATGAAAAGAAGGCAAAAGTCCTCTATGATTTCCTCGATCAGAGCAGACTCTTCAAAGGAACTGTCGTCAAGGAAGACCGTTCTCTGATGAACGTGCCGTTCGTTACCGGCGATGCAGAGCTGGACGCAAAATTCGTAAAAGAGGCGAAGGAGGCCGGCCTTGAGAACCTGAAAGGACACAGGACCGTCGGCGGAATGCGCGCAAGTATTTACAATGCGATGCCGTATGAGGGCGTTGTTGCACTGGTTGATTTTATGAAGAAATTTGAAGAGGAGAATCTGTAAGATGTATAAATATCATTGCCTGAATCCAATCTCCCATGTAGGTCTGGACCGATTGGATGAAAATTATGTGAAGACGGAAGATGCCGGGGAAGCTGATGTCATCCTTGTGCGCAGCGCAAAGATGCATGATATGGAATTCGGACCGAATCTGAAGGCGATCGCCCGCGCAGGAGCGGGAGTGAACAACATTCCTCTTGACAGGTGTGCAGAGGAAGGCATCGTTGTCTTCAATACACCGGGAGCAAATGCAAACGGTGTGAAAGAACTTGTTATAGCAGGCATGCTTCTGGCAGCCCGGGATATCATCGGGGGTATCAACTGGGTGCAGGAGCATGAAGAGGACGGGGATATCGCTAAGATAACAGAGAAGAAAAAGAAAGCGTTCGCCGGTACTGAACTCCAGGGCAAGAAACTGGGTGTGATCGGTCTGGGCGCGATCGGCGTCCTCGTTGCGAACGCGGCGACGAATCTCGGTATGGAGGTATACGGATACGATCCGTATCTTTCCGTGGAATCCGCATGGAAGCTGTCAAGAAGCATCCATCATGCGAACACGGTAGATGAACTCTATAAAGAATGCGATTACCTGACCATCCATGTGCCTGCCACGGAGGATACGAAAGGAATGATCGATAAGAATGCGATCAGCCTGATGAAAGATCATGTCGTTATCCTGAATTTTGCAAGAGACACGCTTGTAAACAGCGAGGATATCGTGGATGCGCTCGTCTCGGGAACTGTGAAATGCTATGTGACGGATTTCCCGACACCGGAGATTGCCGGCGTAAAGGGCGCAATTGTGATACCGCACCTGGGAGCTTCTACAGAGGAATCCGAGGATAACTGTGCAGAGATGGCTGTTGACGAGATCCGGGATTTCCTTGAAAACGGAAATATCAAGCATTCCGTAAATTATCCGGACTGCACGATGGGCGTAAAAGGAGAAGAAGACAGGATTACTGTGTTCCACCACAATATCCCGAATATGCTGGGACAGTTTACATCTCTGCTTGCACAGGAGGATATGAATATCTCGCTGATGACAAACAAGAGCAGAAAAGAATATGCTTATACAGTCATGGATGTGGACAAAAAAGTAGACGATTCAGTGGCTGAGAAGCTGAAAGCGATCGACGGTGTTCTGAAAGTCCGTGTTATCCGATAGGATATGAAGCGCGCTGCGTTTGAGAGAAAAGAATATTGATGTTTTACCGCAGGGAGGCGGGGCCGTATGGTTCCGCCTCCCTTTTGTCTGGTTTTTATCAGGAATATATTGACAAAAAGTGCATATATGTATACAATCATACAAGAATACATACTCATGAGGAGGAGACAGAGAAATGGAAGACAGAAAAGTTTTTTTGAATAAACATACAAATCTTCTGGAGCTGGAAGAACACATGTATCCGCTGGTCGATGTAAAGACGCCGAATGTGTTCCGCAATCTGTTCCGGTATGACGAGATACCGAAGATCGCATTCAACGACAGGATCGTTCCCCACAATATGCCGGATGAGATCTGGATCACAGATACCACGTTCCGGGATGGACAGCAGTCCAGAGCACCTTATACCACGGAGCAGATCGTGAAGATCTATGATTATCTCCACCGTCTGGGGGGACCCAACGGCAAGATCAGGCAGAGCGAGTTTTTCCTGTACAGCAAGAAAGACCGGGATGCGGTATACCGCTGCCTGGAAAAGGGATATGAGTTCCCGGAGGTGACCAGCTGGATCAGAGCAAGCAGAAAGGATTTCGAGCTGGTCAAGGAGATCGGCCTGAAAGAGACAGGAATCCTTGTGAGCTGCTCGGATTACCATATTTTCTACAAACTGAAAATGACGAGAAAGCAGGCGCTGGAGCATTATCTGTCAGTGATACGTGAATGCCTTGAAGTCGGAATCCGCCCGCGGTGCCATCTGGAAGATATCACCCGTTCAGATATTTATGGCTTTGTGATCCCGTTCTGTCTGGAACTGATGAAACTGATGGAGGAATATAAGATACCGATCAAGGTCAGAGTATGCGATACGATGGGATATGGAGTGAACTATCCCGGAGCAGTCATCCCGAGATCGATCCCCGGCATTATCTATGGAATCATGACCCATGCGGGAGTGCCGAGCGAACTGATCGAGTTCCACGGACATAATGACTTCTATAAAGCGGTCAATAACTCAACGACAGCATGGCTCTACGGCGCCAGCGGAGTGAACTGTTCTCTGTTCGGGATCGGAGAGCGGACCGGAAATACGCCTCTGGAGGCAATGGTATTTGAATATGCACAGCTTCGCGGAACACTCGATGGAATGGATACCCGTGTGATCTCAGAGATTGCAGACTATTATGA
This sequence comes from Lachnospiraceae bacterium UBA1818, assembly GCA_904419285.1. GTDB lineage: Bacteria > Bacillota > Clostridia > Lachnospirales > Lachnospiraceae > Mediterraneibacter > Mediterraneibacter caccogallinarum. The sequence goes on from CAJFQZ010000007.1 coordinate 127,080, forward strand.
GAAGGAGATCGGTTACCACATACCGCCGTCCACGCCTTTTGTGGGAAGGAATTTCAATGTGACCCGCGCAGGCATCCATGCAGACGGTATGATGAAGAACGAAGAGATCTATAACATATTTGACACTGAAAAATTCCTTGGGCGTCCTCCGCTTGTTGCAGTTTCCAATACATCAGGCACAGCGGGCATCGCCTACTGGATCAATGCCTGGTATAAGCTTCCGGAGGAACGCCGCGTGGATAAAAGCTCCCCTCTTGTCATTAAAATGAAGGAGTGGGTGGACAAAGAATATGAAGATGGAAGAGTTACAGTCTTGACAGATAATGAATTAGTTGCCAAAATAGACAGTGTATGCGAAGAACTGCATATTACATTGTAACCAGGAGGGCTTCATATGGAAGAATATCAGGAACATTCTCTCGGAGGGCGCGTATTTCAGAAACTCCGCGATGACATCCTCAGCGGGAAATATAAAGAACACGATGAACTCAGAGAGACAACGCTGGGAAAAGAGCTCGGAGTGAGCCGCACTCCGGTAAGGGAGGCGCTGAGGCAGCTGGAACTGGAAGGTCTTGTCACGATCATTCCGAATAAGGGCGCCTATGTGACCGGCATTTCTCAGAAAGATATCCGGGATATCTATGTGATCCGCTCCATGCTGGAGGGATTGTGCGCGCGGTGGGCTGCGCAGCACATCACTGAAGAACAGCTTGATGAGCTGGAAGAGACGATACTTCTCTCGGAATTCCAGATGAAAAAAGGGAGTGCTTTCAACACGGACCAGGTCACTTTACTGGATGGAAAGTTTCACTCCATACTTTATGAAGCGTCAGGCAGCCGGATCCTCGGCCATCTTCTGAGCGATTTCCACAACTATGTACGCGCGGCAAGAAAGTCGTCCATAGTTTCAGAAGAGAGGGCGAGAAAATCGATCCGGGAGCACAAGCAGATTCTCCGTGCAATCAAAGACGGAGATGAAGATCTTGCAGAACAGCTTGCGAATGAGCATATCCTGCATGTCATGCAGAACCTGAAGAAACAGGGATTTGAAGAGATGTAGGAAGGCGTCCCGCAGGACAGATACCGCAGCGCAGCGCTGCAAACAGCAAAGAAAGAGAAGGAGACAGCAGAATGGAAAAAATCAAAATGACAACCCCTCTCGTTGAGATGGACGGGGACGAGATGACGAGAATCTTATGGAAAATGATCAAGGAAGAGCTTCTTGAGCCATACATAGATCTGAACACAGAGTACTATGACCTCGGCCTTGAACACAGAAATGAGACAAATGATCAGGTGACCGTGGATTCCGCTCTTGCGACAAAAAAATACAAAGTGGCTGTAAAATGCGCGACGATCACTCCGAATGCAGCGAGAATGGATGAATATAACCTGAAGGAAATGTGGAAGAGCCCGAACGGCACGATCCGTGCGATCCTTGACGGTACTGTATTCCGCGCTCCCATCGTTGTGAAAGGAATCGAACCGTGCGTAAAGAACTGGAAAAAACCGATCACGATCGCAAGACATGCCTATGGAGATGTCTACAAGGGAAGTGAGATGAAGATTCCGGGCGCGGGCAAAGTTGAACTTGTCTATACGGCAGAAGACGGAACTCAGACAAAGGAACTTGTGCATGAGTTTGACGGACCTGGCATCGTACAGGGAATGCACAACTTGAACAAGTCTATCGAGAGCTTCGCGAGAAGCTGTTTCTCTTACGCGCTTGACACGAAACAGGATCTGTGGTTCGCGACAAAGGACACGATCTCCAAAAAATATGATCACACATTCAAGGATATCTTCCAGGAGATCTACGATGCAGAATTTGATGAGAAGTTCAAGGCTGCAGGAATTGAGTACTTCTACACTCTGATCGATGACGCTGTAGCGCGTGTGATGAAATCAGCAGGCGGATATATCTGGGCATGCAAGAACTATGACGGAGACGTTATGAGCGACATGGTATCCTCCGCATTTGGTTCACTGGCGATGATGACATCCGTACTGGTCTCTCCGGAGGGATATTACGAGTATGAGGCGGCTCACGGAACTGTGCAGCGTCATTACTATAAGCACCTTAAGGGAGAAGAGACATCGACCAACTCTGTGGCTACGATCTTTGCATGGACTGGTGCGCTCCGCAAGAGAGGTGAGCTTGACGGAAACAAGGAACTTATGGAGTTTGCTGACAGGCTCGAGAAGGCGACGATCGATACGATCGAGTCCGGCGAGATGACAAAGGACCTGGCTCTGATCACAACGATCGAGAATCCGACCGTGCTGAACACAGAAGGATTTATCAAAGCGATCGCAAAGAGACTGTAATACAGAAGAACCGGCTGAAGTTTAGAAGAGAACGGCACCCGGAAACAGGAAAAGCTGTCGGAAATGATTTTCCGGCAGCTTTTCCTGTTTCTTTATCTTTTTCTATCTGTTCTATGATCCCGGTCTGTGAGGTCAGTTGAATGACCGATACTGCTTATTCTGCAAGGGATTCCCAGAGCTCATAGAGCTCTTCCAGCCGGGCTTCGTTTTCAGCGCGTTCGGTGGAGAGTTCCTGGCACTTGACGGAACTGGAGTAAACCTCTTCCAGAGTCATCTGATGATCGATCTCTGCGTTCCGGTCTTCCAGCCTGCTGATCTCCTCCTCGGTCTTTCTGAGATCATTTTTGCGCTTCCTTTCCCGGGCCTGCTGCTCTTTCTGTTCCTGCCAGCTCAGTTTGGCTTCTGAGGCAGTGGAAGCAGAAGAGGAGGAAGCGTTATTCTGAGTGGAGGAAGCATATGCTCTGGTGAGCTCTTCCTTTTTCTCAAGATAGTAATCATAATTCCCGATATAGTTTACGAATGTACGGTTCACAAGCTCCAGGATGCGGGAAGCGGTCTGATTGATAAAATAGCGGTCGTGAGATACATAGAGTACGGTGCCGCTGTAATTGTTCAGCGCTTCTTCCAGGATCTCCTTGGACGTAATGTCCAGGTGATTAGTCGGCTCATCCAGGATCAGGAAATTTGCCTCTGAGAGCATGAGCTTGGCGAGAGATACCCGTCCCTTCTCGCCGCCGCTTAAGGTTCGGATCTCCTTGAAGACGTCGTCCCCGGTAAACTGGAACGCGGCAAGGGTGCTGCGTATCTGGGTGTTGTTAAGAGAAGGATAGTCATCGGATATTTCATCGAAGATGGTCTTCTCATCGTGGAGCACATGATGCTCCTGGTCGTAGTATCCGATCTTGACCTTGGCGCCCAGAGTGAAGGAGCCTTTGTCGGCGGCGGCCACCTGATTCAGTATCTTGAGCAGCGTCGTCTTTCCTGTTCCGTTATCTCCGATCACCGCCACATGTTCTCCACGCTTGATCTCAAAGCTGACATCCTCAAACAGAGTCTGGTTACCGAAGCGCTTTGACAGATGCTCTACGGTAAGGACATCGTTTCCGCTGATAAAGGAAGGTTCCAGGGTGAAATGGATCTCCCTGGCTGCCTCTGCCGGCTTTTCCACCGGTGTGATCTTATCGAGCATTTTTTCGCGGCTCTCAGCACGCCGGATAGATTTTTCACGGTTGAAGGAGCGGAGCTTTTCAATGACTGCCTGCTGGTGCCGGATCTCTCTCTGCTGGTTCAGATATTCCTTGAGCCGGGCGTCCCTGAGCTGCTGTTTCTTTTCGGCATAGGCCTTATAATTTCCAAGATACATCCGGATTTCTCCGCGCTCGATCTCGATCACTTTGGTCACCACCCGGTTCAGAAAATACCTGTCGTGGGAGACGATGAAGACGGCTCCCGGGTAATTCATAAGAAAGGTTTCCAGCCAGGCAATGGAATTCAGATCCAGATGGTTGGTCGGCTCATCGAGAAGCAGGATGTCAGGCCGTGTGAGCAGAAGCTTGCCGAGGGAAACTCGTGTCTTCTGGCCCCCGGAAAGCGTATCTGTCCGCTTGCCGAACTCTTCCTCTGTGAATCCCAGGCCTTTGAGCACACCAACGATCTCACTCTCACAGGCGTATCCGTTCCGGGCCTCAAAATCAGACTGAAGCCGGTTGTATGTCTCAAGCCGGTCTTTCAGTGCGTCACCGGAAAGTGATTTCAGTTCCTGCTCGATCGAGCGGAGCTGCTCCTCCATCGCAAAGATATCCGCTCTGGCACTTTTTACTTCCTCATAGATAGTGCTTCCGGACAGCAGGCTCTGATGCTGGGCAAGGTATCCGATGGTCCTGCCTTTCGCGAGAATGATATCGCCTCCGTCCAGAGGCTCCTCACCCATGATCATCTTTAGTATGGTTGATTTCCCGGCTCCGTTTACACCGACCAGCGCTGCTTTTTCCCGGTCTTCTATGTGGAACGAACCGTCATGGACGATGACCTGCTCTCCGAATGATTTTTCTATATTATGACATGCGAGTATCATGGTACTCCTCCTCGAATGATCTTTTGAATACTGCCATCTGCGGCCATACCGTGAGAGGGCTGATATTTAATCCCAAAATATCATTATAGCGGAAAAAGTGAAAAATACAAGATGAAGAAAAATTTGACATAAGAAAAACTCTTTTATATAATAAGTCTAGATTAAAATTGGAGGGAACAAATTTGGAACACAGAGGAATATCCCGGGCTGTTATATCAAGACTTCCACGGTATTACAGATATCTGGGAGATCTGCTTGAAGAAGGAGTGGAGCGGATCTCATCCAGCGACTTGAGTAAGACGATGCACGTTACTGCGTCGCAGATCCGTCAGGATCTGAATAATTTCGGCGGTTTTGGACAGCAGGGTTACGGCTACAATGTAAAATATCTTTATACAGAGATCGGGAAGATCCTCGGGCTGGATAAGAACCATAATTTCATTATTGTAGGAGCGGGAAATCTTGGACAGGCGCTTGCAAATTACGCGGCTTTTGAGCGCAGCGGATTTATCTTAAAGAGTCTTTTTGATGTGAATCCCAGACTGGAAGGAGTGACCATCCGCGGGATCCCCGTCAGAATGATGGATGAACTGGAAGGATTTCTTCAGAACAATGACATTGAGATCGCAGCGCTTACGATTCCTAAGTCCAAGGCGGTCGAGGTCGCTGATCTTCTGACTGCCAACGGTATCAAGGCGATCTGGAATTTTACACATACTGATCTGACGCTGCCGAAGGATGTGATCGTGGAGAGCGTTCATCTTTCGGACAGTCTTATGACCCTTTCCTATAATATCAGCCGGAAAAATGAAAAGAAAAAATAGATTTGTGATCATATGACAGGACCCCGCAGCATGCTGCGGGGTATTTGAGGTCAGGAAGGCAAGGTGAGAGAAGTGAAATATCTGCCGACAGGAAAACAGATGAAGGATGCAGATCTTTATACGATCGAGCAGATCGGGATCCCATCCCTGGTGCTTATGGAACGGGCTGCACTTCAGATCGTTGAGACGATGGAGCAGGAGCACACTGATCTGAGAAAATCGCTTATTGTATGCGGAAGCGGGAATAACGGAGGCGACGGATTTGCCGTGGCAAGGCTGCTCATGGAAAAAGGGCATGATGTTTCCGTTTTTTTTGCGGGAAGTGAGAACTCGCTCAGCGATGAATGCAGGCTGCAGAAACAGATTGTGGAAAAACTGGGGATCAGGGTGTTCACAGAGTTTCCGGAAGAAGAATATAGTGTTATAATAGACGCTGTGTTCGGAGTGGGCCTGAGCAGGGAGATCACCGGCCGTTATCAGGATGTGATCTGCTGGATGAATGAACAGGACTGCGGGAAAGTTGCGGTTGATATCCCATCCGGTATCAGCTCTGAGACCGGGGAGGTGCTCGGTACCGCATTCCGCGCACAGCTCACAGTATCTATGGGATGTATGAAGCTGGGATGTGCTTTTTCCCCCGGACGTGAGTATGCGGGGAAGGTCAGGGCAGTCCCGATCGGAATTGACACGTCAATATTTGACGGGAGGAGAGAAGTCTGCTTTACTTATGAAAAGGGTGAACTGGGAGAGCTTCTTCCTCCGAGAAAAGACAATTCCCATAAAGGAACCTATGGCAGAGTCCTTATGATCACCGGATGCAGCGGTATGGCAGGAGCAGCTTTTCTGTCTGCCCGCGCAGCGTATGCCGTGGGAGCAGGACTGGTGCAGATCTATACGGCGGAGGAGAACCGCACTGTACTTCAGGAGCTTCTCCCCGAGGCGGTCATATCCTGTTACAGCCGGTATGACGAAGAACAGCTGGATAGGCTTCTCGAGTGGGCAGATATTGTATGCATCGGCTGCGGACTCGGTCAGAGTGCTGTCTCAGAGCAGATCCTGACTCATGCGGTCCAGGGGCTGAGGAAGCCCTGCGTGGTCGACGCGGACGGACTGAATCTTCTGAGCAGGCATATGGAACTTCTGGAGCAGACAGAAGGGAATATCATTGTGACACCCCACATGAAAGAGATGTCCAGGCTCACCGGGAACACGGTGGCTGAGATCGCGGACAGACGGATGCAGATCCTTGATACGTTTACGGAGAAATATCCGGCAGTCTGTGTCCTGAAAGACAGCAGGACAGTGGCAGCCTGCCGGGGATATCATAAGTTTGTCAATCTTGCCGGAAACAGCGCAATGGCGAAGGCGGGTTCCGGCGATGTGCTGGCCGGTGTGATAACCGGGCTGCTCGCCCAGGGAATGGAGATATTCGACGGTGCAGCGCTGGGAGTCTGGATCCACGCCTGCGGCGGGGATGAGGCAAGAGAGACAGAAGGATCCTACAGTGTACTTGCCCGGGATCTGATCGACGGAATACAAAAGTGTATAAAAAATGCAGAGGAGTGCAGGAAAAAATGAAACAATACAGCAGAGTGTACGCAGAGATTGATCTTGACGCGATCGCATATAATATGGAACAGATGAAGAAAAGGATCGGCGGAGACGCCAGACTGATCGCGGTCATTAAGACGGACGGATACGGCCATGGCGCGGTTCCGATCGCAGAGATGTTCGAAACTGTTCCCTATGTATGGGGATATGCAGTGGCGTGTACGGGGGAGGCAGAGATCCTGAGAGACCGCGGGATCAGAAAACCGATCCTTGTCCTTGGATGCGTGTTCCCGGATGAGTATGAAACGATGGTGAAGAATGATATACGGGCGGCCGTCTATACGGAGGAGATGGCGCGCGGAATGTCCGAGGCGGCGGTAAAATTAAACAAGACGGCATATTTTCATATAAAAATCGATACAGGCATGGGACGGATCGGTTTTCCGGTCTGCGATGAATCCGCAGATACTGTAAAACGCATCAGCACTCTCCCGAACGTATGCCTGGAAGCGATGTTCACACATTTTGCAAAGGCAGACGAGACGGATAAGAGCTACACTCTGATGCAGCATGAAAAATTTATGCAGATGAAAGAAAAAATCGAGGAACGGAAGATCCCGATCCGATATTTCGACTGTGATAACAGCGCGGGAATCATAGATTTTCCTGATATGAAGCATGACCTTGCAAGGGCCGGGATCGCAATGTACGGGATGTATCCGTCAGACGAAGTGAATAAAGAGGCCGTTGATCTCAGGCCGGCCCTCCGCCTGGTCAGCCATGTCACATTTGTCAAGGACGTGGAGCCGGGCACATCGATCAGCTATGGAGGCACCTTTACGGCTGAGAAAAAAATGCGGGTTGCCACGATCCCGGTAGGCTATGGAGATGGATATCCGCGTTCCCTCTCCAATAAAGGGGAGGTGCTGATCCATGGAAAGCGTGCGAAGATCCTGGGCAGAGTCTGCATGGATCAGTTCATGGCTGATGTGACCGATATCCCCGAAACGCGATTTATGGACGAGGCCGTGCTGGTCGGGAGTAGCGGAAATGACCGGATCACGGTGGAAGAGCTTGCGGAGCTGAGCGGAAGGTTCAACTATGAATTTGTCTGCTGCCTTGGAAAGAGAATCCCGAGACAGTATCTGTCAGGCGGAAGGATCGTTGAACAGGCGGACTGTTTTTCGTAGGCAGCAGGAGCAGAATATGTCCCCGATTTTGAGAGACCGGCTGAATACATCCGACAAAACTGGAAATACTGAAGTATGCTTTTCCACTGCAGGGGAGAGCACAGGTATAAAAACAGAGGCAGACCGGCAGCCATGTGGTTCGGACCGGAACGCCTGAAAATCGGAGTGTGAAAAAATTGGTAATCAGACGCGGAGACATTTATTATGCGGATCTAAGCCCGGTCGTCGGTTCTGAGCAGGGCGGGATCCGGCCGGTCCTTGTGATCCAGAACAATGTAGGGAACCGCCACAGCCCTACGATCATCTGTGCGGCTATTACATCAAAGATGAATAAGGCAAAGCTGCCTACGCATATCGAAATCAGTGCAGAAAACTATAAGATCGTAAAGAATTCGGTCATTCTTCTGGAACAGATCAGGACGATCGACAAACGGCGGCTGAAAGAGTATGTATGCCATATCGATCCTGCCATGATGAGAAAAGTAGATGAAGCGATCTGCATCAGCCTGGAGCTTCCTACATAAGACGGCGGCGCAGCTGCGGCGGTTCGATAACCTGCGGACAGAGGCGCCGCAGCCTTTCAGCGGCAGATCTGCTTCTTTACAGATTGTAAAAAGAATGCTAAAATTGTATGGCATAATGTGCGTTTTTATATAGAATCTTGTAATGATAGAAAGAAAAAGGAGAGTCAAAAGATATGTCAGGACATTCTAAATTTGCAAATATTAAACACAAAAAGGAAAAAAATGACGCCGCAAAGGGCAAGATCTTTACAAAGATCGGGCGTGAACTGGCAGTTGCCGTAAAGGAAGGCGGCGGAGCAGATCCGGCAAACAACAGCAGGCTGAGAGACGTCATCGCCAAGGCAAAGTCAAATAATATGCCCAACGATACGATCGAACGAAATATCAAGAAAGCAGCCGGCGAAGGTTCCGCTGACAACTATGAGCACATTACATACGAAGGCTACGGCCCGAACGGAACAGCCATCATCGTCAAGACGCTGACGGACAACAAAAACAGGACAGCCTCCAATGTGAGAAACGCCTTCACAAAAGGAAGCGGAAACGTTGGAACGCCAGGATGTGTGTCCTTCATGTTTGATGAGAAAGGACAGATCTTTGTTGCAAAAGAGGACTGCTCCATGGATGCTGACGAGCTGATGATGCTCGCTCTGGATGCCGGCGCAGAGGACTTCAACGAGGACGAGGAGAGTTATGAGATACTGACGGATCCGGAATCTTTCAGCGATGTGCGCCTGAAACTGGAAGAGGCAGGGATCACAATGGCGTCTGCGGAAGTAACGATGATCCCGCAGACCTATGTTGAGCTGACCAATGAAGAGGATATCAAAAACATCCAGAAAACACTGGATCTTCTGGAAGAGGATGACGATGTTCAGGATGTATATCACAACTGGAGCGAATAAGACGGATCCCTTTGCAGGTAGTGGAAGAAAGGTGTGAACTGCAGCATGGATATCAACGAACTCAGGGAAGAACTGATAGTTCTGTACAATGACACCATGACATACAAGTTCGATAAAGAAACTTATGTATCCGAGATCAAAAAGCTGAAGAAAAAGTACAGCGGACTGTTGAATGATATCGCAGAAATCTGCACGGCATCAGAACCGGTCCCTCAGGAGATCATATCCTGTATTCCGGAGTATGTTTCCTCAGAACTCCGGGCAATCGGTTCAAAAAGGAAAAAGGAGCTGGCGGCGCTGGATCACAAACTGAATATGGTCTCCTTTTTCATGCCGCTGATCGGTGAGGCGCCTGCGGATAATGCGAAAGAAGTTACAAAACAGATGGCAGATGAGTGGAACAGGAAGATGCCGGGAAACAAGATCGGCCATTCTACATATGAGAGCATAAATAATGGATTCAGAAGAGGAATTTCCTGCTACATTTCCACAGCCGTTTACCGAAGCCTCGATAAACCGGATGACTGCTATGAACTGACCACTCTGCGAAATTACAGAGACAGTTATCTTATGAGCAGCGAAGAGGGAAGAGAGATCGTAAAGGAATATTATAATATTGCCCCGACGATCGTAAAGAGGATCGACAAGAAGACGGATGCTGACGATATCTACAGAGGCATCTGGGAACAGTGTCTCAGTCCGTGCATTCATCTGATCGAGGAAAACAAGAATGAAGAGTGCAGAGTGCTGTACAGCACAATGGTCAGAAAGCTGGAAAAAGAATACTTATATTCATAATTGACAGGAGGAAGAGCAGATGAGCAATTACAAAATTGAAACAAAATGTATCCAGTCCGGATATGAGCCGGGAAACGGAGAGCCGAGGGTATTGCCGATCTATCAGAGCACAACCTTCCGCTATACAAGCAGTGAGCAGATGGGACGTCTGTTTGATCTGGAAGAGTCCGGCTATTTTTACACCAGACTTCAGAACCCCACGAACGATGCAGTGGCTGCAAAGATCTGCGATCTGGAGGGCGGCGTTGCAGCAATGCTGACTTCTTCAGGGCAGGCGGCCAATTTCTATGCGATCATGAATATAGCACAGGAAGGGGACCACATTGTCTGCGCTTCCGCACTTTACGGCGGTACATATAATCTTTTCGCGCACACGATCAAGAAGATGGGCGTGGACGCAACCTTTGTTGATCCGGACTGTACGCCGGAAGAGCTGGATGCTGCATTTCAGGACAATACCAAAGCTGTATTCGGCGAATCAATCGCCAATCCGGCTCTGGTCGTACTGGATTTTGAAAAATTTGCCGATGCAGCCCACAAACACGGGGTTCCGCTGATCGTGGACAATACATTTGCAACTCCGATCAACTGCCGCCCGTTCGAGTGGGGTGCTGACATCGTCACACATTCAACGACAAAATATATGGACGGACATGCAGTCTGTGTCGGCGGAGCGATCGTGGACAGCGGCAATTTTGACTGGGAAGCATACGGAGATAAGTTTCCTGGGCTGACGACACCTGATGAGACTTATCACGGTATCGTTTATACAAAGAAGTTCGGAAAAGGGGCTTATATCACAAAGGCAACAGCCCAGCTGATGCGTGACCTGGGCTCGATCCAGTCTCCGCAGAATGCATTCCTTCTCAATATCGGTCTTGAGACACTTCATCTCAGAGTGCCGCGTCACTGTGAGAATGCACTGAAAGTAGCTGAGTACCTGCAGTCTCATGAGAAGGTTGCATGGGTGAGCTATCCGTCTCTTCCGGGCGACAAATATTATGAACGGGCACAGAAATATATGCCGAACGGTACATGCGGCGTTCTCACTTTCGGCTTAAAGGGCGGAAGAGAAGCCGCAGTTGAGATGATGGATAAGCTGAAGATGGTAGCGATCGTGACCCATGTGGCAGATGCAAGAAGCTGCGTTCTTCATCCTGCAAGTCACACCCACCGTCAGATGAATGAGCAGGAACTTCTTGAGGCTGGAGTTCAGCCGGATCTGATCCGTTTCAGTGTGGGAATTGAAAATGCGGATGACATTATAGCAGATGTGGAGCAGGCACTGCGATAGGCGAAGATGGTATGGATGTATACAATCACATCCATGCCATTTTTCCATGTAAAACGGCATTCAGTTCATTCCGTCCGCATAAAAAAGCGTCCTCTGTCAAATAATAAGAAGCAGTTCAGCAGGATTGCAGGGAGGATGTATATAATGAGCGAAGAGAGAAAGAACGCCGAAGACGCACAGGAAAAGAGAAATCGTGAGAATGAAGAAATCAGAGAAATGGGGACGCTTGACCTGGGAGAGAAGGGCGGCCGTCACGGGATCCAGCTTCTTACGATCATCGGGGAGATCGAGGGACATGAGGCTGTCTCCGGAAATACAAAGGCCACCAAGTACGAACATCTTCTCCCACGGCTGGCGGAGATGGAAGAAGATCCCGGCACGGAGGGGATTCTTATCCTCTTGAATACACTGGGCGGAGATGTGGAAGCGGGCCTTGCGATCGCGGAGATGATCGCATCTCTGAGCAAACCGACAGTCTCTCTCGTGCTGGGCGGCAGTCATTCGATCGGCGGACCGCTTGCTGTCTCTGCGGATTATTCCTTTATCGTTCCGACCGGGACAATGATCGTTCATCCGGTCCGGTCTACAGGAATGTTCATCGGTGTGATCCAGAGCTACCGGAATATGGAGCGGACGCAGGACAGGATCGCACGGTTTATTTCGGATCATTCCAGGATCTCTCAGGAGAGACTTGTAGAGCTTATGCTGGATTCCACACAGCTGGTCAAAGACGTGGGAACCATGCTCGAGGGGGAGGACGCCGTGCGGGAAGGACTGATCGATGAGGTCGGGGGCATCAGCCAGGCTTTTGCCAAACTTCATGAAATGATCGAGGAACGTCGGAGCAGCACCGCCGTCCAAAGTAACAATAGAGAAAATTAATAATGACACAATTTTTAATTGATGATATACTAGAACTAGTATGTGTAATTATTAAGGGGGAATTCTATGGCTGCAAAGTCAACTAAAAGAAAAAAAACTACAAAAAACACATCGAGAAAAAAGCAGCAGAATACAGAGATACAGAGCGAGATCGCAATCCTTGCAGCACTCGCGGTATGTATTCTGCTGGTATTAAGCTGCTTTGGAGCAGGGGGGATCGTTGGGGAGGCAGTCTCATCCGTGCTCTTCGGCCTGTTTGGCTTCATGGCGTATCTGCTGCCATTTCTTCTGTTCTGCGGAACTGCATTTTTCATCTCCAACAAGGGAAATGCGCACGCATACATAAAGGAAGCAGCGGGTGTCGTCCTGTTTTTAGTGATCACTGCGATCCTTGAACTGATCATCAACCAGTATGAGCCGGGAACATCGATCCTGTCTTATTACCGTGAGGCAAGCCTGCACAAAAATGCGGGAGGACTGACCGGAGGATGTATCGTCAGTCTGTTCTGCCCGCTGATCGGTGAGATCGGGACCTATGTCGTTCTCTTTGTCCTGGTGATCATCTGTGTTATCCTGATCACAGAGAAATCTCTGCTGGCTCCTCTTGGAAAGAAGAGCAGAAAAGCCTATGAACAGGCACGGCAGAAACGGCAGGAAACAGCTGTGATCAGAGCAAAGAGGCGGGAAGAGAAGAAAAAGGAAGAGCAGAAGACAAGAAAAGGAACCGAAGAGAATGATGCTCGGTCAGGAAACAGAAGGGCGGATAAGAAGTTTTCCGGTGTTTCCTTTGCCACGACACTGTCTCCGGAAGATTCCTCCGATACCAGAGGAAAACGAGGAAGACGGAAATCTCCTGAGGTAAAGGAACTGACTCCGAATATGACATTCGATGAGCCGCCTGCAGAGCCTTTTGCAAATGATTTTGTGATACACAGGGCAGTGGAGGATGATCCTGCGCAGCCAGATCCGTTTTCTGACACAATCGAACCAGAAGGGACGACCGTTTTGTCTGATGATACTGCCGAGATGCCGAAGACGGCGGCTCAGCCTGTGAAAGCATCCCGGAGAAGGAACAAACAGGATATTCATGAGCTGACTGTGGAGACGGAGAATGTGGCGGCTGCGGTCAAGGCCCAGGAAGAAGAAAAGCGCCCGGCGTATCACACGCCTCCGCTCAGCCTGCTGAAACGCGGGAAGAAGACAGGCGGCGATTCGGATTCTCATCTGAAGGCGACTGCGGCCAAGCTGGAACAGACGCTGCGGAATTTCGGAGTGGGAGTCCATGTGACGAACGCCAGCTGCGGGCCCTCTGTGACCCGCTATGAACTTCAGCCGGAACAGGGAGTAAAGGTCAGCCGGATCGTGGGACTTGCCGATGATATCAAGCTGAATCTTGCGGTCGCGGATCTCAGGATCGAGGCTCCGATTCCGGGAAAAGCGGCAGTCGGCATCGAAGTTCCGAACAGTGAGAATACGGCTGTGATGCTCCGGGATCTTCTGGAATCAAAAGAATTCCAGAACAGCCCGTCTCCCATTTCATTCGCTGTGGGCAAGGATATCGCAGGAAAGGTCATCGTCTCGGACATTGCCAAGATGCCCCATCTTCTCGTGGCAGGAGCTACGGGATCCGGAAAATCCGTGTGCATCAATACGCTGATCATGAGTATTATATATAAGGCGGATCCTGACGAGGTGAAGCTGATCCTTGTCGATCCGAAAGTTGTTGAGCTGAGTGTATATAACGGGATCCCGCATCTTATGATCCCCGTAGTCACAGACCCGAAGAAGGCGGCAGGTGCTCTGAACTGGGCTGTTGCAGAGATGGAAAAGCGGTATAAACTGTTTGCGGACTATAATGTAAGGGATCTGAAAGGATTCAATGAGAAAGTTGAAAAGGGAGAGACAGGCGAGGACGCGAAGAAGAAGCTGCCTCAGATTGTGATCATCATAGACGAGCTTGCGGATCTTATGATGGTTGCTCCGGGTGAGGTGGAAAGTTCGATCTGCCGGCTTGCACAGCTCGCGAGAGCGGCAGGCCTGCATCTGATCCTTGCAACACAGAGACCGTCTGTCAATGTGATCACCGGCCTGATCAAGGCAAATATGCCGTCAAGGATCGCATTTTCCGTTTCGTCCGGTGTGGATTCCAGGACGATCATTGATATGAATGGAGCTGAAAAACTGCTGGGGAAAGGGGATATGCTCTTTTATCCGGCAGGTTATCCGAAACCGGTACGCGTGCAGGGCTCCTTCGTGTCAGATGCGGAGGTGCAGGCTGTCGTAGATTATCTGATCAACCACAATGCCGGTGCTTCCTACAGCAATGAGCTGGAAGAACATATGAATGCGAATCTTCCGTCCGGAGGGGAATCTCCGGCTGCAGAAGGAAATTCGGACAGAGATGTATACTTTACAGATGCGGGAAAGCTGATCATAGAGAAAGAGAAGGCATCCATCGGTATGCTGCAGAGAATGTTCAAGATCGGCTTCAACCGCGCGGCAAGGATCATGGATCAGCTTGCGGATGCAGGGGTGGTCGGACCGGAAGAGGGAACCAAACCCCGCAAGGTATTAATGACAAAAGAAGAGTTTGAACAGTACATAGAGGAACAGAATAATTAACAGTCAGAGGAGGAGAAAAAATGAAAACAGATATTCAGATCGCACAGGAAGCTGAAATGATGCACATCCGGGACGTTGCCGGAACCATTGGGATCTCAGAGGATGAGCTGGAATTTTACGGAAAGTATAAGGCAAAACTTTCCGATGAACTCTGGGAAAAGATCAAGGACAACGAGGACGGAAAGCTTGTGCTGGTCACCGCGATCAATCCTACGCCGGCGGGGGAAGGAAAGACTACGACAACCGTGGGGCTCGGAGAAGCGATGGCAAAGCTTAATAAAAAGGCGCTGATCGCACTCCGCGAGCCGTCTCTCGGCCCGTGCTTCGGGATCAAGGGAGGAGCGGCAGGCGGCGGTTATGCCCAGGTCGTCCCGATGGAGGACCTCAACCTGCACTTTACCGGAGATTTTCACGCGATCACATCAGCGAACAATCTTCTGGCTGCGATGCTTGACAATCATATTCAGCAGGGCAATGCCCTGGGCATTGATCCGCGCCAGGTCGTCTGGAAACGCTGCGTGGATATGAATGACCGTGTATTAAGGAACATTGTGGTGGGACTTGGAAGCAAGATGGATGGTATGGTCAGAGAAGATCATTTTGTGATCACCGTCGCATCTGAGATCATGGCGATCCTCTGTCTGGCAGATGACCTTGCAGACCTGAAACGCAGACTGGGCAGGATCATCGTAGCCTATACCTTCGCCGGCGACCCGGTGACAGCAGACGATCTTCATGCGACAGGTGCCATGACGGCGCTTCTGAAAGACGCTGTCAAACCGAATATCATCCAGACACTGGAGCATACGCCGGCTCTTGTCCATGGAGGACCGTTCGCCAATATTGCCCACGGATGCAACAGTGTACGTGCCACTAAGATGGCGCTGAAGCTGAGCGATATCACGATCACTGAGGCGGGATTCGGCGCGGATCTCGGCGCAGAGAAGTTCTTCGATATTAAATGCCGTATGGCAGGGCTGAAGCCGGATGCCGTGGTCCTGGTTGCAACTGTACGCGCCTTGAAGTATAATGGCGGCGTTGCAAAGGCAGATCTCGCAGAAGAGAATCTTGACGCTCTTGCAAAAGGAATCGTAAATCTTGAAAAACATATAGAGAACATTCAGAAATATGGAGTTCCGGTTATCGTTACACTGAATTCCTTTGTCACAGATACTGAGGCAGAAAATGAATATATCAGAAAATTCTGTGAGGAGCGGGGATGCGAATTCGCTCTCTCAGAAGTATGGGAGAAAGGCGGAGAAGGCGGAATCGCCCTGGCACAGAAGGTTCTGGATACGCTCGAGAATAAAGAGAGTCATTTCCATACACTCTATGGAGATGAGCTGTCCCTGAAAGAAAAGATCGAGACGATCTGTAAGGAAATCTATGGCGCAAGGGGCGTGATCTACGAGCCTGCCGCTGAGAGACAGCTCGCTAAGATTGAGGCTATGGGCTTCTCATCCTTCCCGGTATGTATGGCAAAGAATCAGTATTCGCTGTCTGATGATGCGAAAAAACTGGGAAGGCCGGAGAACTTTGATATCCATATCAGAGAGGTCTATGTCAGCGCAGGCGCCGGATTTGTCGTGGCGCTCACCGGAGCGGTAATGACGATGCCGGGGCTGCCGAAAGTTCCGGCGGCAAATGGAATCGACGTGACAGAGGACGGCAGAATCACAGGACTGTTTTAAAGGAGAAATCAATGGCGCAGTTAATTGACGGAAAACAGATCTCAAAGCAGATCAAAGACGAATTGAAAATAGAAGTACAGAAATTAAAAGAACAAGGCACGGGAATCTGTCTGGCTGTAGTACAGGTGGGGGAGGACCCCGCCTCTACAGTCTACGTGAACAATAAGAAGAAAGCATGTGCTTATATTGGTATTGAATCCAGGGCATATGAACTCCCGGAGACAACCTCTGAGGAGGAACTGGTCTCTCTGGTGGAAGAGCTGAATCAGGATGATAGCGTAAACGGGATTCTTGTCCAGCTTCCACTGCCTGAGCATATCAATGAAGACCGGATCATACGCACGATCTCGCCGGACAAAGATGTTGACGGGTTCCATCCGGTCAGTGTGGGACGTCTCTGGATCGGAGAGAAAGGATTTCTCTCCTGTACTCCGGCAGGGATCATTCAGCTCTTAAAACGCTCCGGCATTTCGATAGAAGGGAAGGAATGCGTCATAATCGGAAGAAGCAATATCGTCGGCAAACCGATGGCGGCCCTCCTTTTAAGAGAAAACGGGACAGTGACGATCGCGCATTCCAGAACAAGGAATCTTGCGGAAATCACAAGACGGGCTGATATCCTGATCGTTGCGATCGGGAAGGAGCGCTTTATCACCTCAGAATATGTAAAGGACGGCGCCGTGGTGATCGATGTGGGAATGCACCGTGATTCAGAAAATCATCTGTGCGGCGATGTCGACTTTAAAGATGTCGAGCCCAGAGTTTCTGCTATTACCCCGGTCCCGGGCGGCGTTGGCCCGATGACGATCGCTATGCTGATGAATAACTGTGTAGAAACAGCGCGCAGGTAGGAGGAAGCAGTATGAGATGTACACATTGCGGAGCAGACATTCCCGAAGATCAGATGTTCTGTCCTGAATGCGGTGCTGAAGTCCAGATCGTTCCGGATTATAATCCTCTGGACGACGTTCTTGCCAGGGAAGTGAAGGGGTCTGTCGAGGGCGCTACAAGACAGCTTGAGACAGACAGTCTCAGGCGGTACCGCAGGAGCAGTACGCCCCAGAATGTGAATTCCACGAGGGTGCTGAGCGAAGGAGAGCTGGGGCGCATACGGGGAGAAGCCGGCAGAGAGTACGGCCGCCCCGGAGAACGAGGCCGCCAGGGCGGGCAGCAAAGCGGCACGGGAAGAATGCGGCAGGAACAGGGCAGCGGCCGTGTTCAGAGAAATCCGGAAAGCGGCAGAGGCCGGCAGACGCCTGAGGACGTCCGGAGAAGCCAGGAGGAGCGGCGCCGGAGGCAGATGAAAAGGAAGCAGGCGGCGCGCAGGCGCAGGAGAAATCTGCTTATTTTTCTCTTTGCAATGCTCGTCCTCATTGCGCTGGGAGTCTATGTTATCTACCAGAACTCTTATACAGGGGTAGTGAGAAAGGGCTATCGGGCGCTTCAGTCTGACAGCTATACAGAAGCAGAGAATTATTTTAACAGAGCAATCACCAAGGATGAATCGCGTGCCGAGGCCTATACAGGCCTGTCAGAGGTTTATAAGGACCAGAATGATCTGGATGGGGCAGAATCTGTATTTCTGACGGCTCTTGAGACGCAGCCTTCCAATGTGGGGCTGTATCAGGCGGTCATCAGTTTTTATATGGATACAGAACAGCAGGCAAAGATTTCCGTCCTGCTTGAAAACTGTGAGGACAGCAATGTCCTGAAAGCAGTGGCGGATTATGTCTCGGAAGCTCCGGAATTCGCTCTTGATCCCGGCACCTACAATGAAGTACAGGAAGTTGCGTTAAGTTCTGAAACAGGCGGTACGATCTACTATACGACCGACGGAACTGATCCTACCACATCCAGCACAAAATATACGGAACCGATCCTTCTTCAGGACGAGGGAACCACTGAGATCCGTGCGATCGCGGTAAACAAGAACGACATACCAAGTGTCGTTTCTTCCGGCGAATATACGATTGAATTTCCTATCGCGAATGCCCCGGCAGTCACTCCTGCTACAGGTCAGTATGATGAGCCGGTACAGATCACGATCACTGTTCCGGACGGCTACACGGCATATTATACGATGGACGGAAGTACGCCGACAGCTGAGTCCGAACAGTATACAGGGCCAGTCGATATGCCGCAGAACCAGCGTACGATTTTCAGCGCGGTCCTGATCAATAACCAGAACGGAAAATCGACGGCTGTAACGACCAGAAACTATATCACCGGTTCGGAATAAATTATACGAAATGATAAAAATTTAATAGTAACATATGCTGAAATGCAACTGTATTTATTGTGTGATATTTATTAAAAATTTACAGAAATACAGTTGCATTCTGTTTATCAGAGAGTTATAATAGTTGTGTTAAAAAAATAACAAAATTACATAAAGGAGATGCTTGAGATGAGCAGATTTTGTTTACCAAGAGACATTTATCACGGAAAAGGCTGCCTGGAAGAACTGAAAAACCTGAAGGGCAAAAAGGCAATGCTTGTCGTGGGAGGCGGCTCCATGAGACGCCAGGGATTCCTTGACAGGGCAGTGAACTATCTGAAGGAAGCAGGCATGGAAGTTGAGCTGTTTGAAGGTGTTGAGCCGGACCCGTCAGTGGAGACAGTCATGAAGGGTGCCGAGGCAATGCGCGCATTCGGTCCTGACTGGATCGTTGCCATGGGCGGAGGATCACCGATCGATGCGGCAAAGGCAATGTGGGCATTCTATGAATATCCTGAGACTTCCTTTGAAGATCTCTGCACACCGTTCAATTTCCCGGAGCTCAGAACAAAAGCTAAATTCGCAGCGATCCCGTCTACATCAGGAACTGCGACAGAGGTAACCGCATTCTCAGTCATCACAAACTATCAGACGGGTGTGAAATATCCGCTGGCTGACTTCAACATCACACCGGATGTTGCCATTGTGGACCCGGATCTTGTATCAGGACTTCCGGTAAAACAGGTTGCATACACCGGAATGGATGCGCTGACACATGCGATTGAGGCATATGTTTCCACACTCCACGGACCGTTTACTGATCCGCTCGCACTCCAGGCGATCGAGATGGTGCTGGATTACCTGCCGGCATCCTACAACTGCAATATGGAGGCGAGAGAGCAGATGCACTATGCACAGTGTCTTGCAGGAATGGCGTTCTCCAACGCACTGCTGGGAATCGTTCACTCCATGGCACACAAGACCGGTGCTGCATTCTCCACAGGACATATCCCGCACGGATGCGCGAACGCGATCTATCTTCCTTATGTAATCGCATATAATGCAAAAGATCCGGTAGCTGCAGGACGCTACGCTGAGATCGCACGCAGGATGGGACTTCCGGGAACTTCCGAGAAGGCGCTGATCAACAGCCTGAGAGAGAAGATCAATGAGTTCAATGTAAAATTGAACATCCCGAGGACGCTGAAAGAGTTCGGCATCAATGAGGACGAGTTCAAGGAGAAGGTTGCTCATATCGCAGAGCTGGCAGTCGGCGACGCGTGCACAGGCTCCAATCCGCGAGAGATCGATCCGGCGACAATGGAGAAGCTCCTCACATGCACTTACTACGGAACAGAGGTTGATTTCTAATTTCCAAATCCGCAGGAAAAGAACATATGACTGATCAGAAAAGCAGGGTTTCAAGCTCTGCTTTTCTTTTGGAATTCCATATTTTTTACGCTCCTTCCGTATATCAAAATATTGCAGTATAAACGAGAAGCGTGGTATAATTACTTGCTATTCCAAGATTTATGGCGTATTATATTGAAAGAGTGAATTTAGAAGGAGGAAGACCATGTATCAGATAATGAAAGCAGAAAAACTGGCCGACAAGATCTTTCTTATGGACGTACATGCACCCCGTGTTGCACAGCACTGTCAGCCGGGTCAGTTTGTTATTGTTAAAATGGATGAGAAGGGCGAACGTATTCCGCTTACGATCTGTGACTATGACAGAGAAGCAGGAACGATCACCATTGTCGTTCAGGAAGTGGGAGCATCCACGACAAAGATGGGAAGTCTGAAGGAAGGAGATTATTTCCGTGATTTTACCGGACCGCTTGGATGCCCTTCCGAATTTGTAAATGAGGATATTGAGGCTCTGAAAAAGAAAAAGATGCTGTTCGTGGCAGGCGGTGTCGGCGCAGCTCCAGTCTATCCGCAGGTAAAGTGGCTGCATGAGAGAGGAATCGAAGCAGATGTGATCGTAGGCGCAAAGACGAAGGATATGCTGATCCTTGAGGACGAGATGAAGTCGGTTGCAGGGAATTATTATCCGTGTACAGATGACGGTACATATGGTCATGCCGGAATGGTTACGACCATGGTTGAGGAACTGGTAAACGAAGGAAAGAAATACGATGTCTGCGTTGCCATCGGACCGATGATCATGATGAAGTTTGTCTGTCTTCTCACCAAGAAGCTTGAGATCCCGACAATCGTCAGCATGAACCCGATCATGGTAGACGGAACCGGAATGTGCGGTGCATGCCGTCTTCAGGTCGGCGATGAGATCAAATTTGCCTGTGTGGACGGACCGGAATTTGACGGACACCTTGTAGATTTCGATCAGGCGATGAAGAGGAGCAGGATGTATAAGACACAGGAGGGACGCGCGCTTCTGAAGCTGCAGGAGGGCGACACTCATCACGGCGGATGCGGACATTGTGGAGGTGACGAATAATGGCAGATATGTTAAAGAAAGTTCCTGTAAGAGAGCAGGATCCGAAAGTACGTGCAACGAACTTTGACGAGGTTTGTCTTGGATATAATCTGGAAGAAGCAATGGACGAGGCGACGAGATGCCTGAACTGCAAGAATGCAAAATGTATCCAGGGATGTCCGGTATCCATCGATATTCCAGCTTTCATCCATGAAGTCAAGGAAGGTAATATTGAGGAAGCATACAAGGTGATCGGAAAGTCCAGCGCCCTTCCGGCGATCTGCGGACGTGTCTGCCCTCAGGAGTCCCAGTGTGAGGGAAAATGCATCCGAGGAATCAAAGGCGAGCCGGTGTCTATCGGAAAGCTGGAGAGATTTGTTGCCGACTATGCTCTTGAAAATGATATTAAACCGGTTGGTGCTGAGACAAAGAACGGACATAAGGTGGCCGTGATCGGTTCAGGACCGTCCGGTCTGACCTGCGCAGGCGATCTTGCAAAGATGGGATACGATGTGACAGTATTCGAGGCACTGCATGAGCTTGGCGGTGTGCTCGTATACGGAATTCCTGAGTTCCGTCTCCCGAAGCAGAGGGTTGTTGCGAAAGAGATCGAGAAGGTGAAAGAACTCGGCGTAAAGTTCGAGACAAACGTTGTGATCGGCAAATCCACGACGATCGACCAGCTCATGGAGGATGAAGGGTTTGAGGCCGTATTCATCGGATCCGGAGCCGGACTTCCGATGTTCATGGGAATCCCGGGAGAGAATGCCAATGAGGTGTTCTCGGCGAACGAGTATCTGACAAGAAGTAATCTGATGAAAGCCTACGATGATTCCTACGATACTCTGATCGCAGCGGGAAAGAAAGTCGCTGTTGTGGGCGGAGGAAATGTGGCGATGGACGCTGCAAGAACAGCACTCCGTCTCGGAGCCGACGTACATATCGTGTACAGGAGAAGTGAGGCAGAACTCCCGGCCAGAGTGGAAGAGGTGCATCACGCCAAGGAAGAGGGCGTTGTCTTTAACCTTCTGACAAATCCGAAGAAGATCAATGTTGATGAGAACGGAAATATCACAAGCATGACCGTGGTTAAAATGGAACTGGGCGAGCCGGATGCGTCCGGCAGAAGACGTCCGATCGAGATCCCGGGATCAGAGTATGATATTGAGGTGGACACGGTGATCATGTCCCTCGGAACTTCTCCGAACCCGCTGATCTCATCCACGACAAAAGGACTTGAGACGAACCGGAGAAAATGTATCGTCGCCGACGAGGAGAACGGCCAGACTTCCAAGGAAGGCGTATTTGCCGGCGGTGACGCTGTTACAGGCGCGGCTACTGTTATCCTTGCCATGGGTGCAGGTAAGGCAGGAGCGAAAGGAATCGATGAATATCTCAAGAGCAAAGAGAAATAATATATGACAGTTGAAGCAATCAGGGAGCGGCTTTTCAGTTTCGCGGAAGAGGACTACAAAGAGTTTAACCGGAAACTGCTCCCCGGAGTAGAACATGTGATAGGCATACGCCTTCCAGCTATGAGAAAACTGGCAAGGGAAGCCGCAAAAGAAGATTTTCGCTCTTATCTGGACGAGGCACGGAATGCAGTCGGAACTGATTCTTTTCATGAGGAGATCATGATGCAGGGATTAGTGCTCGGATATGCAAAGATGGCGCGTGAAGAACGGGCAGTGTATTTGGACGAGTTCGTTCCGAAGATCGGGAACTGGGCAGTGTGCGACAGCTGTGTGACCGCATACAAATTCATGGAGAAAGAACCAGAATACTGGTTTAACTATCTCCTGAAATTCCGGGACAGCAGAGAAGAGTTTGAACTGCGTTTTATGATCGTGGCGATGATGTCCCACTTTGTGGATGAGGCTCACATTGACGAAATCCTCCGCTGCTGCAATGAGATCCGGCATGATGGATATTACACAAAGATGGGCGTGGCATGGACCGTTCAGGTCTGTTATGTAAAATTTCCGGAAAAGACAAGGCACTTTCTGGAGACAGACACCATGGATGACTTCACCCACAATAAAGCCATCCAGAAAATACGTGAATCCTACCGGGTGAGCCGGGAAGAAAAAGAAGAGCTGAGCCTCCTGAAGCGGAGATAAATCCGGGGCTGGCAGTGCAGACTTCTGATCTGACTCACATCCGAAACCAGCGGGATGGGATTCAACAGTAATCTATTCTGCGATAAGGGGCGGGGGATTCAGGTTCCGTTCCGAAGAATAAAGAAAAACTAAAAGCTTCGAAAGATGGCTGAAAGCAATCCGAAAAGCAGCACAACTCGCTGTCGCTCAGACAGTACTGCTTTTCGGATTAACGCCATCTTCCGAAGCTTTAAGATTTTCTAAATCCTTCTCCAAAGTCACCTGAATCCCCCGCCCCTTATCCCCGAAAGTTCTTCGCAATCCATCCCGCCGGTTTCTAAGCTATTCAAATTTGAGGTCTGTCCTGCGAACCCGGAGATTTAAAGCCGGACTACTGATGTACTTTGTGGTTTTAGGAAAAATTCCGGGTTCGTATGGAAAGGTCTGTTTTCGGAAGATATTTTCAAAAATAGCACTATCTACACGAACCCGAATTTACTCGTAAATTCCATTGATCGTGACGGTGAATACTGCATCCTTTCCTGCCATATCGGTGGAGTAGTAGTCATCCGGGAAGGTGACGTTTACTTCTACAGTCTCGCCGGGATGTGCGCCGATGAGCTGCTCTTCGAAGTCATCGATATAGCTTCCGGAACCGATCACGAGATCTGTTCCCATTCCCTCTGTGCTGCCTCCGTCGAACTCAACGCCGTCGACTGTGCCGACGTAATCGATATTGACCGTATCGCCGTCTTCAACAGTCAGAGATGTGTCGGTAGAGTAGCTGTTCTCTGTTCCGTTGTCCGTTGTGCTTCCGGTATCCGAGCTGCTCGATGCTGTCGTGTTGTCTGAACTGCCGGTGTTGTCAGAAGTCTTGTTAGAATAGACGACAAGGACGACTACAAGGATGATCACGACAAGGATCGGGATCCCGATCGCCAGGACTTTGCTCAGCTTTCTTCGGAATTCCTTCTTGCGGCGTTCCTCAGCGCGCCGCTGCTGAGCCATCTTTCTGTTTTCTTTTTTCATTGTGCCTATTGCCCCCGTTTCAGGATTATTGATTCGAATTTCGCGCATGTACGTAAATTATGGACCTTCACAGATGCTTGACATACATGTACGATCTGACATCTATTATAAGTAAAAAATATGACTAATTTGTGATTATTTTTCAAAAAATACATGTTATACTATTGCTATCGCCCTTTTGGGACATGGAGCTTCTTCGGCAAACGGCAGAAGCTCCAAGAGTATTTTGGAAAAGAAGACTGGAGAAAGAAACAATGGCAGAGAACAGCAGATATATGGACGGAACATTGTTCTTACAAGACGTAACGGAAAAGATAAGGCAGAGGCTTGATGATATAAAGCAGTCTCTCGATGAAGGACAGAAAGAGATTGAGAGTATGCACGAATACTACTGGGAAAACTATACGGAGATGGACCAGTACGGATATGAGGATTATGACAATCAGCAGGCACTCCTCAGTCAGGTGAACGCCAATCAGGATAAGCTTGTGCTGAAACACCGATTTGAACGGATGGCTGATGCTCCGTTTTTCGGAAGAGTGGATTTCATTTTTGATGGAGAAGACGAGGCGGAGCCCTTCTATATCGGGATCGGCAACTTCGCGGAGAAAGCCGGTATGACACCGTTGATCTATGACTGGCGTGCGCCTGTGAGCGGACTTTTCTATGACTACGACAAAGGTCCAGCATCATATGAAGCCCCTGCCGGTACGATCAGGGGAGAGATCAGTTCCAAATGGCAGTATAAGATCCGCGGCGGGAAAATGATCTACGCCTTTGAGAGTGATACGAAGATCGACGATGAGATCCTGAAACAGGAGCTTGGAAATAATGGCGATGTGAAGCTGAAGAATATTGTCAGAACAATTCAGAAAGAGCAGAATGCGATCATTCGAAATACAAAGGATAAGATCCTTGTGATCCAGGGCGCTGCGGGAAGCGGAAAGACTTCCATTGCGCTTCACCGGATCGCCTATCTTCTGTACCATGACAGGAAGAATCTGAAATCTTCGAATGTGCTCGTTCTTTCACCGAACAGCGTTTTTGGAGATTATATTTCGCACATCCTGCCGGAACTGGGAGAAGAGAACATCCGTGAGATGAGCTTTGATCTTTTCGCATACCGGGAATTGAAGGATACTGCTGTGGACTGCGAAGACCGTTATGATCATCTGGAACGGATCATGAAATTCCCGGATGACCAGGAAAAAGAGCGCTTCCGCATGAAGCAGTCGGAGTCTTTTGTCGGCCTGATCGAGGGCTTCCTGGCGACTCTGGAGGACCGGCTGGTGGATTTCCGTCCTATCAGTTTCAGGGGTTCCCAGCTTACAGAAGAAGAACTGATCCGCATGTTCTATTTTAAATTTCAGGAGACGCCGCTTCTTGCAAGAATGGATGCGGTGATGGACTACTTTGTCGATGCCTACGAGACACTGAAGGGCAGAGATATCTCGGATGAGGACAGAGAGATGCTCAGAGAGAAGTTTGACAGCATGTATGTGACGAAAGACATCTATACGATCTACAACTGGCTTCTGGAAGATTATGGATATGACATGCTTCCCGATGTCCCGTACGAGAGAAGGAAAGTTCAGTATGAAGATGTATTTCCGATGCTTTATCTGAAATATCGTCTTCTCGGGCACGGGGCGCAGAAGAATATTAAACATCTTGTGATCGATGAGATGCAGGACTACTCGTTCCTGCAGTATGTGCTCCTGAAACAGATCTTCCAGTGCAGGATGACGATCCTGGGGGATTACGCTCAGACGCTTGATACAAAACAGCATGATGTACTGAAGTTTCTGCCCAAGATCTTCGGAAAGGAGATACGGCAGGTCATACTCAGGAAGAGCTACAGGAATACTTATGAGATCGCCCGGTATGCAGGAGAGATCAGTGGGATCAGAGATCTCGAACTACTGGAGCGCCACGGAAAAGAAGTGGAGGAGAGAAGATTCTCCTCAGAAGATGAGATGCTGGAAGCGGTCAGAGAAAATCTCCGCCTGGGAAGCGAAGGCTATGAGACAGCCGCTGTAATCACAATGACGGAAGAGGAAGCCTATGACATTTACCGTCTGCTCACGAACCGGGGCATAGATGCGGCATATGTTGACAGAGACAGCTCTGCTTTTAAGAGAGGTCTGACCGTGACGACATTCTATCTGGCAAAGGGTCTGGAATTTGACCAGGTGTTTACGATCAAAGGCACAGAAGGAAATCCTCTGGAGAAACAGGCACAATACATCAGTGCAACGCGGGCGCTTCAGGAACTGTATGTTTACCAGTGTGAGAATTGAAGATAAACCGGAATAATCTGCCTCCTTTGGGACATGTTATTAGTAAAAAAGGAGGCAGCTATGGAATCAATCTGGAGCAGGACATACAGTCTGAGAAAAAAGGATGCGCTGCACAGTGATGTAGCTGCAGATGCCGCTGTGATCGGAGGCGGCATGGCGGGAATCCTGACGGCATACCAGCTGGAACGGGCTGGTATGCGCACTGTCGTTCTGGAGGCGGAGCGCATCGGGAGCGGGCAGACAAAGGGGACCACCGCCAAGATTACTTCTCAGCATGGAATGTTCTGTCGTTCATTTATCGAAAAGCAGGGAATAGATACCGCGGAAAAATATGTGTGGGCCAATCAGGAGGCAGTAGAAGAATTCAAAAAGACTGTACAGCGGGAAAAGATTGACTGTGATCTGGAAGAAACCGCTTCCTATGTTTATTCTGATAACGAGGAAGAGCTTATTCAGGAAAGTGAGGCTGCAGGGAAACTCGGCGTCTGCGCATCTCTGGAAAAGAAGGTAGAGATCCCCGTTCCATGTGCCGGAGCTGTGAGATTTGAACATCAGGCGCAGTTCCATCCGCTGAAATTCCTGGACGCTCTTGCAGAAGGACTGACAGTCTATGAGAACAGTCCGGTAACAGAAGTAGAGGAGCAGTTTGTCCGCACGCCCTGTGGGAGCGTCCGGGCTGACAGCATTATCTTTGCGTTGCACTATCCGTTTATTAATTTCCCGGGGATGTATTTTACCCGGATGCACCAAGCGAGATCCTATGTGCTGGCTCTGGAGGGAGCGGGAAATATAGAAGGCATGTATATCGGCAGCGGACCGGACGCGTTGTCCTTCAGACAATATGGAAAATATCTTCTGATCGGAGGGAGGGTTCACCGGACCGGAGAAAACAAAGAGGGCGGCAAGTACGAAGAACTGAGAAACAGAGCGCGCATTCTGTACCCTGGGAGCAGGGAAACCGCCTGCTGGTCGGCGCAGGACTGCATAACAGCGGATCAGATCCCGTTTATCGGACAGTATGCGCCGGGCCGTCCGCACTGGTTTGCCGCTTCAGGATTTCAGAAGTGGGGCATGACTTCCTCCATGGTCTCGGCAATGATTCTGAGTGATATCATCTGCGGAAGGCAGAACCCCTATGCAGACATATTTTCTCCGGAGCGGTTTTCGGCAGAAGAGCTTCCGCAGATCATGAAAGACGGGGGAAAGGCTGTGAAAGGCCTAATCAAAAGATTCTTTCATATCCCCGGTGAAACAGTGAATCTGATCGAGCCGGGACATGCGGCTGTCGTGGAGACCGCACAGGGCAAAGCAGGCGTCTATAAGACGGAGGAGAACAAGGTGTTTCAGGTTGATATTGTATGTCCTCATCTCGGCTGCCAGCTTGTATGGAATCCGGATGAGAGAACCTGGGACTGCCCTTGTCACGGCTCACGGTTTGATTATGAAGGAAATCTGCTGGAGGGACCGGCGCAGGAGGGAATCCATTATGAGTGAGTATTTCTACGGATGGTATTTCCGATGCCAGGGGAATGGGCGCTGTATCGCAGTGATACCGGCGGTACATCTTCCGGGCAGCAATTGACAAAGCGGCGTTCGAATACGAGACAAAAGAGGAAGAAAATGAAAATAACAGTAATCGCAGTAGGAAAGATAAAAGAGAAATATTTAAAAGACGCTCTCGCGGAATACAGTAAAAGGCTGAGCCGCTATTGTAAGCTGGAGATCATAGAGGTGGCGGATGAGAAGACGCCAGATCAGGCGAGCAAAGCGGCTGAAGACTTGATCCGGGCAAAAGAAGGCGAGCGTATCCTGAAACATATCCGGGACGATATGTATGTGATCACGCTGGAGATCGAAGGAAAGATGCTTACCTCCGAGGAGTTCGCAGATAAGATCGAGACTCTGGGCGTGCAGGGGAAGAGCAGCATTGCATTTGTGATAGGCGGTTCCATCGGACTGGGAAAAGAAGTGCTGAAGCGTTCAGACTTTGCACTCAGCTTTTCGAAGATGACATTTCCGCATCAGCTGATGCGGGTGGTGCTGCTGGAGCAGGTATATCGGGGGTATCGGATCATGAATGGGGAACCGTATCACAAGTAGGGGCGTTTTTCGCATTGGGGTGTGATATGGTGTGAAGTAATGAATCATGTAAAGTGTTTGGAAAGGGAGTGGACAGATGATGGTCCACTCTCTTTTTGCATATTCAAGAAAGAAAATGACAGAGAAATGCTGGGGTGTTATAATAGACTAAAGTAATTTGTCGACTTAAAATTTTATGCACATAAAAACTTATTTGAAAATATTGCTGTGGAAGAAAGAGATGCAACATGTAATTTTATTCGCAATTGAAACTAATTGAGGTCTAGAAAAATGAAAACATATTATCAAAATGGAATAGTTGAGGATGTTCACTATTTTATAGATAAAACTGATGAATTTCAGATTCAAGAATTAGATAACGAAACACAAAATAGGTTTACTTATCCAGAGGACTCCATTAATTATGCTTTAGATGGAGAGATATGCGTGTTATATGACACACTGAGAGATATGATATTTGATGATATAGATCAATACTATCAAGAGTTGAGTATCTTACCTATATGGGTTCAAGAGGCTGGGCAAAATTCTGACTGTGTTATAAGCGTAGATACATTTAATGAATGGATAAGTGAGAGTAACATTCCTAATTCGTGAAGGAGTAAAAAGTATATGATTTTATATCATGGAAGTAATGTAACAGTTCAAGAACCGCAGATCTTGGAAAATGGATTTTACAAAGATTTCGGCTACGGATTTTATTGTACCATTATAGAAAAACAGGCAAAACGCTGGGCTTTGACAAAACGTAGAAAGCATATTGTCAATTTTTATGAATATTTACCTGATAAAGACCTGAACATAAAAAAGTTTAGTGAGATGACAGAGGAGTGGCTGCAGTTTGTCGTAAACTGCCGGCTTGGTTTAAAACATGATTATGACATTGTTGAGGGACCAATGGCGGATGATACAATCTGGGATTATGTTGAGGATTATATGGCTGAACGAATTTCAAAAGCGGCTTTCTGGGAATTGGTTAAGTTTAAGTATCCGACACATCAGATTGTATTCTGCACAGAGAAAGCATTACAGACTATCAAATTTGAAGGGAGTTATTCGCTATGACAAATAAATTTTTCCCAGAAGAGCAAATAACCCAGAATGATCTTTATTTTCTGTGTTATATGATAGAACGCATAGCAAGGAAATTACATCAGAAAAACAAATATGTTGTTAATTCTATAGCTAAAGATGAGTGGGTGCGTCTGATCAGCCTGGCTAATGTACTTCACTGTGAGAATCCTCTGAAAATTGAAGATGAATGGATTGAAGAGTATAAGTTAGCAAGAGGAAATTTTGATATTACGGATGTCAATTCAGAACTGGTAGATGAGATTCCATCAGAAACACAGATGGGGAAGGTGTATACAAGGCTGATTCTGTCAACGTTACAGCCAGAGGAAGATTATATTGATGGAATGATCCGAGTATATAACGATGAAATATGTGATACGATTGATAATTACAATAGCAGTGCATATTATGAACCGTCTTATGTGATCACAAGAGCTTATAATAATGGGGGATTTTAAAAGGAACCGAAAACCGCACTTGGATACGTTATGGGGAGCCGTATCACAAGTAAGTGAGGTTTTTTCGCATTTAGTTGTAATATGGTATGAAGTAATGAATCATGTGGAGTATTTGAAAGGGAGTGGACGATGATGTTCCGCTCTCTTTTCGTATGGGTAAGAAAGACAATGACAGGGAAATAAACGAATGGTATAATGAAATAAAATAGGTCGACAGATTGGAATTTATGTTTATGTCATGCCTAGAATGGAGTGTTTTGAATGTTTAGATTGTCACCAATAAAATTATGGAGAAATATCTCAATAATAATGTTTCTGCTAGCAATAATTTTTTGTTTGTTCGGAACCTTTACCATTCATGGTGATTTGGTTGTACATTGGAATGAGGTAGGAGTTCCGAATAATTCTACCGGGAAATGGTTTTTATGGGCTATGCTGTTAATGGCATTTTTATCTATGTTTACGCATAGTAGCTTTTCAAAAAAGCGTCCTGGACAAAATTCGTTAAGTATGGAGATGTCCGGGGCTTTTTCAACTGCATTGCTATCTACTTGGTCTATAACCAATATAATATTGGTGACCTATTATTTCTATCCATTAACAGATATTGTTATTATGGGTTCAATAGCTATTGTTTTCTGTTATATTTTATTTCCTATAATTGCTTATATTCGGAACAGAAAAAACAACAAATCCTAATTTGTAGTCCGGATAATTAGAAGAGATAAGGAGAAATTTTTTATGACAGCGGAAGAAGTGTTTTGTGATTTGTATGATAAATATGGTAAAGATTTTACTTGGCACATGATTCCGTTATCGCAATCAAACGGAACTTTGGTTGAAGAACTAAAAAAAGAAATTGGAAATAATCATTTTCTATACAATAGAAGAATATGGGCCGTGGCAATGTGCGAAGGAAATGGGGATGTATTGTATGTTACTGGAAGTGAAAATGGAAAAGATATTTATTATATTTTTTCGCTGAAGTATTCGGTGGATAATAACATAGACGGATTTCTAAAGTACAAGGAATTTAAAGATATATATGAAGTAAAGGATTTTATTGAACAATCATTAAGTGAGAATTAATTTGAAACAGTAAATCCTAATTCTGGAGACGATTTGGATGGAATATCTAAAGTTATTTTGGAAGCATAATCTCGATGATGAGCCAGTTGTAATTCTTTATGAGATAAATAAAAGCAATGAACGGTTAGCAATTAGGTCTATTGATATATTTGAACAAACATGGAATAATCATTACTATGGGAATGCTTTATCTTGACAAATCCTAATTTGTAAGGGAGATGACTTTGTGAAAAAATTAAGTGAAGATGCTGAAAAAATAATGGCGGAACGATTTGGAAAAGATACCATTATTGCATTGGCAACAGTAGAAAATGAGGTGCCTTTTGTACGTTATGTAAATGCTTATTATGAGAAAGGTGCATTTTATATTATTACATATGCACTTTCAAATAAAATGAGGCATATGGAAAGCAACTCTACTGTAGCAATAGCTGGTGAATGGTTCACGGCACATGGAAAGAGTATCAATTTGGGATATTTCGGGAAAGAGGAAAATTATCGGATTGCCGAGAAACTAAAAAAGGTATTTTCTGAGTGGATTGACAATGGACATAATAATTTTGATGATGAGAATACTATAATTTTATGTGTAGAATTAACCGATGGACTGTTACTTGCACATGGAACAATGTATGAGTTTTAGTTTTCAGTTTCCGGTTTGTATGGCAGATCCTAATTTAAAAATATTCTTAATGTGATATAATAGTAGCGTATAAGAAGTAGGGAGGAATTATGATATGATGTATCCGTTTATGACATTGAATGATGAAACAGAGATTGTTCATTCTGATATGCAGAATGATGGAAGAGTTAAAGTGTATATCGAAAGACCGGATGAAAAATATGGATTTAAACATGCTACATGCTGGCTCCCCGATTACACATGGGAAGATATTTACCATTTTTCGGAAGAAGAGATTAAGCAATTCGAAGAGATAATAAGATCAACTGCTCATCTTATTATTGAATTCTCTCAGGAAGGGGGCTTTGAGAATGCCTCAAATCTTTAGAATGGGAGAATACTGAATTTATTTCTGGACAAATGAGAATAAACCTGTTGAACCGATCCACGTACATATCGCAAAAGGAAAGCCTTCCGAAAATGCAACAAAGGTATGGATTACCAGCGCAGG